>JBDIWC010000011.1:0-92952 GCA_039794085.1 Gemmatimonadales bacterium
GCGAGTCCGCATGTGTCGTGGCGGCGGACGTGGCTGGGGGGCGCGGTGGCGGTGGGGGCGTTTGCGGTGCTGGTGGTGGGGTTCATGGTGACGCGGGCGCTGGGGATCGGGCCGGCGGCGTCGTTGCAGGGGACGGGCGTGTTCGGGGAGCGGGAGACGCTGGTGGTGGCGGACTTCCGGGCGCCGGTTTCGGACTCGACCCTGGGGCCCACCGTGGCCGAAGCGCTCCGCACCGATCTGGCCCAGTCCCCGGCGCTGACCGTGCTGTCCAAGGCATCACTCCGCGAAATGCTGACCCTCATGGCCCGGCCGTCCGAAAGCACCATTCCCTTTGCCCTGGCCCGGGAAATTGCGACGCGCGAGGGCGCCAAGGCGGTGCTCGACGGGGAGGTCGTCCGGCTCGGCTCGAGCTACGTGATCTCCGCCCGGCTGGTGTCCGCCCTCGATGGCACCGAACTCGCCACCTTCAGGGAAACGGCCAGCACCGAGGACGACCTGGTGCCAGCCCTGGGCAAGCTTTCGAAGGCGGTGCGCGAAAAGGCCGGGGAGTCCCTCAAGACGATCCGCGCCAGCCAGGACATGGACCGGGTCACCACGCCGTCGTTGAGCGCGCTCCGCAAGTATGTGGACGGGCTCCGGCTGGCGGATGAGCAGGGGGACATCGAGCGAGGGCTGGCCTCTCTGGAGGAAGCGGTGGCACTCGATACCGCGTTTGCCATGGCGTGGCGGAAGATCTCGGTGCTGCTCAACAACGAGGGGCGTGAGCGGGAGAGGGGTCTGGTTGCCGTAGCCACGGCGTTCCGCCACCGTGACCGGCTCACCGAGCAGGAGCGGCTCCTGACCGAGGGTTACTACTATACGAGCGGTCCGGAGCCTGACCGGGTCAAGGCGCTTGCGGCGTACGAGGAGCTGGCCCGCATCGACCCCAGCAGCGTGGGGGCGCTGAACAACGCGGCGGTGGTCCACATGGATCTCCGCAACTGGGAGCGGGCGGAGGAGTTGTTGCGCGAGGCGGTGAAGCGACGCTCTTCCTTCGCCACACGGTTCCTCAATCTCGCTACGGCCCAACTTGCCAACGGTCGGATCGAGGCGCTCGATTCAACCGCGGCGGCGTTCTACGCGGCCTACCCTGGCAGCACCTATTTGTGGGAGATGGAGAGTCTTCAGGCATGGGCCCGGCGGGATCTGGACCGCACCGACTCGATCGCGAGAGCCGCGTTCGGCCGTGGACGCACCCTTCGGGAGACCACCAACGGCGCTGGGTTTGCGGCTACCCTGGCATCTCTCCAGGGGAAGCCGCGGGAAGCCCTGGGGTGGAGCACCCGGGGGACGGCGGCGACCCTGCGGGCCAATCCCTCACCGACGGTCCGGTTCCAGTTCGCTCTCGATTCGGCGTTCTCGGCCCTCGACGCGAATGCCCCGGCGGAGGCCAGGCAGTACATCCAGCGTGGATTGTCCCGCGTGCCGATCGACGGGATTCCCCCCTCGGAACGCCCGTGGCTTGCCCTGGCGGTCCTTGGGATGGAGAGTCGTGACCCGGGGCTGGCTCGCCGGGCCCTGGCGGGATTCGAGAGCGACCTGGCCGCCACGTCGGTGGATCGCGAGGGGGAGAGGGCCTTCTTCGAGTCCCACGTGGCACTGGCCGAAGGGCGGTGGGAGGAGGCTGTTCCCCTCATTGGGGAGGCCGACCGGCGCTTCGCCATCGAGGATCGCTATGCCCAGGCGATCCTGGCGCACGCGCATGACCAGGCAGGGCGCCCCGACTCGGCCATTGCTCATTACAACAAGCTTCTCGACATCCCTCCTGATATCAATGGGGTAGAAGGCTACTGGACCCCACGGGTGCATTATCGCCTGGGCGAGCTGTACGAGGCTCGCGGGGACCGGGAGAACGCCACGAAGCACTACACCGAGTTCGTCAGTCTCTGGCGGGACGCGGAGCCAGCGCTGCAACCGATGGTAAAGGAGGCTCGGCAGCGGCTGGAGCGGCTGGTGGCGGAAAGAGGATGAACAACGAAGTTTGAAGTGCGAAGTTCGCAGTTTGCGGCGACGGGTTCTGAAGGACTGGGGAACACTCCATTCCCGGGGCTTTCGCCCCGGGCTCGGCGGTGCGGTGGCTCGCGCCACCGGGTGTGCAACCACCCATCATGCGTCAGCCCCCGGCAGGATCGTCACCCCGGCGAAATCCGATGGCTCTGGCCTTTCCGCCAGCGGGACAGACAACCACAAAAGACACGAACAAACACGAACATGAGGGCTGTTGCTTTCGTGCCTTTTCGTGCTTTTTGTGGTTCCATTCCTGCGTCGATCCAGCCCTGCAAAGCGTGATTCGGGTTACCGCTCCGGACGCCCCTGGTGCGAACATGGCGGAATGTCTTGCCAACCCTCTCACGCCGAGCCGATACTATGGGCATGCCAATCAGGCACTATTACACCGCAGCTGACCTCCTGGCGATGCCGGAGGACGGCAACAAGTACGAGGTGGTGCACGGGGAGCTCCTGGTGAGCCCCGGGCCCCGGATGCTGCACCAGCGGATCGTCGGCCGGCTGGACCGATTGATCGGGCAGTACCTCGATACTCAGGGGGTGGGCGAGGTGTATCCGGGCGGAGACCTCCCCTTCGCGGACGACAGCCTCGTCACTCCCGATCTCCTGGTCCATGACCTCGAATCCGCTCGAACGCTGAGCTGGGACCTGACCAACCTGCCCCTGCTGGTGATCGAGGTGTTGAGCCCGTCGAGCACCCGGCAGGACCGGTTCACCAAACGGCGGCTCTACCAGGAGGTGGGGGTCCCCCTCTACTGGGTCGTGGACGCCGACGCGAAGTGCGTGGAGGTCTGGACCCCCGAGGCGCTCTTCCCCGTCACCGAACACCACGAAGTACGCTGGCACCCCGAAGGCGCCGACGAGCCGTTGGTGGTGGGGCTGGAGGAGCTCTTTAAGACGGTGTAATGGTGTTGGGGGCTGGGTGTTGGGTGTTGGGAACAAATGACCACGAAATACACGAAAGAACACGAACGCGCGTTGATCCATCCCCCCATTGCGTGATTCGGGTTACCGCTCCGGACGCCCCGGGTGCGAACGTGGCGGGATGTCTTGCCAACCCATTCGCGCCGAGCCGATACTATGGGAATGCCAGTCAGGCACTATTACACCGCCGCCGATGTTCTGGCGATGCCGGAGGACGGCAACAAATACGAGGTGGTGCACGGGGAGCTCCTGGTGAGTCCGTCCCCGAGGCCCCTTCACCAGTTCGTCCTGGTGCGGCTGGTGAAGGTCGTCGCCCAGTATCTGGACCGATACCCGGTGGGCGTGGGGGCGACGGGAGGTGACCTGTCGTGGTCCGACGAGACGCTGGTGGTCCCCGATTTCTTCGTCGTCGTAGTTGCCGAGGCCCGGGCGATGTCGTGGAGCGAAGTGAAACATCCACTGCTGGTGGTGGAGGTGCTGAGCCCGTCGAACGCCCGGCAGGACCGGTTCACCAAACGGCGGCTTTACCAGGAGGTGGGGGTCCCGCTCTACTGGGTCGTGGACGCCGACGCGAAGTGCGTGGAGGTCTGGACCCCCGAGGCGCTCTTCCCCGTCACCGAACACCACGAAGTCCGCTGGCACCCGGAAGGCGCCGACGAGCCGCTGGTGGTGGGGTTGGGGGAGCTGTTCAAGCAGGTGTGAAAGTCCGGGTGTTGGGGCACTGGGTGTTGGGTGTTGGGAACAGAAAACCACGAAATACACGAACGAACACGAAAATGAGGGCTGTTGCTTTCGTGCCTTTTCGTGCTTTTCGTGGTTCCAACAGTTCCTCTTCGAACTTCACACATCACACTTCTTCCTCTCTCACAATGATCTCATCGCCGAAGATCCAGCTGGGCCGTCCTGCTCCGGGGTGACGATCCGGCAGCGGCCCCGAGGACCGGGCTCGCACCCGCACCCATCGCCCCCTCACCGCGCTCGGCGGCGACACCACCAGGCGAAGCGTTTGCGGCCGGTCGTCGGGGAGGGCCTCCTCCCGTGTCACCATCCCCACCTCCTGCCACTCGGTTCCGTCCATGGAGAGCCAGACGGTGAACGCCGAGGGGGCCACGATCCAACTGCGGAAATCGTGGAGGAAGGAGCCGGTGACCTCGCGCACGCCCGCGATCCGCCCCAGGTCGATCGTGGCCTCGAGATCGGTCCCGAGCCATCCCTGCCAGAAGCCGTCGTGCAGGTCGGTGGAACCGAGTGCATGGTCGGTGAGGGTATACGGCCCGGTGCCCTGATATCGGGGTGACGGGGGAGACGCGAGTTCCACCGGGCGCCCCCACGCGAGGTGCGGCTCCAGGGTGAAGCGTCGGCCGAGGGGGAGGACATTTCCGTTCAGCACCGCGGCGACGGTGACGGTGCCCGAATCGGCCATCGGGTCGGGCGTGGTCCGGATCTCGACGCCCGGCATCCCGGGCACCGCGCGCACGAACACCTCGCGGGTGACCGAATCGTACCCCGGCTCGAAGGTGGCGAGCGCCCGGTCCGCCGGCCCGAGGGTAACGCCGAGCCGGGGGAGGCGGGTGTAGTGGTCCCGCTCGAGGCGGGCCCGAAAATCGACCCACTCCCGTGGGCCCCTGGTCCACACCGCCTCGGCGAAGGCGAGGAGCCGGGGCCAGACCATCGGGTCCAGGTTGGCCGCGGTGATGTGCTCGGACCAGAACGCCGCCTCGCTCCCCAGCAGGCGTTCCGCGGCGTCCGGCGGGATGCTGTCCGGGAGAGGGTCGAAGGCATAGACCCGTTCGAGGGGGAGGCCGTCGGGGGGTGTATTGAGATAGGCCTCACCGGGCGAGGCGATGACCTGGGCGCCGGCCCGGAGCGCGGCACGGGTCCGGTCGGGTCCGCGCCACGCCTGCACCACGACGCCGGGAGGGAGGGGACCCCGGTCCATGATCTCGTCCCATCCGATGAGAGTGCGGCCCCGTTCCGTGAGGGTCCGCGCCATCCTCCGGGTGAACCATCCCTGTAACTCTCCTTCGGCTCCCAGACCCTCGGTGCGCATCAGCTCCTGGCAGGGGGCGCAGGATTGCCAGCGGAGGGTGGGGACCTCGTCGCCGCCCAGATGGATCCAGGGGGAGGGGAAGAGGGAGAGGACCGTTTCCAGCACGGTGTCGGCGAACTCCATGGCGGGGGGGCTTCCGAGGCAGAGCACGTCGTTGAATACGCCCCAGGTGGTGGGGACGGTGAGGGAGTCGCCGGTGCAGCCGATCCAGGGATAGGCGGCGATGGCGGCGGAGAGGTGGCCGGGGAGGTCGATCTCGGGGACCACGGTGACGTGGTGACGGCGGGCGTGGTCGAGCACCTCGCGGATGTCCTCCGCGGTGTAGAAGCCGCCGGTGCGGGTGCCGTCCTCTTCGGTGCGCCAGGCGCCGACGGAGGTGAGCCGCGGGAGAGCGGGGATATCGAGGCGCCACCCCTGGTCGTCGGTGAGGTGCCAGTGGAGCACGTTCAGCTTGTAACGGGCCATGAGGGTGATCTGCCGTTTCACCTGCTCGACCGTGAGGAAGTGCCGGGCCACGTCGAGCAGCACCCCGCGCCAGCGGAAGCGGGGGCGGTCCTCGATGACGATGGGGGGGATGGCCCAGGCGCGGCTTGGGTCGCGGGTGGCCGGGGCGGTCTCGAAGTCGGGCGGGAGGAGCTGGAGCAGGGTCTGGACGCCGTGGAAGAGCCCGTCGGGGTCGGCGCCGGTGATCCGGATCTCGTGTTCGGTGACCTCCAGCCGGTAGCTCCCCTCTCCCTCACCCGCGGCGCTGTGGGGGTTGATCCGGAGGAGGATGGTGCCGGCGCCTGGGGCCGGCTCGGCGCGGGTCTCGATAGGGGCGATCCTCAATCGGAGGTAGTCGGCGACGTCGCGGGTGGCGGAGTCGTCGGTGGCGGCCACGAGGGCAACGCCGTTCCCCAGGACGAAGGGTCGGCCGGTGCCGAGTGTGAGGTGCTCGGGTTGGGGGACGAGGGCGGGCCAGGCGGCACCCTGGGCTGCCGCGGGGGCAGGGGTGCCGAGTGCCAGCGCAAAGCAGATGGCGAGGATGGAATGAAGTGGGAGACGGGTGGGGGCGGTGGGCATCGGGGGTCCTGGTCGGGGCACGGGATCGGGGAAAGGTGGGGTGGGGCGGGGCCGGAGGGAACCGGGCGAGGGCGCTGTTCGAGCTTGCGAAAGATTTCAAAATGTGCGGCGGGCAAAAGTGGCAAAAGGACGGACCCAGACGTCAGGGACCTATCAGGAAACCGCCCCGAGGGCTTCGATCAGTCCGGTGCCTTGAGATATACGTCTGACGACCACGCACCTGAGCGAGAACGGTATTTCAGGCGCACTGTTGCCCTCCTCAGGAAGAGCCATCCTTCACACGATTTCCGATGCACTTCCAGAAGCGTTTCATCCACCGATCCTTTGTGATTTCGCACTCCCAGACAGTCAAGACACGCCATCCCTTGGTGCGGAGCATCCGTATCGCGCGCTGGTCACGCATGACGTTCTCCTGGAACTTCCGGTTCCAGAACTCTGTCCGAGTCTTGGGGGTGTATGCGAAAGGGCACCCAGCGTGACGATGCCAAAAGCAACCATGAACGAACACGGCCATTCGATGCTTCGGGAGAACAATATCGGGGGATCCTGGCAGATCGCTACGATGAAGCCGAAAACGAAAACCCGCCCGGTGGAGGGCGCTGCGTACCTGGATCTCGGGGCGGGTGTCCCGGCTCCGGATCCGTGACATGTTCCAGCTCCTGCGCTCCGAAGAGATGAGGTCAGCCACAGGAGTCAGAATAATTCGGCGACAATCCCCGCGATCTGACGAGCAAGGCCTGGAGGAACCGCATTACCCACCTGCTGGTATTGGGAGGTTCGTGGACCGCAGAACAAATAGTCATCGGGGAAGGTCTGTAACCTTGCTGCCTCACGCACAGTCAGGCTGCGACATTGTCCCGGATCGTAGTGAATATAGTAGTGGCCGTCCTTGGAAATGTGCGACGTGATGGTTGTAGATGGCCGATCGGCTACCTGAACCCGGAAACGATCCGCGAACTGGTAGTCCAGTCTCCTGTCGTGTTTGACATTCTTGTGCTCAGGCATAAGTCCCGCGGGAAATTCCGCGAGCCCCGGGGAGCGGTCTTCCACCTTGGCAAAGCAGCTTGCGAAGAGATACCGCTCCAGATCTCCTGGAATATGGGCTCTCGTCGAGTGATTCAGAACAAGACACTCAGGCTGGTTGGTACGGGTGAGACAGTCAGCGCCTCGATCGGCGCGAGGAAGGCACAGGTTTTCGGTAACACTCTTGATTTCTCTCTGCAGGACTTCGGGCAACTGCCGGAACCAATGCCGGGACGGAATATCCTTCAGAAGGGAACGCCAGGCATGATCGCTGTCAGGTCCTCGACTGATCCCGCTGCGGAGCCTGGGGAGGTCTACGATGCTACTTCGCACAGTGACCTGCTTTGCAGCACGCTCAAGCGGTCTCGGGTCAGGCAGATCGTCTCTTACCCCAAGCACAATGACCCGGTGCCTCGCCTGCGGGACGCCGTAGTCCTCGGCTCTTACAACGTACTTTCGAGGGTCAATCTCCTCAAACAACTGGGAGGGTGAACGAGCAAGGGCATGGAGTCGGTAACGTGGCGCCTGCGAAGAGCACCGACCTTCACGTTTCAGAGCGGCCGCGGGCTCTGTCAAATCTTCAAGAATTCTGGCGAAGACGGACTTACCCGCGAGTTGTGCGGAAAGTAGTCCCTTGACGTTTTCCATGACGAACACCGGCGGTGCGTGATCACCGAGCACCTGCAGGTACTCAACGTACAGGTGCTGGCGCTCGTCTTCCTCTGGCACATAGCGAGCGACACCGCGACGGCGTGAGCGACCAACCAGACTGTATGCTTGACAAGGTGGTCCGCCGATCAGTACCCATTCAGAGCGGTCGCGGAGCACCTCCTTAACTCGCTCTCGAACAATGTGCCTGGACTCCCGGCCAAGAGTATGGCGCCAGGCTTCGGCCGCCGCCGCCGTGGCCTGGGCGGGATACATGTCGAAAAGAGCGCTGCGACTGACCTCTCCGAGAAGAAACCCGCGAAGGGAGGAGGGCAGGTCAGGGAGCCGACGGGTGAACGCTCGTAGTTCGAGCGTTTGATGCGCATAGGGGTCCTTTTCTATGGAGAGGGCGATCTGAAACCGTGGGCGCCCAGACTGATCCTCATAGGATGAGAATCCTTCCCCTAGTCCACCTGGACCGGCGAACAGGTCAACGACGTGAATCATGATGTGTCCGGTCGAGGTGAAGCGCTCCAAAGGAGGAAAGATACAAGAAAGGACGCGGCTGGTGGTACGGCTCAAAATATCGCCTTATAAAGAGGTGATAGAAGCGCCGTGAGCGAGTCCGACATTATCATGGTTGAACTGGTTGGACTATTGAAGTGGAATCCCACTAGCTGGTTGTCGCGAACAAACCAGGATACCACATCAGGGCAAGAGGGGGCCCGTCGGGAAGCATGCCACAGTTGGAGCGGAGATGCAAGAAGGAACAGCGGCTAGGGAGTGGCCCGGTGGATGGGATCAGATCGAGGAAATGGAAGCCGGACGCCCGGGTGAAGCTGATCGAGGTGTTGGTGACCGTCGGGTTGCGGGAGCTGGTGTGGATCTAGGCCGAAGACCACACGCCTGGGGCCTAGGTGGTTCCGGAAGGTATTGGGGGCTTGGAAGTGTAGACTTGCGCAGATCGATGCCGGGAGGCAGTATTCACTCAGTGCTGTAAAGCGACGCTTGGGGCTACGCGGCGGCTTGCTGTGCTGGGGACCCGAAAATCATCAGAACCTTTCTCACCTTCGTGGGCCTAAATGTCACTTCCGGCAGACTGGCACTTCCGAGTATTCAGGCCAGGCGACAATGCATCTGACCCGGAGTTTGCGGGTGCGTTATTCACACGCGACGACTCCTCGGTAGCTCGATCTCTTGTCAGAGAGGCTATACAGAATTCACTGGATGCGCGTAGGGCCGGCGGTACGTCCGTGCGGGTCCGTTTTGCGCTCCGAACCGGAAGCAGGGCTCCCACTGCCAAAGAAACGCACAATTTCTTCGTGGGCCTCTGGCCACATATTGCTTCTCCGAACAGCGAGGTAGAGGACCCGCCGAATCAACAGGAATCCGTTCAGTATCTGGTGGTAGAGGACTTTGGGACGCGTGGACTGACAGGTGATCCAGGGGCGTGGGATCCGTTCAGTTCGGAAAAGAATTCGTTCTTTCTGTTTTTCCGTGCGCTCGGACGCACCGGAAAGGAAGGCGAAGATCGAGGCCGTTGGGGCGTCGGGAAGTTTGTATTCCCGATGGCCAGCCGCGGGCATTGCCTGCTTGCCCTCACGATAGCTGAAACAGAGCACTCGCCACTGATCATGGGGAGGGCAGTGCTCAAAACACACCGCACAGGTCAGACTACGTATCACCCCGACGGTCATTGGGGGGTACGACACGAGTCCGGCCTCGTACTGCCTGCCAACGATAGCCGAATGGTAGAGGAGCTCCTGCAAGTATTTGACCTCGAGAGACGGCAGGAGCCAGGGCTCTCAGTCCTAGTGCCGTGGGTTCACGACGGCATAACCATGAAGGCTCTCAAGGATGCGACAGTAGGCGAGTACTTCCTTCCCATATTACGCGGAGAGCTGACGGTAGAGGCTGATGACAACGGAGCCTCGGACGTAATAGACGCAGATCGCCTTATGGAAATGACCGCGTCGATCGAGTCTCTAGCCACTCGAGCGCGGATCACACTTGGCTTGCACGCAGCGACATGCCCGGACGGGGAACTGCTTTGTGTGCCGGATGCATCTGGAGGGTCGGAATATGATTGGGATACAGGTCGACTGACGCCGGAACAATGTGCCGTTGCCTCTGCAAATCTCGAGTTGGGCAAGGTCGTCGGTTTCAGAGTACCGACGCGCGTGAGGCCAAAGAACTCAACAGACGAATACGCGCATTTCGATGTTTTCCTTCAGCGTGTACAGGGCCTCGGAAGGTCTCGACCTCTAATTGTAAGAGAAGGCATCACAATCTCGCAGGACAAGACACCTTTTCTCCAGGACTGTGCTTCTCTTCTGATTGTTGATGATCGCCCTCTGGCGAGTTTCGTTGGTGACGCTGAGACGCCTGCCCACAACGAACTCCAGAATGACCTAGTCAAGTCGAAGTACGTCCTCGCAAGTAAGTTGATAAAGTTTATCCGGAGTGCTCCCGCAGCCATCATTCGTGAGCTAGAAGGGGCAGATCGTGCCGCTGACCACGGGCTTCTGGCGGCATTTTTCCCACGTCCGGAGCCGACGCCCGTCCCCCACAAGCCGAAACCGAAGCCTTCTTCGGCTGGCGATGACATCGAAGGGATCCCCGAACTTCCGGTGCGCCAAGTTCGGTATCGTATCGGCAAGATACAATCCGGCTTTACAGTGGCCGGCACGGGTACGGCGACGGTCGGTGGGCGAGTAACTGTCGCCTGTGCCTATGATATTCGCCGAGGCAACGCGCTGAAGAAATACAAGTCAATGGACTTCGCGTTTGGCCGTGATGTGGACTGTCGGGCGAAGGGCCTCACGATCGAGTCAGCTGAGGCCAACAAAGTTGTGGCAGAGATCGTCGACCCCCACTTTGAGATAAAGGCAACCGGTTTTGATGAGAATCGCAACCTCGTTGTGAAGGTTCTGCTTGAGGAACTTGGAGTAGATACGTGACGATCAGGCGGCTCAACTATACGGGTTGTCAGCGTGTTCGGCGTGTCGATGTCCAGATCACAATGGATGTTGACACGACGCCACCGACATTCCTTTGCGCGCATTCCTTAGACCACTATCATTTTCCGCCAGACGCGGTAATTGTGATCGAAGCTCAGGCCCACTGGACCCTGATGCGCTTTGATTGTGCTACCGTTTCGTCGTCCGCGTGCGGTGGGCCATTCCAGCTAGACGACTTTGATTCGCCTAACGGAATCGTATTCAGGCTAAAGGTGATCGGCACCGGGGCGCAAGAGGGATTGATTCTGGGCGAGGCCGAGGGAGTACGACCGGCGGCCGACGATGGAATGGAAGATGCGCGTTCATTCTTGGCGGTGCAACCTGCAGAACTGGGCGATGTGGTATGGCGCCTTTCTTTCGTGGGCACTGACCCCCTGCTTCAGGTAAACGAGAAGATGGAGGATTGGCGCAGCTTTATCCGTCGTCGTGATGTTCAGGCCTTGCTCATGCCTGAGATCTACAGACAGCTCCTCAGGGAGGCCTTCAGGAACCCTGTCGATACAGACGCAAAAGATGCGTGGCAGAACGCGGTGCTGACCATGGTTCCCCCCGCAGTCGGAAGACGACCTGCGACAGAGGACCAAGAGGACATTGACGGATGGGTTGATGATGCGGTACGGTTTTTTGCGGGGAGGCACCGACTGCTCCGTGGTCTTTCCGAGTGGACTCGAGGAGAAGCATGAGATTGGAATGCCGCTGTTTCAATGATCGTGGGTTGCATGCGGCCGCGGAGACTCTCGACGCTTTGCGGGCAGGCCATGACAACGGTCTACCAGCCACACTAATTTCCGATCCTGCCTTGACAGATGTGGTTGGCGGGATGCTCACGCTGCCGCAAGTTGGCTTCCAGACGAGGTTTCAACTGGGCGCTTGGCTCTATCGAGAGCTGCCAATGGTCGTCCAGCTTAACAGCCTCCTGCGCAGTCCAGGGTTCTGGACATGGCTCGCGTTCTTCCTATTTCCCTACGTGTGCCAAGGAGCCGAGAAGGTCGGGGAGAATGCTCGGTATATCTTTAACCGTGATAACTTCCGGAAGCGTTATCGCCACTTGGCTGCTGGCCCCTACCTCGTGTTTTCGAGGCACAATATGGCGCCACAAACCATACGAGGACTCCTCGCTGCCCCGCCGCATTCGCCCGGTGATCTTTACGAGCAGTTCGCGTCCCGCCAGGAGCTGATCACAAGCGCAGCTGTAATGGAGGTGGTGAATCAGATGTACTTTGCCAAAGATACTGGAGTTCTCAAGCGCGGTGCCGCAACAAATGCTCGCCGCTTGGCTGAAGTACTCATGCACTATGACGTAACCTATGATTTTATTTCAATTCCGACGGGGCGTCTACTCAGTATGCTCCCAAAGGAGTTCCACCGCTTCATCGCAACCACCTGAGTTTGCCGCAATCTGGAAGTATAGGGACCTCACCTTAACTTGGCCGGTGGGAGAGTGGATCCGCTCCTTGTCGACATCGAATCTGACATGCGCGAGATCACCTCGCGGATCGGGTTGTCCCTCGCGATACCGTCATTTATCGAGACAGTGCAGAAGATTGCGGCGCGGAGGTCCGAACTTGCATGGACAGGCTCCAAAGGCCTCTACCTCTTCGAGTCTGAGGGTAGGGTGAAGTACCTTGGCAGGGCCCTGGGTACTTTCCTCGGTGAGCGGCTCCGCTCACAGTGCCGAGCTCGCGGCCATGAGCCCTGGGACGCAGTTCTCGACGATCCGGCGACTCGAGTCCGCCTGTATTTGTTGGAACCGGCTGAGTGGTATTGGGCGGCTTCGGTCGAGGCTTACCTCATTGAGCGGCATCGTCCGCCCATCAATAAGCGGGTGTCCTGACTCGAGGACCGTAGTTGGTGGCCGTTCGGACCGGCCGTTGGGTACTGCGGCCGGATGTGGAGAGCACCATCCGGGCCCGTTCGAAACTCCTCAGGAGTGGTGCCAGTGAGTGCACCTGTTCGGGCTGCAGGAACTACGAGGCTGTGTCGAAGTCTACGAGCTCGGCCGCGCCGATTCCGGTCTGCATCGATACGCGGGCGGGTTTCCCTTGTGGACACGATCGAGTCGGGCAGGAGCGCATGGCGCCCCGACAGGGACCAGCCTTCCGCCAAGACCGCCGACTTCGAACCGCTTTCGCCCACGGTGTCAATTGGCTTTCACACCGACATCGCACTGGTTCGTCCGTCCTTCGAGGGCCTGCCGCTGGTCCAACTGGAGATCGGCGTGGAACTCCCGTGGGTCATCACCGAAGAGGAGCCTGGGTAACGAGGTTGGCCCGGAAAAGGACGCAACCCCGTTGGGGTAGTCGAATGGTTCGGGATTCGTTCCCGGGGTAGGCGCTGGCGCGCCAACCCCGGGCTGTCAAAGGCGCAACCCCTTCGGGGTTGGTCGTCAACCCGGCGCCCTGTTTTCAACAATCCGGAAACGCGACGCGACGCCTGACCGACGGAGGAAGGACCTGCCCTCGTAGGCGGAACGGCCCCACACCGGAGAGTGTCAGATGGCTTGGTGGACGGCAGTTGTGACGCTTGACACGATGATGCGCTTGTGGCCCGTCGCTGCGGTGTGGCTGATTCTTCTTGTGATCACCACAGTTCCGCTGGCGCGCCAAGGTCGCGCCTCTGGTCGGAATGCGGCGTGGGCGCTGCTGCCGTTTGCCTTCTCGACCGCCATCATTCTGTGCGGCGTCCTGTTCTACAACCCCGCCCGTTCTTCCCCGCGCATCATGGTGTCTCTGGCCGGGGCCCTGATCTGGGTGTTGCTCATCGGGCAACTCGTCGCCTCTGTCCTGCTGATACGGCGGCTCCGAGGCGCACGGATGTTTGCCACCGTAGTGTCCCTCGGAGGATTGTGGCTGTCTCTGGTGGGGGGACTCGTCAGTCTGATGTCCGTTAGCGGTGACTGGCTTTGACCTGGCGGTGGGAGGCCGTTGGCACGGCCGGGTGCTCCCGGTGGCGAGAGCCACCTCACCTGGCCGAGCAAGGGGCGTCAGCCCCGGGAAACACCAATCGAAGCCGAGAAGACCGAGCCCGGGTGCGCGTGGTCCGGCATGCATCCAGGGCATGAGCCAGAGCACAGAATGTCGGCACGTAGGGTCAAGTGCCGACGTTTTGCGCTTCGTGGGCTGTTCCGAAACGTCGGGGATTGCGCTCAACCCCCGACGTTTCGTATTCCTCGGCTGAAGCCGAGGCTCGGCGCCTTCGGCGACGGGTCCTGAAGGACGGACGGTTCTCCCGTACCCGTACTCGTACACGTACTCGTACACGAGCGGAAGCCACAGATGACGCGGATGACGCAGAAGGCTCCGCCTTTCAAGGCCTGTCGGGCGGAGCGAGCCCAAGCGCGGCTTTCAAGCCGGGAAAACAGGGTCGGCGCCTCCAGCGACGGGTCCTGAAGGACGCGGAACTCCTCACTCTTGGTCCTTCGGTCCGCGGCACCGGGCGCTATGAGGGTGACGGTTCCCTCGGCTGAAGCCGAGGCTCGGCGCCTGCGGCGACGGGTCCTGAAGGACGGCCTACCTCCCCGTACCCGTACCCGTACTCGTACGCGAGCGGAAGCCACAGATGACGCAGATGACGCAGAAGGTTCCGCCTTTCAAGGCCTGTCGGGCGGAGCCCGCCGAGCGCGGCTTTCAAGCCGGGGAGCAAGAGGAGTCAGCCGTAGTGATTGCGAGCTTGCAGGAATTCGATACGGTCGGTGAACACCTCGTAGACCAGACGGTCGGCCTCGCGGATTCGCCGGGACCAGACATTGCCCCCGAAGGATTTCAGGTGCTCGGGTTTGCCGATTCCTCCCGAGGGATCGTGCCGGCCTCCATCAAGTCCAGGACCCGCACTGCCGTCTTGCGATTGGTCTCCACCCAGTCGCGGAGGTCCTCCAGGCACTCCTTCTGAATGACCGCGTCGCGTCCCCGCCTGGCGGAGGAGCTCAGGGGAGGGCCCCGAGGTCCGCCGCCTCCCGGGAATCCTCGACTTCGTCCCAGAGGGTGGCGAGATTCTGGCGGGCGTGACTATAACTTGTCCTGAGGGGCATGATGGGTTCTTGTTGTCTTGTACAGCACAGTTGTACAAGATTCTGTGTGGTGTCAAGGGACGGTGTGAACGGCTGCGCCGGGGAGCGCCCGGTGGGTCATGCGTTGGACAGCCAGAGGAGTCCTGGACATGAACCAAGACCTCACGAAAGCGCAGCGTCGACGTCTTCGCGAGCTCGGTGGCATCGCGTATGAGAGGGATCTGTCGGCCGAACTCACGAAGCTCGAGACTGAGTTCACGCGGTGGCGTGCCGGGGAGGTCGACGCGTTCGATCTGTCGGAGGTGATCCACCGCTTTCACCAGGGCCCATCGCGCGAACTCTTCTTGAAGTACGACCACTCACACCTGGACCTGGCCGTCGCCCACGCGATTCACCGAGGCGTCCTCTCCCCGGAGGAAGTTGGTTCTGCCATGATCGAATTGCTCGGCGGGTACCTCGCTTCCCTGCGGGAGGGAGACGTCTGACCGGGCGCTGGATGCGGGGCCGGGTATACGGAACGGTACGGTGTCGAGGTTGCGGAACAGCGGGGCTATGCCACCGCAGCGGATCGGCACGGCGTTCGCTTAAGCCCAAGTCCAATCCGAGAAGTGAGTCTTTACGCCACGAAATGAGGTTCTCCGTGATTCGAGCTGGATCATATGCGGTCTCGCTGGTCGTGGCAGCGCTGCTCGGGACGTCTTGTGAGCCGAGCCCTCGGTTCGGTGCTCCGGTCATTGGAGACAGTCTGGGCATCGCCATCGTCGACCACGGTGCCGTCGATCCCGAGGCACTGCCCATGCTTCGGTTGGAGGCGGAGCCACTCGTCAGTATCGGTGTGGTCGATGGGCCGGACGAATACCAGTTTTACGACGTCATTGACGCTCATCGACGGCGAAATGGTTCCATCGCCGTTCTCGACAGGAGCCGGACACTACGCGTCTTCGACAGTCTCGGGGCTCACATGTGGACCGCGGGATCCGAGGGCGATGGCCCGGGGGAGTTCCGGCGGCCGCAGAAGGTCGCTGAGTTGGCAGGGGACACGCTTGTCGTGTGGGACGGCGGCCCCGCGCGGTTCAGCCTGTTCGTCGATCCCGGGGAGTTGGTGCGGACAAGGGTCGTCGCACCCCTGGCTGGCAGCAGCCGCGTCCTCGGGCTCTCGAATACTGACCGGCTGGTGGTCGCCCATCAGCTGGTCGAGCGCGGGGTCGTCAATAGCCATAGTGCCATAACGGTACACGTCGAGATGTACCTCCTGCATGTCGCCGACGTTCAATTGGCTCTGCTGGGGCGTGAGCTCCTGGTGATCCAGTATCAGGAGATCGATGAAGGGGGCGCGTACTCGCCCGCCATCTTCGAAGCGGCGGCGGTCCTCGCCCCCGCCGCTGATGGCTTCTGGTATGGAGATGCGAAGCGCGATGAATTGCGTCGTACCACCGTCTCGAATGGCGTTGACAGGGTTGTGCGATGGCAAGGGCCCGATCGAGCAATTGACGAGTCGGACTTTGACGGAGCCAACTTCAGGCCGCTCCGTGTCGACCGTGGTTGGGTTTTGGGCGTGGAGCGGGGTGAGCTCGACGTGGAGCGGATTGTGCTTCGCCGGGTCACGCAATGACCGTCGCAGGCTGCTGCCGTGGTCGAGGAGGTGGCGGGTGAGGGCAGGGGCTGCTCAGGGGGACGTGGTGTCTCGACGCGGCGGAGCGGTGGTTGTCGCCGGGTCAGGCGGAGGGTATCGCGCGGGTGCGGGGGTTGTATCCCGATTTGACAGATGACGCTAGATGACGCGTTCGTGGCGGAACACCGGGATGCGTGGCTCGGGTGACGGCGGATAGCTCATGGAGCGTCACCCCGGCGGATGCCGGGGTCCATGGTCGGGCGTGCAGAGACTCAACGCAAAGGCGCAAGGAGGCAAAGGGGCACGGGGTTGGCCTGGTGGCGCAGGGGCGAATCACATTCGCCCTCGAATTCCGTTCGCCCGTGCGGGGAACCGTGGGCCGCCCACGGAGCGTCACCCCGGCGAAGCTTGTCCCCGCGTAGGCGGGGAGCCGGGATCGACCGCCGCACAGGGAGAGGTCACTGAGCGCCCCACGAGTGATGAACGAGAACCGATGTGCACGAGGGGCGGAACGACCGGGAGGTCCCTGCGTTGCTAAAGACAGATGGAGACGCCGCTGACCCCGACGCGATCCGTTGTCAGGCGAACCCGCGTGCCGAGCCGTGGCGCACCGACCCGCCACAATTCTATCCACAGCGTCTCGTCCCGAAAACCTCTAAAGAAGGCGTTGCGGAGCTCGGCGTCGCGAATCCAGGTGAAGACGAACCACGTTGGCCGGTTGAATTTGTTCTCGGGTTGATTGTAGCGCGACCCGATGGAGTCGAGCAACACGCGTCCGTCGTTGCGTACGATGCGGACTCGTGGGTCGGGCTCGGGGTCAATCGTTCCGGTCTCAAACGGCCACGAATGCCAGACGACGAGTTCCGACAGCTCCCTGGTATCGTGCTGAAGGAACCCCACGCTCAGCGTATCCCCCGCGTTGATGCCGGTATCGGGAAGGACTGCAAGCGCTTCCGCAAACTGGCCGCCACCGCAGGGACCACCAAAGCGGGCCGCACCATCGCACGCAGCGATGAAGAGGGTGCCGACGATGAGAAGCAAAGATCTCACAGGCGTCGCCTCACGTGGCGGTGTCAATGAGCCGGGCCAGATCATCGCGATGCTGCTCCACGAACTCCATGATCTCCTCCACCTCATCGGTGTCCAGAAGGTCAAGGCCAAAGTGACTGGCCAGATAGGCAAACGCGAACCCCAGCAGAGGTTCATGACGCAGCTGCGGTTCCCGCTCTGTGGTGGCGACGTAGCTGGTCAGCGCCGCGTCGCGGGCCTTCCTCATCGGAGTGCCACTCCAGGGAAGTCCTCGCATCTTCAGACAGACAGAGGGCGCGAGGTGGAAGAGCGTGTCCTCCTCGATCGGTTGCCCGATCAGTTCACCGAAAGGGATCGTCTCCCGGGCATCCAGGTAGGCAGACGCGATCTCACGGAGCCACGCGACAGGCTCGGACGGTAGCGGTTGATGCCAGGGCGACATGGGCTAGACCTCGTCATTATAATAGCGACGACGACCCACACGTTCCAACCCATGAACCACTCCGTGCGCATGGGTGATCTGGAGACGCCTCGGAGGTGAAACCCACCACATTGTAGGAGTGAGGAGAGAGGAGTGAGGAGAGAGAGTGGCCGTGGCGGCTGCCGTCCGCCCTTTAGCCCGGGCCACTCTGCTCGGACTTCAGCCTCGCCGCCAGCCGCTCCCGGGCGGATGCAGCGTAGCGGCGGCACGCGTCCGGGTCGAGGAGTCCCTCCGGACGCTCGCGCCGTTCCCAGAAAGACGACGCCCCAGGATGCGGCGTGATCAGGATGTCGCAGGGAAGCCCTTCGAGCACAACGAATCCCCATTCGGCGCCAGCCAGGTCAGACCTCTCTCCGTAGCGATACCCCTCGGCGGAGATCGGGGTCTGGCTGTCGGCGAAGACGAGACTCAGGCACCTCTCTCTCTCGCACGATCTCCAGGACCAAGTCGTGCCCCCGGGGGTATGGACCGGAGTCAGATGCGGCGTCAGCGAGAGGGGACCCAGGGTGATCGTCTCCCCGTTCGCGAGCTCCTCCACATTCGCCACGGGAGGGAAATCGAGCAATTCACCATGTTGCGGATCATCGGGGCTGGAGGTGCCGAGACGGATCGCCGCCCCGCTCGGATCGACCGCACCCACGCGGGCACCGGATGCTCTCTGCAACGCAGCGAGACCTCCTGCATGATCGGAATGGGCGTGGGAGTTCAGGATCAGCTTCACGTCGGCGATGTCGAACCCGAGAATGCGAATGTTCTCCATAATCAGGGGTGCGGTGTCGGGCAGTCCGCCATCGATCAGCACATGCCCCTCGGAAGAGGTGACCAGGACGGAGGCCAGCCCTTCGGTCCCGACGTAGTAGGTGTTCCCGAAGATCTGGAACGGCTCATGGGGCACGTTCCACACCCGGCAGCTCGGGCACAGTTCCACCGAGTACCCTTGAATCAACGGATCCTCGGTGGCCTGGGGCGAGCATGCTCCAAGGAGGAGCGCCTGGACGGCCAGGAGGCCGGATGTCGTCTGTCGTCGCATGACCGGGATGATATGTCCGCCTGTAGTTGGCTGGTCAGTCCCTCCTCGATCACGGCGCCGGGGCACCAGTGCAGGCTGCGACCGCGAAGTGTTGAGGGCTAGTCGGCGGTACGCCGCATCCACCGACGAGGTGAACGCTTGCCGTGATGGACCGCCAGCACCACGCACTCTTCTCCCCGTATCGTAAAGTAGACGGTAAATGGAAATCCGGGTACGCGTGCCGCACGAAGCTCCCGGAAGACGACCGGAAACGCCTCCGGCGTCGCGCCGACCCGTGCAAACGTGCCTTCCACGGCTCGAATGAACGCCTCGGCCGCTTGCTCGGATCGTTGGTAGTACCATACCGCCCCTTCCGCGAACTCAGCCTCCGCGACGGACTGAACGCGGACCGGGCGACTCACGTCAACATTGCCCGAATCCGGGCGATGACCTCGTCGGCTGGACGGTTGTCGGCAGGGTTCCGCTCGAGATCGGCCAGGCGTCGATCGAGCTCGGCCTGGAGGTCCGGTGAGAGCGTCAGAGGCTCCTGATCAAGACTGTCCCAGATCTCCCCGATGAGATCGAGCCGCTCCGTGGGCGACAGCTTCCGGAAATCAAAGGCTTGCCTGCTCATGCTCTAATCTTGGCGAGGGTGATCCGGGTGCGCAATCCTCTGCCGTCTGCCATGACGAAGCCTGCCGCCAGAGCCCAATCGTGATCGCCACCTCCCTTCGGCGCACGGCCAACCCAGCCCGACCTGCGCACGCCTCCTGAAGCAAACGCACGCCGGGCGGCACCTCGAAGGCAGATCCATTGCCCATGGCGTCGCGGCGAGCTGGCGGTCAAGGTGGCCGTGGGATGGGGTCGGGATCCTGGGTGGCGAGCTTTTCTTTTACAAAGTTCTTGACAACACCACGACCCCTCTCCATCTTGTCTCCCTCATGGAATCCTCCACCCCCCTGTCCCGCTCTGCCAGGCGCCCCGACGCCCAACGCGCCGCCGAGCCGACCGCGCTCGGGGACCGCGCCATGGATGACCTCCGCTTCATCCGCCGCACCATGGAACGGGGGCCCGCCTTCACCGCCGTGCCCGGATGGGGCGGCGTTGCCATGGGAGTCTCGGCGCTGGTGGCGGCATGGGCAGCGTCGACACAGCCGGCACCGGAGGGGTGGCTCGGAATGTGGCTCGCCGAGTCGGCGGTGGCCATCGCCATTGGCATCGGGGCGATGCGCCGGAAGGCCCGTCACGCCGGGCTCCCGCTCCTCTCCGGCACCGGCCGCAAGTTCGTCCTGAGTTTCCTGCCGCCGGCCATAGCCGGAGTCATCCTCACCCTCGCGATGTACCACACAGGGAACCTCGCCCTGGTCCCCGGAACCTGGCTCCTCCTCTACGGTGCCGCTGTCATCACCGCAGGGACCTTTTCGGTGAGGGCCGTTCCGGTGATGGGGCTCTGCTTCATGGCCCTGGGCGGCATCGCATTCCTTACTCCGCCGACCTGGGGCGATCCCCTTCTTGCGGTGGGCTTTGGAGGGCTCCACCTCG
The DNA here is from genome assembly GCA_039794085.1 of Gemmatimonadales bacterium. Lineage (GTDB taxonomy): Bacteria > Gemmatimonadota > Gemmatimonadetes > Gemmatimonadales > GWC2-71-9 > OFTM291. The sequence goes on from JBDIWC010000011.1 coordinate 20,453, forward strand.
GCTTCGGCGTCCACATCGCGAGGAACCATGGCGGCTGAGGGTGCCCGGTTCAGAAGGGTGCGTCCCGATGCGGGCGAGGACGATCCCCCCATGCGGCTGACCAGCGAGCCGGCCAATCCGGCCAACCCGGTCGAGCTGGACCGGATCATCCACGGCCGGGTCCGTCTCGGCATCGTCAGCGCGCTGGCGGTGAACGGGTCGCTCAGCTTCACCGAGCTCAAGGAGTTTCTGGAGACGTCGGACGGCAACCTGAGCGTCCACGCCCGGCGCCTCGAGGAGGCGGAGTACATCACCTGCATCAAATCGTTCGCCGGTCGCGTTCCCCATACCGAATACCGGCTGACGGAAAAGGGGCGGAGCGCGCTCACCAAGTATCTCGACCACATGGAAGCCCTGATCGGACGGGTTCGCGAGCCGTAATTGGCCTCGACCCGGTTCTTCAGACTCTTTTTTGAGGATCCACTTCATGATTCCAAGTGCTTTGGCGCGTCGATGGGATCCCCGGGACGGGGATCTGCTCCTGCCAACACTGGCCGAAACGGAGGGATGCCGCTGTCTCCACGCCGCCATCATCATGGATGGAAACGGGCGCTGGGCGGAGCACCGAGGCCTGCCGAGGGTGGCGGGACACCGGGCGGGAGTGGAGACGGTGCGGCGGGTGGTGTCGGCGGCTCCAGCGGAGGGGATCGGCACCCTCACCCTCTACGCATTCTCGTCCGACAATTGGCGCCGGCCGACTTTCGAAGTCAGGAACCTGATGGGTCTCCTCCGGACCCATCTCCGGTCCGAGGCCGACCGGCTGGTCGAGGAGGGGGTGCGGGTGAGCGTGATCGGCCGGCGGGACCGGCTCGCCCCCGCGCTGATCGATGAGATCCGGACGATCGAGGCGCGCACCCGGCCCGGCACCCGGCTGCACCTGCAGCTCGCGGTCGACTACTCGGGGCGGGACGCGATCCTGGAGGCGGCCCGGACATCCAGCAACGAGCCGGCGACGAGCCGGGAGGTGTTTGCCACCCGGATCGCCCGCGCACTCCACCTCGACACCGCGATCCCCGACGTCGACCTCGTCATCCGTACCGGAGGAGAGCAGCGCCTGAGCGATTTTCTGCTCTGGGAGTGTGCCTACGCCGAGCTCGTCTTCACTCCTCGGCTCTGGCCCGACTTCGACGAGGGGGATCTCGGCGCGGCAGTGCGTGAGTTCGCGGGGCGGGAGCGCCGCTTCGGTGGACGGCCATCCTCACAGCGGGCGAAAGGCTGATTCGATGACCACCCAGTCCCAGGTGCCTAACGCCCAGGCAAAGGCCTCCCCGGTTGTCCTTCCCGTGGGTGCGGTCCTCGTCGTGGGACTTGTTCTCGGCATTGCGGGTGACGTGTTGCTCCGCGGCCGGGGCGGGCCCGGTCTCAACTTCTTCCTCCTCCTGGCGGCTCTCGGTGTGGCGGTCCGGGTTCTGAGCCGTCGCGCCGGCCTGGCACTCAGCCGAGAGTCGCTCGTGCTGATAGGGGTGGGGGTCGCCTTCGGTGCCACGTTGATGTTCCGCGCGTCGGGACCACTCCGGGCCATGGCCTTCCTCGCCGCGGCCGTGGCGTTTGCCCTGCCTGCGCTCAGGGCTGGTACGGCCTGGCTCCGGCGAAGCGGTGTGAGCGAGCAGATCATGGCGATGGTGCTGGCCGGGGCGAACGGCCTCGTGGGGGCCTTCCGGTTGATCGGCGCGGGCATGGCAACAACGCCGGCTGGTTCCCCGGCGCCTGGCGAAGCGGACACTCGTTCGGCGGGTGCCGTGCTCCGGGGGCTGTTGCTCGGCATCCCCTTCCTCTTCCTCTTCGGCGCACTCTTCATGTCGGCCGACAGGATCTTCTCGGACCTCGTCACTGGTTTGGTTCGCTTCGACCTTGAGGAGATCGCCTCGCACCTCTTCCTCACGGCGGTTATCACCTGGCTCGGCTGTGGTTACCTCACCGGGTTCCTGTCCGGCACGCGGCCCAGCTTTCTTCCTGAGACATTGCCCTCGCGGCCGAGGGTCGGGATCATCGAGATCGGGATCGCGCTGGGCCTGGTCAACATCCTGTTCCTGCTGTTCGTCACGGTGCAGTTCCGCTACCTCTTCGGTGGGAGCGGACTGGTGGAGGTCACACCGGGCCTCACCTACGCCGAGTACGTGCGGGAGGGTTTCGAACAGCTCGCGATGGCGTGCGCGCTGGTGCTTCCGTCCCTCCTCGCGGCCGATTGGCTCCTGCACTCCCGAGGGCGGCAGGATGGGCTCATCTTTCGGATCATGGCGGGCATTCTGCTTCTGCTTCTCCTGGTGATCATCGCGTCCGCGTTCCAGCGGGTCCGGGTCTACCAGGCGGCGTACGGTCTCACCGATTCGCGCTTCTACGGGGCGGCTTTCCTCGGGTGGCTCACGCTCCTCACGGTCTGGTTCGCGGGGACGGTCCTCCGGGGACACCGGGAGCGATTCGCGTTTCCGGCGCTGGTGTCCGGCTTCGGGTTCGTGGCACTGCTGCTGGCAGTGAATCCCGACGTGCGGATCGCGCGCACGAATCTGGCGCGGGCTGGGGCCATGATGACGGGGACGGGAGGAGCCACCGAGGGGGAGGGCGTCGATGCCCGCTATCTCGTTTCGCTGAGTGCCGACGCGGTGCCGACCCTGATGGACGCTCTCTTGGCCCTCCCGGAGGAACCGCGCTGCGTGCTGGCCCGGGGCCTGCTCGAGCAGTGGGGCCCGGAGGGGAAGCACCCGCCCGATTGGCGGAGTTGGAACTGGCCGGAGGCACGGGCGCGGCAGAGGGTGGAACGGGACAGTGAGTCGCTCCGCGCGATGGTGGTGGCTGTTGATGGAGACGTGTGCTCAGGCAAGGACCAATGACCTCCCCTTCGATGAAGCAGTGGCTGATTGGAAGTTCGAAGGGGGAAGTTTGAAGTTTGAAGGTGAATGAAGCATGGAGAAGTGGGGAGAAAGAAGGCGGAAAAGCATCGGAGTCTGGCGTCGATATCGGAGCGTCACCCCGGCGCACGCCGGGGTCCATTCCCGCCCCCGCATGGTCGCCGCAGCCGGCGCAACTGCCAGCCACAGATGACACAAATCCCGCGGCGTCAAACTGCATTTGTCACAGGGTGGGGATCAAGAATGGGGTCACGCGGAGACGGGGAGTCGCGGAGGAAGTCGGAGCCTGTCCACAGTCGGAGCGTCACCCCCGAGCCTGGGAGGGGATCTGAGAAGGCCGTTGGAGTACTCTCGTCGTCGGAGCTTCGTCGGCCCGCACAGGGGACAGACTCAACGCAAAGCCGCCAAGACGCAGGGACGCCACGGGACATGGAACCCTCCGCGGCTCCGCGCCTCCGCGTGACCAGCTGTTCTCTGGGTGTTCCGGGGTACAGAAGTGGGCCAGAATGGAGCTTCATTGTTGGTGCCGGAACCGTATTGACCGTATCAGTGGAATCAACCAGCGAGCAAGGAGGTTGCGATGGAGTGGGCGAGACGGATCCGCGGTGCCATCGGGATGGGCCTGACGTGGGCGCTGGCCTGGTTCAGTGCGGGGATCGCGCTGCTGCTGGTTGTCGGCGTGGGTGCGGCGGACGTTCCGTTTCCCCTCGGGTTCGGCATGCTCGGCTTTGGGGCGGGTGTGATCTTCTCCGGGGTCCTCGGCGTGATGGAGCGTCGCCGGCGGTTCGATCAGATGTCCGTCCGGCGCTTCGCGGGGTGGGGAGGGGTCGGGGGCCTTCTGCTGTCGGCGATTTTCGTTCTGGTGGCGGCCCTGGCGGGGGATGCCAGTGTGGAGGTACTGGTGGTGGCTCCGGTGTTCGCGCTTTCGGGTGCCGCTTCTGCGGCGGGGTCGCTGGCGCTGGCCCGCATGGCGGAGCGGCGGGAACGGATTCCTTCCCGAGGGTCATGAACAGAGGTTTGGGGCAGGACAGGGTGGTGGCGCTGTTGTGTGGATCGATCCCTTCAGGGTCCGTGAGCTGCGCAGGCATCCATCGGTCATGTGTGCCGCTGCCTGGTGGTACGGTCGGCTCCGAACGGACCCTTCAATCAAGCGCCGCGAACCGGAGGGCGCCAATAGCCCCTCCAATATCCCCCCAGGCTGTGCCCATCGCAGCCGCGGCCCTCGCGACCATTGACGAGGAGGGATGGGAAACGCAGCCGCCAACGGCGACACTCATCAGCATGATGAAGGCGGCTGCGAGAGCGTGCTCGTGGATATGTGTCAAGTGTACTCTCATGCCGGCCTTTGACGGCCTAACGTGCAGTACCGTGTTATATGACTCCATCCGTTCGTGCTTCAGCCGAGGAACCGAGTGATGTGATCCCCGATTTCATCCGGCTTCTCGTCGATCAGCCAATGACCAGCGTCCCTGATCCAGACAAGTTCCGCATCCGGAATGGCTTTGGCCAACTTCGGGGCATATTCCGGCTTTTGGAAAGGATCCTTGTCACCCCACAGCACGAGCGATTGATGTGGAAGATGTTTGAGTTCATCGGCAATTGCCTGGGTATATTCCTTGTTCAACCGCCTCAGATTGCGAAAAAATGCCCGCTTGCCGTCTTCGCTTGACCACGGCGCAAGATAAAGCTGAATAAGCTCATCCGTCATGATGCTCTTGTTATGGACACCATTGGGCAAAAAAGCCCGCATCATGCCTACAAAGTCGTTCAGACTCATCTCAGATTCAGCCTCTGGTTTCTGCAGAGGCTCAAACTCCGGAATGGGCCACGAGTCGAAGCAGACACTATCCATCAAGACAAGTTTGCGAATTTTCTCTGGATGATGGACGGCCATCAACTGAGCGACACCTCCTCCGATATCATGCGCCACGATATCGGCTCGTGGCGCGCCCAGGGCATCCATGAGTGTCACGAGTATGTGGCTTTGGGCATTGATTGACACATCCGCGCTTTTGGGTTTCGCGGATTGGCCGTAATTGAGCAGATCGGGGGCGATAACGCGACGCGTTTTCGCAAGTTGTGGAATAATATCCCGCCACATGAGGCTATTGGTCGGAATCCCGTGAATCAGGATTACGGGACGACCCGCGCCCTGTTCCCGAAATGCAATCTTGTGCCCATCAATGTACGTATGGCTTTCTGTGATATGAGGGCTAATGCTCATTATGTCCTCCTGAATGGTGGAACCAACAATCCTGAGGCCATCTAACGGACCGCGCTTATAATAAGGTGCAGCGCACTGGTGAAAGATCACATACCCTTATTTTGCGCTGTCAGCTTCAAGCAGCTTGTTAGGCGGCTCTGTCGAGTCCTTATCCGCGGGCGACTCGGATCATGTCGGACCGTCCCGGAAACGACCGGCCATCGCTGCGCCGCAGCAGCATGCGGGCGTCGGCGCGTTTCTCTCCTTCCAGCGACGTAACACTCCAGCCGACCTGCACAACGAACCGCTGGGTCCATTCCCGGACGGCGGCGAAAGAGAACACGTGCGACTCCTCGTCGAACTCGACTAGAATGCGCGACGTCGGCGCCAACCCAAGTTGTGGGTCGATCTCCTCGAGCCCTGCGGCGAAGTTGTCTAATTCGTATTGGAAGCCGCGCCGCCGGTCTCCGCTCAGTTCGTGCAGTAGGATGAGCGCGATCATCCCGCGCATCGTCGTGGGTGCCAGTAGCGCCGGGGAGGGCAGGCGGACGAGGAAGGTCTCGATCTGGTCGCGGGGGACCTTGTGCCCGGAGGGCATGAAGACGTACGCGTCGGTCCCGACCGTGAGCGAGCCTGGCGGTGTATACCCATGCAGTGGATGGGTAGCAACTTGCGCGAAGCGGAGTAGCGCGGAAGCAAGACGCGCCGCTTCTAACCTCACATCGTCCGTGTTTGCGGCGATCGCAGTCATGGCCCTGCTCTCCTGTCGGAGCCGCCCAACTTGTTTATCGGTCTCCCGGTACACCTCCCAAACCCCGAAAGAGTGTACCGCCCGTAACCTAATCTGTAAAGACTGCGGGACCCTCCAGATCCAGGAGGTCCGCTGGACTCCGCACCCCCAGCCCGGCCCGGTTCATCACATGGGTGTAGAGCATCGTCGTCGAGACATCCCGGTGACCCAACAGCTCCTGGACCGTTCGGATGTCCGCCCCACCTTTCAGGAGATGAGTGGCACAACTGTGCCGTAAGGTGTGGCAACTGGTCCGCTTCGATATCCCCGCCTCCCGAACCGCCCGCGCCACCGCCGGTTGGATCACGGACGCATGAAGATGATGCCGCGGTCGCTCCGCCGAGTCGCGGTCCCTTCGCGGCCCTTCGGCTGGATGGGCGGGTTAGCCCCGGCCCGGCGATCGGCCAGAAGTCCTCATGGCGTCCTCTTTCATGGTAAGGGCTGGCCATCGTGAGGTGACCTAACGGATCTCATGAGCTGCGGCGGCTCGACGACCGGATCCGGCCACGCGAACCCAATGGCGGCAGCGTCAGTCGGCCGGCCTGGTCGCCTTCCGGTTTGCGGGTCGCAACTCACCGCATGCCTCCGGCTCCACTGTCCACATGGAGTTCGAGACGAGACACTCATCCTCGACCTTGACGAAGCCGGACACGTTGACACCGCAATGGCTGGTATCGCCGTTCACCCAGAGTTCATATGGCGCCCAGACCACCGCGATCGACCCGCGCACCACTCCTCCGTTGGTTCCGGCGGGATCGGACGCCGGGATCGCTGGCGCTGGCCAAAATGGCGGAGAGGGGGGACGGCTGAAGGTGGGTGCCACGGGTCCTGGCACCGAGGGGGCAGGTCACATCGCCTCAGAGAGAAAAGAAAAGAAGTCAGGGGATGCCGGACTACTCCTCATCCTCGTGCAAGCGCGGGTCCAGGCCGGTGGGAGGACTGTGCATGCACGGTGCTGGCCACGGTCGTGAGCACGAGGGTGCCGGGGACAGGCCGTGATTGACGCCGACGCCAAGGCGCTGGGGCGCGAGCCGATCTGCGGCGTAACCGGGGAAGGGTGGGGGGGCGCCGCTCGACCTCGATGTCGTGGTGTCGCGGATGAGCGAGGAGCACGGCATCCTCGACCTCTCCGGTTCCGGCTGGCGTCCGCGCGTGGGCGACCTAGTGCGCGTGGTCCCCAACCACATGTGCATCGTGACGCACCTCCACGACGTGATCTCCGGTGTGCGCCGTGACGAGGTGGTGACGTCGTGGCCGGTGGACGCTCGCGGGAGCGGGTACGGGTCGTTGATCGGCGCTCCGTAGGCCGGGTACGCACCGCCCCGGTCACGCGGCTCAGCGTGTTCCGGCCGCCGGCGGGAGCGTCCGGCGCGCCTCGAGCCGGCCGATCGCGAGCAGGAGGCCGAAAATGATCGCCTCCGGACGCGGTGGACATCCCGGGATGTAGACATCCACGGGCATCAACCGGTCCACGCCGCCAGCGCTGGCGTACCCTTCGCCGACGATGCCACCCGACGACGCACAAGCACCGACCGCAATCACCAGCCGAGGCTCCGGAATGGCCGCGAAGGTACGCCGCATGGCGGTCTCGAGATTGCGTGTCACCGATCCGGTCACGGCCACACCATCGGCGTGGCGCGGTGACGCGACGAAATCAATGCCGAGTCGACGAATGTCGTACACCGGATTCAGCAGCGTACTGAGTTCCCAGTCGCAGGCGTTGCAGGACCCGGCGTCGAGATGACGTAGGTGCAGCGACCGTCCGAGCACGCGATGGATCTCGTGCGCCACGCGGGCCGCTTCGGCGTCGCTCCGCTCGGGCATCGGCGTGGTCGAGGCTGACACCGTGCCCTCTGCCGCGGCCACGGTGTCGGCCACCACCGACTCGGCCGTGACCTCCAGGCGCAGATCGGACCGTCGGCGCGCCGCCAACTCGAACTCGTGCCCCATGGACACCGCGTCAGCCCAGGGGGGCGCGGCGCAGAGGCCGCAGAAGATGCAGCGGGCGACATCGAGCGTGACATGACGCCTACCGCCGTCGCATCGCTCCGAGAGCGCCCCCGCGGGGCAGACGGAGGGTGGCGGGAGTCGGTGGCCGGCGTGCAGTACCGGAAGGCCGCGAAACCGTGGCGGTGGGAGGTTCGGCTCCGCCGGATACCGTGTCGTCACCACGCCGGTGCGAATCGCGTTGATCAGGATGCGCAGCATCTCAGCGGTCCGTGCACGAGTAGCACAGTTCGAAGCTCTTGTTCACGAGGGGGAAGTCTGGCACGATGGCCGACTCGGCGGCCAGCGCGACGGCGGGCCAATTGCGGTAGCTCGGTGAACGCAGGTGGTACCGGTCCACGCGTCCGTCGGCGTCGGTCCGCAGCCAGTGCACCGCCTCACCACGCGGCGACTCGATGGCCGCCATGCCGATCTGGCCACCCGGGATCGGATCGGGCAGGGCGATGCGCACCGCGCCCGGCGCGAGACGGCGCGCGAACTCGCCAATCAACCGGATGGACTCGCGCGCTTCGTCGGCGCGCACACGCACGCGCGCCATGACGTCGCCTTCCTCAGCCGTCACGACGTGGAGCTCGGGGGCATCGGGCAGGGTGAACGCCCCGTGGGGATGATCCCGCCGACTGTCACGATCCACACCGCTTGCCCGGGCGGTGACGCCGACAACGGCCAAGTCCGTCGCCGCCTGGTGCGTCAGCACGCCGGTCTCATCGAGGCGATCGACCACCGAGGGATTGGAGGTGATGCGCCCCATCAGGCTGTCGAGCCCGGTGTGGGTGTCCGACAGCGTCGAGCACAGGTCGTCCAACAGCTCCGCCGTCAGGTCAAGCGCGGTGCCGCCGGGCACGACGAGCCCGCGCAGGAAGCGACTGCCGACGAGCCGCTCATTCAGTTGCTGCAAGCGCTCGCGCAGCACCAGTCCCCTGGCCGTGCCGTAATGGAAGGCAGCCCCCGCACACACATTGCCGATATCGCCAAGGTGATTGTACAACCGCTCAAGTTCGAGGGCGGTCCCCCGCAGCAACCGCGCGCGAACCGGCACCTCAAGCCCGGCGATCTGCTCGAGGGCCTCGGCGTACCCCAACGCGTGCGCCACCGAGCAGACGCCACAGATGCGCTCGGCCACGTAGAAGGCATCGCCGACGGTGAGGCCTTCCATGCGCTTCTCGAGACCGCGATGCGTGTAGAACAGGCGCGCGTCGAGGTGCAGTACGGTCTCGCCAACTGAGGTAAAGCGAAAGTGACCCGGTTCGATGATTCCCGCGTGGATCGGGCCGACCGGAATCTCGAACACGCCTTCGCCCTCGGCGACGAGATGCGGAAACTCCGGCCGCGGCACCATCGGCACGCGTTGGGCGCCCGGGAAGTCCTTCCGCAGTGGAAAGACGCCACTGGGCCAGTCGTCGTGAACCACGAGTGGTCGCAGGTCGGGGTGCCCCACGGGAACGATGCCGAAGAGGTCATGCGCTTCACGTTCGGGCCAGTTCGCCGCCGCTACCCGCGTCGTGAGCGACGGCACCTCGGGCCGCGTGGCGGCGACGGTCACGAGAAGCGTGACAAACCGATCCGGCGTGCCGGGGACGGTGGGTTCGAAGACGTAGCGCAGCGTCAGGTGGCCGTTCGGTCTCCCGGTGTCATCGGTGGCCACGACCGTGGCAAGGGCCATGGCCTGCGCGGTCAGGAGCTTCTCCGCCAGGGCCGGAAGATCGTCGGCCGCGTGGAGCCGCACCGTGAGATCCGGCGCGCGCGGGCCCGCCTCGGCGTCGAGGGCGCCGTGCGCAGTCGCACGCAGGGCGAGGAGGAGCGCCTGATCAGACAACGATGATCGCCGTCGCGCGCCGCAACAGCCCGTCGAGGCCGCCGGGGATTGTCAGGCCAAGCAGCACCATGATCGCGGCGAGCAGCGCCATGGCGAGCAACGGGGACACCGCTTCCGGATCACGGGCGGCGGCGGCGGTGGGTTGGCCGAACGTCATGGCGCCCACGTGGTGCAGCAGGCCGGCGAAGATGATGACAACCATGGCGAGAAAGATCGCCACGCTCAGCCCGTGCGCCTGACCGATGCCGGCGCGCAGGATCATCAACTCGCTCACGAAGATGGAGAAGGGCGGTACGCCGGCGAGCGACAGCGCGGCGAGGAGCAACAGAATCCCCCCGACCGGCGCCACGTGGAGCAGGCCGCGAATCACCCGCATGTCTCGTGACCCGTAGCGGGCAATCGCCGTGCCCGCAGCGAAGAACGCGAGCGCTTTTGTCACTCCATGGTTGACCACGTGCAGGAGCGCCCCATAGGTGCCAATCGGTCCGCCAAACCCGAGGCCGAGGGCGATAATGCCGACGTGTTCGACGCTGTGGTACCCCAGCAGGCGTTTGAGGTCGTGTTGGGCCAGGATGAACGGCGTGGCGACAACGACCGACAGGAGTCCGAAGACGAGCAGCACCTGCGCCGGGAACGCCGCCCCGCACGCCGCCGCCGCGATCACCTGGAACCGGATGATGCCGAGCATCGCGCATTTGATCAGCACGCCGGACAGCAGCGCGGAGACAGGCGTGGCGGCCTGGCTGTGCGCATCGGGCAACCACAGGTGCATGGGGGCGAGCCCGGCCTTCGTGCCGTAGCCAATAAGGACGAAAATGAAGCCGATTCGGATGATGCCGGGGTCGAGCGTTGACGCGACGGGCACAATGCTCGACCAGTTCATGGTGCCGGGCCCGCCATGGGACGCGGCGGCGGCGAAGACGAGCACCGTGCCGAACAACCCGAACGAGATACCGATGGTCGTCACGATGATGTACTTCCAGGCGGCTTCCAGTCCGTGGTGATGGCCGTGATAGCCGATCAGCACCGCCGACGTGATGGTCGTGCCCTCCATGGCGATCCAGAGCACGCCGAGATTGTCGGCGAGGACGGTCACCACCATCGTCGCCACAAACGCGTGCACAAGCGCGAAATACGAACGCAACGCGTCGGCCTTCATGTTGCCCACCGCCACCGCCTGTCGCAGCCAGCCCACGGTGTACACGGAGACGGCGAGTGTCAGCGTCACGAGGAGGAGCAGGAAGACCAGGCCGAGGTCGTCGATGCGCAGCACCCCAAACGCACGCGGGCCATGCCGCGCCACCTCGATGGCCAGCAGCACGGCGAGCGCACAAAGCACGGATGACCCGGCGACATCGAGCGCGGACAGGACGCGCCGGTCGCGAGACGAGAGCATCAGCAGCGCCGTCGCCGTCGGCACGAGCGGCAGAACCCAGAGCAGCGTGGTGGCCATGCCTCAGCCCCGCAGCCGGTCCAGATCAGCGATGTCGGCGTCCACCGTGGACCGCACCCGGAGCACCATGACCGTCATGACCAGCGCGGCGAGAATGACGTCGAGGATCACGCCAATCTCGATGATGAGCGGCATGCCCGCCGTCACCGACATCGCCGTGAAAAAGATGCCGTTCTCCGAGGCAAACAGGCCGACCATCTGCGTCAGGGCCTTGCGGCGCGTGGCCATGACGAGCACGCCGAGCAGGGTCAGCGCAATGCCCACGGGCAGTGCATTTCCGGTGATGGACTGGCGGACGGAGCCGAGCGAGGCGTTGAGGTGGAAGGCCATGACCACGATGATCACCGTGATTGTCAGCGTGGCCGTGTTCGGAATCACAGGCTCCACCTCACGCCGGACGTTCATCTGCCGCAGCACCCGGTGCAGCACCCAGGGCAGCAGCATGGCCTTGATCGCCAGCGTAATGCCGGCAATGACCCACAGGTCGCGGTTGCCGGTGGCCGCGGCGAGCACGGCGCCGGCAATCGCGATAAGCAGCGACTGCGCGGCAACGGCGTAGATGGCGCGCGCAATCTGCGATGCCGCGATGATGACAATCATCGAGAGCAGCAGCAGCGCGCCAAGGTCATCGATGACGCGGGCGGCGGTGGCCGGGTTCACAGGATCCTCAGCGCGAGCGCGGTGAGCGCGGAGACGAACCCGATGCCGAGAAAGGCGGGAACGCGGAACAGGCGGAGCTTGGCATACGAGGACTCGACGAGCGCCAGGTAGCTTGCCAGCACGACCACCTTTGCCGCGAACGCGACGGCGGCGAGACTGACAACCACCACACCGGTGCCGTGCGACAAACCCACGGGGAAAAAGAGCGCCGCGACCAGCCCGAGCGTCACGATCTGTCGCGTGTGCGCGGCGAGCGTGAGGCAGCCCAGCGCGGGACCCGAATGCTCGAGCAGCATTCCCTCGTGGAGCATCGTCAGTTCAAGATGCGTATCGGGATTGTCCACGGGGATGCGCCCCGTCTCCGCGGGAAGCAGCACCAGTATCGCGGCGAAGCCGAGAAAATCGGAGGCCCGCCAGGCGAGCAGCCACGTTGTCTCGCGATACGCGGTGAGCGCGTTCACTTCGGTGGTGCCCGCGGCGATTGCCGTGGAGAACACGACCATGAGCAGGACCGGCTCGACGAGCGGGGCGATGGTCATCTCGCGCGAGGCGCCCATGCCGCCGAAGGCACCGCCGGCGTCGAGCGCTGCGATCGCCATCAGAAAACGGGCGAGCGAGAGCAGCCCGAGCAGCAGGAGCGCGTCGCCGAACGGGACCGTCGGCGGGTCGGCGCGGAGCACCGGGAGCAGGGCGCTCGCCGCCACGGTGGCCGCGAGCACCAGCACGGGAATTGCCCGGAACAGGCCCGACGCGGTGTCCGCCTGGACCGTGCCTTTGCGCGCCAGCTTCGCGAGGTCGCGATACGGCTGGACCACCGACGCGCCCTCGCGGCCCTGGAGCCGGGCCTTGAGCTTCTGGATCACGCCGGTCACGAGCGGTCCGCTCACCACGAGCAGCGACATCTCGAGCAGCACGAAGGGGATCGGCGTGCCGTCCCTCATTGGGCGCGCACCCCGAACGCGAGGAGTGCGACGAACAGGGCGCCGAGCACGAAGCCGATATACCCGTAGATCCGTCCCGTGCTCCGGGCGCGAATGATTCGCGCGACATTCGAGACGCCGTGCTGAATGCCGTGGTAGACATGCGTTTCGGCGAAATCAACGACTTCGCCTTCGTAGTGCAGCCGTCGCAGGACGTACGGAGTCCCCGCCATCTCCCGCGTGACCTCGCGGCGGGGACGGTACAGCGGGGCGAAGATGAGTCGCAGTGGCTTGGCGAACCCCGTGGCCGTGTAGTCGAAGCGAGCCGTCGGTTCCATGCCACAAGTCCACGTCGGTGCCAGTCGCCGCGTGACGGCGGGCGCGCGGAGCCGCAACACCCACCCGACGCCGACCAAGCCCATCACGAGCAGGCCGATCAGCGTGGCCATGAAGGTCATCGACATGGCCGTGGCCGGTGTGCCGAGCGGCGTCAGGCCGGTGGACAGCACCAACGGGCCGTGCGCCGTGACGACGGCACTGGCGCCTGGCCCGTGGAGCAACCCCGCGGTCGGTGCATCAAGCAATCGTATCGCATACCCGGGCGCCACGCCGAACGCGACGCAAATGGCGGCAAGGAGGGTCATCCCGGCGAGCATCGGCACCGGAACCTCAGTGGCTCGCGCGGCCTCCGGTGTCCGTGGCCGGCCGAGAAAGGTGACACCGAACGCCTTGACGAAGCATGCCGCCGCGAGGCCGCCGGTGAGCGCGAGCATCGCCGCAGCGAACACGATGCCGAGGGCGGCGGGTCCGCTGAGTCGGCTCGCCCCGCCCAACAGCGCCTGAAACGTCAGCCATTCGCTGACGAATCCATTCAGGGGGGGAAGCGCCGAAATCGCCACTGCGCCCAGCAGAAAGAGGCCCGCCGTCCACGGCATGCGCCGCGCGAGGCCGCCGAGTGCCTCCATGTTGCGAACGTGGGTGCGGCTGATCACGGCACCCGCACCGAGGAAGAGAAGGCCCTTGAACGCGGCGTGATTCACGGTGTGCAACAGCGCCGCCGTGAGCGCGAGCGTGGCCACCGTGCCGCCCGCCGATTCGCGGCGCCAGAACATCATCGCGACTCCCACGCCAATCAGGATGATGCCGATATTCTCCACGCTGTGAAAGGCGAGCAGTCGCTTGAGGTCGTGCTGCTGCAGCGCGTAGAGCACGCCGAGCACCGCCGACGTCGCTCCCACGGTGAGCACCACCCATCCCCACGACATCGGGAGTGGCGACTGCGACGGGGCCAGCAGGTCGAAGGCAAATCGCAGCATCCCGTAAATCGCGACCTTCAGCATGACGCCGGACATCAGCGCCGACACGTGGCTGGGCGCCGCCGGGTGCGCTCGCGGCAGCCAGACGTGCAGCGGGATGACGCCCGCCTTGGTGGCGAAGCCGCCGAACGCCAGGAAGAACAGCGTGGCGCGCGTGGAGGGGTCGAGCGCGCCGCTCGCCCCGCGCATGGCGACAAAATCGAACGCGCCGGCGCGTTCGGTGAGCGTGAGGAATGCCACCAACAGCAGCGCGGTTCCACCGTGGGTCATGACCATATAGAGAAGGCCGGCGCGCGCGTTCTCCCCATCCACATCCTCCGACACCACCAGCGCATAGCTTGCCAACGTCATGCCTTCCCAGCCAAGCAGGAACGTCATCGCATCGCCTGCGCTGCACACGAGGACCATGCACGCCAGAAAAACGTTGAGCGCCAGCGCCTGCGTGGCCTGCCGCGCCGGCGACGCATCGGGGGCATGCGTGCGCAGGTACGCCGGGCCGTAGATCGTCGCCGCCATGGCGACCACCGAGATGACCAGCAGGAAATACGCCGACAACCCGTCAACGGACAGAGACTGTCGGGCAAACGGAAAGAGCGTCGCAAGCGGGAGCGTGAGGTAGCAGTCCGGGCCGGCGAGAAGCACGCCGAGCGCGACGATCACCCCCAGCGTCCCCCCGAGAAACGCCCACCCGTGGGCGACGCCAAGCGCCAGTCGCCCCGATCGCCAAGCCACCATCGACGAGAGCGCGCCGGCCGCATAGCAGACCGCCACCACGGTCAGGAGCCGAACCAGAGGTGCGGGAGAACCCGAACCTTGCGTGCACACGCTAATGGCGGAGAACACGATGCTCAATGTGCAGCATCATCTGCCGCTTCGCAAGCGGCGTCGGCACCACCGTCCCATGTCGCCCGGGTGCGCTTTGCTGTGATCGGTGAAAGGTGTGGCAACTGGCCCGCTTCGATATCCCCGCCTCCCGAACCGCCCGCGCCACCGCCCGCGGGATCACGGACGCATGAAGATGATGCCGCGGTCGCTCCCCCGAGTCGTGATCCCGGTACTGCCGGGTGGCCGGGAAGACCCACTGCCACGGCAGGAGGCCGCCGCATGAGGGTACTTCCGCCCCAAGGCGCCCGGGCAGCTCCAACGATCGTCAGCGTGCAGATTTGTCGCGACATCTGGGACAGTCAGGCGGGGTGGCACAGTTGGAATGGTAATCAACATCGGATTGCCCGGCGTGGACAATGCAGTGGGGAGGTCGGGCCTTACCCGATTTCTTGCGATACTACAACCACGACCGTTTCCAGATGGGCATCAACGGACTCACTCCTATGCAGCGACTTGCAATGCCACAGGTGAACAACGTCTTCATCAACTACACCTAACGACGCCGTCGCATGGCTTCCGTTGCAATCCAACCGAGAACAGCCAACCGTTGCCCTTCGATATCTGAGATGGCGTGGATCGATTCCCGCCGCAGCCCCCACTCCATGCGGAGCGCCTCGGCACGTTCAGCTGCGTCCCTCGCTGACCTCGCGTGTGCCTCCTCGCCGATGCCTCGGAGCATCTCGGCCACCTTCGTCCGACAGGGACTAAGGGGATCGACATACCGAAGCGCGTCAATGGCCGCCTCGAAGTCACCCACGGCTTGCGCTGCACGACCCTGCTGTATTGCAGTGCCGCACTGCCACCGGACTCGCTGTGTATAGAGTGTCTTCGCCATCGCCTGGGCGCGGGTGCGGCAACGAGGCGCTCCCACCGGAACGCCCATGGTCAGGCCGATTGCCGCATCAAAGTCACGCTCGCTTGCCAGCCTCGTTGCGGATGCGAGTACATCCCCACAGTGGATCTCAAACGCACGAGAGGCCTGTGTCCCGAGCTGCCGGAGCGCGTTGTGCAGGGCTGAGTGGTCATTGGCAATCTGGCTGAGCGCCTGCGACGTTGCCGACGCCAGGTCCCTCCCATTCCCCGCTTGCGTCAAGCGAGAGGAGGCAACCACGCCTCGTCCCATGGGGTCCAGCAACTCCAGGGTCACGGCAGCCTCGGCCAACTCCACCGCCCGCATGCCGGCATCCGAGGTTCCCCGGCTCCTGGTGCTGATCCTGAGTTGAAGGAGCAAGGGGGATCCTGCCAGCGAGGCGAGTCCAGCCGCAGGCATCGCGGCGCGTACACCGTCCTCAACCCACTCGACGGAGGGCCCTGCCACCCCGTCGCCTGTCCGCGTCGCCACGAAGTTCACCGGGATGGGTAGCGGTTCAGGGGGCGAGACGCCGCCCTGTTGAGCTGTTGCCAGTGACGTGACCAGCAGGAGCATGAGGAATGGAGACATCCAGGTAGAGTGGGTCATGGAGCCGTGACCACGATGAATATTGTGTTGCCCTTGAGTTCTCGCGTTACCGAAAGCCCCAGGGAACGCATGTAGCTGGCCAAGGCCGAGCCGAACTGGTTCGTGCCATAGTACCTGCCCGTCACCGGATCGCGGAGTGGGAGCCGGACATCGTCAAGCAGAATCCGTGTGGCGGTGACGCCCTGCAAGTGGAAGGAGTTGTGGAAGGCGTTCCCGGAAAACCACGCCTCGAGCAGTTCTGCGTATGAAATCTCCTTGCCAGCGGGGCTGTCCTCGAACGTGGTGCGAGCGGTTTGCTTCACGCTGATGTCCACCAGCACGGAGCGGCCCTCCTCCAGCATCGCACTGAACTTTGCCTGCATCGTGTTGAGCATCTCATCTGCGGCGCTGTCCACGGCACGCTGGATAAGCTGATCATCCGGTGCGCCGTAGAACCGTCCAGAGTTCCCGATCTTGTTCGCCAGCGAGGTTCCCGTTGATGCCTCATAGGCGGCCATGATGACCAACGCACTGTTGCCCTGCGGCGAGGGGGAGACACTGTTCTCCACCTCGACATAGATGTCGGCGCCACTGAACTGGATGATCTGCTCTCGGACATCGGACTGGCTGTTGCTGGTGAAAAGACCGATTTCGTTCGCAGCCTTCAATCGGCCGACGAAGTCGACCGTACTGAAGCCTCGACGGTCGAAGGTCTCCTTGACCTTTGTCGCCGCAATCCGCAGTCCGATGTCGGCGTCGAGCACGGTCCGGATGTCCTGTCCCTCCCTGACCCGAGGGATGACCATGATTCTGGGTTGGACGGTCGCCGAGGACCCGGAAGGCGCACGCGTTGACACCTGCGCCATGAGCGGAGCAGCCACGAGGCACAGCAGCATTGGAAGCAGTGATTTGGTCATGGCAGTCCGAACCTCCGTGCAAGTCCGTTGCGTTCAAGCCAGGCCCGCAGGCCGGCGAGGTCGATCCGGAACAGCGTGCCTCCATCGGTGGCTTCTGTCTGTTGGAGGACGTACTGCAGCCCATCACGTCCCCGCAGTAACTGGAGAGCCCCAGACGGGTTCCTCCGTGCACCGACGGGATCGGCGAGCATGGCAGCGGACTGCGGAGACTCCGGCACTCCGACAAACAGCAGCCGGTCGAGTGCCCCCAAGACGAGGGTGTCCCTCGGTGCATCACAGCCCACGCCGCTTGCAACGAAGCGCCCGATGCCATCGGCGCCAGCACCCGCGCCCTGGACAATCACCTGGGTTCGATCGCACGGCGGGACGACCGGAACCGGGTCAGGTTCCGCTTGCCTGCTGCCCGCACAGGCGGCGGAAGCGAGCAGAAAGGCCAGCATGGTGAGCGATCTAACGCGCAACGGCATAGACCGTCACTCCCAACCCAATCCGCTGGGCGACGACCTTGGCCCCGGTCTTCATGAGGCCAAGCGAAAGTTCATCACCCTCCAATTTCGTGATCTCCAGCGCCCCCAGCGCCTTCTCCCGCGTGACGGTACGCTCCCCGACCTTGATCTCCGACAGCTCGATGACGACCAGGCTCTGCTTGGGTCGTGCACCAAGATTGCGCCCACCGTCGATCAGGAAGGTTGCCTGATTGGAATCTACTGAGATGCTCTCGACCTGCACGAGGGAGAATCGTGCGGGGAAGGCCTCCCGAAAGAATCCATCAAGCGCCTCCGTGGAGTTCTTGACGGCGGCACTGATCGCATCTTCCGGCGTCGTGTGCGCCGTGACTGCCCTGCGAAGCATCCCGCCCAGTCCCTTCTTCCCTCCGGAGTTCGCGTCAGCCGAGATGACGGAGGAACTCTTGACCTCCTGAGAGGCCACGTCGATGAGGCGGATGCTGACGGTCAGGTTGGCCTTGTAGCCGAGGCTCCCATCGGTCAGCCGCTCTTCGCTCAGCCCTAGCTTGTCGACATTGGCCGTCACGACGAGTTCAGCTCCCAAAGATTGGCCCTGGGCCGCCAGAGACTGACTGTTGATGAAGTCAAGGGTCTTCTGCACCTCGCGTTCACTGGATACCTTGTCGGCTTGGGTTCGGTCGATCACCCTGATCCTGCCAAGACCACCCATTGTCTTGGCGAGAAGGCCCTCGAAGGAACGGGCAGCGTACCTGTCGGCATCTCCAGCCACAGTGGTTGAAATGGGCAGAATGGCCACAGCTGACTTGCCACTTTGTGCTTGAAGCGGGGCCAGCACGAGCGCTGTTGCGCCGAAGGCCCTAATGATTGACGGCATGAGTACCATTTGCAGACACCTCTCAGTGATGAGTGTAGAGTCCCACCTCGGATCAATCAGGCGACCGAGGCGACTGGTGTTGTCAGGGGGCGAGCGATGGAGCCCCAAGGTGTTGCTCGACAGCGACCTCCCTACTTAAGTCACGAGCGTTATTCCGCCGTTATTGCGGGCACTGAGAGCTCTCGGGCACCCAGACCCTCACCAACAGGTTGACGGCTCGTACATGCAAGCCGAACTGCGCCCTGAACCCCCGGAAGCATAGGCGGGAAAGTGGTCCTTGCCTCAGGGAATCGTCACGCTCAACCCGAGCTGCCCAACATCCATCAGACCACCCTCTCGAACCGCCAGATACCCCGCGGAAACAGGCTGGAAATCGATGTACTGAGCGAGCCGGATGCTGCAGCGCCGAGCGAGTCCGGATCAGCGTTCGGGTCTGGCAACATGCGGAGGAAGCGGGTAGCGCTCTCGTCCCAACCCAGGGACCATGACTGAATCGAGGCCAACTCAATCGAGTCCGCATGGAGGTCCTCCTGCACCTCCGCGAGCAGGTCCATCGCAGACGACGCATCGCCTCGCGTTTGCCACCATCCTTCGGTGAGGAGTCCGAGTGTGCGAGATGCATCAGACCAAGAAGGGAAACCAGTGGCACTTTGGGATGAAGGCGCACGTGGGGTGGACAGCCGGACGAAATTGATCCATTCCGTGGTGGCCACGTCGGCGAATGTGCATGACAGCCAAGTGCTGGACCAGCTGCTCCACGGCCAGGAAGCCACCGCATGAGGGTACTTCCGCCCCAGGGCGCCGGCAGCTCCACTCGGGCCGCCCCCTGGGCTAGGTCCCGCTGGTGCTGCACTCGCACCCGCTCCAGATGGCGAACCAGCGCCGGACGCACGACCTCCGGAAGCGACGTGACCCGATCCTTCGCTCCCTTGGCGCGCCACAGCCGCAACTCCCCCCGCTCCAGGTCCACATCCTTCACACGGAGCGTCAAGGCCTCCAGCAACCGCAGCCCTCCTCCGTACAGCAGCAACGCCACCAGCTTCGACACCCCCTCCATCCGCGCCAGAACCCCCGCCACCTCCACGCGGGACAACACCACGGGGAGTCGAGTGGGTCGCCGCCCCGTGGGAATCGCCTCCAGCCCCTCCAGCGGCAGCTTCAGCACTGCTCGCCATCCGCCCTTCCGCCGCCAGATGGGTCAGGAACGCCCGGATCTCGGCGGCGCTGTGCCTGGCGCGGGCCGGAGGGTGAAGTTGCGATCACTGCAGAACACCATCAGGGCGAGCCGCTTGTAGGTCGGCCGGAGGGGAAAGATCGCCCCATGCCGGTTGTCGGCGCGGGCGGGGGGCGTTTCGATCCGCCTCGGGTTCGGCATGTTCAGCTTTGGGGCGGGTGTGATCTTCTCCGGGATCCTCGGGGTGATGGAGCGTCGCCGACGGTTGGATCAGATGTCCGTTCGGCGCTTTGCGAGGTGGGGACCGGTCGGGGGCCTTCTGCTGTCCGGACCTTTCGGTCTAGTGGCCCACCCTGGTGGGGGAGACTGGTGTGGAGATAGTGGTATTGGCTCCGGTGTTCGCGCTGTCGGGTTCCGCATCCGCAACGGGGTCGCTGGCGCTGACCCGCATGGTGGGGCGGCGGGAACGACTCGAGGCTGGTGCGAACGCTTCAGCTATGCCGCGCCCCAGATGGACGGGCTGGGACGAACGGCGAGAAGATCATCGTCGCGAACGGGACGGACTTCGTCGTTTCCGAGTGTCACCAATGCCTGTGTTCGACCGGAAGCAGTGACAAATTCCACCTCCAGTGATTCAGGGGCATGGAAGTGCACCACCGCCCCGAGATCGCCGACCCGCAGGCCCGACTCCGGGAGGTCGTGCCGCAGGACGACCGTATCGAGTTCGCGAAGGGCTGTATTCATCTGCCCATCTCCGGGTATGCCGTGACGAACCGCGGAAATCCTTCATCCAGCCGGACGATCCACACCGTCATGATGGCCCCGGCTCCATCGAGTCCCTCAAGCATACCACGGACCAGATATAGCTGTCCAAACGGGGTCGTCTTGCTCGGGGATGCATCACCGGCCCGGGCGATAGTGCGAAACGCGGCCTGAAGGTCCTCCCAGTTTTCAGTCGTGAAACCCAGCGCACGAAACACCCGCGCCTTCGCACGCCCGACCGGGCGCCTCGCGGTCCCACGACATCAGCGGGCAGTCGCTTCAGGGGTCTCGCGGCCCGACCGTTGGATCCAGGCCAAAGATCATGATTGCGATGCCTAGGATCCAATAGAGCGCCAAGGTGAGCCGGTCGCCGAGAAGGATCCTGAGCTCCTCGATCGCTCCAAGTTCCCACACCCACCACACCCGTGGGTTGACGAGAAAGCAACTGAATCCAAGAAGCAGTGCAACGCCTCGATCGGCATGCTCGGGTGCCCATTCCGTGATAGCGACGGCGCCAGCGCCCAGGGCCAACAGGGTAAGGAGGTAGCCGAGGAAGGTTTGCCACAGAGGGTGGGTGGCCTCCGGAACCTCGAGGTCACCGCGGAAAAGTGGTACAGGCGCATCATGACGGTTGCGCCGACAAGTCCGAGAAGGCCGTAGAGTGCGAGTCGGCCGGGTGTCATCGCCCTGGACGGGTTCTGGAGGTGCGGGACCGTGCCCTCACGGCATCGCCTTCGCCAGCGACTCGGTCCCTCCGACGACCGGGAGCACCAGACGGGTGGCGTCGAGATCCAGGGTGAGTTCCGTGCCGGGCGCGGGCCAGAGGGTGAAGTCGCGATCGATGGAGAACACCATCAGTGCGATGCGCTTGCCGGCCGGAATGACCTGGTCGTCGGGCTGCAGGGTGAAGGTCATGCTCACGAACTTGCCCGGCACCAGCGGTGTCCCCTGCGAGAGGGACTCCCGGTTCTGCAGGGCGGCCCAGCCCCGGGTGATGACGCTGAAGTTGGGCTGGCGGGGAGCGGCATCGGCCCACGGAAGCGCCACGAGCCAGACACTGAGGTTGGCCGCCGGCTTGCTCGAGGCCATGGACACCGTGACCCGCGCCGTCCCCGAGAGGTGGACCGCCTCGGTGAGCTCAGGTGTCGCGTAGAGGAGCCGGTGCTCCGACCGGGCGGAGCGCGCGAGTGCCGCCCCGCTGCTGTCGACGTTGTCCACCAGACGCTCATTCCCCTGACCGGTGCGCCGAGCGAGCGAGAGCCCACCCACCGTGCGGCCACCCCGTTCAGGGTGCAGGGTTACATCACGTGCGGCTGGGTGCGGATAGGCCGGGTACGGTGTGGGAGCATTGCGCGCATCGCCCTCGCGGACGATCCAGCTCTTCGGGTCATTCTCCACCCCATTCTCGATGCCGTAGAGATAATGCGAAAACCACCGGCCCCTCGACGCCGGTGACCGCCGCGGCCAGGGGGAGGGTACCGTTGTAGGAGGTGCCGGTCATCCCCACCTTGCCGGTGGACCAGTCGGCACGCACTTCCTCTGTGCCGTCGCGGGTGGTGAAGCCCCGGGCCCGACCGTTCAACCAGTCGATCACCGCCCGGGGAGCGAGCGACTCGTTGCGTCCGCCCACGGTGGGACACCCCTGCGAGAGACCGGTGCCGGGCGACTCGGAGTGGACCACGGCAAAGCCCCGGGGCACCCAGTCCCGCACGTGAGAGTTGCTGATCCGCTCCCGGCCAGGCTCGAACGGAATCGCGGGCTGCGACTGCCTCGGGGAAGGGGGAGCACCCAGCTCCTGGCGCACGTCCCAGAGGTGGGAGCGGGGACCGGAGGTGCCCGCGAAGTAGGGGCTCGATTCGAATATCACCGGAACCCGGTTGCCGGGGCCCGTCTGCGCCGGACGAGTGACATCCACGTGCATCCGGTCGGGGCGGCCGTCGCCGTCGGAGTCGAAGTTGGTCTCCACCCAGAGGCGTTCCCGGATCCACCGGGTGGAGTCGGCAAAGGCGGGGACCACCTGGGCCATTCCGTTCTCGAACACGGCGCGGATCGGCGTGGGAGGAAGGTCCTGTGCGCCTAGGACGGGGGCGGGGGCCAGCGCGAGGGACAGTACCAGGGCTGTGGTGACCTGTGGACGGACGATCCGGAACATCGTGACTCCTGGGTGGCGCGGGAGAGCCAAAGAGGAAGATCGCAATCTACTCCCGCGCGGCTCGGGAGTCTCATGGGGACGACCGACCGGGATCTCCTACAGGGCGGCCTTGCGCCGCCGCCGTGTCGGCGTTGGCTTCGCCTTCGGCGTTGGGGGTGATTTTGGTTTGATCGGCTGCACGACGACATCCACCCTGCGACCGAGCAGGTGGAGAAGCGCCAGCAGTTGCCCCGCGGACTTGTGGGGATTGGCGGGATCCAGCAGCCGGTAGAGTTGGCTTGCCGATGTTGCCAGACGCCGAGTCAGCTCTCGTTTGGCCAGATCACTCTCCTCCACGGCCTTGCGTGCCTCGACGGTCAGCCGATGAAGAAGAACCTCGTTCAGGTAGGACGGATCCTGATGGTACTCCAGGACCGCATCGAGGTGGATGGTGTCCTCCGCACCGGACTCCAATTTGTAGGTAAATGCCTCCTGTCCAATCTCCTTGTCTGGATAGACCTCCACAACGGGATCCCCGCTGTCCGGTCGGATCTCAAGTTTGGCATAGGGATACGTGAAGACACCGCGGGCGGTTCGGACCTCGAATGCCTTCTTGCGGTTGTTCGCGTCCACATTCAGGATCTTCACAGCATTCCCTCTTCCTCGAGTTCGGTGATGGTTCGAAGAACCCGATCGGTGATCATTCCCTTCATGGGCATCCGGTCTTCCAGATTCCACTTGACGATGAGCCGCCCGTCCCGGTAGACGTGGACATGCCGTGGGGGGTGGTCGCCCTTCCAGGTGACGAAGATGAAACCGCCCCGGCGGATCTTGCCCATGGGATAACGTTACCGCCCACGGTAACACTTGTCAAGATCGGGGAGGAGTCAACCCGGAGGAGAAGCCGGATGAAGATGCCTGGGACAACCATTCTGGCTGATGGCGAGTGGTCCGAGGGTCGGTGGTGGAACCGGATCAACGCAAGGGCGCAAGGACGCGAAGACGCACAGGACTCCCTCCTCTGGGCACCCCGGCGAGAGAACAGCTGCTCACGCGAAGCCGCGAAGCCGCGAAAAGGTTCGCATTGCCAGGTTCAGCGGGAACCCACCACATGAGAAAGAGGTGACCCCGCCCACCACCACCACCCATCACCAGCGGTCCCGGTGCAGACAATGGATCCTCCATGGTATCACATCCTCCGCGCCGACCTGGATGCGGGACCGGGTCGATTGATCCTAGCGCCCTGGCGACTTGGCGCCTTTGCGTTGGGTTGTTCGTTGTGCAGGGCGGCCCGGCAACCCGGACGACGGGAAGTACACCGGGAACCTCGTCAGATCCCCTCGCAGGCTCGGGGCAGGCTCCTCGCTTTGCCCGGGATGACGGGTATAGGCTGTTCGGTCAATCGATCAGAGTCCCCGCAACCCTTTGATTACGGCTACTCTCGCCCGGTGAGGTTCAGCGCGTTGCCGGACTCGATCCGCGCCCGGTCCTCCGCTGCCAGATCCAGGAGATCAAGCTTCGCCATCGCATTCTCCGGGAGACGGAGCGGCTGTCCCGTTCCGAACACGAACCGCTCCGCGCCGAGGGTGGTGAGGAGCGTCTCCAGATGATCCTCCGGCGGCCCCCAGATCCAGCTGATGTCCCACAGCACCCGCGACGACTCGGCGCCAGTGGACCCGAAGTGCACCTGCTCGATGGTGTCGCGATCGGCATGGGTGACGATGAACTGCGTTCGGTCATCAGCCCGGAGGAGCTGGCGGATGGCGGACGCCGGGAGGTCGGTCGCGTGGTCCATCGGGTGACGCTGGCGGCCATCCTCCAGGCGCACCGCGAGGAGCAGGGGGAGGTCCCGGGAGCCGCACCCATGCACCAGGGCACGCATCGCCTCCCCGTCGGGTGACAGACCCCAGAGCATCGGATCGGCGCGGACCGCCGGCACCCGGGAGGCCATAGCCCAGCCGAGGGTTTCCTCCCAGGCCGGGAGCCCGGGATGCACCGCCGGCACCGGCCGGAGCTCGCGCGCCGCTGACACAGTGTCCACCAGCCACCCATTGCCCGCCATCGGATCCTTCCAGAAGAGGGCAGGGAGGTGGCTCACCCACGCCTCGTCGATCTGATGGACTCGGAGCGACTCCCGCAGGTCGGCCAGCGAGGTGCCGGTGACGTGGCGCCAGGGGTAGGCTCCGACAAAGGCGTTGATGTCAATGCGCATGGAAACCCATGTACGAGAATGTCTGGCTCATTTCTTCCGTGTGGCCCTCCGGCGTGCCTTACGCTTCCGGGGACGCGCTCCGGTGTCGGCCGTGACCTTCTCCGGGAAGGGCCATTCGTCTCCCGGAAAAGGCTCCCGGTCAGGAACCGTGCGCAAGACCCGTTCGAACACGGCACGATCTCCGCGCGTGGCGCGTTCCTTCAGGTAGTCCACGGTGAGCAACGCCGACATCTTCTCCGCCACCGCCGTGGCAATGAACTGATTGAACGAGATGTCATCCTGCGCGGCCAGCTCCCGGACCTTGGCAGGCAGGGAATCGGGAAGTCTCAGGCGGAGTGTGCTCATGGTTGATCTCTACCACTCGCTCTCACGCCGCCGCGAAGGGGTCAATTCGCGGATCTCGCGGTCGGCGCCGGTCCGGCGCCGATGGTCGGAAAAAACGCTCACCATCGACCCGGTTCCGTGCGTAGCCGTTCATCTTCCACGGCTTGCACAGAAGGCACCCGGCTCGGCGATTCTTCGGACGATACCGCTTGTGGTTTGGCATGACACCTCCTGACGGCTGCCCTACTACGAGCGAGCCTCCGCACGCCCTTCAAGAGAGCGTGTGGAGCAAAGGTACCATGCAAGCGGCGGCGTCGACAATGCGATGTTGAAGCGACCCCATGGGACAGGAACCTCTCTCGGACTCCTTGCGCCCCTGCGCCGTTGCGCCTTCGCGTTAACGCTCTTCCCGGCGGTGCGTATCCAGGCGGTCCGGACGAGACGCTGTCCTCCTTCAAACTTCGAACTTCAAACTTCCTCGGGGGAAGATCCGCTCGGCGTTCCCGCTCCGCACCAGCTCCAGGTCCCCGGCGGTAAGTAGCCGCTCCAGCCGCCGCAGCTTGGCCCACCCCGTCTCCATCGTCAGATCACACCCCCAGAGCAACCGCTCCACGCCCACCGCCTCGAGACACGCTTCCAGCATCCCGGAATCGACGCCACTTCCCGACAGATCGACCAGAATATTCCCGTCGCGCCGAATGGCCCGGAGGGTGTGAGTCCAGTCGCCGCCCCCGCCGATGTGCGCCAGGATGAAGTGAACCCCCGGATGCCGCCGGGCCAGCACCGCCAACTCGTCTCCATCACTTGCCTCCTGGCCCGGCCAGTCCCGCCGGCGATGCTGCCAGATGTGCTGCAGAATCGGCACTCGGTGCCGCGCAGCCGACTCGGCGATCGGATCGATCAGCGGGTCGGTGGTGCGGCGGCTCGCGGCCAGCTTGATCCCGATCATCCCCGCCGCAAGGCCCCGGTCGATCTCCTCCAGGGCGTGTCCGGTGAAGTTCGGGTTGACGCAAACGTATCCCCGGATCCGGTCCGGGTGTTCCCGCTCCCACGCCCGCAGCCAGGCATTCCCATGAGAACAGTCGGTGGGAGAGGGGAAATAGGTGGGGGAGGTGCGTCCCCAGCTTCCCAGCACCGACGCGACGTGGGTCGTGATCCCGATCCGCGATCCGGCTCGGAGCCGGCTGGCGTTGCGCTCCCGCCAGTCGGCCCGGGGAGAGGCGTCGTGATAGAAGTGGGCATGAACGTCGATCAGCATCAGTGCGCTCTCCCGGTGATCTCGGCCAGGACGTCATCCAACCCCGACAGCGTTCGCTCCACTTCTGTGGTTCCGTGGGCCAGTGACGCGAAGTTGTACGCCGACCGCTTGAGCAGGATTCCCCGCCGGACCATGCCGAGCGTCACCCTCCGGGTCACGTCCTCGCTCCTCCATTGGAGATGACACATCTCGGCAATACCCCGGGCGCCCAGGATGAGGTCGGGATGCCGGCCGGCGAGACCGAGGAACCCCGAGTACAGCAGCCCCCCGATGCGGCCGAGATGCGCGGGCACCTCTTCCGTCTCCATCACCTCCAGTGTGGCGAGCGCCGCCGCCAGGGACACGCTCTCGGTGGCGAGAGTGGACGAGATCCAGGTGCGGTGTACCGTCTCCATCACGTCCCGGCGGCCACCGACCACGGCGAGGGGGAACCCGTTGGCCAGCGCCTTGCCGATGACCACGAGGTCGGGGATCATGCCGCCACCCCAACGCTCCACTGCACCACGCGGAGCCACCCGCCCGAAGGTCTTGATCTCGTCGAGGATCAGCAGTGCCCCCACCGCGTCGGTCTCCTGCCTCAGGACCTGGAACCACTCGGGCGACGGCGGGGCGTCCACCGCCGGCTCCACCACCACGGCCGCAAGGTCGCCACCGAGTCGCCGGATCGTTTCCCGCGCCACCTCGGGATCGTTGAAGGGAATGGTTCCATACAGGGCGCGGACCGCGTCGGGTACTCCCTCTCCCTCCTGGGTGCACCAGTCGAGCCAGCCGTGATATCCGCACCCCAGTATGCGGTCGCGACCGGTGAACACGCGGGCCAGCCGAACTCCGGCGGCCACCGCCTCGGCGCCGGTCTTGAGAAACCGGACCTGTTCCATCCAGGGGAGCAGGGTCACCAGCCGGTCGGCGAGTTCCTCCTCCTCCACCGGGGGGAGCGGCCCGGTCACCCCCCGTGCCGCCGCGGCCTGGACCGCCGTCGTCACCGCGGGGTGAGCGTAGCCCAGCGCCACGGCGCCGAGTCCCATGTGCCAGTCAAGGTATTCGCGCTCCTCGGCGTCGAACACCCGGCACCCTTCGCTCCGGAGCATCCGTTCGGGCGCGCCGTCGGCGGAGCCGCCGTAGATCACGCCGGGCCGCTTGCTCCCCGTGGAGGTGACACCCGCCACGTGGTTCAAGTCAGGTCGAGCCATCCATACTCCTCGACGGTGTGCCGGTCTCCCCGGAGGTAGACCCACCCGCTGGCACCGCTCCAGACCAACTGCCCGGCGCGGCGTTCCCGGCCAGCCCGCGGTTCGTTGACCAGGAGGTCGAAGCGGATGCGGGCGTGGAGCGGGAGGGAACCGAGCGTGGGGCAGTCGATCGCCACAGTGAGGCAGTAGCCCGGCCCCTCGTCCTCGATCGGTTGCCAGGCGCCGCGTACCTCGGCAGCGTGACCCGCCGTTCCCGAGGCGGGACGCACCCGGATGCGTCCGTCGTCGCTGGGGACGATGAGCCATCCCCGCGGGGCCTCGTCCTCGAGCTGCAGATAGACCTGGATGCCCTCGCCGTGGATGTCATCCGGCTCGTTGTCGAGCAGGAGGGGAGCGGCGTTGTCGCCCCGGATGACGAGGTCGGGCTTCTGCACCACCACGGCGAGGTACACCGTCTCCGCGTCCCAGTTCACATGAGCCTCGGCGCGGAATTGCTCGGGACCCTCCCAGGGATCCTCGCTCCGGCGGTACTGGTGTTCGTCGTCGAGGAAGAGCGGGTCGTCGGTGACGAACCCGTCGAGGGTTCCATCGAGCGCGGGAGGGTCGCCCACACCGATCGCGGCACCCGACGTTTCCCACGGCGGCTTCGGACTGAAGAGGGGCCTGTGCTTCGCGGGTTTGGGAAGGACCCCTTCGAGGCGGATCACCTGTCCCGCCGTCGGTCCTGTGACCTGGGCTCCGCGACTCTCGATCTGGACGACCGTGTCCCGTCCGTCGCGGTGTACCAATGTGATCCGGTCTCCCGTCACCCGCACCTCGCGAATGCCGGTGGCCGGATCATCGGGCGCGAGGTCGCACACGGCCACCTGACGCGCTCCTTCACCGGTGACCGACGTGTCGCGCCGGAGGAAAGTCCGAGGCTCACCGCCGGGAAGTCCCGGACCACGGGCCCGGAGCAGGTGCGAGGCACCGGGGAAATGGAGGGCCATCGCCGTCTCCCCCTCACGGGCGTGCACCCGGATGCCGGTGTCGACCGCACACGTCTCGGCGTTCGTCGCCTGGCTGTCGTCGAGGGTTGCTGCGGTCCACCCGCCGTCAGGCTCGACACGCAGCTCGCCGGCGGGGTGCCAGAGCACCTCCAGTTGTGAGGCGGTGGCACCGGCGTCGACGGAGACGAGATCCACGACCCAGGCCGGGCCCGCCACGACGGAGCGGGTGACCGGCCCCGAGCGGCTCCGGACCCAGCCGATACCGGTCGTGTCGTCATGGTCGTAGGCTTCCGCGTATCCGTCGCCCGTGAGCGGCGTCCCGTCGAGCAGGGGGACGTTGTGCGCCAGCGCCGAACGGTACCAGGGGAGAGTGGGAGAGACGTAGCTCCCGGTGCCGGGATCGGGAAGCCAGTGGACTCCGCCGGAATGGAGGGTGAGGTGGAGACGGTCGGCGTGGCCATGTCCCTCGCCGGAGGAGGTGCAGTCGAGGGAGAGGTAGCGGTCGTCGTGTCGGAGGACGGCGAGTCCCTGGTCAGCGAAGTACGTGCCCCGAGGATTCCACGCGGTGTCAGTCGCCGGTCCCTCGGGGTCCATGGTGAGGAGTGCCCAGTAGGAGAGATCGGATCGGGACCGGGATTCCGGGGGCTTTTCCCCGGCCTCGTGCAACCAGGCGTCGTAGCCCTGGGCGGCGGGGGCCGGGAGCCGGTAGAGGTGCGCGAGCCAGGCATCGAGGGCCTCCCGCGCCTCGGGCAGCCAGGCCCGTCCCGCCTCCCAGCATTCGAGGTAGGCGGGGTGTGCCAGACTCACCCCGTAGCGGGCATCCTTCCGGGCGGGGAAGGTGCCGTCGGGGAGTGCGGTTCGTGCCGGAGCGAGGAGTGCCTGTCCGAGGAGTGCCGCAAGGGCGGGATCCGCGGTGTAATCCACTCCCGCGAGCCGGGCCCAGGCCAGCCCACGCAACAGGCCCTGGATGGCAAAGAGGTGATAGTTCTCCCCCTCGAACCAGAGACCGTCGTGTCCGAAGCCGTCGGTCAGGTGTCCGAGGAGTCCGGTACGGCCCTCGATGGCGATGCGGGCGAGGTCCTCGTCTTCGAACCAGACCGCGATCGCCGTCAGGGCCGCGGCGTGCCAGGTCTGCCGGTTCGACATCCCCTCGTTGAACTCGCCGATCAGGGTGCTCGACTCCTCGATGAGGGCGGAGATGCGGTCGAGGTCCCGCTCCTCGAGGGCGTCGGCCTCGCGCAGGAGGTGAGCCGCGGTGAGATAGTGCTGCAGCCAGATCGATTCGAGGTAGGTGGAGAAGAAGAGATGGCTCGGCCCGAGAACGTTGTCCTGGTTCGGGAGCTCGAAGTAGACCTCGGGGTAGGCCAGGACGAGGTCGCGGGCGGCCTGGAGGGCGTCGTCGTTCTCGGCCGTCACGCCGACCGTGGCGAGGTGGGCGGCACGCTCGGCCAGCCAGAGGTGTTGCCCCCGCACCCAGTGCCGGTCGTGGCGGATGCCCCGGTACACCGTTCCGCAGGTGGGGCACTCATGCGCGTCGGGGCTGTGCGGGTCGAAGCGGAGAGGGGTTCCGTCCGTGGAGCAGACTCCCCCGTCGACCGAGAGGAGGGCCTTGAGCCGGGGAACCTCGATCGGCGAAGCGATCCAGGGTCGGGCCCGGGTGGCCAGGCGGTCGAGGAGGGCGCTCAGGTCGGGGGACCGGGTCAAAGCATCACGATGGAGGGGGAACCTGTCGGCGGTCAGCACCAGGGGGCATCTCCGGAATTCGGGGAAACTCCCTCAAGACTAATGGCGGGCGACGTCGGCCGCAGGGGTTGGCGTCTCCCTGCTCCTGCCTTATTCTCGGTGGCACCACCATATCTTTCCGGGACAATGCTCACCATGGTCCGTACCGCTGGATGCCGGATCGCCGGCGCTGCTGTGCTCGTGGCACCCGGGTACCGTCCGCGATGCTCACGCAGGATGTGGTCAAGATGGTCCCGGTTCCCATGAACGACGCAGCCAGGGGAAAGGTCGAGGGGGGGGGGCGGCTGGACGCCTTCCGGAGTCGGCTCGTGGCTCCCCTTGAAACCGCCCTTGCTTCCGCCTGCCAGGGTGGGGTGACCCGGGCCGCCGAGGCATCGGTGCGTCAGCTCGCAGCGGCGCTTCGGCAATCCCCTGCGACGGAGGGATTGGAGGCGCTGCGCGCCGCGGCTCTCCGTGCCGAACGGGCCCCCTTTTCTGAACTCTCCGCATGTGCCGCCGAGGTTCTCGGTCTCCTGCAGGCGGCCCTGGGGAAACACTCTGCCGCGCCACTCTCTCCAGCACCACCGGCACCACCGCCGCCGCCACTCCCGCAACCTCCGGCACCTGCTCCACCGCCAGTCGTCCCCCCCCCGCTGTCCGTCGCCACTCCGGTCCCTCCATCGAGCGGGGGTAGCTCACACGAGCGCACTGCGCTGCTCGACCGGTTCTTCTACGTCACCAGCGCACAGGTCGAGCCGGTTCCGGTGGTCGTGCTGGCGAGTGATGCCGCGTCGGTGGACCTCCTCCGGCGGCAGTTGCCGGTCACGGCCGCGATCGGCAGGTGGGATGAGGAGACCTGGGTGGGTTTCTTTCCCCGGCGGGATCTGGAAGGGGTCCGGGTGCTGCTGACCGGCGCAATTCGGGACACTGCCATCCGCGCGGTGCTGGGCTCAGTGCCCGCGGGGCACGCCCTGGAACCATTGGTGGGGCGTCTGCGCGAAGTGGTGACAGATGAAGCCACGGAACCGGGCCGGTTGGAGGTGGTGGAAGACGAAGTAGCCGCGGCCGGCGATGCGGTGCACTACGCCCTGGTGTCGGTGGAGGAGGAGGGCGTGGCCACCCAACTGGTGGATCGACTGGGGCGGTCGGGCCTGCTGGTCCACCGGTGTGCGACCACGGGGGAACTCCTGCAGGCGGCGCGACGGATCATCCCCGATGTCGTGGTCGTGGTGCTCGGGGACACGAGCCGCGCGGGGCCGGAGATCGTGGACCAGCTTCGGCACGTCCGGGGGTACGACTATGTGCCGGTCCTGATGACGGGGGGTGCCGTGGACGAGATCCCCCATCCCCGGGTGGAGTTTTCCCGCGCCCCGCTCGCCGTGGAGGAAATCGTGCGGCGGGTTCATGCGCTGGTGACGCAATAACGGAAGTTTTCTGTGTTCAGTTTTCAGTGTTCAGTAGGTGCGCCGCTTGCGGCGCACCCACAGGGGGACCGAGGGGCAGGTCTGCCGCTCCGCGGGGGCACACCTCCCATCGTCCTTCTCCTTTCGAACTTCGAACCTCACACTTCCAACTTGGTCTCCATCACGCGGGTCGTCGTGGCGCACGAGACGTCCTTCGCCGCGGCCGGTGCCCCGAGTCCACCATCCCCGGTCACGCCACCGTACACTTTTCGCAGGATCCAGAGGCTCACGTGGACCAGGGAAATGAGGACCGGGACCTCCACCAGCGGCCCCACCACGGTGGCGAACGCCACCGGTGACGTGATGCCGAAGACGGCGATGGCCACGGCGATGGCGAGTTCGAAGTTGTTTCCCGAGGCGGTGAACGCCAGGGTGGCGCTCCGGCTGTAGTCGGCCCCCAGCCGGTGGGCCATGCCGAAGCTGACCCCGAACATGATCACGAAATAGCCCGCCAGGGGGAGGGCGATCCAGAGCACGTCGAGTGGCTGTTGGATCATCCGCTCGCCCCTGCAGGCTGAACATGACCACGATGGTGAAGAGGAGTGCGGTAAGGGTGAGGGGGGAGATGCGCCGGATGAAGACCTCGTCGTACCAGGTCACTCCCTTGAGAGGCACGAGGATCACACGGCTCAGGATCCCCGCCGCGAGGGTGGTGCGGAGTACCCCGCCGCCGGGTGGCTCCGCGAGTGTCCACCAGCAACGCCAGGGTGCGCCCCATGAGGAACGTCTCGTCGTCGGGGTGAGCCAGAACCGCCAAGATCCGCCGGGACATGTCAGGCCTCCCCCGTGCCGCCGAGCGCCTCCAACTTCGGGGGCACGAGGAGCGTGGGCACGGAAGCCCGGCGGGCCACCCGGTGGGCCACCCCCCCCAGGAGCAGCTTGCCAAAGAAGCCCCGCCCCTGGGTACCCATGACCACCAACGTCACGTCCTCCGCCTCGCTCGCGGCCACGATCTCCCGGGCCGGGGACCCGAATGAGATCTGGATGTTCACCTGCCTCACGCCGCGCCCCGTGAGAGCGTCGCGGAGCCGCTCGAGCCGGCCGCGGTCGATGCGGTCGAACTCCTCCAACCGGACTCGGTCCTCGGCGCGGATCCGGCCTGCGGACTGGACGTGGAGGAGTGTAACGCGGCGCATGCCGAGGTCCGCGAGCTTCTCGATCACTTGGAACGCGGCTCAGCAGCGTCACTGAAGTCGGTGGCGAAGGCCACATGTCTGAGGAGCTCGCCGCACACGACCTCACACCGGTCGCCGTCGCCTTCCTGCCTGGGCTTGAGGTGGAGGACGAGCACGGGGCACGTCGCGTCATGGAGCACGTGCGTCGTGGTAGATCCAAGAACGACCGTGCGGACCACGCTGTCGCTGGTGGCCGCCATGACGATGAGCGAGCAGTCGCCCCCCCGCGCGCAGCGGCTGACGACCTCGTGGATGGCCGCGCCCGGAGCCACTTCGGGCGTGACCTCGAAGCCCTGCGCTCGCAGGCTGGACGCCTGCTCCTGGATCCTGGGCTCAGCCTGCTCCTGCAGGCGCGGCGCCATGTCCGGCAGGTGCCGGAGGCCGAGGGCGTGAAGGAGCACGATCTGCCGAGCGCCCAGCTGCTTCAGTGCATGGGCGCAACGGACCATCGCCTAGGAGGCGGGAGACAGGTCGGAGGCCATCAGAACCTTATTGAACATGGTCATTTCTCCGTCACCGGGGTTGCGGTGCGTTTCGGGAATACGGCGCCGGCGCGTCCGCACCGACCAGGCCCGTGTGTCCACCGGAGGCCGCCGCCACCGCCGCCCCCCCGTAGTACCGCCTGCGGAAATAGAGGGCGACGTTGACGAGGCCGAGAAGCACCGGCACCTCGACCAGGGGTCCGATGACCGTGGCGAACGCCACGGCGGAGTGGACGCCGAAGACGGCCACGGCCACGGCGATGGCCAGCTCGAAGTCGTTGCTGGCCGCCGTGAGGGACACGGTGGTGCTCTGCGGGTAGTCCGCACCGATCCACTTCGCCTTGGCGATGAAAAACGTGATGAGGAACATCGCCACGAAGTAGAGTGCCAAGGGGATGGCCACGCGCACCACATCCAGCGGGAGTTGGACGATTTGGCTCCCCTTGGACGAGAACATCACCACCACGGTGAAGAGCAATGCGATGAGCGTGATGGGGCTGATCCTGGGGATGAATTTCCTGGCGTACCACTCCTCACCGTGCCGGGGCACGAGGATGGCGCGGCTGAGGAAGCCCGCCACCATGGGCGTCCCCAGGAAGATCAGTACAATCCCCGCGATCTGGCCGACCCCGATGTCCACTCTGACGCTCTCCATGCCGAAGAACGGCGGGAGCACGGCCAGGAAGATCCACGCGTACACGCCGTAGAAGAGCACCTGGAAGATGGCGTTGAAGGCCACGAGCCCCGCCACCAGGTCGGAGTCCCCGTGGGCCAGGTCGTTCCACACCAGCACCATGGCGATGCAACGGGCCAGCCCCACCAGGATGAGCCCCACAGCGTACTCGGGCTTGTCGGGGAGGAGCAGGACGGCCAGGGCGAACATCACCACCGGCCCCACCACCCAGTTCTGGAACAGGGAGAGACCCAGCACCCGCTTGTGGCGGAAAACGGTGTGGAGCTTGTTGTACTTCACCTTGGCCAGGGGAGGGTACATCATGAGGATCAGGCCGACGGCGATGGGCAGCGAGGCAGGCCCGATCTTGACCCGGTCGATGAGTTCCGCCGCGCCGGGCCAGACCCAGCCCAGCAGCACGCCGCCGAGCATGGCCAGGAAGATCCACAGCGTCAGGTACCGATCCAGGACCTTGAGCTTGACGCTCACGCGCTCCGACATGTCGTTCCTCTCGGTAGTGGTGTTCGACCGTTCTGCTTCTTAGTCTCCCCCGCCCTGCAGCCTCACGCGACCTGCGTCATCGCCCTCGTCGGCGGGTCGATCATGGCCCGCAGGCCCGTCGCCCCCCGCGGCTCCTCGCCGAGGCGGGGGACCACGAAGGTGCGCTGGGTGAGATCCTCCGCTACTCGGCGGATCTGCGCCACCTCCTCCACGGCCCGGCTCCGGAGGAGCGGATCGGTGGGCCCTGCCGCGGCCAGGCTGTTGTTCACCACCCAGCCCCAGGGCTCGATCCCGGCACGCCGGAGGTCCTCGGCCAGAGCCATGGCTTCCAGCACGGGCGTCGTTTCCGCGAGAGTCACCAACAGGACCTTGGTGTAGTCGGCGTCGCGGAGCCGCATGAGGGGCGTGGTGATGGCGCCCTCGCGGTCGCCGACGTTCCTCATGATCTCCCGGTGGTAGGACCCGGCGGCGTCCAGGAGCAGGAGCGTGTGCCCGGTGGGCGCCGTGTCCATGATCACCAGCTCCCGACGCGCGCCCGAGACGACCTTGGAGAAGGCATGGAAGACGGCCACCTCTTCGGTGCAGGGCGAGCGGAGATCCTCTTCGAGGAGGGCGCGCCCGTCGGCGTCCAGATCCTGGCCGGCCCGGGCCATGACCTTGGCCCGGTAGGCGGCGACCTCCTCCTCGGGATCGATACGTGTCATGCGGAGCGGCCCTTCGGAGGCGCCCACCACGTCGGCCACGTGGGCCGCCGGGTCCGTGGTGGTGAGGTGGACGGACACGCCCCGGGAGGCCAGCTCCACGGCCAGCGCCGCTGCCACCGACGTCTTGCCCACGCCGCCCTTCCCCATGACCATGACCAGGCCGTGCCCGCGCTCGGCCAACTCGTCCACCAGCGACGCCAGGGACGCGGTGTTCGCGGGGAGTGAGAGAACCTCACCCGCCGCGGGCGCAGGCGCGGAGGAGGAGGACCCATCCTCCCTGGCCAGCAACCGCCGTACTGCCTCCAGCCCAACGATGTTCTCGCCGCGCAGCGGGATTCGCGTCGACGAGACGGACCGTAGCACCTCCGGCATGTCGTCCAGCGCCTGGCGTCCACCCTGCTCCAGGGCCACCGCCAGCGGATCGCTCCGGTCGGCTGCCTCGAAGAGGCCGTTGATAACCAGGTGCTGGTTGCGGAGCCCCGTCTCAGCGAGTTCCCCGCTGGAGCGGGCCGCCTCACCCAGGGCCCCCGCCTCGGGGCGCGTTACCAGCACGAGGAGCGTACGGTCCCTGTCCGA
The DNA here is from genome assembly GCA_039794085.1 of Gemmatimonadales bacterium. Classification (GTDB taxonomy): domain Bacteria; phylum Gemmatimonadota; class Gemmatimonadetes; order Gemmatimonadales; family GWC2-71-9; genus OFTM291. The sequence goes on from JBDIWC010000011.1 coordinate 56,420, forward strand.
CAGGGCACGCACGGCCGCGGCGTACCGCTCGTGCTGCATCTTCAGCCCCGAGGCGGGGCCCAGGCAGGTGGCGCCGCGCTCGTTGGTGTCCAGAAAGTCGGACCAGGCGGCGGGCAGGCGGAGGAGCCGGAGCGTGTGCCCGGTGGGGGCCGTGTCGAACACCACATGGTCGAACGCCGCCGCCGCACCGTCCTCCCCCAGGAGCATGGTAAACTCGTCGAACGCCGCCACCTCGACCGTGCAGGCACCCGACAACTGCTCCTCCATGCCCGCCACGGTGTCCGCGGGCAACAGATCCCGAACCGGTCCCACCACTCGCTCCCGGTACGCCAGGGCCGCCGCCTCGGGATCGATGTTCAGGGCCGAAAGACCATCAACCCCGGGAACCGGTGTCGGATCCCGGCCCAGGGCAACGCCGAGCACATCGTCCAGATTCGAGGCGGGATCCGTGCTCACCAGCAGCACGCGCTTGCCGCGGTCCGCCAGGAAGACGGCTGTGGCCGCTGCCAGTGACGTCTTGCCCACCCCGCCCTTTCCCGTGAAGAACAGGTGGCGCGGCGCATTCTCGATCCATTTCATGCGGCACCACCCGTTTCGACCGTGGCGACGGGAGAGAGACCGGCCGTCCGTGCCAGCACGGTACGATCAGGATACTCCCCGGCGGACACGATCTCGTCGCCCCACAGCACGAGGGGGAGGCACCGGTCACCACGCTCCTGCAGGGCACGCCGGACGACAGGATTCGTCACAAAGGCGCGCGGCTCCTGCGCGGGGTTGTACCGCTCCACCGACACTCCCTGCCGCGCGAGCCAGTCCAGGTCGGCCGAAAACCGCACCAACGCCGGGTCGACGTCCGAACCGCAAACGCCGGTGGAGCAGCACATCGGTTTGTCATAGACTCGCAGCACCATAACGCTCATTGTCGTACTCCCTTTTTGGTCCGTACCAGCTGCAGGTTCAGAAGGTGTTCACGAGGAGCTTCAGTTGCCGCATTCCGATCGGGTCGATGCAGTAGCAGGCGCGTGGTCCGTCGACCTCTCCCCTCACCAGGCCAGCCTCGCGGAGGATGCGGAGGTGTTCCGAGACCGTAGACTTGGCCAGCGGGAGCCGCTCCGCCAGGTCCCCGTAGAAACAGCTCTCCTGGCCGGAGAGGAAGCGCACAATCTCCACGCGAACCGGGTGCCCCAAGGCCTTGGCCAGCCGGGCCAGGGTTTCGTCGGCCGCAGCACCGGTAGGGAGATCGGGAGACTCGGTGACCGCGGGGCAGCATGTGTCGGTGTTCATGGTGGCGCTCCAGTTCGTTGTTCGTCGAACGACGAATATACCAGGAGTATCGGCGGGGCGCAACCGTAGGGGCGGCTCGTGAGCCGCCCTTGTTCGCAGCGCAAGTGTCCGGGTCTTGTGCACATGGAACTGCCTCAACGCAAAGGCGCCAGGACGCAGGGGCGCACGGGTGTTTGGAGCCCACGAAGGGATCCCAATCCGACGCGCCTCGGGGTCGCGCGTGGGTTTTCTTCGGCATGGGTTCCGGTCCTGCCCGAGTACCTCTCCACAGCCCAAGAGACTCTACAAGAAGCACAAAAGACACAAACGTCTCGCCTTGGAAGGGCCCCTCCGCACCGAGGGCGTGCCTCTTGTGACTTCTGTGCTTTTTGTGGCCATTCCCCTCGCACGGAGCGGCCGTTGGGATCGACGTGTCTGACGGGGGGTCGGGCGTCGCCCGAAATAGTGTTGCTTTTTTGTGTTCAATCTTGTCCGTAAGGGACTATGTCCTATTATGTCCTATGTCCTATGTCCCATGTCCCGGTGTGGGGTGCGGGGGGGGGGGAGGAGGAACTCCGCCGAGCGGTCCCGGTTCAGGCGATCAGGGGGTTCCTGGCGGAGATGCCACCGAACCGGCTGAAGTCGCGATCGGCCGACCAGAGTTCCTTGACTCCATGATGGCGACAGAGGGCCGCGACACGGGCGTCATGGACCTGACCTCCCACCACGCGTCCCTCCTCCAGCATTCCGCGCAGGATGGTCCAGTATCCGGGGCTCTCTCCCAGCATCAGCAGTCCGGGAGACTCGAGCCACGCATCGACCTGATCGAGCGCCAGCGAAAGCGGAGTGGGCGGACGGTAGATCCGCGGATGGGTCACCACGGCGAGGAACTCGTGGACACAGGGCCAGGGAATGGCCCAAGGGCCATCATCCTGAGCCAGGCCGGCCAGCAGGTTCCACGCGACCTCGTGCCACGGGGAGTCCTCCCGGTGGGCGTAGACCAGGATGTTCGTGTCGACAGCGATCACTCGCCCCTGCCCTCGTACACCCGTCCTCGAATCTCGGCCCATGAGCAGCTGCCCAGGTCCGGTTGGAGCCCCTCTCCGGCGAAGGAGACCTTCCGCAACCGGAACTGGGTCCGCTTCTTTCGTTCGTCCAGGAGGCGACGAAGGCCCTCCTCGATGAGCGCGCGCATCGTGGTACCCTCGTCGGCCGCGCGTTCGCGGACTTTGGCGAAGAGGGCGTCAGATATCTCGACGGTCGTCTTCATACATAAGGATTTACTCTATAAGCCATATCTATGTCAATATTCCACCGATCCGACAAACGTTCCCTAGGCTCAAGCCGGGATGCTGTGCCTCTTCTCTTTCGTGCATTTTCGTGCTTTTCGTGGTTCCCCCGGGGCTGAAGCTCGGCTACTCTGGCGAAAGGATCTAAAGCAGAGATTCACCGGGCGAAGCTCAACCGGTCCAGCCCGATCCGGCCGTTGCTCACCACGAGGAGCGGGTCCCGCAGGGTTCCCGGATCCACGAGGGGGTTCCGCTCGACCACCACGAGGTCGGCTTCGTACCCGGCTTCAACCACGCCGATTCTCCGCTCCATTCGGAGCATCTCCGCCGCGGTGATCGTCGCCGCCTGGAGCGCTGCGAGGGGCGGGAGGCCAACGTCGATCAGGCGGAGGATCTCGCCCGAGACCCGGGCCATGCTCTGGGGACCGTATCCGGTGTCGGCGCCGGTCACGATCCGCACGCCCAGCGCATGGGCGCGGGCGATGGTCTCACGGAGACGGGGGAGCATGTGCCGCCCGCGGAGCAGCAGGTCGCGGTTGTCGTAGTCACCGCCCACGGCGGCGAGGTCGTACACGATGTCGATCGTCGGTACGTAGTAGATCCCCTGCCGAGCCATGAGCTGCAGGGCCTCCTCGGACAGATAGGTCCCGTGCTCGATGCTCCGCACCCCCGCCTTCACCGCCGCGAGGGCCCCCTCGGCGCCATGGGCATGGGCCATGACCGGAACATCGCCCGCCCTCGCCTCCTCGACCACGGCTCGCAGCTCTTCCTCGGTGAACATCTGCTTTCGCGGGTCGGTGTCCGGGAGGCCAGCGCGTTCCGTCCCCATCGTCTTGATCCAGTCCACGCCATGCTGGATCGTCTTGATCCAGTCCACGCCATGCTGGACGTTGGCCCGCACCACGGCGCGAAGGGCATCCACGGTTGGGGCCGCACCGAGCAGGTCGAGAGGGAGGGATGGATCGACCAGGAAGGCATCCTCGCTGAGCCCGCCTCGGATGTGGTATCCCGCGGCCACGACATCGGGACCGGTGAGTGCACCCTTCTTCACCAGCTCCCGGAGCCCCACGTCGAGCCACATCGCGCCGCCGGCACTTCGCACCGTGGTGACCCCGCTCTCCAGCGCGGTCTTGAGGGATCGGGAGTTGGTCACATGGACGTGGGCATCCACCAGGCCCGGAATCACGTGGCGGCCCCGGACGTCGAGGACTCGGGCTCCCGCCGGGACCGGACTTCCGGCCGGATCGATGGAGGCGATCAGGCCATCGCGGAGCAGAACGGTGACGTTCTCGCGGACGGTTCCGTCTCTCACATTCACCACGTTGGCGTGGATCAAGGCGACGGGATCCTGCGCCGAGGCGAAAGGAGTGTCGGCCGCCAGGAGCGCGAGGAGGAGAAGGGCCAGGCGGCGGTGGTAGGTCATGGCGTCGGCTCCGGAGAGGACGTAGGGCAACACAGGACGTAGGACGTAGGACATAGGACATAGAACATTAGGACACAGAACATAGGACAGAGCACAGACTCCCCCTAGACGCCAACCACAAAAAGCACAAAAAACACAAGAGGTACAAAAGCAGAGATCCGCCGGTTCGTCACCCTCCGCAGAGTCTCGTGCCCTTTGTGCCTTCTGTGCCTCTTGTGGCCATTTCCCCACCGACCTGACGCCGGAGCACCTGCCGCACCCCCGGAAAGTCAACCACACAAAGCCGGGGGAGCCCCCATTCGAGCCGAGATCTATCGCCGGGCGGGCTGGTCCGGTTGCGGCATGGTCCGCAGGATGAACTCCCGCACGTCGTCGTTCGAGGTGGCGAGGTCGTCCTGGCGCAGGTACATCATGTGCCCCGACCGATACCCCTTCCAGGTCATCCGGTCCTGGAACCGCCCCGACGGGTCCATGTTCCACATGGTGTACTTGGCGTCGAAATACGGTGTCCCGCCGTCGAAGTACCCCGACTGCACCATCACATGGAGATACGGATTGGTGGCCATGGCCTGACGAAGGTTTTCCCCGGTCTGGTCGCCATTCCGGTTCCAGGGATTCACGGGACCGAAGAGCCAGTACTGAAGATCGGTTTTCCAGCCCAGGACGTCGCGCAGGTAGTGGTTGATGGCGGGCGCGAAGGCGTGGTTCCAGGCGGTCAGGGCGGGGTCGAAATCGGGGGAGACCCCGGCGTCCTCCCGGTCGAGACCGCGGTACCGCGAGTCGAGGCGACCTACCGTAAGTCCTCGGCTCCGGAGCAATTCCTTCCAGAAGAAGGAGGTGGGAATCGCCATGGCGTGCTGGCGGACCGCGTCCTCGCTGAGCCCGCTGTACCGGGCCACCTGCGCGGTGAGCCGGTTCCGTTCCGCCTCGGCGAGGGAGCCCCCGCGCACCAGGGCGGGGACGAGCTCGGTGACGGTGAACTGCTCCACCTCGGGCAGGAGCTGGTCGAGGTCGCGGTTCTGGAGATCGGCGGACAGCGCCTGGTGGTACCAGGCGGTGGCGGTGAAGTAGGGAAGCTTGAGCGCCGCTCCGACCGGACCGTCGCGGTCCACTCCCATGTTGGTGGGAGACACGAGGATCACGCCATTGAAGTACATCCAGTGGGACCCTTGCAGTCGCTGCGCGAGGCCGGAGACGCGGGTGGTTCCGTAGCTCTCGCCGATCAGGTACTTGGGGCTGGTCCACCGGCCGTGCCGGGTGACAAAGGCATCGACCCACCGGGCGAGATAGGCGATGTCCTCATTGACGCCGAAGAACTGCTCGCGCTTCTGCTCGCCGATGATCCGGGAGAAGCCGGTGTTCACCGGGTCGACGTAGACGATGTCGGCCACGTCGAGAATCGAGTGGGTGTTGTCCTGGATTCCGTAAGGCTGGACCGGAAATCCCTCCGCGTCGATCCGGAGGAGCTTGGGGCCGGTGTAGGCCACATGCATCCAGACCGAGGCGGACCCGGGGCCGCCGTTGAAGGAGATGACCAGCGGGCGGTTCGAGCGGTCGGTCACGTCCGAGCGCTGGTAGTAGGTGTGGAACATCGTGGCGATCGGGGTTCCGTTCTCGTCCCACACCGGCTGGTTGCCCACGGTGACCCGGTAGGGGACCCGATTTCCGCCGATCATGGCCGTGGCCTCGCGGGTGATCAGGGAGTCGGTGGGGACCCGCACCCGGCCGGCCATGGTGTCGGCCCGGACGCCCGCGGGGGCGGGTCGCTGGCCGGGAGCTCCAGGCGGAGGACCACCGGGACGCCCCTGGGCCGGCAGCGACGGGGTCAGGAGGACACTGGTGGCGAGGAGAACGGCGAGGGGACGCATCATCGGGAATCCCTGGGTGACGGTGGAGGGGATCCCCGCATTCTACGATGTCGCGTGGTGCAAGGCAATCGGGGCGATCCGGGGTGACGCCGGGACGGGTGAACTCGTAGATTGAGGATGCCCCTCCCGACCCGGAACGGCACCCTCGATCCGGCGTGGCTCACACATGGTTCCCGGAGAGCGGGAGGACCGGGGATCCCGACCCATTCTTCCGGGAGGGCCGCATGACATCCGTACCTGCCAGGTGGAGGGAGGGAGTGATGGTGGGCCTGATCGCCTACGCCGCCGTGGCGATCTTCTACACCGCCTTCGACGTTCTGGCTGCCCGCGGGGCATTCCACACCATCAACGTCCTGGGCCGCGCGGTGTTCCGGGGCCTCCGGGATCCCGGAGTGCTGCTCCTTCCGGTGCCTCTCGACTTCACCGCCATCTTCTGGTACAACGCGCTGCACCTCGTGCTGTCGCTGGTCATCGGCCTGATCGTCGTGTCCCTGGTGCACGACGCGGAACGGAATCCCGGTCACGCCCGTGTGGTGCTGGCGGTCATCATCGCGGGATTCGTGGTGACGGTGCTGGCGGTGGGTGCGCTGACGGCCCCGATGCGGCCGGTGCTCCCCTGGTGGTCGATCGTGGTGGCCAACGGTTGTGCCACCCTGTTTGCCGGGATCTGGCTGGTGCGGAAACACCCGGGACTCTGGGGACGTCTCCTCTCTCCGGCGCCGGCGTGAGGTTCTCCCGCGCGACCATAGGAATAACAAGATGATTTTCTTCGTGGTCGAGCCGAGCCGCAGTTTCGGATTCCGGTACTTCATCGAGGATCGCGCCCATGATCAGCGCGATCGTTTTCACCTTCTTGACCCGGGCCTGTTACAGCGTGACCCCCGGTTTGTCCCGGGCACGTATGTCTTCACGCTGGACGACCTGCTCCCCGCCGAGGTCGAGGCCTATGACGCATTGTGGAGCCAACTGGGGCAACACAGTCCCGAGGTGCGCCTGCTCAATCATCCCCGCCAGACCATGGGACGCCTCGCGCTGCTCCACGCGCTCCACGCCTCGGGCCGAAGTCGTGTCCGTGCGGTCCGGGCAACGGAGCCCGTGGAGTCGCTTCGCTTTCCGGTCTTTCTGCGGGAGGAGACGCGGCATACCGGCACCCGGACACCGTTGCTTCATTCTCCCGGCGAACTGCGCCGTGCCCTGCGGAAGCTCGCGCTCCGTGGGTTTCACCGGGGCGAGCTGTTGGTGGTCGAGTTCTGCGACACGGCCGATTCCGAAGGCATCTTCCGGAAGTATTCCGCCTACATCGTGGGCGATCGCGTCATTCCCCGATGCCTCGAGTTCGGCAACGCCTGGATGGTGAAACACGACGCGCGCAGGTACACTCCTGACCGCCTCATCGAGGAGCGGGAGTTCGTGGAGTCGAATCCGCATGAGGTCGCACTGCGTGGGATCTTTGCTCTGGCCCACGTGCAGTATGGCCGGATCGACTATGCCCTGCTCGATGGGGCGTTGCAGGTCTGGGAAATCAACCTCAATCCGACCATTGGTCGCTACCGCCCTCATCAGGAAGATTCGACCGAGGTGCGGCGCGTGCGCGAGCTCCGCCGGGACACCAACGACATTTTCTATGGTCGATTCCTCGCCGCGTGGGATGCACTCGACACCCACCCCACCACGGAGGACACCGTTGCCGTCCAGGTAGATGAGCGCCTGTGGCGTGCGGCACGCGCCGAGCGGGCGGCCGCCCGGCGGGGCGAGCGCCACAAACGCGCCATGGAGTGGGCCGCTCACCAGCCGGTCCTGGCCGCCACATGGCGGTTCCTGAAGCGGCTGCGGTCATCCGAGCGACCCCGGCTCACCCGGGGCAAAACGCCGATTCAGCCATGACGCACGCTGGCAACCGAGGTCCCGACGTCCCGGTGCGGACCAAGGCCCTTCCGCGTGTGCTCGGCACGGCATCAGCAGCCGCTGTCATGATCGGCCTCATCATCGGCAGCGGGATTTTCAGAGTACCGAGCACTGTGGCGGCGCAGGTGGACAGTGTCGGCGCCATCGCGGTGCTCTGGGTGTTGGGGGGGGTGCTGGCGCTCTGCGGCTCGCTCACCCTCGCGGAACTTGCCTGCCTTTACCCCGAGGCGGGTGGTGTGTACGTGTTCCTGCGCGAGGCCTACGGTCCGCTCCCCGCCTTTCTCTATGGGTGGACACGCCTGCTTCTGCTCGTGCCGGCTTCGGTCGGGGCGATCGCGCTCATCTTTGGATCCTATGCCGGCGTGTTCATCGATCTCGGGCCGTCGGGGGAACGGTGGCTCGCGGCGGGCCTCATCGTAGCTCTGACCGCCCTGAACTATCGGTCTCTCCTCTGGGGCGCGTGGGTGGAGAACGGGGTGACGCTGGCCAAGGTCCTGGCGCTCGCCATGGTCGCGGTGGCGGCGTTCATGTTCGGAAGTCCTGCGTCGGGATCGTTTGCGGAGCCCGTGCGTTTTGTGCCCACCACCTGGTCGGGATTCGGCCTGGCACTTGTCACCGTCATGTGGACCTATTCCGGCTGGTCGAGCGTCGCGGCTCTCGCCGGGGAGATCACGGACCCCACACGGACCCTCCCTCGCGCACTCATCGGCGGGATCACTCTGGTCATCGTGCTCTACCTCGTGACCAACGGCGCCTACCACTTCCTCCTCTCGATGAAGCAGATCGCCTCCTCTCCGTTGGTGGCCTCCGACGCGGCCACCCAGGTGTTCGGACCCGCGGGCGCCCGTATCGTGGCGGCTCTGGTGATCCTCTCGACCTTCGGCGCGGTGCAGGCCGCCCTGATATTCAATCCCCGGATCTTCTATGCCATGGCCACGGACGGGTTGTTGTTCGGCCCGGTCGGGCGCGTGCATCAACGATTTCTGACCCCGCACTTCGCCATTGTTTTCACGGCCGGACTCGGAATTGCCTACCTGTCGCTCCGTTCGTTCGAGCAACTCGCCCAGGCATTCATCCTCGGCGTCTGGCCGTTCCACATCCTGATGGTCTGGGCGGTCTTCCGCCTTCGCACGCGGCGGCCGGATGTGCCGCGACCATTCAGAACGCCCGGGTACCCTGTCGTTCCCGCGGTGTTTCTCCTCGCGTCGGCTGCGTTGATCCTCAACGCATTGGTCCAGGAGACAAGACTGACGTTGTTCGGGTTCGGACTGATTCTGGCGGGTATCCCGGTCTTCCTGGTCGTACGACGCCAGAGTGGAAAACGGTCACCCACGTGAGGAAGCTCTGATCAATCGCGAGCCAACCAAAGCCCCTCATTCTCGCGCACGCGGGGATGACGATTAGTCAGAGATTCCCTAACATGTCGCGCAACCTGGAGAGGGCGAGATGACAAACCGGCTGAGACACATTTGCGCTGCGATCGGAACCGGGCTGGTCGGTGTGGCCCTGCTCGGAGGGTGCCCCACCGCGGAGATGCCATCCGACGTCTCCCGCCGTGACAGCAAGGAGGACTGGCGCCCCGGCCGCAGAGCGGCCCCTCCCACGCGCCGGAGCACAATGCGAGAGTTCACGCGCTCGAGCCTCTCCCCCTGTGTCAGCTGGTTCTGTCGTCCTTCAGGACCTGTCGCCGAAGGCGCCGAGCCCGGGCTTCAGCCCGGGGAACCCTTGGGCCGCTCCACGGCCACACAGGGCCTTCCGGCATGACGACTCCTCTCTTGTGTACGGGGCTGATTGGAGTGACCCTGCTCGGAGCGTGCGTCACCACGGAAATGCCGCCGGACTTCTCCCTCCGCGACAGCGCGGGGGTGAGGATCGCGGAGAACCGGCGTCCCGTCTCCCTCATCCTCTCTCTTGCTGAAGAGCCCGAGTTCGACATCGGCCCGCGGGAGGATGGCCCCGAGTTCATCAGCCTGATCAGCGCGGTGCGTCTTGCCGACGGGCGCATCGCCGCGGTGGGGTGGGCGATGACCGAGATGCACCTCTTCGACGCCGAGGGCCACTGGCTCCGGACGGTGGGTCGGCGGGGGTCGGGCCCGGGAGAGTTCGAGGCGCTCGGCTCCCTGTTCCGGGGTCCGGCCGACACGCTCGTCCTCGGCGATGGATCGCTGCTGGTGAGTACGGCGCTTCCCGAACCGGGTGCGGGCGACGAGCACACCCTGCGAGACCGACTCACCCTCTTCCGCGTGTCCTCCGATGGTGCCGAGTGGGATTCCCTGGTGAGCTTCCCCGGGGCGCCGCTTCTCCGTCACCCTGACAACCCGCTCTGGAACTGGGGCTCCCTGCTCTTTGCGCCCGCCCCGTCCACCGACCAGGAGGGGAATCTCATCGCGATGACCCTGGGGGACCGGTTCGAGATCGTCCTTCGAGACCCGGCGGGGAGCGTAACGCGGATCGTGCGGCGTGCTGACGTCTCCAGAGCCATTTCCTCCACCGAGTACGACGCTGCACTGGCCGCCTGGAGTGAAAGCCCTTCGGCGGAACGGAGTGAGCGGCTTCGTGCCGCGATGCGCCGGACCCGACCGTACCGGATCCGTCCGGCGATTTCGCGGGTTCGGCTCACGACCGACGGGGGCCTCTGGGTGGAGCATGGCGACCCCCGGCTCGGGGAGCCGGTTCGGGCGAGTCTGTTCGATGGTGAGGGCCGCTGGGTGGGGGATGTGACCCTGCCGGAGGGCGCCCGGGTGCATCAGGTCGACTCCGACGGGGTGCTGCTGAGTGTGCGGGACGACGAAGGATTTCACCACCTGCGGTTTCACCGGTTCGTGGAGACGGATTGACAGCACAGCCTCACGGCGAGCGGTACTGCGCCACCAGCCGCCGGAATCGGGGGTGCTCCCGGATCGGATCCCAGAGCGGATCACGCTGCAGGACGTAGGCGGTGAGGGTCGAGGGGCCCTTGAGCAGACGTTCGATCTCGTCCAGGGCGGCGTCGGCCTCCCCGATCTGGGCCAGGATCCTGGCACGATCTTCCGAAAGCTGCGGGCGGAAGTAGCCGTCCGCATTTCCTGTCGATTCCTCGAGTCGACGGACCTCCTCACGCGCGGCCTTCCGACGCCCCAACCCCGCGAGGGCCAGACCGCGCGCCGCGATGGCGCGCCAGTCGTCCGGCAGGTCCGCGAGCCGGGCGTCCAGCAGGACGAGCGCGGAATCGAAGGCGGCGCGTGCGGCGGGCTCGTCGCCCGCCTGCCGGTGGGCCCAGCCACCATACAGTGCGACGGGCTGGAACGAAAGTTCCGTTTCCAGCACCGGGCCGGGCGCGGTCCGGAGCACCTGGAGCAGCTGGCCGGGATTCCGCCGCCAGAGGGACAGGGTCGCTCGATGCAGAGCGATGTCTCCATGGCGTCCGATGGACAGGGCATCCGGAAGCCGGGAGAGTACCGCGTCAAGCGTGTCCAGCCGTCCCGTCCACCGGGCATGGATCCAGCCCCTGGTGATGGCGGCGTCATGGAGATCCGGCGCCAGGCGCTGCGCCTGAACCAGGCTCTCCGCGGCGTCCGCATACCGGCGGGCGAGGCCCTGGGTGATGCCAAGCGCGAGGAAGAGATCGGCGTCGGCCGGGTCGAGTTCCGTGGCCTTGGTGAACGCGGCGATGGCCTGGTCCCACTGCCCCAGGCCACGGTGGCTGAACCCGAGGTACTGCCGGATGCGGGCATCGCCCGGCAGCCCCTGCGCCGCGCGCAGCAGCGCGTCGTGCCCCCGCTTGAAATCGCCCCTTCCGAGCGCGTATGCCAGGCGTACGGCCAGATGGGCCTGGGGAAGGTTGGGGGCGAGGCGGATGGCGTTGTCCGCCGCCGTGATGGCCCGGGTCAGCCGGTGTGGTGAGGGATCGTACCGCAGCCGGTGTGTCAGGGCATGCACCTCCGCCAGGGCCGCGTGAGCCAAGGCAAACGTGGAATCCAGAGCCAGCGCCCGTTCGTAGAGCTGCTCGGCCGCCTCATAGTCCTGGCGTAACCTGGTGGGCCGGAGGAAGTAGGCCCGTCCCTGCAGATAGAACCGGTACGCCTCCGCGCTGGCGGTCGGTGGACGGGTCACCTCGCGCTGCGCCTCGGCGTTGAGCGCGGATCCCACCGCCGCCACCACCTGCTGTGCCACCTCGCTCTGGATCGCAAACGCGTCGTCCAGCGTCCGGTCGTATCGCTCCGCCCAGAGCGTCCGGTCGGTGGCGACATCGACCAGTTGCACGTTGAATCGGAGGCGGTCCCCCACCACCTGCACGCTTGCCTGCACCAGGGCTCCCACCTGGAGCTCCTCACCGATCTTCCTGACGGACTTCGTGGTGCCGGTATATCTCATGACGGAGGCACGGCCGCGGAGCGACAGGCCGGCCACGCTGGAGAGCTGGGTCAGCAGTTCGTCGTGCAGGCCCGCGGCGAAGTAGGCATGGGGCCCGTCGGCGCTCAGATTCTCGAACGGCAGGACGGCAACGGCGTGTTCACCAGCGATTGCCCCTCGGCCTGGGAGCACCGCCACGACAACGAGCGCGGTGAGGAGGAGCAGTAGACCGCCTGCGAGGACCGGGTGACGCCGGGTGCCACGTCGGCTTGGTCGCCCCCATCCTGTGGCCGCGGCCCAGCGCTGCCGGACCGAACGGCGAGCCGTGTACGGGTGTCCCCGCTGGATCTCCGCGAGTTCGGCGGACACCTGCCGCGCGGTTCTCGGCCGGCTCGGCGGATCCTTCCGCAGGAGGGCATACAGGAGGTCCTCCAGCGCACGGGGAATCTCACCGCGCAGAGTGGAAGGGCGGATCGGCTCCTCATGCACGACCGCATGTGCGACCGCCACGCCGTTCTCTCCCTCGAACGGCCGGCGACCGGTGAGCATCTCGTACAGCACGACACCCAGGGCCCACAGGTCCGTCCGTTCATCGACGGGTGCGCCGCGAATCTGCTCCGGCGCCATGTATATCACGGTGCCGAGCTGGGTGCGGGAGCCGGTGAGCGAGAGATCCTGGACCTTGGCGAGGCCGAAATCGAGGACCTTCACGGCGCCGTCCGGGAGCAGCATCACGTTGCCGGGCTTGACGTCGCGGTGCACGATCCCGGCGGCGTGTGCCGAGGCCAGCCCCTGCGCCACCTTTTCGGCGATCGCGACCGCCTCCGCCACCGGCAGGGTGCCCTCCCGGGCAAGGCGCGCCTTGAGGGTTTCGCCGGGATAGAGCGGCATCGCGAGGAACGGGAGGCCCTCCTCGCTTTCCCCCACCTCGTGGATGCTGCACAGGTTCGGGTGGTCGAGCCCGGCGGCTGTGCGGGCCTCGTGAGAGTGCCCGGACCTCCCGCCAGCGCCGCGGATCCATGAATCCGGCCTACAGCACCGGTTCGCCGCGGAGCTCGGCGGCGAGCCAGGCGCGCGCCGAGCGGAGTTCCCGCTTTACGGTCGCCAGGGAGATCTCGAAGACCGCGGCGGTCTCCTCGAGCGAAAGCCCGCCGAAGTAGCGCTGTTCCAGGATCTGACTTTGCCGCTCGTCCAGCGCTTCGAGCCGGTGGAGCGCCTGATCCAGGTCCATGACGACTTCCACCTTCTCCTCCGAGATCCAGAACGCCGACTCCAGGTCGACCGGGGTCCGGTCGCCCCCCCGCTTGGCCGCCTGCCGGGCCCGGGCATGATCCACCAGCAGGTTCCGCATCACCCGGGACATCAGGGCGAGAAAGTGGCTGCGGTCCTTGAGGTTGACCTGCGGTGCGTCCACGAGCTTGAGGTAGGCCTCATGCACCAGATCGGATGTGTTCAAGGATGCGTCGCCGAGTCCGTTCCGGAGTCGGCGGTGGGCGATCTGGCGCAGCCGGTCGTAGACGGCCGGCATGATCTGGTCGAGGGCGTCCCGGTTTCCCTCGCCCCAGTGCTGGAGGAGACGGGTGACCTCTGAGGGTGCTGTATCCATCATCGCTACCCTGGGCCAGGAGGGGCCGTGAGCCGTTTGGGCCGTGGATTCCGAGACAGGAGATGGGTCAAGGTCACCTTCCACGGTATGCCGAGGCCAGACGCGAGATGCATGTCAACATCGATGGCCCCTTGGGATTCGGCCCATCTCTGTGGATAGACGTTACACCGATAAGGGTTTTCCACAAGGGGGGGCGAACCCTCCGATCCGACCACCCTCAAACCAAGAGCCCGATCATGTCCCGTCATTCCATCCTTCTTGCTGGTGTCGCGTTGATTGCCGCGTGCACCGATTCCTCTCCGACATCACCGGCTCCGGCGGAGCCGCTTACCGCCGCGGCCCCGCACCGGGAATCTGGCTCGGCTCAGAACCTGGCGCTCCCGGTCTCCGCTGCCACTCTCCCGGTCGTGATGCGGGAACTCCATAGCCCCAAGGGGTTGGCGTGGGGTCCCGACGGGTCGCTCTACGTCGTGGAGACCGGGGACAACGTGGTGCGAGGGCCCTGCGCCACGATCGCTCGGGGAACGAACTGCTACAGCGGGAGCGGAGCGATCTCCCGCCTGCGGCACGGGCGACAGGAACGGGTGCTCGGCGGGCTCCCGTCTGCCTTCAACCCCGTGGCGGGTGACGTCATCGGCCCGAACGACCTCGGTTTCCTCGGCTTCGGAACCGCCTTCCTCACGATCGGTTGGGGGGGAGACCCCGCCGCGCGAGACGGTCTGGGAGAGCATCGGGCCGGCTTCGGATACCTGGTTCGCCTGCACAGCCTCCAGGCATCCGGACGGGGGAGTGCTCACTCGGAGAGGAGTGCGTGGTCCCCGGTCGCGGATGTGGCCCGGCTCGAGCAGGAGCTGAACCCGGACGGGGGTTTCCTGGACTCCAATCCATTCGGCCTGCTGGTCGAGCCGGCCCGGCGCCTCGTTACCGATGCCGGGGGCAACTCGCTGGTCACCGTGGCGGCGTCGGGGCGCATGGAGCTGGTGTCCGCCTTCCCCGCCACCCCGGCACCTCCCCCTTTCGGCCAGTCGGAAGCTGTACCCACCGCGGTCGTTCGGGGTCCAGACGGTGCATTGTACGTGAGTACCCTCTCCGGAGTCCCCTTCCTCACCGGTGCCGCGACGATCTACCGGGTGGCACCGGGCCAGCCGCCCGCGGTGCATGCCGCCGGGTTCAAGACGATCACCGACATCGCGCTCGGCCGGGACGGATCCCTGTATGTGCTGGAGTTCGCGAGCGGGCCGGTCTTCTTCGCGGGACCCGGCCGGCTGCTGCGACTGGCTCCGGACGGAACCCGGACCGTCCTCGTGGACGATCTGACCAACCCAACGAGTGTGCTGGTCGCACCGAACGGCTCGATCTACATCGCCCAGCGTGCGGGAGTCCCCGAGGTGGGCCTCCAGGCGGGTGAAGTCCTGCGTTTCGACCCCTGACCCCTGGTTGCGCGGGGGGCCTCCCCGGGGGGCCTCCCGCGTCCGTTCAGCAATCCGGGACCGCTGGCACGATCCTGTCACCCGCACACGAAAGGAGAGGACATGATGACTACCACTTTCCGCAGGAGCGCAGTCCTTCTGGCACTGGTCGCTGCCTGCAGCGATTCCCCGACCGAACCGACGGCAGTTGACCGACCCGCTGATGCCAGCGCTGTGCAGCAGGTCGTGGCCGGTTTTGATGCGACCTGGACTACTGGCGACTTCACGGCCTACGCCAGGCAGTTCATGGGGGCGGAGGGGTGGGAATGGGTGGGACCGACCGGTGTGGTCCACACGGACTCGGCGGCGATCACGGGGTTGTACAAGACCCTGCTCACCATCGTGTTCGCGAACACGTCACGCAACTCGACCATCCGCAATCTCACCTTCCTGACGGAAACTTTGGCCGTTCTCGACGTGGACACGAGGGTGACCGGATTCGCGTCGCTTCCGCCGACCGTTGTGCAATGGCAGCCCGGCGTCGTCCGGGTCCTGGAGAAGAACGTCCTGCTCAAGCGGGACGGTACCTGGCGCATCATCCGACACCAGCAGACGTCTGTGGCGCCCGGAGTGCTCTGAGCAACGTGGGGCGCCCGTGGTTGGTCCCCGGGGCCATACCACCACGCGGAGTGGGCGGGAGCCCGCCCGGAGACTCGTCGTCAGCGAGGCCCCTTGGGTGGGAAGACCGCTCAAGGGGCCGACGCCTCTGGGGTGAGGAACGTCGCGACCCATACGAAATTCTGAAGAGCCGAAAATGGATTCCCGCGTGCGCGGGAATGACGACCGTGGTGGCCGCGTCAGTTGATCTAACGGTGCTAAGTCTGGTCCAGCACCTCCCGGACCTTCCGGGCGAGAACCTCGGGAGTGAAGGGCTTCTGCAGAAACGCGAATCGCGCATCGAGCACACCGTGCCGGAGGACTTCGTCGTCGGTGTAGCCCGAAAGAAAGGCCACCCGGGTCTCGGGGGAAATCACGAGCAGGTGCTCGGCGAGTTCCCGTCCGCTCATCCCCGGCATGACCACGTCGCTCAGGAGCAGATCGATGTGACCGTCGTGGCGCCGGGCGAGATCGAGGGCTTCCCGGCCATCCGCGGCCACGAGAACGGCGTATCCCCGGGCAGTCAGAATTCTGCTGACGAGTTCCCGGACGGCGGGTTCGTCCTCCACCACGAGGATCGTCTCGGATCCTCCCGGGGCGCGTGTCCGGGTTCGATCCGACGGATCAGGCTGGGCGGGTGCCGCGACCCGGGGAAAGAAAATCGTGAAGGTGGTGCCCTGCCCGGGTTCGCTCTCCACGGTGATATGGCCGTTGCATTGGGACACGATGCCGTAGACGGTGGCCAGGCCGAGGCCGGTTCCGTGGCTCTTGTCCTTGGTGGTGAAGAAGGGTTCGAAGACGCGTCCCTGGACCTCGGTGTTCATCCCCATGCCGGTGTCGCTCACGGAGAGTGACACATACGGACCCGGTGGGGCGTCAACCACGGTGGCGGTGGCGCCCGGATCGAGCGTCACGTTGGTGGTCGTGATGCGGAGAACTCCTCCCGTCGGCATGGCGTCCCGGGCATTGACGGCGAGGTTGGTGATCACCTGCTCGAGCTGCCCGCGATCGGCGTTGATGGCGCCGAGGCCCGGGGTAAGTGCCGTCTGGACGTCGATGGTTTCTCCGAGCACCCGGTGCAACAGCGAGGCCATGTCCAGGACGACGGCGTTGAGATCGATCACCTCGAAGGTCAGCACCTGCCGCCGACTGAAGGCGAGGAGTTGTTGCGTGAGGCTGGCGGCGCGTTCGGCGGCTTTGCAGATGTCCTCGACTTCTTCCCGACCGGGCAAGGTGGAGGGCCATTTCTGGCGCAGGAGGTCTCCAGACCCCAGGATGATGGTGAGGATGTTGTTGAAGTCATGGGCGATCCCGCCTGCGAGCTGCCCGATGGCCTCCAACCTCTGGCCCTGTCGGCGCTCCGTCTCGAGTCGCCGCCGGACGGTCACATCGCGAGCGAGAGCCAGCATGACGGGGTGGGCCTCGGTCTCGATCATTCCCACCGAGACCTCGACCGGGAAGGTGGTGCCATCCTTCCGCCGGTGGATTCCGTCCAGGGTCACCGATTCCCCCCGGCTGACCCGGGCCCAGATCTCGCGGATGCTCTCTGCCGAGGTATCAGGATCGATGTCCTGGATGGACATTCCCTTGAGCTCCTGCTCGGTGTAGCCGAGGCTGTCACAGGCCCGTTGATTGACGTCGAGCAATTGCCCATCGGGGCCGACGACGTAAATGGCGTCGGCGGCGTGTTCCAGGAGAGCCCGAAACCGGCGCTCGCTGGTTCCCCGGGCCTCGAGAGCCCGGCGATGGTCCGTGAGGTCGGAGGCATGCACGATGATGCGGCCCTCGACCGGAAAGCGACCCGCGCGCCACTCGTAGGTTCGCCCTCCCAAGGTTGTTTCGCCCACGCAATGACCCACCAGATCATCAGTGGCGCAGCGGTCGAGGATCTGCCTCATCAGCGGGTGGGCGGGACCGAGGGACTCGAGATCGGGGAACTCGGTGCGCGCCGCGGGGTTGAGGTACCGGATCCACCCGTCGAGGTCGGTTTCCATGACGGGAGTCGGGTTGAGTTCCGGGAAGGAAGCCAGGCGACGCAAATCGTCCTCCGCCCGCCGGTGCTCGGTAACGTCCTGAAAGCAGTTGATGGCACCGATCTGACGCCCCTCCTCATCGTGGAGCGGGGCGACACTGACCGAGGCCCAAACCCGCGACCCGTCCGGGCGGTCGATCACGACCTCCCGGTTGAGGATGGGGATGCCGGTCTGGAGCGTTTCGGCCATGGGGGACTCGGAATGCTGCATGGGGGTTCCGTCCCGATGGAACAGCGCGAGCGAGCCGCAGAACAGGTCCGGAGGTCCCTCCCGCCCCGGATCCCGTCCCCACATCTCCACCGCCTTGTCGTTGTACAAGGTGATGGCGCCCGTGGCATCGCAGACGCAGACCGCGACGGGCAGCAGGGTGATCCACTCCGCGAGAGGTGTCACTCCCCTGGTGAGGAACTCCGCATCGAGGTGGAAGGGGCGGTCCGTCATGGGTACGGGCGGTACATCATCCCGTGGGGATGAACACTCTCATCCGACGGAGGGAGCGAAGCCAGAGGGGCGAACGCATCAAGGCTGAGCATGCGAGTGACGTCGTCGGAAGAGATCGGACCGTGGTGATTCGCGAATTCGCGGAAACCCTCGGTCCGGGGATGGCCATCCGTGGCTACCATGAATCTAGCACATTCTATGCCGTTCTGGTCCTGTCAAGACCTGGATCGAAGCGATCTTGCCCCTAGGCCAGAAACCTGTTCCGCGCTCCCTCGCTCGGGATCCGGCACCGGTCCCCGTCTCCCTCATGACTCCTTCCCCACCCCAGGCGGTGCCGGTGCCGGGCCACCCAGCCATACAGCGCATCCCGTGCCGGCCGAGGCAGGAGACGCCCCACCAGGAGGAGGCGCCACCACCCCCCGAGATACTCCGCGACCCGGAGCGCGGCGGTGGACCGGGTCGACACCTGCTCCGGAGTCCCGCGCGCGGAATCCGCCGGGTCAAGCCATATCATGCTGTCCACTGTGGCGAGTTCCGGATGGCGGGAGATGACCTCGGCGCCCAGGGTCCCCGCCAATGGCGCAAAGCGGAGGTCGGCCCGGGTTTCGTGACGAAGAACGAATCGAACCGACGCGGCGCAGAGACCGCAGGCCCCGTCGTAGAGAAGGATGGGAGCAGTCATCGCGAGGGCCCTCAGAAGGCTGTCATTGCGAGGGCCCGCAGGGCCCGTGGCAATCCCGTGAGCCAATGCCCGGCCCCACAAGACACGAGGTTGGCCATCGTGCCTGAAGCTCCGACAGGTTTCGGCACGAAGGCCGGCTGTCTGTCTCGCTCGATGAGCGCTGGCTCACGGGATCGCCACGCGTGTTGCGAAGGCCCGAAGGCCTGTGGCAATCCGCTTCGCCTCCTCGCGATGACAGCATCTCGCCCCCTCGCGATGACGTCCCCTAGAACTCCCGGCGCTTCATCTCCTTGAAGAAGCGTTTCCGATCCGGGTCGTCGTCGTCCGGGCGGATCCGGAGCGTGTCATCGTACTGCGTGGTCCGGTCGACGTTCCTGGGCGCGATCTTCGCGGTGTTCTTCTTGACCAGGGCCGCGATCCTCTTGTCATCCTGCTTGGACATCCATTCCCTCCGGGGAGACAGTCTCCCAAAGATACTGCCGGTCGCGCCGCCAGAGAACGCCCCCGGGTCAGGGCTCCTCTTCCTCCTCCCCCTCGTCTCCCGGGCCCATTTCCACCTCGGCGGCGCGCCGGAGCAGGGCCATCTGTCCCGCATGCCAGAGATTGTGCTGCAGATGGCCCTGGATGGTGACAAAGATGGTATCCCCGCCGGGCATGGCGAAGTCATCGAGCCGGGCGGGGTTCATCCCGAGGACCACCTCGCGGAGCCGGCGTTCTCCGGCGGTGATCCGGGCCACCATACTCTCCCACGCCTCGCCGCTCGGCTCCTCGGGTTGGGGGGGCCATGCGGCGCCCTCATCGAAGGGAACCGGGTCTCCCTCGATCCGTTGCAGCACCAGGTCCTGCACCTGATGGAGGTGCAGGGCGATCTCCCAGATGGAGTGTGCCCCCGGGACCGGATGGGCTGCTGCCACCGGAGCCGACACCCCACGGAGGACCTCGCCGAGGGAGGGGCCATGCCAGGCGCCTCCTTCAAAGGCGAGGGCAAGCTGGTCGGCGAGGCGCAGGGTTTCGGGAACCATGAGAATCTCCTGTCGTGCCCCGGATCAGGTGCCGAGGGCGGCGCGCACCCGGACCAGGGCATCCTCCAGATGAATGCGGGTGTTCCGGTCCCGAACGCCCCCGCCGAGCGCGGCCTGAATCTCGGCCTCGAGGGCGCGGAGCTGGTCGCGGATGAGGGGCCGGATGTCGGACTGGCCGATATGCATCGGGGCGTTGAGCGGCGGATCGTTGTCGTTGCCGACTCGGAGATTTCCGGACCGGGGCGGGGTCCACCCGTCGGTGTTCGCGGTGTGCATCAGGTGATGGGCCTGATCGAGGTACCCGCGCTGCAGGTTCCGGCGGAAGGTGTCCACCGGCCGGTTGGTGCGGATCTCCCGCCGACGATCTCCCGCACCTGGTCGAGCATGTCGGCGGGCCGGAAGGCCGCCGGGCCGTCGAGGGCCTCCTGCTCGATGAGCCGGGCGAGCCGGGCATGGTTGAGGAGACGCTGAACAGCAAGAACCTGATAGGCCCGGATCCGCTCCACCGCGCCCGCGTGCTCGATGCGGCGGAGAAGGTCGAGGTCGAGCGCCCAGGTGGGGGTCTGCAGCACGTGGGTGTCGAGGAACCGCAGCGCGGTGATCTGGTAGTCCCGCGCGATCGGGGTGTAGATCGGGCCCGGCTCCCCGGCGCGTTTGTGGTGGGTCCAGAAGCCGCCGATGGCCGCGGCCGCGTGCTCGGCGTAGCGGTTCCACTGGGTGAGGTTCTGGAGGTAATGGGTGCCGAGTTCGTAGTAGTCCTGTCCGGGACGGGGGATCCAGTCGAGCAGGGCGCCGGTGGAGAGGCGAAGGTTGGCCATGCCCAGCTCCGCCGCGGCGACCGGATCGTCGGAAATCCCCTCGGTCATCCGGTACGGGTCCCACTCGACATCCATGCCGAAGAGCGCCTCGGCGGACCGGAACCAGGGGAGGTGGGAGCGTTCCACGATCCACTGGTTGAGGGTGTCGAGCTCGGCCTGCGGCGTGGCGGCGCCGATGATCGGCCGGTAACCCCACATCACCGCGAACTTGTCCCAGAGACCGACCCGGCGCTCCGGGGGGACTCCGTCGCCCGGTTGTGCCGCGTAGTTGTAGCGGGTCCGGCCCACGGAGGAGGCGGAGTGCCCCATCCGGGCCACGAAGTCGGGGTTCCGGATCGAGTCGACCGGGTAGACGAAGTTGGCCCGCTGGTTGTGCGGAAGGCCCACCGAATGCGCAGTCTCGTGGGAGATCACATACCGCAACGCCTCGCCCATGTCCTCGGGGGAGAGTTCGCTGGTACGGAAGGAGGGATTGGCGGCCTTTCTGCTCAAGGCGGGTGAACACATCGAGCCCGCGATCCTCCGAGACCTGACCGATCGCAGCACTTTCGAGGTCTCGGGCACCATCACCAAAACCGCGATCGATCGGCTCGACACCTGGCATCAGGGATTCAAGCGGTTCACCGATCCCCCGACCCTTGCCATCTTCCTCAAGGACATCACCGTGGAGAAGGTCAATCCCTGAGGGTGGGCGCGCTCACGGCCGTCATCCCGGCGAACGCCGGGATCCACCTTCTAACTTCCCACTTCGAACTTCGGTCAGCGGCACAGGGCGTTTCCGATCTCCCACGCCTGGCGGTTGCCAGGCTTCATCAACTGCTCCGCCACCCAGGGAACGTCGTCCATTCCCACCGGCAAGTCGGCACGATACGACCAGAAGCAGGAGGCGTGGTACTTCCGGAACGCCCTCCGGGCCTCGCGCACCTTCACCATTCGCCGCGCCGTCTCCGGGTCGAGAGAGCGACGGCTCCGCGTCCCCCCCTTTCGGCCGATTTCCGCCAGATATTTTCTTACTGGTTCATCCATTCCAAAAACATAACCGGCTTACGTTCAGAAAACAAATCCCACTCCTCAACCCAACTCGGACACCGCCCCTCCCCAACCCCTTCGGGAGGCCTTATCATCGACCCCATGCCTCCCGCCTCCACCCACGCCCGGATCCTCGCCGTCGTGCGCCGCATCCCCCGGGGGCGGGTGAGCACCTACGGCTGGATCGCGGAACTCGCCGGATTCCCCCGGCAACCTCGCCTGGTCGGGTACGCTCTCCACCAGTCCTCGGACGCGACCGTCCCCTGGCACCGGGTGGTCAACGCCCGCGGGGAGGTCTCCCTGCGCACGGTGGGGGAATCCAACCACCGGCAACGGGCCCTTCTCGAGGAGGAGGGGGTCTCCTTTTCCCTCGCGGGCCGGCTCGACCTGGCCCGGTGCGGCTGGAGGGGTCCCATCCCCAAAGGATCGTGATCGAGAGCTTCCCTCTCTCGTAAGGGTCGATACCATCGATGGCGCGGATGACACCAGGCCCACCATCGGGTTTGTGTCAAGTGGATGACAACAACTTTTGGTTTTTCTTCACTTCGCTCTGACAGCCAGCTACCCCGTCAAATTCTTGACAGAGATCCACCTGCCCATTCGGGTCGTCCATCCCCATGAGAAGGATGGCATCGGGGGGATCACTCCCCTGGGGCGAGCCCCCAAGTTGGTTTCAGAACCGGATGGTGCGGTTCGTTCCAGCGCCCCACTGCCACCACCTCTGTCCGGCACGAGTGGGCCGGTGCAGTGTCCGGGTTCTCCGCCGTGGCCCCGTTGCCAAGGTCACACGCAGTGGATTCGGACGCAAACGTTTCACCTTCATGAAGGAGAGGTCAGTATGAAGAAGTCCCTCACCGGCGTGGCAGCGGCAGCGCTGCTCGTCATGGCGCTCCCGGCGGGCGCCGAGGCCCAGATGGCGGGGCCGAAGAGCACGCAGGCGACGATCACCGGTACGGTGATCGACGTCTCGTGCAAGTTCGGTTTCGGTCTGACGGGTGTGAAGGAGCACAAGATGTGCTCCGAGATCTGCGCCGACAAGGGCATTCCGCTCGCCATTCTTGGCGATGACGGGAAGCTCTACATCCCGGTCACGAACGCGATGCCGGGTGAATCCGAGAACGGTCGCATGAAGCCGTTCGCGGAAGAGAAGGTCACCGTCTCGGGCAAGGTGTTCGAGGCCGGCGGCGCCAAGGCCATCCAGATCGAAAGCATCAAGAAGGCCTAGTGAACAGATTCAAGGAGAGGGGCCGGACTCAGGTCCGGCCCGCTCTGCCTCCGGCCCTTGGCGTCGCCCTCGTGGCGGTGCTCGCGGCCGGATGCAGCGACGGAACGGAACGGGGCCCGATCGCCGAGGCCAATCCCGGCGCCGTTCCCCCGATCGTGGAAACCCTCGGCTCGGCCCGCCACGTGATCACCACCGCGCCTGGGGAGCGGCTCCTGGTGGACACCATTCCCCCCAGGGGGGGAGCGACCCTGCTCTGGTTTGCGGGGAGACCCACCCAACAGACGCCCGACGGCGCCCTGGTCACCGACGGGAGCGGCGGCCTCATCCGCTTCGACCCCGACCTGAAGGTGCGTCGCGTCCCGCTCGTCCTCGAGGGTCGTGAGATCGTGTCGGCCACGGGCGGCCCCGACGGCACCCTGTGGGTGGTGGACCTGAATGGAGACGTTCTCCTCGCCCGCCCCAACGGTGAGTTGGAGCCCCAGCTCAAGAGTCCTTTCAACTATTCGGAAATCGGCGCCGACGGCCGGGGTGGAGCGTGGCTGGTTCGCTCTCCCGTGCGGTTTGCCTACGCTATCGAAAAGCCCGGAGCACCACTCCTCGCCCGGATTGGTCCCGACGGATCCCGGGCCGGCACCGCCGGTCTCGCCCGGCTCCCGGAGCACATTCTGCTGGCCGATCTCGACAACGCGGGTCGCGTCGCCGCCCGGGGCGATACGCTGTATTACGCCCCGTTCATCCGCGACCAGATCGTGGCCTTCACCGCGGCGGGAGACACCGCGTGGATCGCCTCCCGGGCACTGCCCCAGTCCACCACCGAGCCTCGGTTCGAGTTGCAGGACGGGAAGGCCGTCATCGACTATCACCCGGTGAACCTCGGCATCACCATCGGGCCCGATGATCGCCTCTACGTGCTGAGCACCACGGGGTTCAACGACGGGGAAACCTTCGAAACCCGTCTCGACGTGTTCAACCGGACCGACGGAACCCTTCTCCGGACGGCCACCCTCCCGACCATCAGTCCGACGCTCGCGGTGGATCCCACGGGCCGCGTGTACCTGCTCGATGACCTCCGCCTCCTGACCGGACTCGCCCCGGCGGACCGCGAGGCCTTCGCCCCCTTCGACCTGGAACGCCTGACTGGAGGCCGGATGAACAGCGACCACCTGCGCGGTTCCGTCACCCTCATCAACTTCTGGGCCAGCTGGTGCGCTCCCTGTCGCGAAGAGATGCCCGCGCTCGACTCCCTGCGGACCGCCATCGCCGACCCGGCATTCCAGTTCATCACGATGAATGAGGACGTCAAGGTGTCCGACGCTCAGGCCTTCATCGACGAGTTCGGATTCGACTTTCCCGTGCTCCTCGGCAAGGGCGACCTGAAGGCAACGTACCACTACTTCGGCCTGCCCTACACCGTGCTGGTGGACCGTGATGGCAAGCTGATTCAACAGTGGATCGGGTATGCCGGCCCCGACCAGTTGGCCCGCATCCGCACCGTGATCGATGCCGAGCTGCTCCGGGGCCCGAGCGGAGGCGACTCGCACCAGGAGATGGACCACGGCGCACACTGAGCGGCCCCCTCCCCCCTGGGGGGGGGACCACTCTTGGCCAAAACAAGCTATACTTCACTTCGGCGGTGCCCACGACCGAGGCATCGTTGAGTCGTCTACTTGACAAATTGAACCGGGGGACGCTTCATCAAGCAGCCCCCCTGCCGGAGCACACACCATGGCCCTGCCCTCATCCCCCCCTCCCCGCGCCGAGGTTGACGACGCCGTCAAGCTCTGGCTGATCCTCGACCGAGCCCACGGCGCGTTGCAGGAGGTCGCCGCGCAAGACGTGGCGCGAAACCAGCTTACCTTGGGCGAGTACGGGGTGATGGAAGCTCTCTACCACAAGGGACCGATGTTCCTGGGGGAACTTCAGCGCAAGCTGAATGTGTCCAGCGGGGGTATCACCTACCTCATGGACCGCCTCGAAAAGCACGGATACGCCGAGCGCCGCCTCTGCTCCGAGGATCGGCGCGCGAGGTATGGAGTGCTGACGGATGCGGGCGAAGCGCTGGTGCGGAATTCCTTCCCGGGCCTCAGCCAGCGAATCCGGGAAGCCACCTCCGCCCTGACCGAACAGCAGATCCACACCTTGACGGACCTCCTCCGTCAGTTGGGGCACCACGCCGCTGACATCGCCAACGCGGAAGAGTCCGAGGTTCTGGCGCGGGGTTGAGCCGTCGAGGCTGCTCAGGATCGGCGCAGCCTCTCGATCGCCAGGACGCCCAGGGCCGGCCCGAGGGCAAGCACCCCGAATGACCACTGCCATCCAAGCCAGTCGGCCATTCGGGGCACCGCCTGGATCGAGATCGTGGAGATCGCGAAGCCGATTGACGTCTGCAGCGTGAGCGCGGTTCCCACGGCATGCGAGGGGACCTGCTCGGTCACCAGCGTCGAGAATTGAGCGCTGTCCGCGATCACGAACCACCCCCACACCACCGCCACCGCCACCAGTGCCCCGAAGCCCAGGGACCATGCCGCTCCGGTCAGGAGAGCGCACGCCCCGCTCGCCACCATGGCACTCCGCACCAGGCGTTCCCGGCCGATCCGATCCGCCACCCTCCCTCCCCAGACGCAGGCCAGCCCTCCGATCCCGATGGCGCCAAAGGTGGCCAGGGCCACTCCCCGGTGTGACACGGTGTCTCCCGCCGCGAGCGCTCCGGCCCCGAGAAAAGTGGCAAGCCAGGTCCAGCAGGCGTACAGCTCGATCATGTGTCCGCAGTACCCGGCTGTGGTGAGCCGCCACCCTCGCACCCGCACCACCTGTCCCACCAGGGACCACGAGAACGCCCGGCGGGAAAAGGGCCAGGGTCCCTCACGGTATCCCACGGTCACCAGGATGGCCGCAAGTCCTGCCGCAGCCGTGGTTGTCAGGATGACGGGCCGGAAACCGACTCCCCCGAGCGCTTCGACCAGATACGGCGTGGCCTTCCCCACCGTCAGTGCCCCCACAACCACCCCGATCGCAAGGCCCCGGCCCGACCGGTACCAGGTCGCCACCATCTTCATGGCCGGGGGGTAGACTGCGGCCAGAAAGAACCCCGTGACCAGACGCGACAGCACCGCGAGGGAAAACCCGGGAACCACGAGGAGGGCAAGATTGGCCCCCGCTGCGCCGACCGCCCCGGCCGCGAAATACCAGCGAACCGGAAGGAGGTCGGCCAGGTTCAGAACAGCGGCCAGGAGGGTCCCGCCGACAAAGCCGAGCTGCACCGCCGAGGTGAGCCACCCCGCTTGCGCGGCAGTCAGATCCCCTCGAACCCGAAGTTCAGGTGCCACGACGCTCGCTGCGAGCCAAACCGACATGCCCAACAGCTCGGCCATCCCAACGAGGAAGAGCATCCGCCCCGCTCCCCCGGTGGCCGATTCCGGGAGGTGGGCTGACGACGTGGCACCCTTCGTGTCGTGGGACAGAGCCGGCATCGGTCTCCACGGGTGTGGGGAACGGGGAGTTGTGGCTGGAGGCCGCGCAAGATACACTGCGGCACCATGTCCACGGAACGCCTCTACTTCGCTGACCCGACACTGACCACCTTCACCGCCCGGGTTCTCGCCCGGGACGCGTGGCAGGATCACCCTTCCGTGATTCTCGACCGGACGGCCTTCTATCCCGAGGGAGGCGGACAACCCGCGGATCACGGGCACCTGAACGCCATCCGGGTCCTCGACGTCCAGGTGGATGAGGAAGGCGCCCTCCGCCACATTCTCGAGGCGCCACTCCCGCCCGCCACGACCACGGTCACCGGCACGATCGACTGGCCCCGCCGCCTCGATCACATGCAACAGCACCTCGGTCAGCACCTCCTCTCCGCCGTGTTCGCCACATTCCGCGGGCTCCGGACCGTCGGGTTTCATCTCGGCGCGGAGCAGGTCACGATCGACCTTCCCTCCCCTCCCTTGGGCCACGACATCCTGGATGAGGTCGAAGGGGCGGCCAACGATCTGATTCAGCGCGCCCTCCCGGTCGACGCTCGCTTCGTGACGGAGGAGGAGCTCGCCACCCTTTCCCTCCGGAAGCAGCCCACCGTGGACGGCCCGATCCGGGTCGTCTCCATCCCGGGCGTGGATCACTCCCCTTGTGGCGGTACCCATCCGGCCACCACGGCGGGAGTGGGGGCGCTGTTGATCCTCGGCCAGGAACGGTGCGGTGAGGATATTCGCATCGCCTTCCTCTGCGGCAACCGGGTTGTCCGGCATGGCCACGCGCAGGGCGAATTGGTGCAGCGGCTGGCGCGTTCCCTCACCGTGGGTTCGGGTGAACTCCCGGCCGCACTTGAGCGTCTCCGCACGGAAGAGAAGGACCAGCGGCGCCGGGCAGAGCGGGCGGAAATGGAATTGGCGGACGTGACGGCAAGCCTGTGGGTCAGGGAGAGCGAACCGGTGGGAGCAGGCGGTCCCGTCGTGGGGCGAGTCCTCACGGAACGGACTCCGGTCTGGACGAGGCAGGTGGCTCTTGCCGTGGCGGCACGCGGCGCGGTAGCGGTGTTGGCGGTCGAGGGCCCCAAGCCCCAGATCATCCTGGCATGCCCTCCGGGCGGTGTGGATGCGGCGGCGCTTCTCCGGGAGGCTCTCGAGGCCCGAGGCGGGCGCGGGGGCGGCACCTCCGAGCTGGCCCAGGGGGGAGTTCCGCGGGGAACCGACCTGGAAGCGGTTGTGGAGTCGCTGGTGGCCCGCGTAGCCCCGTGATATGCTTCCGGTTGTCCTGAGCATTTCTGATCGATGGTCATCCTGGCACGGGTGGTCATTCCTCTCTCCGACGGCGAGGCCAAGCATGCACATCCCCGGACGACCTCTCCTCCTCGCGGTGTTGATCGGCCTCGCCATGGTTGGGGGCACGCCCGGGTCATGTGCGGCCGCCCAGGATCGCGGCGTGCCGTCGAGGGACGGCCTGGTGGTTTCCACCGATTCCATCGCCAGCGACGTGGGGGCGGCCATCCTGCGGCGGGGGGGAAATGCGGTGGATGCGGCCATCGCCACCTCGTTTGCGCTTGCGGTGACCCACCCCGCGGCCGGAAACATCGGCGGCGGGGGATTCATGGTCATCGCTCCTCCCGAAGGCGAACCGGTGACGATCGACTACCGGGAAAGGGCCCCCGGTCGGTCCACCCCGACCATGTATCTCGCCGCGGACGGCTCGATCGACCGGACTCTGACCGCCACGGGTTATCTCGCCCCCGGAGTTCCCGGCACGGTCCGAGGCCTGGCTCTGGCACACGAGCGGTTTGGTTCGCTTGCCTGGTCCGACCTGGTTCTTCCCGCGGTGGAGCTCGCCGAGCGGGGTTTTCTCCTCTCCGAATCACTGGCCCGGAGCCTCAACGCCCAGGTGACCGGTCCGATGAAGCCCTTCCCCTCCTCGGTTGCTGCGTATGGAAAGCCGGGTGGGGGTGAGTGGCAGGCGGGTGACAGGCTCATCCTCACAGATTTGGGACGAACCTTGCGCGCCATTGCCACCGATGGTGCCGAGGCGTTCTATCGGGGATGGATCGCCGACCGGATCGCCGATGATCTCGCGGCTCACGGAGGCATCATCACCCGGGATGACCTCTCCGCGTACGAGGCGAAGGTGCGCTCCCCCGTCCGCGGGACATACAAGGGCTACGACATCATTTCCATGCCTCCCCCCAGCAGCGGTGGCACGGCCCTGATCGAGATGCTCAATCTCGTCGAGCCCCTCGACCTGGCGCGCCACCCCCGACTCTCTCCCCACACCCTGCACTGGCTGATCGAGGCCCGGCGCCTCGCCTTTCTCGACCGGGCCCGCCACCTTGGTGACCCCGACTTCGTCTCCGTGCCCGTGGCCCGCCTGACGGACAAGGCCCATGCGGATTCCCTCCGCACCCTCATCGCCCCCGACCGGGCCGGCAACAGCATGGAACTCGGGAAGGACATCGTGACGGTGACGGATGCCGAGAGTGACGAGACGACCCACTTTTCGGTGCTGGACCGGAACGGGTTGGCCGTGAGTACCACCACCACGCTGGAGGGCGGCTACGGTTCTCACGTGGTTGTGGAGAATGCGGGCTTTCTTCTCAACAACGAAATGGGAGACTTCAACCGGAAGCCGGGTGAAACCAACACCCGGGGCGACATCGGCACCGCGGCCAACCTGATCGCACCGGGCAAGCGGATGCTGAGTTCGATGACACCCACGATTGTGCGGAGGGAGGGACGGGCTGTCCTGATCACCGGATCCCCCGGCGGACGGACGATCATCAACACCGTGTTCGACATCGTGCTCAACGTCCTGGAATTCGGCATGTCGGCGCGAGACGCCGTGGATGCGCCCCGTCTTCATCATCAATGGCTCCCCGACCGGGCCACCCTCGAGGCGGATGCCGTCGCGCCCGCCGTGCTCGACTCCCTTCGCGCCAAGGGTCACACCATCGCCATGCGAGGCCGGCAAGGAGATGGTCACACCATCGTGGTTGACCTCGGGACGGGGATCGCCTGGGGAGCGGCCGACCGGCGAAGCAGCAATTCATGGGTGGCGGTCCCCTGAAACTCCTGCACCAGCCCTCTCTGCCTGGGTATTGGGCCCCTCGCCCCCCGTACCCAACGCCCACGTCCCGACACCCCGCGGTCATGGGGGCTGGGTGGCGGGTATGGGGCCCCTCCCCCCAGCACCCAACACCCACATCCCATCACCCCGGGGTGCCGGGTGCCGGGTGTGACGCGGCCGATCGGAATTCATGACAGACCTGGTGATTCTGATTCTCCTCGTGGCCGCCTCCTATCTGGCGGCTCACGTGGCCTTCGACTGGCTGGCCCGGCGCTTCCAGATCGTCTCGGGCGCCGAGTACCTCTTGCTGGGTATTCTGCTCGGCCCCAGCGTTTCCGGGCTGCTGGGCGATGACGTGATGATCCGGTTCGGACCGGTCATCACGCTGGGCCTCGGGTGGACCGGCGCGCTGTTGGGCGCCCACTTCGTGTTGCCGCGCATGATCCGGATTCCCGGCCCGGTCTACAGCATCGCCCTGACGGAGGCCCTGATCACGCTCTCTCTCGTCACCGTCGCGGAATGGCTGGTGCTGGTGGCACTCGGAGGAATGGATCGGTCCGCGGCGATCATCCCGGCCGTGGCCATGGGAGCGATGGCCGCCGTGACGTCGGAAGCGGGTATCGCCGTGGCCACAAGCGGGCGCCAACCCCGGGATCCGTTGGTGCGGCAGTTGACGGTGTCCGCTGGCATGGGCGCCACTGTGGCGGTGGTGGCCTTCGGGCTGCTGGTGGCGATTGTGCATGAGAGTGTCGCCGTGACCCCCCGCAGTCCGACCGCGACGGAATGGGTGGTCATCAATGTCGCTCTGGGTGCCGTCGGCGGCATGCTCTTTCACCTGTTTGTGGGGGAGGAGCGGCAGCCCGATCGCCTGTTCATCGCGCTCATCGGGGCGATCATCCTGGTAAGTGGAGCTGCGGCCCACCTGAGGCTCTCGGCGATGCTCTCCGCCGTGGTCTTTGGCGCCATCCTTGCCAACACCTCGCTTCGGCATGGGGAGATCCAGACCTCCCTGGCGCGAGTGGAGCGCCCTCTCTACTTCACCCTGCTCGTGCTGGCCGGCGCCTCGTGGAATCCCGTCGGGGGTGAGTGGATACTGCCAACCCTGGCGTTCATTGCGGTCCGCGCGGTGAGCAAGGTCGGTGGCGCCCGGCTCGCTGCCCGGGCGGGGGGAGCCCTCCCGGTGCTCGGCGCCAATTGGGGGAATGGGTTGTTGGGGCAGGGGGGGTTCGCTCTCGTGGTCGGGCTCGGTTACCTGCAGCTTGGGGATCTTCCGGCCGGCTCAATCGTCTTTACCGCCGTGGTGCTCTCGACTCTCCTCACCGACCTCCTCTCGGCGAGATTCGCGGCTTCGGTCTTCGCCCCGCACACCGGGGGGGGGGAGCGAGGCTGACATGCGTCGCCTCATCATCCTCGTCCTCCTGGTCGCGGGACTGAACCTGATCGCCCCCCTGGGCGACCAGGGACGAGGCTCGGAATGGCTCCTGGCCCTGGGCTTTCTGATCCTCGCCGCCTACAGCGTCGGCGAGATCCTCGAGAGATTCGGCATCCCCAAAGTCGTCGGATACGTTCTGGCCGGCATTCTCTCCGGCCCGGGGGGACTCGAGGTCGTGACCCGGCAGGCCTCCTCGGGGCTCGCGCCGGTGTCCACCCTCGCGATCGGCCTGATCGCCTTCCTGGCCGGCGCCGAGCTTCGGTGGGATGACCTGCGGGAGCGGTGGCGGATCATCCTCCGGATCCTGACGGCGGAGCTGGCCGTCGCGTTCCTCCTGATCACCGGGCTCCTGGTTGTGCTGCTCCCGTATGTGGAGGCGTTCTCGACCGACCGGACGCCGGCGATCCTGGCCTTCAGCCTGCTGTTCGCCTCCATCGCGATCGTGCACTCTCCCGTGGTCACGATGGCGCTGCTCACCGAGACTCGCGCCGAAGGTCCGGTGGCGCGCACGACGCTGGGCGTCGTCCTGCTTGCCGACGTGGTGGTGATGCTGCTCTTCAGTGGGACACTCGCGCTGACGCGTGCCATCGCCCCCGCGAGCGGAACCGACGCCGCCGGGACCGACCTGGCCTCCGTGGCCTGGGATGTGGGGGGTGCCGTGATCGTCGGCGTGGCGCTCGGCGTCGTGGTGGCGCTGTACCTCCGGCTGTTGCGCCGGGAGCTCTTCTTCTTCGCGATCATGGTCGCGCTGGCCGGAACTGTCCTGGCCGGCGCCCTCCATGTGGAGGCCCTGCTGATGCTCCTGGTGGCCGGGTTCGTCAGTGAGAACCTCTCCCTGCCCGCGCATGGCGCTGATCTCCGCCACGCCATGGAACGATCGGCCGCACCTGTCTTCACCGTGTTCTTCGCCATCTCGGGAACCAAGATCGTTCCGCTGGAAATGGCCGGGGTCATCGGGCTGGCGATCCCGATCGTGCTGGTCCGCGCCCTGGGCATCTGGACGGGATCGCTGGTCGGGGCGCGTTGGGCGGGAATCCGAGAACAGGGCCCCCTGATCTGGAAGGGGCTCGTGTCCCAGGCCGGGGTGGCGCTTGGCCTGGCCGCGCTTCTCGCCCAGGCCTATCCGAGCCGTGGTGTGGCGCTCCAGGCCATCCTGGTGGGAGTCATCGCGGTCAATGAAATGATCGGACCGGTTCTCTTCCGCCGTGCCCTGGTGCAGAGCGGGGAGATTCCGGCCGGACCGGCGGATTCCGACCGGGAACCCGAGGGGGGGGTGGAGGACGGACGCGGGCTCTCCCCCGGCGTGCCGACCACGCCCTGGTCATTGCTGTCGCCGACCGGCCCACCCACCGACGAAACCCGAGGGGAGCCGCGTGACCCCTGAGCCCCGGAGGCGGTGTCCTCCCGTGACCCCATCATCCCCCGCACGGTCCCCCGACCGCCGGGCCACGGCCGGGTCCCCCACCGCCGTCGGCGTCCGGTTCGAATGTCAGGGCACCGGTCGCTGCTGCGTGTCCCGTGACGGATACGGGTATGTCTACCTGACGCTCGACGACCGGCGACGCCTCGCTCGCCACCTGGGCTTCACGACCTCGCAGTTCACTCGGCGGCACTGCACCCGCACCGACGGTTGGTTTCATCTGCGCGACTTCGACGCCGCCTGTCCCTTCCTCGCGGGCACCCGCTGCACGGTCTACGAGGGGAGACCGACGCAGTGTCGCACCTGGCCCTTCTGGCCGGAGAACATGACGGCCAAGGTCTGGAACGAGGAGATCGCCACCTACTGTCCCGGAGTGGGACAGGGACGGGAATGGTCCCGCGAGGAGATCCGGGAGCTCGTGCAGCTGGACCCGATCCGTTCAGGAAAAGCAGGGTGATGTAAGGGGTACCTCACCGGTCCTCGAGGATCAGTTCCCGGGCGCAGTGTTCGCAGGAGGTCGTGAGGGGAAGCCGGTAGGGGGTCCCTCCGAATCCGACGAAGAGCGAGGTCTCCTCCCCGCACGCGGGGCAGGTTCCGTGGGCGGCACGGAGTACCGTCGAGCCCCGGAGGCTTCGAGCGGCAAAGAAGATGCCGGCGAGAACGATCGGGATCCCGGCCAGGTGCATGAGCGGAATGGGGAGAAAGAGGGCCGCGAGGACCAGCGAACCGAGGAGCGTCATGGCGGCCTTGCCGACCCGGGCCCCGAGCCCGGGGCTCCGCACCATGCCGATCGCCGGCGCCGTGCGCTGTTCGCCCGCCACCCGAAGCACCAGGGGGCGTTCCGTCGAGGGGGAGGAGGGTGGGGTTGCGTCGGGCTCCTCGTCTTCCTCTTTCAGATCGGCGGCATCGAACGGCTCGACGTCATCCTGCCAGGGTGCCATCAGCGCGGTGGTCGCCGGCCACCAAATCGCTGCCGTTCGTCGGCGGCGGCCTTGTTCAAGGCCTTTCGGTAGTTCCGGTAGTCCTCCCATTGGGACTTCGACAGGAGCGGTTTGAGCTCCTTGTCCTCGAACTTCCGGTCGGCCTTGTCGAGGTTCTTGCCCAGAACCTGCAGGTCGCGGGCGAGGGGCAACGCGCTCCCCCGGTCACGCCGGTCCATCTCCTGATAAAACCGGTTCAACAGAGCCCGGGCACTGTCCCGCTCGGCCGCAGTGGAAGCCATGTGACCGGTGTACCCCGCCTCGTATCGCGCCACGGAGGCGCTGTCGAGCTCGAAGAGCTGCCGCACCCCCACCGGGGACATGGGACCGGCCAGCTGCTCGTCGGTGGGCACATTGCGAAACACCGACTGGCGGGGATCCCGGACCTCGTTGCCAAAGCCCCCGCCGGGGAGCCCCGAGGTCTGGGCAAAGCCCACTCCAGGAGCTGCGGCCACCGCAAGGACGATTAATAATACACTCAGGGAACGGAACACGCGTACCTCCAGCGGGAAACACGAAAACCGGGGCCCGGACTGTCTCTGCCCGGTCCCGTGCGCATCCCGGATCATCACCCCATGGACGGCAGGAGGCAACCCGCCCCTTGCCGATACCTCTCGACTCCGGCAACCTTCCCTTCGACTGACCTCCCCGGAGACCGATGCCACGCCGCCACCCCTGGGCCACCTGGTCGAATGAACGCCTGCTCGAACTCCGTCTCAAGGACCTCGACCTGACCCTCGAGGGAACCTGGCTCGAGGAGTGCCTGGGCACTCTGCACGAGGAATTGGGGCGCCGGAACATCCGGCTCCGGCCCCACGCCTGGCTCTCGGACGAGTGGTTTGCCCCCGACAGCACCCCCGGCATCGCGGTTCCCTTCTATCTGGCCCATCCCCGTCTCATGCGGCTGGAGCGGAGCCAGATCCTCGACGTCGAGGGGGGCACCGTCCCCGAGTGCATGCGGATCCTGCGCCACGAGGCGGGGCATGCTGTCCAACACGCCTGGCAATTGCAGCGGCGCCGACGCTGGCAACAGCTCTTCGGGCGGTCCAGCACCCGGTACCCCACCTTCTACCGTCCGAATCCGGCCAGCAAGCACTACGTTCAGCACCTGCGGCTCTGGTACGCTCAGAGCCACCCCGACGAGGACTTTGCCGAGACCTTCGCCGTCTGGCTCCGTCCCCGCTCCGACTGGCGGAAGCGCTACGCCGACTGGCCCGCCCTGCGGAAGTTGGAATACGTGGACGAGCTCATGAGAGAAATCGGCGACACCCCTCCCCTGCTCCGGAACCGCCGCACGGTGGACCCCCTTCACCGCCTCTCCCGCACCCTGGCCCATCACTATCAGGCGAGACGCTCGCTCTATTCCACGGAGTTCCCCACGATTTATGACCGGGATCTCCGCCGGATCTTTTCCGATGATCCCCGGCATCGGCGATCCCCCGCAGCCTCCACCTTCCTCCGGGCCAACCGAGCCCGAATTCGCCAGATGGTGGCGAAATGGACCGGAGAGTATCAGCTCACCCTCGATGCCGTCCTGGGTGACATGATCGGGCGCTGCCGCCAGCTCAAGTTGCGCGCCGTCGGCCCCGCGCGGCAGCTCCGCATGGATTTCACCGTGCTCCTCACCGTCAAGGCGATGCACTCCCTGTACAGCCCCTCCCGCCGGGATTGGATCGCCCTATGAAACGTCTCCGCGTCCTCGTGTTGATGCATCCGCAACTCGTCCCTCCCGACTCGCTGGAGGGACACACCGAGCAGGAGATCAACCGCTGGAAAACCGAGTTCGACGTCGTCTCCACTCTCCGGGCCGCCGGTCACACCGTCCAGCCCCTCGGCGTGCAGGACGAGCTCCGTCCCGTCCGCGACGCGGTCGAGTCGATGAACCCCCATGTGGTGTTCAACCTGCTCGAGGAGTTCCACGGCGAGACCACCTACGACCAGAATGTGGCCAGCTACCTCGAACTGCTCCGGGTGGCCTACACCGGGTGCAACCCTCGCGGCCTGGTCCTGGCACGGGGCAAGGCCCTCTCCAAGAAGCTCCTGGCCTATCACCGGATCCGGGTTCCCGCCTTCGCGGTGTTCCCCCACAGCCGCAAGGTGCGCCGCCCGGCCAAGCTCGCCTTCCCTCTCATCGTCAAGAGCCTCAATGAGCATGCCTCGGTGGGCATCGCGCGCGCGTCTGTGGTGGACACCGACGACCGGCTCGCCGAGCGGGTCCGGTTCATCCACGAACGAATCGGCACCGACGCCATCGCCGAGGAGTTCATAGAGGGCCGCGAACTCTATGTCGGCGTGCTCGGCAACACCCGACTCACGGTCCTCCCCACCTGGGAACTCGACTTCGGCTCCATCCCGGCCGATGCCCCCCGCATCGCCACCGCACGGATCAAGCACGACGTCGACTACCAGGAACGTCGCGGAATCCTTCAGGGTCCCGCCGAGGGACTCACCGAGGAACTGACCACGAGCATCGGCCGGATCTGCAAGAGGATCTATCGCACCCTCGAGCTCGATGGGTACGCGCGAATCGATTTCCGTCTCGCCCCTTCCGGAGAGCTGTACTTCCTGGAGGCCAATCCGAATCCCGAGATCGCCCAACGGGAGGAGTTCGCCTCCGCCGCGGCCCACGCCGGAATCCCCTACGGGGAACTCCTCCACCGCATCCTGAACCTCGGCATGCAGCGCAACCGACCGATCCGGGAGTAAGGGAGTAGTCCCTTACGGACAAAATTGAGCACAAAAGGGCAACAATATTTTTGGCGACGCCCGGAACCCCTTGCGGACAAGGTGTTTGAGGGCGTTTAGGAAGGCATCCAACTTTGAGGCCTCTCGGGAAATGAACTCGAGTCGCGGAGCGCGCCGTCACCAGGCGATTGGTGTTTCCCGGGGCTGACGCCCCTTGCTCGGCCAGGGGAGGTGGCTCCCGCCACCGGCAGCCCAGACGAACACCCGGCCGTGTGAACGGCCTCTCGCCGCCGAGCCCGGGGCGAGAGCCCCGGGGAATCCACGCGACCCCGAGGCGCCTATTTGGTTCCGGCTCTGCCGGCTTAGGGAGTAGTCCCTTACGGACAAGATTGAACACAAAACGGCAACAATATTTGGGGCGCCCCCCGGACACCCGCTCCGGCCGTGCGTGTGACGGCGTCTGTGACG
>JBDIWC010000012.1:0-87759 GCA_039794085.1 Gemmatimonadales bacterium
CCATCCGATCCTTGAAGGAACTACTGTACGCCGTCATCATTCGGTCACCTCGTCGCCCCCAGCGGTGAGCACCTCACCCCGTCACAGAAGGTGACGGGCGATGCGACAACTATCCTGACACAGGGGGTAGGACAGCAGGACGTAGGACCTACCGCCTGTCGCCATGATGTTCCTGCCCAAGGGCGCACGCCGTGCGCCCCTACCGCCTATCGCCTACCGCCTACCACCTACCGCCCACCGCCTACCGCCTACCGTACCCATCACCACTTCGCGTGGTCCAGCAGCTTCATGAAGTTCCGCTTCGGCTTGTGCGCCGCCCGGACCGACGCCAGATACGGCTCAAACTCGGCGCCCCGGCCGAGACGGACCATCAACCCCCGGATCGCGCGCAGGAGCTGGACCGCCTCGCGGTAGGCGTCCTTGTTCTTCCGGTTGAGCGTCAGGGGAACCTGGCGCTGATGAACCCACAGCGCGTCCTCGGGATGATCCGCTTCCCGCTTGGCTGCGAGTTCCATCCAGAGATCATCTGAACAGCCACCCTCGCGGGCCTCCTGCCACGCCGTCTCCACATCCTTTTCCCAGAGAAAGATCCGGACAAGTTGGGAACGATCCCTCGCGGGGCCCCACGAGACCGGACGCCCGCGATTGTCGCGCGCCGCCTTCCTGGCCTCCGCCCGGAGAGAGGCCAGGGCCCGTTCCCGCCAGTACGGCCAGGATCGGGCCCGGTCGGCGTGGCTCTTCAGATCCCGGAACATTTCGAGTCCGGGGCGTTCCTCGAAATTGAGCCAGACCAGTGCCATCGCCTCGTCGTGGCGCTTCCGGCGGTGGTACTCATCGGCCAGGAAATCCCGCAGCCGGTAATCGGTTCCCTTCGGAAAGGCCTGGAGGCCGAGCTCCGCCCACTCAAGGGCGAGATCGTGCTTGCGGGCGTTCTTGTAGAGCTCGGCGATCTGAAGGTAGTGGTAGGCCGCGGAGAGGTCGCGCGCCTTGACCGCCACGAGAGCCTCGACGTCTCCCGACTGCTCGGCGAGGGTCTCCATGATGTGGGTGACCCGGAAACGCCGGCCGTACCGGTCGCTCTTGTCCATCTCGTCACCCTCATCTCTGCGACGCGGTCCGAGAGGAGGCACCTTGGCCCACTCGGCTTCGGCCAGCGCCCGGTAGACCGCCAGGCCCTTTCGGCCGAGAACGTGCGCATAGGTCTTGGAGGCGCCGTAAAAGGTGTCCCAATCGGTGCGAAGCTCCCAGGCGAAGAGCCGCCGGGCCAGCTCCTCGGGATCGGGTTTGGCTTTCCTGCAGGCCGAGAGGTGCAGGTCCTGGAGCCGCTCGAGGAGGCCACCCATGTGGCCATCGGAATCATCCACCGAGTGGATGGCCTCTTCCACCGCTTCGAGGGCATGCTCGGTGATCTCGATGACCTCGGCGGCGTGGCCCTCCTTCAGGAGCGCCTCCACGGAGTCGATGACCTCCTCGATGCCACTGGCGTAGTCGTACATCTCTCGATAGCCGATGAAATCATCCGCATCGACCGCGTTGTCGATCATCAGACGCCAGGTCGCAACGTCGATGCCTTTGGATACCTTCGCCGCGGCCTTCATCAGGAGTTGCCGGCGCAGGCGATCATCATTGACCGCCTGTTCCATGACCCACTCGACCAGCACGTCCTTGGTCTGGCGGCGGAGGTAGATGCGGACGTCCTCCATGGTCACGACCGGCCGAGCATCCTTGCGGGGAGGGGTCTTTCCCGCACGGCCCTTGTCCAGCCAGGCAAGTCCGACGGCCACGCAGTGCTTGCAGAACTCGCCATCCTCGCCGACCGGGCAGGTACAGCCATACTCGAGATCACCCCCGGCAGCCCCCAGCATGACCCGGTACAGGTGGGTGCCCCGGACCTTGGCGGTGATCGCGCTCCCGTCCTCGACAAGGGAGCCGACCAGTCCATAGGCGTGGTAGGCCTCTCCCCGTGCAAAGAATCGCTCACCCGCCATGCGGCGCAGGGTGCGGCGATCGAGGAGGGTGGCGAGGGAGGAGTTGGTCAAGGGCGGGTGCTCCTCACGGGGGGGAAGGTTCGGCGGATGCCGGACGGACGTAGGACGTAGGACGTAGGACATAGGACATAAGACATAGGACGTAGGAAATGATACAGCGTGCCGGTTGAAAGGCGAGTCCTTCGCCCCTACCGCCTACCGCCTATCGCCCACCGTCTATCGCTACAGTGGTCGTCACCCCGGCGAACACCGGGGTCCATTGTCCTGTCGTTGGTCCCCGGTCGTAGGTGCGCCGCGTGCGGCGCACCTGGAGCAGGGACCTGGGATTGGCCACCGGTGCGCCGCACGCGGCGCACCCACACCGCAACCCTGGGCTGGGGCGGACGATGCCCCTTCGGGCCATGGTTCCGATGGCTACCGTGGGCTTTGTCTGCCGCTTGTCATTACGATGTTGGTGTTGTGTGTCTCGTTGCCATCGGGCCGTCTCCGTATCATGATTCCCGGTCCCACCTGACCCTTCCCGGCCCGGGGAGCTGGAGGGAAGTGGCGCCCGGTACCCGAGCGACCTTTACCGGGGCGACGTGAATGGCACGCACTCCGTGGGCTTTGATCCGCGCGGTCCTGATGGGCCTCGTCGCGCTCGCGCCTGAGCGTGCCGCCGCCCAGAGCAGGCCGCTGCTCACGGGAGTGGTGACCGATACCCTGCAAGTGCCCCTGCCCCTGGCGGAACTCATTGCCGTGCGGGTGGGGGACGGTGGAGGGCCGAGCCGTCAGGTGGCCCGGGCCGATGCGGCGGGGAGGTTCGCCTTTCGAGAGATCGGGGCCGGCCGGTATGCCCTGACGGTGCGGCGGATCGGATACATCCCGATCCAGGTGACGATCGAACTGCGCGAGGGGGCTCCGCAATCGGTCCAGTTCGAACTGGTGCCACGGCCGCAGCAGCTTCCCGATGTGCTGGTGGATGTGGAGGCAGAACGCGCCGGTCCCGGTCCGCTGTTTCGGGGCACGGTGGTGGACGAGAACCGGACGCCGATCGAGCAGGCGGAAGTGATCGTCGGGGGCTTTTCACCGCGAACCCGGGGACCATTCCAGCGAAACACCGACGCCAGGGGCCGCTTCACCTTTCCGGAACTGAGGGCCGGGCGCTATGCCGTCACGGTCCGCCGCATCGGATACGCTCCGCTGCAGGCGAGTCTCGCCTTCCAGAAGGACTCGGCGCGAAACGTCCAGTTCGTGATGGCGGCGTGGCCTCAGGATCTTCCGGAGATCGTGGTGGAGCGGCGGAACAGTCTGGTGCGCGGGGCGCGACGAGCCTCCACGTATGACGGATTTTTCCTGACCCGGGATGACATTGCCCGGGCGGCTCCCGCGACGATGGGGGCGTTTCTCCGGCGCTACCTTCCCAATGTCTCCACCTACCAGTACTCGACGCCCAACATGGGAATCGACCTGCCCCCCGTCTTCGCGGCGGACGACGACCCGACGCCCCGGTCCGCCAGTGGGTTGAGCGTACCGTACCGGAAGAGGCTGAATGCGGCGGAGGCCCGGGAAAAGTTCCTGGGAACCGACTGCCCCCCGGTCATCTCCCTCAACGGGGCTCCGGCCCGGATCGGATTTGCCATCAACGACTTCGATCCCCAGCAGATCGAGGCCATCGA
This sequence comes from Gemmatimonadales bacterium, assembly GCA_039794085.1. Lineage (GTDB taxonomy): Bacteria > Gemmatimonadota > Gemmatimonadetes > Gemmatimonadales > GWC2-71-9 > OFTM291. Next base: position 3,647 of record JBDIWC010000012.1, read on the forward strand.
GATCTACCGCCGCCGGCTCGACCCCAGGCATCCGCCGCCCTTCGAGTTCCAGGAGGATCTGGTGATGAAGCGGAGCTGTGGAGCCCTGGTGGTGATCTGGCTCAAGGCCCGTTGAACCAGAGTTTCCCGGGGCCCTCTCCCGCAGGGCGAGAAAGGGGGAACATGATCTTGCGATGATGGCCTTTTCCCCCACAGCCCGCTGCCCAGCGCCTATCGCCTGCAACGATCGTCACTCCCATTCGGATGCTTCCCCTTCACACTTCAAACTTCGAACTTCAAACTTTCCCACCGCCTACCGCCTACCGCCCACCGCCTACCTCAGTATCCCAGGACCTCCAGCCCGGGCACCCGCTGAAACTCACCGGTGTTCCGGGTCACGACCGCCTTCCCGAAGGCCAGGGCCGTGGCCGCGATCCAGAGATCGTTGGCTCCGATCAGAAGGCCGTTGGTCTTGAGATAGCGGAACGCCCTGCCGTACTCCCAGCAGACGTCGGGTGTCGCGGACAGCACCTGGAAGGGCCCGATGAGGCGTTCCCAGTGCGCGCGTTCGGCGAGACCGGGCCCCGCCGCAAGCTCTCCCGCCACGGTGAAGGTGAGGAAGAGCGGCTCGGCGCTCCGCGTGTCGAGAAAGGCGTGGGCCGGCCCCGGTTCACCCTCGCCCAGTTCGCGATCGAGATCCACCAGGAAGGTGGTCTCCAGGATCAGTCCGTCTGCCACTTGTCCCGGGGCGGTGAATCGGCGGCCGCGACTTCTTCCACCCGATCGAGCTGAGCGGCGGTGTAGAGAGGCCCGCGCTCCCGCACCAGATCGAGATACGCCCCCGCCGTGAGCGGGGCATCGGGCCACTCGGCGCGCATGACCACGTCGCTGAAGGATTCTCCCGGACGCCGCCTGGCTCGGCGCAACCGTTCGTAGGCCTCATCGCGGAGGCTGATGGTCCTGGTTCCCATACACAGAACATACACAGACTGTGCATGCTCGCGCAACCTTCTCTCCCGCAAGGGGTTGGAGAGGGGGCTTAGTGGGGTCAGGGTGTGCGCCGCACGCGGCGCACCCACGGCGTGCGCCCCTACCGCCTACCACCTACCGCCTACCGCCTACCGCCTACCGCCTACCGCCTACCGCCTACCGCCTATCCTCGCCTAACGCCGGAAGACCACCCCGTGCGGCATCGCGGGACCATTCGCACCGTGGGGCCAGTCGGCCCGGCCCAGATCGATGCCGAGACGACCGGTGGCGGGGTCGCTGAACGTCGGGTCCCAGGCCAGGGTGCCGGTCGTCGAATCGAACCGGGCCATGAGGATCCGGGGATCTCCCTGCAGCCCCATCTCGGGCCAGATCACCGAGGTGAAGGCCACCCGGTCGCTCCCGGGATCCCGGCTGCTCCAGTGCGGGCCGAAGGTGGAGTCGGTGGCCACCGTGGCGACGACGGCCGGGTGGCTCGGGTCGGCGATGTCGAGGACCACGATCTTGCGGGCGAGCATGATCGGCATGATCCAGTAGTGGCCCATCACCAGGGGGACGGAGCACCCGATGTCCCCATCGTCCAGGGCGAGCACCCTCTCCAGCGTGGGATTGTCTCCGTCCACCCCCCGGATGAGGTAGAACCCGCACAGGAACGTGTTGAACAGGGCCGTGCTCCCTCCGTCCAGGAAGCGGACCTCGAAGGGCATCCGGTGGTGCAGGGTGTCTCCCGCCACCTCGGGGACCGCGAGGGTGTGACGCAGGGAGAGGTCCGACGTCCGCCAGATCTGCACCACGTGCGCGGTCTGTTCGTCGCTCATGGGGCTGCTGGTCGTGATGACCCGATCCCCGGTCCTGGCGACATCGAGCGCATAGGTGCGGATCGCGGCATCGGGAAAGGCCGGATCCTCCGAGGAGACCGTCCGGAGCAGGGTGCCGTCGGGAGCAAAGAGGCCAAGCCCTCCAGGATTTCCGGGACGGGAGCCGTCGCCGAACTGCAGGGTGGCCAGCACGTTGCCGTCGGGCAGGCGGGCAAAGCTGTGGGGCTGCTTGTAACCCGGAACGCTGTCGATGGAGGAGACCATCCGGGGGGCGGCCGGGTCCGTGAGATCAAAGAGCCAGACCTTTCCCGCCATGAACCCGCTCGCAAACAGAGGACGGTCACCCGGGTCGTCGAGCTCCGTGTGATGCGCGTCGACATGGACCGCCCCGATGGGGGCGGTGGAGATCAACTGCGCATTCCCGGTGGCGTCGGGGCCGATGTTGTACACGGCGAGGAAATCGGTGTCCGAGGCCCGCCCGTCGAGGTCTCCGGCCCACACGAAAAGGTGGGATGCGGGACCGGGCCCCGCCTCCGCGGCACGCTCCGGCGCATCGCACCCCGCCGCCGAGAGGACCAGGACGGCGAGGAGGGCGGAGGGACGGCTCCGGTGGGCAGGGCGTGGGCGGCGTTCCACGGGCATGGGAATCTCCTGATGGGGTGGGTCGCTGGAATCGGAGAAGGTACTGTCGGGCATCTGACATTGTAAGAGGCGCTCCACCACCCAGCCCTTTTGTGCCTTCGTCATGCGTGACGCTCTCTCTGCGTCTGTGTCCGGGAACCCTCTGATCGATCGGATCCCCGCGGGTGCCTCGTTCGTGTGTTTTCGTGTATTTCGTGGTTCCAGTTTGTTTGGTCACGCCGGCCCGCCCGCCCGCGACTCTGGGGCTTGGGGCCGAAGTGCTCCATCGCTTGTGAAAAGTTTCCTAAAGTGCGAGAACGAGACCTGGCCCCAGGGGGTGACAGCTGCCGCCCCGATCCAACGCATGGAAGGGGGTGGCGGCATTCACCGCCGTCACGAGACCCCTTCCCCCCCTCCGGAGGACCCGATGGATCACCGTGGCCTGATCGGTTCGTTGTTCGACCTCTCGTTCACGCATTTCATCACGCCCAGGATCCAGCGCTTCCTCTACGCCATCCTCCTCGCCGTGAGCGGTCTCGCCGGTGTCGCGGTCCTGATCACCGCCCTGGGGATGGCGGGCGGGTTCTTCGGCAAGGTGGGGGCCCTGATCGTGGGCATCCCCCTGGCCGGGATCGCCTTTCTCTTTCTCGCCATGTACTTCCGGGTCCTGATGGAGATGCTCATCGTGGTATTCAAGGCCGTCGAGTATCTGGGGGAGATCGAGGAGTCGACCCGCGACCTGCGCACCCGGCCCGGTCACACCGCTCACTGACCGGCGGGTGGTCGGAGAGCGCTCTGCGTCCTATCTTGTCAGGATGCTCAGCGACCTTCTCCTGCAGGTGGCCCAGAACCTCGACCCGATGATGGGGAATCAATGCCTCATCACCGGGGTCTGTAACTCCGGCCCTCCGGCCCGGCTCGGTCCCCAGTCGGGCCTGATGTTTCTGGCCGTCGGCCTGGTCTGGCTCGGGATCGCCGGGCTCCTCCGCCGCGATCGGCGGAACTGACGACGAGGGACCCTGCTCCCCTCTCCCGCCCTGCGGGAGAGGGGCCGGGGGTGAGGGCCCGCGAGTGAAAACCAGAACGTTATGACTGCCTCGGCCAGGCCCCCACCACACGACAGGAATCCCCTCCGCAATTGACAAGAGACGCCGCCTCTCCCCATTGTCGGGGGCGGGATTTCCCCGGGTTGAACCGGCGATACTCCCTCAACGTGTTGTCACGCAAGGGTATACGACCGTCTGCCCGGCCGCTTTCGGCCCCGGCGGTCCTGCCGTCGAGGTGTCATGGCGTCTCTGGTCATCGTTGAGTCACCCACCAAGGCCCGGACCATCCGGGCCTTTCTCCCCAAGGGTTTCACCGTGACGGCCTCGATGGGTCACATCCGGGATCTTCCGGGAGACGCAAGCGAGATCCCCCCCAAGATGAAAGGGGTGGAGTGGGCCCGGCTCGGCGTGAATGTGGATGAAGGGTTTGAGCCCCTCTACGTGGTCCCCGCCGACAAGCGAAAGGTGGTCCGCGAACTCAAGGATCACCTGAAGGACGCCGACGAACTCATCCTCGCCACCGACGAAGACCGCGAGGGGGAGAGCATCTCCTGGCACCTGCTCCAGGTGCTCGCCCCGAAGATGCCGGTGAAACGGATGGTGTTTCACGAGATCACCCGCGAGGCGATTCAAGCGGCGCTGTCCGATTGCCGTGAGGTGGACGATCGGCTGGTCCGGGCCCAGGAAACCCGCCGGATCCTCGACCGCCTGGTCGGATACACCCTTTCACCCCTGCTTTGGAAAAAGATCGCCTGGGGACTCTCCGCCGGACGGGTCCAATCGGTGGCGGTACGGCTCCTGGTGCTCCGGGAGCGCGAGCGCCGCGCCTTCAGGGCCGGGACCTACTGGGACCTGAAGGCCCAACTGGAGCAGCAGGGCCAGGGGTTCGAGGCGCAGCTGGTGTCGGTCGACAACGTCCGGATCGCCACGGGGAAGGACTTCGACGAGGCCACCGGCCGCATCGCCGAGGGGAAGAAGGTCCGCCTGCTGGACGAAGCGTCGGCGCGGGGGCTCCAGGCCAAACTCGTGACGATGCCGTGGACGGTGACGGAGACGGAGGAGAAGCCCTCGGTTCGGCGTCCCGCCCCCCCGTTCACCACCTCCACTCTGCAGCAGGAGGCCAACCGCAAGCTCCGCCTCAGCGCCCGCGACACGATGCGGACAGCCCAGAATCTGTACGAGCGCGGCTTCATCACCTACATGCGAACCGACTCGGTGCATCTCTCCACCCAGGCGATCACCGCGGCCCGGGAGATGGTGTCGGAACGCTACGGCAAGGAGTATCTGTCGCCCTCTCCCCGAAACTTTGTGACGAAGAACGCCTCGGCACAGGAGGCCCACGAGGCGATCCGCCCGGCCGGATCCCACTTCCGTCCCCCCGACGCCACCGGACTCGACGGGCGGGAGCTCGCGGTGTATGACCTCATCTGGAAGCGGACCGTGGCGTGCCAGATGGCCGACGCCCGGCAGACCGGCATTCAGGTCCGGCTGGCGGTCGATACGGCCGAGTTCCGCGCCACGGGCAAGCGGATCGACTTCGCCGGTTTCCTCCGGGCCTACGTGGAGGGGTCGGATGATCCCGAGGCCGCTCTGGAGAACCGGGAAATCATTCTGCCTCCTCTTGCCGTGGGTGACACGCCGCGGTGCGAGTCCCTCGAGGCGATCTCCCACGTGACCCAACCTCCCGCCCGGTACACCGAAGCGTCGCTGGTCAAGGAGCTGGAGAGCGACGGGGTGGGTCGGCCCAGCACCTACGCCAGCATCATCGGCACCATCATCGAGCGCGGGTACGTGGTCCGCCAGGGGCAGGCCCTGGTGCCCACCTTCACGGCGTTTGCCGTGACCGGGCTTCTGGAGGAGCACTTTCCCCACCTGGTCGATACCGGGTTCACGGCGCGGATGGAGCAAACCCTCGACGAGATCTCCGAGGGATCGGCCGAGTGGCTGCCGTATCTCTCGGAGTTTTATCTGGGAGACGAGGGGCTCCGGGCCCAGGTGGAAGTCCATGAGTCGGAGATCGACCCGGCACGGGCGAGGACGGTGGCCCTGGAGGGGATCGAGGGAAAGATCCGGATCGGCCGGTTCGGTCCCTATGTGGAGGTGGAGCGACCCGGCGAGGGATCGCTCAAGGCGTCGATCCCGAAGGACTCCGCTCCGGCGGACCTCGATCAGGAGATGGTCGACTCTCTGCTGCGCCAGAAGCTCGAGGGCCCCGATGAAGTGGGGCGCCACCCCGAGACCGGGGAGCCGATCTTCCTTCTCACCGGGCAGTACGGTCCCTATCTGCAGCTCGGGGAGATGGCGGACGGCCAGCCGAAACCGAAGCGCGCCTCGCTGCCCAAGGGCGTCACCCCCGAATCAGTCACTCTCGACATGGCCGTCGGCCTCCTCTCCCTCCCTCGCCTTCTCGGCGCCCACCCGACCACCGGCGGGAAGGTGCAGGCCGGGCTCGGCCGGTTCGGTCCGTACATCGTGCACGACCAGGGGAAGGACGGGAAGGAGTACCGGTCGCTCAAGGGAGAGGATCAGGTCCTGACCGTCGGCCTCGAGCGGGCGCTTGAGCTCCTGGCGCAGCCCAAGATGGGCCGGGGACGGCGCGGAGCGGCGACTCCGACCAAGGTTCTCGGGGCCCACCCCGGGGATGGGGAACCGGTCGGTCTCTACGACGGCAAGTACGGCCCCTATGTGAAGCACGGTGCGGTGAGCGCCTCCATTCCCAAGGGTCGGGATCCCTCCACCGTCACCCTCGACGAAGCGGTGACCTGGATCGCGGAGAAGGCGCCCGCTGTCCGGAAGACGAAACGCGCGGGAGGTGGAGCGCGTAGGGCGACAGGTAAGAAGAAAGCCGCCCCCGGCCCCCGGAAGAAGACGGTCCGGAAGACCACGTCCAGGGCAACGAAGAAAAAGAAGGCCACGAAGAAGGTCTCGAAGCGGACCCCGTCGGACGCATGAACCAGCCATGCACGAGGAATCACCCCGAGGGCGACACCCGAGGGATCCAGGGGAGGACCACATGAGGGTGAGCAGGATAGCGGGAATGGGAGCGCTGGTCGCTGTGCTCGGGGGGGCTCCGGCCCGAGCCCAGGAGCCGTCGCGGGTGGTGATCGAGCCCGTTGCTGTCGCCCTTGATCTCGATCAGGCGGTCACCGTCCGGGCACGGGTTCTCGACGCGTCCGGGACGACGCTGGTCCGGCCGGTGAGCTGGTTCAGCGGGAGTCGGCGCTCGGTCTCGGTCGACTCCACGGGGAAGGTGACCGGACTTCGGCCGGGGGAGTTCACGGTCTTCGTGCAGGTGGCGGGGACCGGGATTCGAGCCGAGTTGCCGGTGACGGTCCGGTGGCCCGCGATCCGGACGGTGGCGGTCACCGGTGGCATCAGGGGAGAAAGCCCGTACTACCAGGGGGTGACGAGTCGTCACCGCGCAGTGGTGACCGACACCCGGGGCACGGTCCGGAAGAATGTCGAGGTCCGCTGGGCGAGTGACGATTCGTCGGTCGTGGCGGTGAACCGCTTCGGCGATGTGACGGCGGTGGCGCCGGGGTCGGCCACGATTCTGGCCACGGCGGGCGGTGTCACGGGGAGTCTGCGGGTGACGGTGGCGCCGAATCCGGTCCGGTCGATCGAGGTCGTTGCCTCCGCCGAGGGGGGGCGGACGGGAGACGTGATCACTTTCAGGGCCACGGCGCGCGATGCCGCGGGAGCGGCGGTGACGGTTCCGGTGACCTGGGCCGTCCATGCGATGGTGGAGGACACGGTGATCGCACCCGGAGCCGCGGCCTTCGTCGATCCGGAGGGTCGTTTCGTGGCCAACCGGGCGGGGCAGTTCCAGGTGGTGGCGTCGATCGGGTCCCTGGCGGCGAGCCGCACGGTCGATATCGGGCACCGGCACCAGTCGGCGCGCCTGAACGCCGCGGTGGGGCAGGGGGCCGTCTCCCACGTCCATACCTCCGACCTCTGGGTCTGGGAAGGGAAGGACGGGCGGGACTACGCGGTCACCGGCACCTGGGGGGCAGCGGGCGCCGCCTATTTTTGGGATGTGACCAATCCGGCCGCCCCGGTTCTGACGGACAGCGTCGTGGTCGACGCGCGGACGGTGAATGATGTGAAGGTGGATGCGGCCCGCGGAATCTGCGTCATCACCCGGGAAGGGGCCTCGAACCGGCGGAACGGCTTCGTGGTGCTCGACTGCGGCAACCCGCGGGATGTGAAGGTGCTTTCCCGGTTCGACGACGGGCTGGTCGGCGGGGTCCACAACGTGTTCCTGTATGCCAATCACGTCTACGCCATCAACGCCGGCCGCCGGTTCGACATCATCTCGCTGGAGAATCCGACCGCTCCGCGCCGGGTCGGGTTCTTCGAACTCGACACCCCGGGACACGGGATCCACGACGTGTGGGTGGAGGACGGGATCGCCTACACCTCCAATTGGGGCGACGGTGTGGCGATGGTGGATGTCGGGAACGGGATGGCGGGCGGATCGGTCGAACGACCGGTCCTGATCGGGTCCTATGCCTACCCGATCGGCGCCACCCACGCCGCCTTCCCCTGGCGCTCCGCCTCGGCGGGAGGGAAGCTCTACCTCTTCGTGGGAGATGAGCAGTTTCCCCACGACCTCCCCGATGATGGCCCCGACGAGGCCGGCGGGTACGTGCACATCGTGGACTTCACCGATCCGCGCAGCCCGCACGAAGTGGCGCGCTACCAGGTGCCGGAAGCGGGGCCGCACAATCTCTGGGTCGAGAACGACACCTTGTATGTGGCCTACTACAATGCCGGGGTCCGCGTGGTGGACGTCTCCGGCGAGCTGCTCGGCAACCTCTACGAACAGGGTCGCGAGCTGGCCCGCTTCAAGGCGAACGATCCCCGAGGGTTTGTGGCAAACGCCGGGATGGCATGGGGGCCGCAACCGCACAAGGGCCACCTGTTCTTCAGCGACTTCAATTCGGGACTGTGGGCGGTCAAGTTGCCGGCCCGTTCCCCCCCTCCGGTGCCGTGAGCACCGGCCGACGCCCCGGCCGTGAAGGGCCGGGCCCTTTCCCCGCACCCAGGATGGTATCGCCCATGATGGCCTTGAAACGACTCTTTTCACCTGTACTGATGGCGGGGATCGTGAGTGCATCCCTCTCCGGTACCCACTCCCTGTCGGCGCAGACGCCGGTGGTGGATCGCATCGAGCTCCGGCCCACGTCCATCACTCTCGAGGTGGACGGCACGGCCACGGTGACCGCGATCGCCTACGATGCCGAGGGACGTCGCCTGGACACTCCCCTGACCTGGTTCTCCTCCAACCGGCGGTCGGTGCGGGTGGACAGCATGGGAACCGTCACCGCCCTGCGGCCCGGCAACTTCCAGATCTTCGCGGGGGTCGTGGTGCAGGAACGGCAGGTGAGGGACACGGTGGAGGTGACGGTGAACTGGCCCGCCCTTCAGTCGGTGGCTGTTGAGGGACCCTCCCGGCTCTATGCCGGGACCACCGTGCGTCATCGTGCCCGGGTCATGGACGTGACCGGCAGCCGGCGCACCAACGTGAGTGTGCAGTGGCGCTCCGACAACCCGGCCGTTGCCTCGGTGGACGCCTTTGGAGACGTGGTGGCGCACCAGCCCGGCCGGGCGACCCTCTTTGCCAGTGCGGGTGGGGTCACCGGGAGCCATCAGGTGTCCATCGTCCCCAATCCGGCGCGGCGCATCGAGATCACCGCCTCGGCCGAGGGGGGTCGGACCGGCGACGTGATCCGGTTCACCGCCACGGCCCGCGACGCGGCGGGTGCCGTGGTGCCCGACATGCCGGTGGTTCTCGCGCTCAAGGCCACGGTGGAGGACACCGTGATCGCTCCCGGGGGCGCCGCCTCGGTGGACAGCGAGGGGCGGTTCGTGGCCCAGCGGGCGGGGGACTACACGGTGGTGGCGACGGCGGGGGGCCTCGCGGCTCAGAAGACCATCGGGATCACCCATCGGTTCGCCTCCACCCGGATTGCGTCGGGCAAGGGACACGGAGCCGTGACCGATGTGCACACCTCCGATCTCTGGGTCTGGGAGGGGAAGGACGGAAGGGACTACGCGGTGACGGGAACCTGGGGCGGCAACGGTGTCGCCTACTTCTGGGATGTGTCGGATCCCGCCACCCCGGTCCTGACCGACAGCATCGTGGTGGATGCCCGGACGGTGAACGACGTGAAGGTGGATGCCGAGCGGGGGATCTGTGTCATCAGCCGGGAAGGGGCCTCGAGCCGGCGGAACGGCTTCGTGGTGCTCGACTGCAGCGACCCGCGGAACGTGCAGGTGCTCTCCCGGTTTGACGACGGTCTGGTCGGCGGGGTTCACAATGTGTTCCTCTACCGCAATCACATCTTCGCCATCAACGCCGGGCGCCGGTTCGACATCATCTCGCTGGAGGATCCCCGGAACCCGCGGCGGGTCGGCTTCTACGAGCACCCGGGGGAGTTCGGGATTCACGACGTGTGGGTGGTGGACGGGATCGCCTACGCGTCCCAGTGGGGCGCCGGGGTGGTTCTGGTGGATGTGGGGAACGGGGTGGCGGGCGGGTCGCTGGACAACCCCGTCTTCATCAGCAACTACGCCTATCCCATCGGGCGCACGCATGCCGCCTACCCCTATCGCTCCCAGTCCACGGGCAAGCTCTACCTCTTCCTGGGCGACGAGATCTTTCCCTACGGGCTGAACACCGAGGACGGGGTCAACGAGGCCGGTGGATACATCCACATCGTCGACTTCACCGACCTCCGGAATCCGAAGGAGGTGGCTCGCTATCAGGTGCCGGAGGCGGGTCCGCACAACCTCTGGGTCGAGAACGACACCCTCTATGCCGCCTACTACAACGCGGGGCTCCGCGTGGTGGACGTCTCGGGCGAGTTGGCCGGAAACCTCTACGAGCAGGGCCGGGAGCTGGCCCGGTTCCAGCCGTTCGATCCGAAGGCGAAGATCCCGAACGCCCCGTTCGTCTGGGGCCCCCAGCCACACAAGGGCCATGTGTTCATCTCCGACTGGAATTCGGGGCTCTGGTCGGTGAAACTGCCGGAGCGCCCGCGGGCGCCGATCCCGTGATGGGCCTGTCACGTCTCGCCCTGCTGACGTCCCTCTTCCTCCCGGCGAGTGTTCTGTCGGGAGAGGCGGCGGCCCAGGCCCCCTATCGGCTTCTCGCCACCGCCGAGTCGGACGATCAGGTGGCGCTGATCGAGTTCACGCCGTGTACCGGGCCCGGCGTCCCCGCCGGGTGCGGTGCGCGGGTGGCCCGGACCTACGATGTCGGAGTCTGGGCTCCGGAAACCGAGGGACCGCATGGGGTGGTCCCGTCGCCGGATGGGCGGAGCTTCTTTGTCTCCCTCGCCCACGGCCAGCCCTTTGGGTTTCTCCAGAAGGTGGACCTGGAGAGCGGTACGGCCTCGGGGCTGGTCACCCTGGGAATGTTCCCGGCCACGGTGGACATCGCCCGGAACGGCGGATTCCTCTGGGTGGTGAACTTCAATTTCGAGGACCCGACGATGGCCCCGTCGTCGGTGTCGGTGGTGGACGCCGCCACGATGGCCGAAGTGGCGCGCACCACAACCTGCCGGATGCCGCATGGGTCGCGGATCAATCCGCAGGGGACCCGCCACTACTCCGGATGCATGATGAACGATCTCCTCGTGGAGATCGATACCCGGACCTTCGCGGGGACCCGTGCGTTCACTCTGGTGGCGGGCAAGGAGGGCGGGGTACCCTGGCCGACATTCGCCGAGGTCTCGCACGAGGGGATGCACGGCGGCATGGGAGAAATGGGGGACATGTCCAATGTGTGCAGTCCCACCTGGGCTCAACCCTCGGCGGACGGCAGCCGGATCTTCGTGGCCTGCAACAAGTCGGCCGAGATCGTGGAGGTCGACGCCGAGGCATGGACCCTGGTCCGCCGGTGGAAGACACCGCCGGCACCGTACAACCTCGCCGTGACCCCGGACGGGAAGCTGCTGGTGGTCACCCAGAAGGGACCTGGTACCGTGAGCATCTGGCGTCTGGTGGACGGACTCCTTCTGGCCGACATTCCCGGAACCCGAAAGGTGGCGAGTGGGGTGGCGGTCAGCGCCGATTCACGCTATGCCTTCGCGACGCTCGAAGGCGTGGGCGGCGAGCCGGGCACGATCGATGTCATTGATCTGCGGAAGTTCACGAAGGTGGCCAGCGTGGAGATTGGCAAGCAGGCGGGCGGGATCGCGATGCTTCCGTGAGGAGTCCATGCTGCTGCTGGTGAGTCTCCTGGCCCTGGCCATCGGCCCGCTGGTGTATCGGGTGGCCGGGGGCCACCCCCGGATGCTCTCCTTCCTGGATGGGTTCAATCTGACCGCCATCACCGGTCTGGTGCTGCTCGCGGTGGTTCCCGAGGCGGTGCGTCACCGGGAGTGGGCCGCGCCGCTCTTCGCGGTCGCCGGGTTTCTGGGACCGGGGATGGCGGAGCGGTTCCTCCGCTCGCCCCAGGGGGGGCTGCACCGGGTCGCCCTCCTCCTGGGTGCCGTGGTGATCTCGTTGCACTCGGTGACCGACGGGGCAGCCCTTGCGACCTCCGGCAATGCCTCCGGCGAGATCGCGGATGGACAACTCCTGCCCCTGGCGGTGCTGCTGCACCAGGTTCCGGTCGGAATGACGGTCTGGTGGCTTCTGCGACGCATCGGACTCGTGATTGTCCTGCTGGCCTTTGCCCTCATGGCTGCAGCGACGATCGGCGGATACTTCGCCGGGGGTGCCATGCTCTCCATGCTGTCGGTCCGGGAGGTGGAGTGGTTCCAGGCGTTCGTGGGGGGATCCCTGCTCCATGTGGTTTACCACCGGATCGAGCCGGGACATCACTGTACCGAGGGGCATGCCCTGAGTCGCCGGGCGGAATGGGCCGGCGGCGGGGTTGCCCTGCTGCTGCTTGGGTTGCTGGTGCTGGTGTAGGATGGTACTTTGCTCGCCGATTGGACAGGTGGCCGAGTGGTTGAAGGCGCACGCCTGGAAAGCGTGTGAACCCGAAAGGGTTTCGCGGGTTCGAATCCCGCCCTGTCCGCTGGTGTCCGGTCGACTCTCCGTGGCCAGGAAGGGTCGTCGCTCGCGGGTGGAGCTGCGGCCGCAGTCGGTTTCTCATCCCGCCGAGGGCGAGGCATGCCTCGCCCCTACACGCTCCGACCGCCAGGGCGGTCTCCGCATCGAATCCCGCCCTGGTAGCCTGTCCCGAGGGGGCGCGTGCGGCCCCGAGGGATCTCGTCGGGTGTGACGGGATCCCTTGTCGTTCGCGGGTTCTCCCGCGGGGTCATACGGGTTCCCCCATGTACGCTCCCGCGCAGGGGATGGCCGCGGAGCGGCCCCGGATCATGGCCCACGGCTTCAGCCGTGGGGGTGCCGCACGATCGTCCTCGGGCGCCCCGGAGGGGCGCAAGTCAGTTCCAGGAGCCCGGCCTCCTTTGCATGCTGACCCCAGGGCGGCTAGAATCCGATCTTGTCCGGCTGCGACAACTCGCCTGGAGGTCACCGTGTCCCGCCTACCACTGTTCGGCCCAATCCTGTTCATCACCGCTCTCCTACCGGTCCCTGCCACGGGGCAGGAAGGCTTCTCCGGGGTTGTCACCTACGACCTCCGGGCCAACGGGCAGAGCATGACCATGCGATACCTCTCGCGGGACGGAAAGATCCGCCAGGAGATGGAGATGCCCGGCATGGCCGGATCCATCTTCACGCTCATCGGGGTGACCCCGGGCAGGATGCAGGTTGTCATGCCGGCGATGGGGATGTACATGGAGACCGACATGACGGCGTCGGCGATGGACGCGGCTCCGGTGCCAACCGACAAGACTCCGGTCATGAAGAAACTCGGCAGTGAAACAATTGCCGGGTACCCCTGTGACAACTACGTGATGGGGGAGGAACAGGCCCAGGAGTTGGTGGAGGTGTGTGTGGCCAAGGGGCTCGGTTGGTTCATGAATGGATCGACGCCCAAGGGTCCGATGCCGGGAGCGGGGCCCATGCCACCCAACCTGAGTGCCTACCTTTCCGCCTTCAAGGACGGGATGTTTCCTCTTCGAGTCACCCAGATCAAAGATGGAAAGCGGGAGGTGATCCTCGAGGCTACGGGGATCGACCGCACGGCACCGGAGGCGTCACTCTTTACCCTCCCCGCCGGGCTGCGGAAGATGGACATGCCGGGCATGGGAGGCTGAACGCGATCCAGAACTCCTGTGGATCAGTCTTCGGGGGCACCGCAACCAATCGGTGCCCCCGAGCGTTTCATGGAGGAAGGCCACGGGTGTGCGGGAGGAGAAGGTGCCGAACGTCACCGGGAGCTGACGCCCCTGGCCCGCGTCGTGGGAACCAGGTCACCATCTCATGGGAGAGTTGCATGCTGATTCGTCGTCCCCCCGCCATTCCTTCCTCCGAGATCACCGAGGAGCGGCTCTACCTCGGCCGACGGGAGTTCGTGGCCTCCCTGGGTCTCGGGGTGGCCATGACGACCGGGATGGCTCAGCGGGCCGAGGCGCTGATGCGGAGGGTGCATGGCGGTCCCCCGAGGCAGGAAAAACTGACACCGTGGGATTCGGTGACCGGGTACAACAACTTTTACGAGTTCGGGACCGGCAAGGACGATCCGGCCCGGAACGCCCGCACCCTCCGACCAAGCCCCTGGTCCGTCGTGGTGGAGGGGGAAGCGGCGAAGACCGGGACCTTTCCCGTCGAGGACCTGATCAAGGGCCTTGCGGTGGAGGAGCGGATCTACCGGCACCGGTGTGTCGAGGCCTGGTCGATGGTGGTGCCGTGGAACGGCATTCCGCTCCGCGCGGTGATTGATCGGCTGGAGCCGACGAGCCGGGCCAGGTACGTCGAGTTCCTCACGCTGCACGATCCGGTCCAGATGCCGGGGCAACGCCGGCCGGTGCTCAGGTGGCCCTATGTCGAAGGGCTGCGGATGGACGAGGCCCGGCACCCGCTCACCCTCCTCGTGACCGGGGTATACGGCAAGACTCTTCCCAACCAGAACGGGGCCCCGATCCGGCTCGTCATTCCCTGGAAATACGGATTCAAGGGAGGCAAGTCAATCGTGAAGATTCGCTTCACCGAGCGGCAGCCGATGAACAGCTGGCAGCTCTCGGCGCCCCATGAATACGGCTTCTTCGCCAATGTGAATCCGGACGTGGATCACCCGCGCTGGAGCCAGGCGAGCGAACGGCGGATCGGGGAGTTCTTCAAACGCAAGACGCTGATGTTCAACGGCTACGCCGATGAGGTCGCCTCGCTCTATGCGGGGATGGACCTGCGCGCCAACTACTGACGGATGACGGGGGGACAGTGGATCACCCGGGTGGCCAAGCCCTTGGTGTGGCTGGGGGCATCGGGACCGGCGGTGTGGCTGTTGGTGTGCTTTGGTCTGGGGGATCTGGGCCACGACCCGGTCAAGACCATCACCTGGACCACCGGGATCACGGCGCTGATCCTGCTGCTCGCCACCCTTGTGATCACTCCGCTCCGGCAGGCGACGGGATGGAACCCCCTGATCCGGCTCCGGCGCCTCGTGGGACTCTGGGCCTGGTGGTACGCCCTGATGCACTTTCTGACCTGGGCCGTGTTCGACCGGGAGCTGTCGCTGGCGGGCATGTGGGAGGACATCGCGGAGCGGACCTGGATCACGGTGGGATTCACCGCTTTCGTGCTGCTCACGCTGCTGGCGGCGACCTCCCCGCGGCGAATGGTCCGATGGCTCGGCGGGAAGAGATGGCAGGCGCTGCACCGGCTGGTCTATGTGGCTGCGGCCCTGGGGGTCCTGCACTTTCTCTGGCTCGTAAAGCTTGACGTCCGGGAACCGGTCTGGTACGCTCTTGCCCTGGTGATTCTCCTTCTGGCCAGGACCGGGTGGGGTGTCCGACTGCTCGGCGCCCGTGCCGGACGAATCCGGAATCGCCGTGACCTCGTGGATACGGCAGGGTGATGGGCTCTTTCCGTCGCCATGCTTACCCGCATGGCCGAAGCGCGGTTTCTTTCTTAGTGAGGTGTGCATGACTCGTTTGATTCGTGTGGGGATCGCTCTGGCCCTCTCCGTGGCGGGGCTGGTGTCCGGGGCTCGCGCCGCGAATGTGTTTCACAACCACCTGGTCAAGAGCACCCCGGCGGCGGATGACACGCTGGCCACGCCTCCCCCTCAGATCCGGCTCTGGTTCGCCGAACCGGCCATCCCGCGTCTGAGCGGTGTGGCGCTGTGGACGGTCGGCGCCGACAGTACCCGGATCACGGTGGGTCCCATGGCCGCCACCGACACCAATGTGTCGGTCGCCACCACGCTGGCCACTCCCCTCGCACCCGGGACCTACCGCGTGCGCTGGCGCACGGCGAGCGCCGATGGCCACGCGATTCGCGGATTCTACGACTTCGTCATCGCTCCCTGAGCCCGGTCGCCGCTCCCACTCGCCGGGCGTTGCGGCATCCCGGGAATCGGACTAGGTTCCGCGCCCGAGATGCCCAACGCCACTCGGATCCTCGATCAGGCCGCCATGGAGCGGGCCCTGCGGCGCATGGCGTCCGAGATCGTGGAACGGTGCGGCGGAACCGATGACCTGGTCCTCGTCGGCATCCAACGCCGCGGGGTGGAACTCGCCGACCGCCTCGCCGCCCTGATTTCCTCCGCCCACGGGGTGACCATTCCCCGGGGCAAGCTCGACATCACTCTCTATCGCGACGACCTCCAGGCCATCGGTCCCCGCCCGGTCGTCAACGAAACCCGTCTCCCGGACCTCGACGACCGGATCGTGGTGATCGTCGATGACGTACTCTACTCCGGCCGCACGGCCCGCGCCGCCCTCGACGAAGTGGCCGACTTCGGCCGGCCGAGCCGCATTCTGCTCACGGTGCTGGTGGATCGCGGAGGGCGGGAGCTCCCCATTCAGGCCGACGTGGTGGGAACGACCGTGAGTGCCGGCCCCGGCGACCGGGTGGATGTGCGGGTGACCGAACTCGACGGCGTGGACGAGGTGATCCTCGTGCGAGCCCCGGCATGACGGCCTCCCTGGGCAAGGATCTGACCGGCCTCGAGTCGCTCTCGCGGGACCAGATCCAACTCATCCTCGACACGGCGGAACCGTTCAAGGAGGTCAGCGAGCGACCGATCAAGAAGGTGCCGGCGCTCCGGGGCAAGACGATCGTCAATCTCTTCTTCGAGGCCAGCACCCGCACCCGAATCTCCTTCGAGTTCGCCGAGAAACGGCTCTCGGCGGACACCGTGAACGTCGCGTCGTCGGGCAGTTCCGTCTCCAAGGGGGAGACGCTGGTGGACACCGCACGGAACCTTGAGGCGATGCGGATCGACATGGTGGTGATCCGCCATGGCGAGAGTGGCGCGGCGAAGTTCCTGGGGGACCGGATCCGGTCGAACGTGATCAACGCCGGGGATGGCACCCATGAGCATCCGACCCAGGCCCTGCTCGATCTCCTGACCCTGCGGGACCGGTTCGGCCGCCTCGAGGGCCTCAAGGTGGCCATCTGCGGGGATATCCTGCACAGCCGCGTGGCCCGCAGCAACCTCTGGGGGCTGCGGACCATGGGGGCCGAGGTGGGGGTGTGTGCGCCGCGCTCCCTCCTGCCGCGCGGGATCGAGGAGCTCGGCGTCACTGTGCTCCCGCGGATCGAGGATGCGATTGCCTGGGCGGACGCCCTCAACATTCTCCGGCTCCAGCTCGAGCGGATGCACGCGGGGTACATCCCGTCGTTGCGCGAGTACAATCGGGTGTTCGGCGTGTCCCGGTCCCGCCTCGAAGCGGCGCCTGGTGAGATCGTGGTCCTGCATCCGGGCCCCATGAATCGCGGGGTTGAGATCGACAGCGACGTGGCGGACGGGCCCCACAGCGTGATTCTCCCCCAGGTCACCAACGGGGTCGCCATCCGGATGGCGGTGCTCTACCTCCTGGCCGGAGGGGCCCCCGACTGGGCGACGACCGGAGGTGACGACCGATGAGACCCCTGCTCCTCCGCAACGCGCGCATCATCGATCCCTCCCGGCAGACCGACGGCATCGCCGACCTGTTGGTGGAGGAGGGACGCATCACGGCGGTGGGGCGGGGGGTCGAGGCACCCGAGGGGGCCGATGTCCGGGAGTGCACCGGAAAGGTGGTGGCCCCGGGTCTCATTGACCTGCATGTCCATCTCCGGGAGCCGGGACAGGAAGAGGCCGAGACCATCGCCAGTGGTGCGATGGCGGCGGCGGCGGGGGGCTTCACCGCCGTCTGCGCGATGCCCAACACCGATCCCGTCACCGACAACCAGGCCGCGGTCGGTTTCGTGGTGCGCCAGGCGATCCGGGCCGGGAAGGCGCGGGTCTACCCCATCGGGGCCGTCTCGATGGGACAGAAGGGGCAGCAACTCGCGGAGTTCGGAGAGCTGGTCGGGGCCGGCGCGGTGGCCGTGAGCGACGATGGTCGCCCGGTTGTGTCCTCCCACCTCATGCGGACGGCCCTGGAGTATGCCCGCACCTTCGGGATCCCGGTCGCCGACCATTGTGAGGATCCCACGCTGGCCGGGGGTGCCATGCACGAGGGGTTGGTGGCCACCCGGCTCGGCCTCAAGGGGATTCCTTCCGCCGCCGAGGAGATCATGGTGGCCCGGGACATCATCCTGGCCGAATTGACCGGGGGGCATGTTCACCTGTGTCACATGTCGACCCGGGGCTCGGTCGACCTGATTCGCCGGGCCAAGGACCGGGGCCTGAGGGTGACAGCGGAGGCGACACCCCACCACTTTGCCCTGACGCATGATCGGTGCGAGGGGTACGACACCAACGCCAAGATGAATCCCCCCCTCCGCGAGGAGGAGGATCGCGCCGCCATCCGGGAAGCGCTGCGGGACGGGACCATCGATGTGATCGCCTCGGATCATGCGCCCCACCACTACGACGCCAAGGAGCGGGCCTTCGCGGAGGCTCCCAACGGGATCGTCGGTCTGGAAACCGCCCTTGGGTTGGGCCTTCGGGAACTGGTCGTTCCTGGTCTCCTCACTCTGCCGGAGCTGATCGCGCGGATGAGCACCCTGCCGGCCCGGATATTTCACCTCCCCGGTGGAACCCTGGCGGTGGGCGCCCCCGCCGACCTCTTCGTCTTCGATCCCGATCGGGCGTGGACAGTTCGGGCGGAGGAGTTCCACTCCCGGAGCGCCAACTCTCCGTTCCTCGGGGAGACACTCCCGGGGCGAACGGAACTGACTCTGGTGGATGGACGCATCGTCTTTGAACAGAGAGAGAACCAGGGCAGGGTGCAATGAGGTTCGCGCCTCGCGTGGGCCTTGGACCGGATGCAGGGTCTGTCGTCCGCCGGAGGCAGTGACTGGAAACGAGTCGGTGTGAAGTCTCCCGTGCTATTTCCTGCACTCCCCTCGGGCTACTCCGGGTCTCTTCTTCGTTGTACATTGTGAGCATGCTTTGAGCGCGGAGTGGGGCGCGGCGCGGTAACGTGTTGCTGTACAGTGCGGTACGGAATCGCTCTGGAGATACCCCGCATCCGGACTTTCGGTCGTGACCGACAGGTTGGCTTCCGAGAGTGCTCCGGTGTGGGACGGTCCCTCTCCGGCGGCCCGGACCTTGCTCGCTGAAGCGATTCAGGCCATGCAGCCGGGTGGCTGGGCCCTGTCCGATCGGGCTGAAACCTGGAAGGAGTTGGTCATGACCGACGACCGAAAACTGGAGGAACAGGCCATCGAGGAGCTTCTCGGCACCCGCCAGCAACTGACGGAATGGCTTCAGAAGATCAACGCGGCGGGCGGGGGCGTTCCCGGGAGCGTTCGTGAACGGGTGCGGGCGGATTATGAAGGGCGGTTGGCGGAGGTGGTGTTTTCGCTTCGCAACCACTCCGAAACCCTCACGGCCACGGTCGACACCTTGCGCGCTTCTCTCGGGGAGCAGAATCGGATCCGGGAACAGGAAGAGGAGACGATCGCGGAGGTGGAACTCCGGTTTCACGTCGGTGAATACGGTGAGGTGGAGTGGGCCAGTCGGCGGGATGCCTCGCAGAAGAAGTTGGAAGAGGCGCTGGAGGCGATCCATCAGCTGACCGCGGACATCTCCCGGTACGAGGAGGTTCTCGGCCAGATTCAGGAGGACTCGGTGAGGGAGGTTCCCGCCGCGGCGGAACCGGCCGAAGCCGAGGCCGCGGTGGAATCCGCCGAAGGGGGGGAGGAACGGAGGTGGGAGGCGACCGGTGCGGCGGAGGATGTGCCCGCCGTCGAGCGGGGGGATCGGGATTCCGAGATCGCTCTTCATCGGACTCAATCCGGGGCGCATGCCCACGTTCCAGAACCGGTCGAGGCCCCTCGTTTCATTCCGAAGGGGGAGCCGGTGACCCCGCGCCCGGCTCGGGTGGGGGCGGGAAGCGCGCCCCGCAGTCCGGTCGGGTCCCCCGGCGACGATCTCGCATTCCTGAAGGCGATGACCATCGATCCGTCCCGGTCCACCGCCGCTCCGCGGGCCGGGGAGCGCGCCGAAAGGGCGGGGTCCGGGACTTCCGCCAAGTCGCTCAAATGTGGAGAGTGCAGCGCCATGAACCGTCCGACCGAATGGTACTGCGAGCGGTGCGGCGCCGAGCTCGCCGCCCTCTGATCAACCGGGAGTCAGGGAAAAAGAAGACGGGGGTCCGGCCTGAGTGGCGGGACCCCCGTTGAGCATGTCCG
Organism: Gemmatimonadales bacterium; assembly: GCA_039794085.1. Taxonomy (GTDB): domain Bacteria; phylum Gemmatimonadota; class Gemmatimonadetes; order Gemmatimonadales; family GWC2-71-9; genus OFTM291. The sequence continues at coordinate 23,754 of JBDIWC010000012.1, forward strand.
GCTCGACTGCGGAAAGTCGGTCAGGTCTTTTGGGCCTGGACGGTGCGGGCCAACCGATGCTTGGTCCGGGCCGCGGTATTGGGGTGAATGAGGTGCTTTCTCCCCGCACGGTCGATGATCTTCTCCGCCGCCGCAAAAGCCGCCTGGGCTTCCTCCGGCGTCGGGGCCGTGCGGACATGTTTGATAGCGGTGCGGAGCGCACTGCGCTGCTGGCGGTTCTGTTCGGTCCGGGTGCGGGTCTGCCGCATCCGTTTCTTTGCGGATTTGATACGGGGCACAGCCACCTCAACGGGACTTCGAGTGGAATTGTTCGGCGCACCCGCGTTTTCCGGGTGCGTGTTACCAAGCCCACCAAGATACCCGGATACGGGTGGGTGCCGCAAGGCGTCGGTTGTTTTGACTTGGGACGTGGGGGCCCGCTAACTTCCCCCCCGCCCTGACACGAGGACGTCCCCTGCTCGGTGATTTTGCGCTGGCCCTTCCCGTACTCGTCTTTTCCGTGGTGGCACACGAGTACGCTCACGGGGCGGTTGCCCTGAGCCAGGGGGACCAGACGGCGGCTCGGCTCGGACGGCTGACCCTCAATCCGCTGCCCCATACCGACCTGTGGATGACCATCCTGCTGCCGGCCCTCCTCTGGTTCGGCTCGGGAGGACAGTTTACGTTCGGCGGGGCGAAGCCCGTTCCGGTGGATCCACGCAACTTTCGCGATCCCCGGTGGAGTGACGTGCTGGTGTCGGCGGCGGGGGTCGTGACCAACGCTCTTCTGGCCCTGGTGGCCGCCCTGGTGTTCGTGGTGGCAGGTCTCGTGGCCGGTGCCTGGCCCGACGCTGTCCCGATGGCTGATGTGGTCCAGCGGATGATGACCTGGGGGATCTGGCTCAATCTCATGCTTGCCGTTTTCAATCTCATCCCGGTGCCGCCCCTCGACGGCTCCCACCTCCTGTATCACTTCCTCCCCCCCCGGATCGGGCTGGCCTACCGGCAGGTGGCGCGGTTCGGGGTCATTCCGCTGCTCCTGCTGATGGTGTTCTACCCGGGGGGAATTTCCCTCCTGCTCGCGCCGGCCCGGTGGGGGGTGTCCTGGTTGCTCGACCTCGTGGTGCCGTTCGCCGCGGGGACGGGATGGAACATCTTCGGATGACGGTCGCGGAATCCGGTGCCCCGGTGCGCGGTACCGTGGAGGACGGCGGTTTCGTCGTCCGTCTCGATTCGTTTTCGGGGCCTCTCGACCTGCTTCTGCACCTCCTTCGCGAGGAGCAGATCGACATCGCCGACATTCCGATCGCGAGGATCGCGGATCAGTTTCTGGCCGCCATCCATTCCCTGGGTCTGAACCAGGCCGCGGACTATCTGGACCTCGCCGGCCGGCTGGTTCGGCTCAAGGTTCAGATGTTGCTCCCCCGGTCGGGAGACGGAGAGGAGTGGGTCGATCCCCGGGCGGAACTGGTCCGGCGGCTCCTCGAGTATCAGCAGATCAAGGAAATCGCCCTCTGGTTCGACCGGGCGGCGTCGGAGCGGGGGAACCGTTTCGCGCGGGGCTATCTTCCGGAGCCACCGGCCCTGCCCCCTCCCCCCCTGCAGCTTGATCTGGTCGAGCTTCTGAGTGCCGTGGAGCGCGTCATCGCGGGGATCATGCACCCGGTGATGCACCGTGTGGTGGCCCGTCCCCTGGACGTGGAGGGGGCCACGGCACGGATCATGACACTGCTCGAGGACCAGGACGCTTTCGACTGGCGCCGTGCCCTGGGAGAGCGTCCCACGATCGTCGAGGTGCTCTCCACTCTCCTTGCGCTGCTGGAACTGGCCCGTCATGGTATCGTTCGGGTGGCCCAAGCATCGCCCTTCGCCTCCATGATGGTGACCCGTGACTCCTCTCGCCCAGCTGATTGAAGCGGCCCTGTTCGCCGCCCCGCGACCCCTGACCGCGGAGGAACTGCAGCCTCTCGATCCCGAACGCTCCCTGGACGAGGTGCGGGAGGCGCTTGCCCAACTGCGCGACCACTATGAGTACGACGGCCATGGTGTCGAACTGCTGGAAATCGGGGGAGGAGTTCAGATCGTCACCCGCCCCGCCTTTGCCGCGGCGATCGAGCGCGCCCAGTTTGCCGTGCGGGCACCAAGGTTGACACCGGCGATGCTCGAGACCCTCGCGGTCATCGCCTACCGGCAGCCGGTGGGACGGGCGGAGGTCGAGGAGATTCGCGGCGTGTCGGCGAGCGGAGTGCTCCGGACACTGCAGGAACGGGGGCTCATCGAGGTGGTCGGGCGGAGTGAGGGGCTGGGTCGCCCTCTGCTGTACGGCACCACCCCGCTTTTCCTGGAACTGCTGGGCCTGGCGGATATCGGGAATCTTCCCCGGGCGGAGGAGTTGAGCATCGCCCTCGCGCCCCCGGTGCCGGAACAGGTTGACGCGGACGACGCCACGGTGTGGGTCGAGGCCGACGCATGACTCTCATGAGATTGCAGCGCGCCCTGGCCCGGGCGGGCGTCGCGTCGCGCCGGGCGGCCGAGGAGCTGATCACGGCCGGGAAGGTCCGGGTGGACGGAGTGGTGGCCACGCTCGGCAGCAGTGTCGATCCGGACACGCAGTCCATCAGTGTGGGGGGACGACGTGTCTCCCTCAAGACCACGCGCTGGCTCGCGGTCCACAAGCCGCTGGGGGTGGTGACCAGTGCCTCGGATCCGGAGGGACGCCGCACCGTGTTCGACCTGGTGCGGGATCCCGCGGGACTCGCCTATGTGGGGCGACTGGACATCAACACGACGGGCCTCCTCCTGCTGACGACCGATGGGGATGCCGTGCACCGGCTCACCCACCCACGGTACCGGGTGCCCCGGGAGTACATCGCCCTGGTCCATGGACGCGATCCGTCCGAGGTCGCCGGATTGGTGTCGAAACGGGTGGTGGTGGACGGACGGCCCATCCTGCCCACCGGGGTGCGGGTCACGCCCGGCCGAGAGGGGCGGAGCGTGGTGCACCTGACGCTCACCGAGGGGCGCCACCACGTGGTGCGCAAGTGGTGTGGCGAGCTCGGCCTCAAGGTGGAGCGTCTGGCCCGGGTGGCCTACGGACCGATCCGCCTCGGGGACCTTCCGGTGGGCAAGACCCGGCCCCTCACTCCGGGCGAGGTGTCGGCCCTGCGCCGGCTGGTGAACCTCGAGGAGGGGACCGATGAAACCGTCCGCCGACCCGGGACGTCGAGCAAGAGGACCCCCCGTCGCGGGGGAGGCAAGGAGAAGACATGAGCGCGGACCCGATCACAGCCCCGAGGAGCACCGGAGTGGGAGCCACTCCCATCGCGGCCGTGGTGGCCGAGATCGGAAAGCGGGTCGTGGGGCAGGATGCGATGATCGAACGGCTTCTCATCGGCCTTCTCACCGGAGGGCACGTGCTGCTCGAGGGGGTTCCGGGCCTGGCCAAGACTCTCGCGGTCCGGACCCTCGCGGAGGTGCTGCACGCCTCGCATGTGCGGATTCAGTTCACCCCCGACCTGCTGCCGTCGGATCTGATCGGGACCATGGTGTTCAACCAGAAGACCCAGGAGTTTTCGGTCAAGCGGGGTCCCCTCTTTGCCCAGATCGTTCTGGCGGACGAAGTGAACCGGGCCCCGGCCAAGGTGCAGGCGGCGCTGCTGGAGGCGATGCAGGAGCACCAGGTCACCATCGGGGGAACCACCTTTCCTCTGGAGGAGCCCTTCCTCGTCCTGGCGACCCAGAATCCGATCGAGAGCGAGGGGACCTACCCCCTTCCGGAGGCGCAGCTCGACCGATTCATGATGAAGGTGCATGTCGGGTACCCTTCCCGGGCCGAGGAGCGGGAAATGCTGGCCCGGATGGCGGGCGGCGTCCCGATCCCGGTGCGCCGGTTGATGACGCCGGAGGCGATCCTCGCGGCCCGGCTCGAGGTCCTGGCTCTGCACCTCGACCCCCGTCTGGGCGACTACATCGTGGACCTCGTGCGCGCCACCCGTGCACCCGCCAGCGTGGGACTGTCCACGCTGCAGCCTCTGGTGGGCTTTGGAGCCTCACCCCGGGCGTCGATCGCGCTGGCCCAGGCCTCGCGCGCCCACGCGTATCTCCGGGGGCGCACCTTCGTGACCCCGGATGACGTGCAGGCGGTGGCCCCGGACGTGCTGCGGCACCGCGTCGTGCTCACCTTCGAGGCCGAGGCCGAGGACGTGACGAGCGATGTCATCATCAGCCGCATCCTGGGAGTGGTCAAGCCAGCGTGAGGGACGTGTGACGTATCCCATCACTCCCGCCATCCTGAAGCAGGTCAAGTCCATCGCGATCCGGACCCGTGGCCTCGTCGATGCCCTCCTGGGCGGTGAGTACCGGAGCGTCTTCCGGGGGCAGGGGATGGAGTTCCTCGAGGTCCGGGCCTACGAAGCCGGCGACGACTACCGGGTGATCGACTGGAACGTCTCGGCCCGGCTGGGGGAACCCCACGTCAAGACCTTCACCGAGGAGCGGGAACTCACGCTCTTCCTGGTGGTGGACCACTCCGGGAGCACCGATGTGGGCGCCCCCGTGACCAAGGTGGCCCGCGCCGTCGAGATCGCCGCCGTCCTCGCCCTGGCGGCGGTGCGCCAGCAGGACCGGGTGGGGGCCCTCCTCTTCACCGATCGCATCGAACATGTGGTGCCCCCGGCCAAGGGACGGCGCCACGCGCTGCGCGTCATCCGCGATCTGCTCGCCTTCTCCCCCGTGGGGCGCGGTACCGACCTCGCCGCGGGTCTCGACTACGCCGCCCGCCTCCTGCACCATCGAAGCATCGTGGTGATCCTGTCGGATTTCGTGGCCGAGGGATGGGAACGTCCGCTCGCGCGGCTCGCGGCGAAGCATGACGTGCTGGCGATCACCATCGACGACCCGCGGGAAGTGTCACCGGTGGCCTCGGGGTGGATCACCTTCTCCGACCCGGAGGGAGAGGCCGAAAGTCTGGTGGATCTGGGAGACGCGCGCGTGCGGGCGGCCTGGCGGACCGAGGCGGCCCGGATGGCGGAGACCCGGTCCCGGGCGTTCCGGGTGAGCGGAGTCGACCATCTGGCGCTCGACACCACGGGAGACTACAGCACGGCGCTGCGGCGGGCCTTTGCCCGTCGCCCGCGGCGTCGGGGCCGGGTGGCGCGATGATCGCGGTCGGGTGCCTCCTGCTCCTCCAGACGGCGACCTCCCCCTTTACGGTGGGCGACACCGTGACGATCCTGCGGACGGTGACCCTCCCCGTGGGAGCGGTGCTCCGGTTTCCGCCCCCTCCCTCCGACCGGGATCATGCCCATCTCTCGGCCCCCGTTGTGGAGCCCGACCCCGACGGTCGCTCGGTGCGGATCCGGTATACGCTCACCTTCTGGCGGGCCGGGTCGCATCCGATCGAGATTCCCGGCCCCGTGGTGGTGCGGGCGACGGGGAGTGCGGACACGCTTCCCCCGTACCGGATCACCGTCCCGATTCAGTCCGTGCTTCCCCCGTCGGCCAACGATTCCACGCCGCCCCAGCCACCGGTGGCGGTGATCCCCCGCGGGACCCGTGTTCTCTGGCCCGCCCTGCTCCTTCCCCTCCTGGCCCTGGGAGTGATCCTTCCGGTGCATCGAGGGCGCCGTCGTCCGCCCCCGCCCCTCCCTCCTCCGGCACCGCCCCCGGGCCTGTCCGGACCGGAGGTGCTCCTCCCCGCGTGGGTTGCTCTCGGTGAGGTGCGTACCGCGGCGGCACACTGGCTCGCGTTGCTCCCCGCCGAGGGGACCGCCGGGGAGGAACTCGCGGAGCTGAGAGAGCGCCTGACCCGAGCCCGGTTCAGCGCCCCCGATCTTCCCGATGGCCGCCAGGCGTGTGTGGACGCCGCCGCCTGGTGGGCCACCTCCCGAGGGGCAAGCGGGGGAGAGGGGAGTACCCCATGAGCCTGGCGCGCGGGTGGATGCTCCTCCTGCTCCTCCCTCTGGTCTGGTGGTGGTGGATCGGTCGTCGGCGCCGGGTCACGGTGCCCACCGGGGACTTTCGTGCCGCGGCCCATGCGGCGCGTCACCAGGGGTGGGCTCACCTCCCTCCGATCTTCCGCACCCTGGGGATCGCCATGCTGGTGATCGCGGCGGCTGGTCCCCTGCTCGGGGGAAGGGAACGGACTCTCCGGAAGGACGGGATTGCGATCGTCATCGCCATCGACGTCTCCAGCAGCATGCTCGCCGAGGACTTTGCGCCGAGCAATCGGTTGGAGGTGGCGAAGCGACAAGCCATCAGCTTCATCCGGGGGCGCGACGCCGATCGGATCGGGCTGGTGGCCTTTGCCGGCGAGGCCCTGACCCAGGTTCCGGTGACGCTCGACTACCTGGTGCTGGAGCAGGCGGTGACGAACCTGCGGGTGGGGGTGCTGGAGGATGGCACCGCCATCGGCAGCGGGCTGGCCACGGCGGTGAACCGGCTCCGGCGGGTGCCCGGACCCTCCCGGGTCGTCCTCCTGCTGACGGACGGCGAAAACAACCGGGGTGCGGTGGATCCCCGGACCGCCGCCGCCACGGCTGAGAGCTTCGGGGTGCGGATCTACACGGTGGGGGTGGGTACCGAGGGTGAGGCACGGATTCCCACGGGGCGGGGCCTGAGCGGATATCGCTACGAGGTGCTCCCGGTTCGCATCGATGAGGCGCTTCTGACGGAGATCGCGGAGCAGACCGGCGGCCGGTACTTCCGCGCCAAGGACAGCGAGGCTCTGAGCCGGATTTTCCGGCAGATCGACGCCCTCGAACGGGCCCCCGTCGACGTGGTGCAGTATGCCTCGCGCGAAGAGACGACGCGGCCCTTTCTGCTGGCTGCTCTCGTGTTCCTGGGAGTGGAGCTCGTGGTGAGCGCGACCCGGGTGGTGAGGGTGCCGTGAGGATGGATGCCCCCCTTCTCCTGGTGCTGGCCCCCGTGCTGGCGCTGGCTCTCGGGGCCCTGGCCTGGAGAGCCCGCCGCGCCCGGGTGCGCCTGGCCACCGCGTGGTCGGACGCGCTGGGCCAGAGAGCCCGCGGGATCAATCGGCATGGATTCCTGGTCTTCGGCGTGACGGGTGTGCTGCTCGGGGTTGGCCTCGCGGGCCCGCGGGGGGGCCGTCTCGACGTCGACGCCACCAGCCGGGCCCTGAACCTGGTGATCGGCGTCGACCTGAGCCGGTCGATGCTCGCCGAGGACGTGGCCCCGAACCGGCTGGGCCGGGCCGTTCGGGAGGCGCGCCGCCTGAGCCAGGATCTGGCGCAGGACCGGATCGGCCTTCTCGGGTTTGCGGGAAGCAGCTACATCCTGGCTCCGTTGACGCTCGACCATGCGGCGGTGGAACTTCACCTCACCGCCCTCGACCCCGACCTGGCGAGTGAGGGAGGGACCAATCTGGCCCGGGTTCTCCGGCAGGGCGCCGAAGTGCTGGACGGTGCGGGACAGGGAGGGGACCGGGCCCTCGTGCTGTTCACGGACGGTGAGACACACGACTCGCTGTCGGAGAGCATTGCCGCGGCGGCCGCGCTGCGCGAGGTCGGCGTGACCCTGGTGCTGGTCAGTGTGGGGGACACGATCCCGGCCCGGATCCCGCTTCGCGATCCCGGCGGCCGGCGCATCGGCGACCAGCAGACCGCGGAGGGAACCCCGGTGGAGACCCGACGCCGGGATGACCTGCTGCGTCCCGTGGCCGAGGCGGCGGGCGGAACGGTGGTGCCCGCCACGGTGCAGAACCAGAGTGACGTGGTGGTCGGAATCCTGCGGGATCTGGCCCGGGCACCGGCCCGGGAGCGCCGGGCGCAGGATCGGAGACCCCTGGCCTGGGTCACGGCGCTGCTGGCCGCTCTTCTCCTGGTGGGACACACGCTGTCCCGCCGGGGAGCCGCCCTCCTGTCACTCGCGGTGCTGGTTCTGCCGACGCCGCAAGCCGCCGAGGCCCAGCGGCCCTCCGGGGGCATCACCCCAGCCCGCCGGGGAGATCATGCCAAGGCCGAATCGGCCTTCCGGGCCGAGGCGGCCCGGGCTACGGGGGCTGCTCGTGACACCGCACTCTTCAACGCGGGAACGGCCGCACTCGCCGCCGGCCGGTACGCCGAGGCCCACGGGGCCCTGGACAGCGCCGCGAGTACTCCCGATCCGGAGCTCCGATACCGGGCCTTGTACAACCATGGCGTGGCCTCGCTTCGTGCCGCGGCCCTGGACAGCGTCCATCGGGATTCTCTCCTGGGCCTCGCCGCCGAGCGGCTCAAGGAGGCCCTGCTCCTCCGTCCCGACGCCGACCGGGCCAAGTGGAATCTCGAACTGGCCATGCGCCGTCCCCCCCCGCCCCCTCCCTCGCCGCAGGGCGGTGGGGGAGGAGGGAACCCGCCGCCGCCACCACCGGGCAACGGTCAAGGCCCGGAACGGTCTCCGGAACCCCGCCCTGGTGCCATGACCCAGGCGGAAGCCGAGGCCATCCTCTCCTCCGTGGAGCGGGGCGAGGCGGCCACCAGGGCCGAACAGGCGCAGCGTCGCCGGGCCACGGCCCGGGTGGTCAAGGACTGGTGAGCCCTATCCTTCTCCTCTCCCTCGCCCTCCTGGGCGCGTCGGCGCCGAAGCAGGGACAGGGACTGCTGGTGTCGGCCGTCCTCGATCGGGATCGCCTTCCGGTCGGGGAGGAACTGACGGTCACCCTCCGGGTCAGCAGCACCTCGCCGGAACCGATCCGCTTCGTCGTTCCCGCGCTGGATGGATTTTCTCTGGTCTCGCGGGTGGAGTCGGCCGATGTCGTGCCCGGAAACCCGCCCCGGCGTTCGGCGGTGCTGGAGCTTCGCCTGCGGGCCACTCGCGGTGGAACCTGGCGCATCTGGCCCATTCGCATCGAACAGCAATTCCAGGTCGTCGTGGCCCCCCAGCTCGAGGTGCAGGTGGACGGCGGGGCGGCAAGCGATCCCGCTCCCGCCGATGCGGAGGTCGCCCGCCTGCTGCGGCGGGTGCCGCCGCCGACCGCGGGGGACGTGACCGTCGCCACCGTCCTGTCCCGGGACGAGGCGACCGTCGGTCAGCAGATCGACCTGGCCACGGTGGCCTGGTTTCCCCGGAGCCTCCTCGCCCGGCTGCGACGTCCGCCCACGCTGAAACCGCCCACCGTGGATGGGGTCTGGAATCTGCCGCAGTCCACCACCCCCGGGGTCGTGGCCAGCCGGCTGGTGGAAAACGAGTGGCATGACCTTTTTCTCACCCGGCAGGTGTTCTTTCCGCTGACGGCCGGCCCCGTGACCATTCCACCAGCCTCCCTGAGTTTTGCGGTCCCGGAGGGGCGGCAATTCTTTTCCCAGGAGCGGCGGTACGATCTGGAAAGCGACCCCCTCACGCTCTCTGTCCGTCCCGCGCCGGCGCCTCCCGCGGGGATCACCGGCGGACCCACGGCTGCGGGGCTGCGCCTCCGGTATCAGGTGCCGGACGACGGCATCGAAGCGGGGACGCTGTCGAGCGTCGCCGTGGTGGTGGAGGGGGAGGGGAATGTGGCCCTGTGGCCCGAACCGGATGTGGAATGGCCCTCGACGGTTCGGGCCTACCCGGACCGGGTCGAGGAGACCGTCCGGCCGGTGGGGGGTCGTTCGGGGGGAAGGAAGGTCTTTCATTTCACCATCCTGCCCGATTCGGCCGGTCCGGTCGTCCTGCCGGACGTGCGCTATCCCCACTACGATGCGGAGCAGGACCGCTGGTCGGTGGCGGTGGCATCCTCCACCATCCTCCGGGTGGCTCCCGTGGCACGGCTCCCGAACGCCCGAACCGCGGTCCCGCTCCGATCGATCCCCACGACCCCGGTCATCGCCCGCTGGTGGACGGCCACGCCCGGGCCGGTCTGGGTGATCCTGGGGGTGATTCCCCTCGGGATCCTGATCCTGCAGCGGGGGCGGCGACGCTGGAAGGGCCGTGCCGGGGTCCCCGGGAGCAGGTACCACGGAATGAGCCTGGAACGATGGGTTCAGTCACTCCTGCCGCCCGGCATGAGCCGGGAACCGGCCCAGGTGCTCGCCGTGCTCCGGCGACGGGGCGTGCCTCCGGATCTGGCCCGCGAGGTGGCGGCCGCCTATGAGCGGTTGCGGACGGTGGAGTACGGCCCCCCGGAATCCGCGGACGACCCCGGCCCGCTGCGCGAGCGGGAGGACTCCCTCCGGGAACGGCTTCGCCGGGTGCTCGGCCCCGCCGCCGGACTGGTGCTGCTTCTCGCCGTGGCCCAGAGCCTGGCGGGCCAGATGGCCGCCGCCGATTCGCTCTACCGCACGGGGCGGGTGCGGGGAGCCCTGGAAGCCTATCAGGCAATAGCCCTCAGGATGCCCGGTGACCCCGGGATCTGGTACCGCGTGGGTCTGGCGGCCTTTGCCACCGGGGACGACGCCGTCAGCGCGGCGGCCCTCCTGCGAGCCCGGCGGCTCGCGCCCCGGTCCCCGGTGGTGAAGAGCGCGTGGGATCAGTTGGCGGACTCGACCGGGGGACGATTGGGTGGAGTCCCGCCGGTCTGGCCGGTGCGGCCGGAGGAACTGTTCCTGGCCGCCCTGGTCCTCTGGACCGCGGGATGGGGGCTGGGGATGGCGCGTCCCCGGTCTCGCCGGGTCGGCGTCATTATCCTGCTGGCCGGCGTCGCGGCCGGCGGAACCGGGCTCTGGATGTCCTCGGCTCAGCGGGTGCCGGTCGGCTTTGCCCGGAAGGAAACACCGGCGCGCCAGGCCCCTCATGGCCTCGCGGCGGAAACGGGCGCCGTCCCCGCTCTGGCGCTGGTGCGCGTCGAGGCCAGGTCGGGTGGCTGGGTGCGGGTCCGTCTGCCGGGTGGCCGGCCGAGCTGGATCGCCGCCGCCGACCTGGCACTGGTCCGGACCGGGTCGCGCTAGATTGTGTCCATGACGTCCGGCAATCTCCCGCGCGTGCGGATCCTCCCCGATGTGGTGGCCGACCAGATCGCCGCGGGCGAGGTGGTGGAACGTCCCGCCTCCGCGGTGCGGGAGCTGGTCGAGAACGCGATCGATGCCCGGGCCCGGCACGTCCGCGTCACGGTGGAAGGGGGGGGGAAGACCTTGATCGAGGTGAGTGACGACGGGCATGGCATGGAACGGGAGGATGCGGTTCTGGCCCTGGATCGTCACGCCACGAGCAAGATCGCGACGGCCGCCGATCTGGTGGGGGTGACCAGCTTCGGCTTCCGCGGCGAGGCGTTGCCCGCCATCGCTTCGGTGTCCCGCTTTGCCCTGGTCACCGCCACGGGCGGCGGACCGGGCACGGAGATCCGGGTCACCGGGGGACGCATCGATCATGTGGGGGACGCGGCCCGGCAGCCGGGAACGACCGTCACGGTGCGGGGACTCTTCTTCAATACCCCCGCCCGGCGCAAGTTCCTGCGGTCCGTGTCCAGTGAATCCCGCATGACCTGGGACGCGATCGCCACACTGGCACTGGCTCATCCCGGCGTCGGCTTCACCCTCACCATGGATGGGCGGGAGCGCCTCCAGGTTCCCGCGGAGCAGAGTGCCGAGGACCGGCTTCGCGCGGTCTGGGGACGGGAGCTGGCGGACACCATGCTCCCCGTGGAATACGCCATTGGCGCCTTCCGGGTGCACGGGTACATCCAGCGACCCGCCGATGCGCAGCCCACCGGCCGCCGCACCCAACTCTTCGTGAACGGTCGCCCGTTCCGCGACACCTTCCTGGTGCGCGCGGCGGAGGCGGGGTATCGGTCCGCCATTGCCCCGGGCGATCGCCCGAGTCTGTTCCTCCACCTCGAGACCGACGGCAGTGAGGTGGACGTCAATGTGCATCCCGCCAAGCTCGAGGTGCGCTTTCGCGAGCGTCTGGCGGTGGAACGGGTCCTGGAGGAAGGGGTGCGCATGGCTCTGGGCCAGTGGGCCAGTGCGGCTCCCCTGCGTTCTCCCGGCTCGGCCCCCGCGCGATGGACGGGGGGAGGCGCCCGGGGGGATCGCGGAGGTGTCCTGCCCGAGGGAGCGGTGGATCAGGCGCTGGGCCTGGTGACGGATCTCTTCGGAGAGCGGGGGGTGCTGGAGCGCCGGAATGCCGGTGACGGGGAGGAGGAGGCCCCTCCCTTGCGCAGTTTTGCCGCGCCCCTCTGGCAATTGTTCGACACCTACATCGTGTTCGAGGAGGGAGACGGGTTGGTGTTCGTTGACCAGCACGCCGCCCATGAGCGCGTGCTCTTCCAACGCATCATGGAACAGCTCGGCGGCCAGGACGCTCCGTCGCAACGACTGCTCCTTCCGGTCACGGTGTCCCTGACCGATGAGGAACTGGAGGTGGTGGAGTCGTCCCGGCGGCAGTTGGAACGGGTCGGTTTTCTGGTGGAGCCGTTCGGAGGACGGGAGGTCGTGCTCCAGGGGGTGCCGACGCCCCATCCGCGCTTCGATGCGGTGGCCTGCTTTCGCGATCTCGTGGCGGACCTGGCCCGGGGCCGGTTCGGCGGCTGGGCCAACCACCTGGAGCGATTCGCCGCCAGCTATGCCTGCCGGGCCGCGGTGAAGGCGGGACAGCGCCTCGGCGAGACGGAGATGCGGGAACTCCTGCATGCCGTGTTCGTCACGCCGCTTCCGGCGCATGACGTGCACGGGCGATCCACCATCGTGCAGTTGCCCCGGGACGAACTGGAGCGGCGATTTGGCCGACGCTAGGGTGCCGGTGCTGGTCGGGCCCACCGCCGTGGGGAAGACCGCGGTGGCCCTGGCCCTGTCGGCTCACTGGCCGCTCGAAGTGATCTCCGCCGACTCCCGCCAGATCTATCGCCGGCTGGACATTGGTACCGCCAAGCCGACCCGCCGCGAGCGCGCGCGGGTTCCCCACCATCTCCTCGACATGACGGAGCCGGGACAGCGCTACAGTGCCGGGCGGTTCGCGACCGATGCCGGCGCGGTCCTGTCCGGAATCCATGAGCGGGGGAATCGTCCGGTGGTGGTGGGGGGGACCGGTTTCTACATCCGGGCCCTGGCCGAGGGCCTCTTCCTCGAACCGGGGATGGATCCCGCCGCACGGCGATCGATCGAGGGGTACCTGAGTGGCCTCCCCGACGCCGAGCTGGTGCGGTGGGCGGCTCGCCTGGATTCCGGATTTGCCGGAGGTGGCCGGCAGCGCGCCCTGCGGGCCATCGAGGTCGCGCTCCTGTCGGGGTGGCCTCTGTCGGTCTGGCAGCAGCGGGCCCGGCGGGCCGCGGCCATCGCACCCTGGTACGTCGTCCTGACGGTTCCTCGCCCCGTGCTGCATCGCCGGATTGCGGTGCGGGCGGCCGAGATGGTGCGGCGGGGAGTGATCGAGGAGGTGGCGGCGGTCCTGGCCGAGGGACACGGCGCCCAGGCGCCGGGTCTCGACGGCGTCGGGATTCGGGAGGCGGTCGACTATCTTCACGGGCGGCTGGCCCGGGATGCGGTGGCGGAGGCGATCACGGTGAGCACCCGGCGCTACGCCAAGCGCCAGGAAACCTGGTTTCGTCACCAGCTCCGGGGGCCGGTGCTGATGTGTGACGCGACGCGGCCCCCGGAGGACATTGCGCGCACGATCGCGGCGGCCTGGGAGGCGAGGGACGCGATCAGGACGACTTGAGCAGAGACGAGACCACCATGCGGATCGGCATCACCTGTTACCCCACGTACGGCGGATCGGGGGCCCTGGCCACGGAACTCGGGCTCGAGCTCGCCCGCCGCGGGCATCAGGTTCATTTCATCACCTACGACTCTCCCTTCCGTCTCCGGGGATACACGGAGGGGGTCTACTTTCACGAAGTGGACACCCGAAGCCGCTACCCGCTCTTCGATCACTACCCCTACACCCTGGCGCTCGCGTCGAAACAACACGAGGTGGCGCTCCATGAACGCCTCGACGTGTTGCACGTGCATTATGCGATTCCCCACGCCACCGCCGCCTGGCTGGCCCGCGAGATGCTGGGAGCCGACCATCCCCTCAAGGTGATCACCACGCTCCACGGGACCGACATCACGCTGGTGGGGCAGGAGGCGAGCTTCTACGCGATCACCAAGCTCTCCATCGAGCGATCCGACGCGGTGACGGCGGTGTCCTCCTATCTGCGGGATGAGACCTACCGCGCCTTCGGGTGCGTGGGGTGCACCATCGACGTCATTCCCAACTTTGTCCGGCTCGCCGAGTATCACCCCGGATCCGAGAACGATACGCAGAGCCTCGCTCCCGCCGGACACCGCGTGATCACGCACGTCTCCAATTTCCGTGAAGTCAAACGGGTGCGGGACGTGATCAGGATCTTCGCCCGCATCCGGCGGGCGATGCCGGCGACACTCATCATGGTGGGGGATGGCCCCGACCGGGACACGGCCGAACAGGAGGCCCGCGATCTCGAGGTGGCCGGCGACGTTCGTTTTCTCGGCCGGCTCGATTCGGTGGTCACCCTGCTCCAGGCCAGCGATCTCTTCCTCCTCCCCTCCCAGTCCGAATCGTTCGGGTTGGCCGCGCTGGAGGCGATGGCCTGCGGGATCCCGGTGGTGGCGAGCCGGGCCGGCGGGCTCCCCGAAGTCATCACGGACGGAGTGGACGGGATTCTCGAACCGCCAGGGTCGGTCGAGGCCATGGGGCGCCGGGCGGTGGAACTCCTGCGCGACACCGACCGCCATCGCCGGATGGGGGAGTCGGCCCTGGCCAAGGCCACCCAGTTCGCCGCGGAGGTGGTGGTGCCCCAGTATGAGGCGCTGTATCACTCCGTGGTGTCCGGGAAATGACGTGGTGGGAGGGATTGATCCTGGGTGTGCTGCAGGGACTGACGGAGTTTCTTCCCATCAGCAGCTCCGGCCATCTGGTGGTGGCGGAGGGGCTCCTGGGGCTCCACGCTCCCGGTGTCGCGGTGGAGGTCATGCTGCACCTCGCCACTCTGCTCGCGGTCGTGATTGTCTATCGGGTGGCCCTCCTGCGGCTGGCTCGGGGCCTCTGGCGCCGGGAAAGTGATGCCTCGGCCCAGGTCATCTTTCTCGTGGCGGCCTCCGTCCCCGCGGCGGTCGTTGGCCTGGTCTTCCGGGATGCGCTGACCTCGGCGTTCGATTCCTACCGTCTGGTGGGGGTTGATTTTCTCCTCACCGGCGTCCTGCTCGCGAGTACCCGGTGGATCCGTCCCCGGCCGGAGCGCACCATCACCCTCGGCACCGCCCTTCTGGTGGGTGTGGCGCAGGCCGTGGCCATTCTACCCGGCATCTCCCGGTCCGGCACCACGATCGCGGCCGCGCTGTGGCGCGGCGTACCGGCGTGGCGCGCGGCGGAATTCTCCTTCCTCATGGCCGTGGTGGTGATCGCCGGGTCGGGCGCCCTGGAGGCGCGGAATCTCGGCGCCCTTCCGCTGACGGGGGGATTGGCCACGGCCTTTGTGAGCGCGCTGGTGGCCGGTGTTATCGCGATTCGATCGCTGCTCTGGCTCCTCCGGACCCGGCGCTTCCATCACTTCGCACCCTACCTTTTCGTTGTCGGCGGGTTCACGCTCCTCTGGTTTCGCGGGTCGTGATCCCTCCTCCGACTCCGGCGCCGGTGCGTCGCGTCTCCACCACGACCTCGACCCAGGATCTGGCCCACGCCGAGGCGGCTCGGGGAGCTCCGCACGGGTGGATGGTGGTGGCGGATGAGCAGACGGGGAGCCGGGGATCCCGAGGGAGGACCTGGCTGGCCCCGGTGGGCGGGGCGTGGGTCAGCGTGGTGGTGCGGCCGGAATCGGCGGAGGGAGTGGCCCTGCTGAGCCTGCGGGTCGGTCTCCTCGTGGCGGAGACGCTCGAGCGGTGGATGGGAACGGGATCGGGGGCGCCGCAACTCAAGTGGCCCAACGACCTGATGGCGGGGTCCGGGAAACTGGGGGGCATTCTCTGTGAGGCGCGATGGCAGGGGGATCACCCGTCCTGGGTCGTGGCCGGCATCGGAGTGAATGTGCACAACCCGGTTCCCGCCGGGCTGGATCCACCGGCCGTGCGCCTGGCGGATCTGGCGCCGGGAGCGCCGGCCGGTCCGGAGGTGGCCCGGATTCTGGGGAGCATCGTGGCGTCGGTGGAGACCGCTCGGGGAACACTGACGGCGGCGGAGCACGCCCGGTTTGACGCCCGGGACTGGCTGCGGGGACGGAACGTGGACCTGGGGCCGGACACCCGCGGGCGAGCCGAGGGGGTGTCGCCTGACGGCCGTCTCCGTGTTCTCGTGTCCACCCCCGACGGCAGGGAACGCGTGTCCTTCCTCACCGCGCCCGGCGGGACCTGTTCGTGATCCCCGGGGAACGTCCGGGGCTTGGCCCGCACGGGTGGGGAACCTTATCTTTGCACCATTCACCTGGCTGCCAGCGGAGCTCCCTGCCATGAACAACCCGGTACCCGGCGCGACGGACCAGACCGATCTCCGGCACGTGCTCGTCTCCTCCCTCAAGATCGGCGTCCTCGTCAGTGCGCTCGTCGCGCTCTTCTCGGTCACGGGCCGCCTGCTCGACGGCATGGCCGAGGTGGCCGTTCAGGCACTGCTTGTGGCCGCGGGCGTCTGGATCACCACGATGTTGCCCGGTCTCTGGACCCGGGCGCGGTCGATCGAGGGGATCGCCGGGGCGGCCGGGATCGGACTCGCCGGAACCGTGGTGTTCCTTCTGATCGATGTCTCCCTCCTCCAGCCCTTCGGGGTCTACTCCAACCGGTGGCTCGAGATCGGGGGAGGAAGCAATTGGTGGTATCACCCGGTGTGGTGGATGGCGGGCACCTTCCTCCCCTGGATGGGGGCCTTTGCTCTGGCCAACCAGGCCGCGCGGGGGCGCGATCCATCGGCTCCCTCGGTCTTCGTGATGGCCGTGGTACTGGCGCTCGTCGTGGGGGGGCTTGCGGCCATGCTGGGATTCCCGGGCGCCACGTTCAGCCTGGGAACCATGGGGGTCGCCTTCCTCCCCGCCATCGCCCTGACGGCACTCGTCACCGGCCTTGGAGCGCGGCGCGCCTAGGGGCGCTCCGTGCCGATCGTCCGGGGATTCGCCAGAGTTTTCGGCTGGCTTCTCACGCCGGTCGTGGCGTGGATCGCCTCCTTCCTGGGCGCCTGGGTCGCGGCCTCCCTGACCAGCAGGGACCTCGATTTGAGATGGCGCCTCGGCGTCGTCATCGGGACGGGGGCCCTCGCCGCGACCGTGTCGGCGATTCTGTGGCTCCGCCTGATTCGCCGTTCCCCCACCCTGCAAACCGCCCTGGCGGTCCATCCCGATGGGACGCCCGTCGCGGCCGACGCGGGCTCCGAGGGAGGGGATCAGGAGGATCCCGCCCCGTGATCGGTGCCCGAGGATGGTTGACGCGAGGTTCCCTGGTCGCGCTACTGGCATGCGGTCCTCCGGCCGACTCTTCGCCCGCCGTGGACTCCTCCTCGGGCGAGCTCCCCACCCCCGCGTCGGCGCGGACCGCAACCCTCCCGGATTCGCTCCTTCTCACCCTCGGATCGGGGGCGACCGTCTGGTGGACCACCGGGCGGGAGGTGGAGGGTGAGGAGGGAACGACCTGCCTGGAACGGGCGATCGAGATCCGTGTGGATACGACTCGCCGACTCGTCCCCCTCCTCTACACCAGGACCGCGCCGGTCGCCCTGTCCGACTCGGTCTTCCGCGCCGCCCTTTCGACCCGGTGCCGTCCGGGGGGGATGTATCGCGTCCACGTTCGCACCGCCCAGCCGGAGCCGATCGAATGACACACCCACCCCGTGGGATTCTGCCCGTGAGAACAATCCTTGCCCTCGTCCTCCTGGGGTGGGACGGGTTCATCGAGATCCATCCCGCCTCGGCTCAGGAGGTCGCCCTTCGGGTGAGCCGGTTGATCGGAAACGAACCGGACCTCGACGGACTCTTCGTCTCCTTCTCGAACGGGACCGGAGTGGCGGCGATCGAGGTCAATGCGGGCCGGTGGAATCTCCGGGGAGCCCAGGACGGAGGGCTCTATGGGATTGGAGCGGATGCCCGGCTCTTTCGAGGGACTCTCGGCCCCTTCTACCTCATCGGTGGAGTGCAGGGCGGGTTCGGCACCAAGGACGCGTCGACCCTCTGGGGGTCCTGGTCGGTCGGGGGCGGGTACGACCTCCTCGTCGCAGGACCGATCCGGCTCGGCCTCGAGGCCCGGTACCGTGGGGTGTCCCAGGACTCCCGGAATGGGATCGAGATAGGCGGCCGGATCGGAATCGGGTTCGGTGGGGGGGATGGATCGGGGCAGAGCAGGGTGTCGGCCCTTCCCGGGACCAGGCCAGCCACCACCTCCCCGCTGGGAAGCGCCGCCGCAGGCACGTCAGCTGTCGAGGGGGTGGTCCAGGTGGCGCTCGATGCGATGGGGACGCCCTATCGGTGGGGGGGATCCAGCGCAAACGGATTCGACTGTTCCGGCCTCATTCACTTTGCCTATGGACAGCGGGGAGTGACCCTCCCGCGCCGCGGCGAAGACCAGGCCCGGATGGGGACGGAGGTGCCCCGCGTCATGGCCGCCCTCCGGCCCGGGGACATTCTCACATTCGGAAGCGGGGAAGGGAAGCCGGTGACCCATGTGGGTCTCTATCTCGGGGAGGGCCGGTTCATACACAGTGGGAGCTCCGGGGTCCAGATCAGCGCGCTGAGCGAGGCCGATCCGACCGGCGCCTGGTGGCGCGCGCGCTGGGTGGGTGCCCGGCGAATTCTGGAGTAGGCAGAGCAGAACAACAATACGGGGCGCTCGACTGAGCACCCCGTCTTCGCGTGACAACCGGGCCCGGAGGCCCCATGGCTATCGGCGATTCTGAATCGGTTTTGCCGACGGCTTGGCAGGGGTCGGCATCGTGTGGCCCGCGTGGTCGTCGGCGCCACTGTGCTGGTGACCACCCCCCATCTCCTCCAACTTGGCGAGATCGGTCTGCAGGGTTTCGTCCGCGAGGTCAATGGTCGGCCACTCGCCCAGGTTGTCCGGTGCGAAGAGCCCCACCATGTGCGCCATCGCGCCCGGAATCATCTTGCCGGTCGGGTTGTCATAGACCCCGACAACCCGGTAGCGCTTTCCGGCCTCGAGCTTGAGCCCCTTGCCCGAGACGCCGAACAGTTTCCGGTCAAGTTTCAGGAGCCGCCCCTCCGCGTCCTTCCGGGCCTTGATCTCGGTCAGAACCTTCCCGTTCTCGACGTCCTCGAGTCGCACCGCAGTCCCGTAGTCGTGCATGTGGCCTCCCACACCGAGCAGCCGGCCGTTGATGGGGAAGGTGAACTCGTAGCTCTTTTCGGAATGGCCCGCGGGCATGTCGAAGGCATTGCCCTCGCCCACCGTCAGGTTGACGTCCATGTAGATGGGAAGGGCATGCACCGGCTGGGGGTTCAGGTTGGCCGGGCTGTACTGCATGATGATGGTGAACTGGACCCCTTCCAGGTCCTTGCCGGTTTCGTTGGACCACATGAAGTAGGCTCCGAGACGCTGGCCGGGCTCGAGGGGCACGCCGATCGTCCGGGGGATGGTGGTCTCCCCGGTTTCCTGACCCGCACCCATGAGGCGCTCGACCGCCGGGTAGAGGAGCTGGCGGCGATCGAAGTTGATCATGATCATGTGGTGCAGGACCCGGGAAGGAACCTCCACCCCGTTCTTGTCCTTCATCTCGTAGCGAAAGCCCCGGAACCAGGACTGGTTGGGCCATGCGAACCGGTAGACCGGGCTGTTGCCGTGCTCGCCCCCGTCCATCTCCATTTCGTCGTGGGACATGCCGGGCGGGAGTGCGGGGATGTCGAAGGGCCCGACCGTGATGATCACTTCCCGGCGCGAGGAATCGACCACGACCCGGGTTGTGACCTCGTCGGACGGGGTGGTGACGACAGGCCAGGGGCCGGCGGACAGCGCGAGGAGTGCGGTTGAGGCCATCACAGCGAACATTCGGTTTCCTCCTTGTCGAGATCGGATCCGGGGCGAGCCGGGCGACACGGGACTGGGTCAGTTCAGGGCAGCAAGAAAGACGTGGGAATGATGGTTTGTCAAGCAAGTCAGGAAGGCGAATCCCGACGCCTGAACTCAGTTTATTCACACGAACGTCGCGGTCGGAAACTGCTCGTGAGGCCGCTACAGAGAGAAGAACGACGCCGGGAGAGAGACGGTTCCGTGTCAGGTCAGGGTGCCGGAGGTGGACGGGTGAACAGGCGGGTGAACATGGCGGTCCGGTTGGGTAGCTGGGGTTCTCGTGTCGGCCAAAACGGCAGGATTTACGGGCACGGAGTCTGCTAAACAGAGGGTGCCGCTTGACAGGCACCCGGGGCGGCTTATCTTTGGCCTCGGGTTTGGCACTCGTGGCATGAGAGTGCCAAGCAATTGTCTGATGGTAAGTTACACGTTAACCCGAAGGGTGAGGAGTCCGTCAATGTCCACTGCCGCAGCCACCAAGGCCAAGCCGAAGCTCAAGATCACCCCCCTCGAGGACCGGGTGGTCATTCTCCCGTCCGACGAGGAGGAGACGATGCGGGGAGGGTTGTACATCCCTGACACCGCCAAGGAAAAGCCCACCCAGGGCGAAGTCATCGCGGTCGGTCCCGGCCGGATGGAAAAGGGAGTCCGCGTCAAGGTCGACCTCGCGGTCGGCGATGTGGTGATCTACGGGAAGTACAGCGGGACGCCGTACACCGTCAACAACACTGAAGTCATTTTGATCAAGGCTTCCGACGTCCTCGCCAAGCTTGGCTGAGGCACGCGACCCACACCAGGAGATATTCAGGTTATGGCTGCCAAGGAGTTGATGTTCAATACCGACGCTCGCGCCAAGCTCAGGAAGGGCGTGGATGCGCTGGCGGATGCGGTCAAGGTGACGCTCGGTCCGAAGGGCCGCAATGTCGTCATCGACAAGAAGTTCGGGGCGCCGACGGTCACCAAGGACGGGGTGACGGTTGCCAAGGAGATCGAGCTCACGGACCCGATCGAGAACATGGGGGCCCAGATGGTGAAGGAGGTCGCGACCAAGACCTCCGATCTCGCGGGCGACGGCACCACCACGGCCACGGTGCTGGCCCAGGCGATCTACCGGGAAGGCCTCAAGAACGTGACGGCCGGGGCCAACCCGATGGAACTGAAGCGCGGCATCGACCGCGGGGTGGAGGCGCTGGTCGCCGAGTTGTCCTCCATGTCGGTTCCGACGGCGGGGAAGAAGGAGATCGCCCAGGTCGGGACCATCTCCGCCAACAGCGATCCCGAGGTCGGGAAGCTGATCGCCGAGGCGATGGAGAAGGTGGGCAAGGACGGGGTCATCACGGTGGAAGAGGCCCGCGGCCTCGAGACCACGCTCGAGACCGTCGACGGGATGCAGTTCGACCGGGGGTATCTGTCGCCCTACTTCGTGACCGATCCCGAGAAGATGCAGGCCGTGGCCGAGGACGGGTACATCCTCATCCATGACAAGAAGATTTCCTCGATGAAGGACCTCCTTCCGGTTCTCGAGAAGGTGGCGCAGACCGGCAAGTCGCTCCTGATCGTGGCGGAGGACATCGAGGGTGAGGCCCTGGCGACGCTGGTGGTGAACAAGCTGCGGGGCACGCTCAAGGTGATCGGGGTCAAGGCCCCCGGATTCGGAGACCGGCGGAAGGAAATGCTGGTCGACATCTCCAAGCTCACCGGCGGCAAGGTGATCTCCGAGGAACTCGGCTTCAAGCTGGAGAACACCCAGCTCGCCGATCTCGGGCGCGCCAAGCGTATCGTGGTCGACAAGGACAACACCACGATTGTTGACGGCAAAGGCAAGCCCGATGACATCAAGGGCCGGATCTCCGAGATCCGCGTGGCGATCGACAAGAGCACCAGCGACTACGACCGGGAGAAGCTGCAGGAACGGTTGGCCAAGCTCTCCGGCGGCGTGGCGGTGATCAACGTCGGCGCCGCGACCGAAACCGAGATGAAGGAGAAGAAGGCGCGCGTGGAGGATGCTCTGCACGCCACCCGTGCGGCGGTGGAGGAGGGCATCGTGCCCGGGGGGGGCGTGGCCCTTCTGCGCGCCCAGGCCAGCCTCGACAAGATCCGCGGCCTGACCACGGACGAGAAGATCGGGGTCGACATCCTTCGTCGCGCCGTCGAGGAACCGATCCGGATGATCGTCCAGAATGCGGGCATCGAGGGGGCCATCGTGCTGGCCAAGATCAAGGAATCGAAGGACCGGAACTTCGGCTACAACGCCGCGACCGACACCTACGAGGATCTGGTCAAGTCCGGTGTCATCGATCCGACCAAGGTGACCCGGACCGCGCTCCAGAACGCGGCCTCCATCGCAGGACTTCTGCTCACGACCGAGTGCGTCATCGTCGAGAAGAAGGAAGACAAGCCGGCCGGACCGCCCGCGGGTGGTGGCATGGGCGGCATGTACTGACCACCCGTCCCCCCCTCGGGGGGGCTGCGGTCGGAAGGCGTGCGGCGGGGCGGTCCTCTCGGGGGCCGCCCCGTTGTGCTGTCCCGCCTCGTGTGCATGAGGCTGACGGTGAGTCGTTATATTGCGGAATGAGATCGATCCTCGCGCGCTCCGGAAAGGGGGCCCCATGACATTTCGATCGGTGCTGGCCACCCTCTCCCTCACCCTGGGACTCGCCTGGGTGAGCCCGGCGTCCGTCACGGCCCAGAAGGCCCCGGCGGCTGATCCCCTGTACGGAACCTGGGAAGCCAAGACGAAGGAGGGGGTGCATACCGTGGTCATCCGGTCCGACTCGAGCGCGAGTTACGGAGAGGAGACCGTGCGGTGGCGGATCCAGAAGGACGTCATCTGGCTCGCCCTGGGAGGGGAATGGGTGGATTACCGGATGAAGCTCCGCGGCAGGAGCCTCACTCTCTCCGGGGGTGACCTGACCGAGCCGATCACCCTCACCAAGATCGGTCCGCCGTCTCCCCGGGCCACGGGCGTGGCGGTTCCCCCCGATCCCGACGCGGTTCCCCGCCGGTCGGTCAGGGTACCGAAGCGGTAGTCGCTCCCCCCAGGGTGATGGGCGGGAGAGAATCTCCCTGGGAGGCGACGAAGAGTCCCCCCGCAAATCCCACTTCCTCCAGGGCCGTTCCCACGGTCTCCCGGGCCCGATCGGGCGCGTTGCAGTTCTGGCTCAGGTGCGCCAGCACCACGGCCTCCAGGGCGGGATGCCAGAGCTCTCGCAGCAGATTGGCGGTGACGCGATTGGACAGATGCCCCTCCGACCCGGCGATCCGGGCCTGGACGGAGGCGGGATACCCGCTCGATCGCAGCAGCCCCTCGTCGTAGTTGGCCTCGATCACCATGGCATGCACCCCGCTGAGCAGATACCGCACGCCCGTGGTCGGTCGTCCCAGATCGAAGGCGAACCCGATCCGGACCCCGGTGCGGGAGGTGACCGCGAGAGCCATCGGTTCGGCGGCATCGTGCACGATCGGGCTTCCGGCCACGCTGAAAGGGCCGATTTCCACATGCCCGGAAAATCCGACCCGGAGATGGATGAGAGAGTCCGGCCGGCCTGACAGGCGTCGCCAGGTCCCGCCCGAGGCCAGGACGGGGACGCCCAGAAGGCCAGCGATCCGGACCGCACCCCGCGAGTGATCGCCGTGCTCGTGGGTCAGCGCCACGCCCACGACGCGATCCGGATCGAGGCCGTTGTCCGTCATTCGGCGCATCAGCTCGCGGGCACTGAATCCTGCTTCGACGAGGAGCAGGGCCTCTTCCGACTCCACCACGAACGCGTTCCCCTTCGAGCCCGATCCGAGCACATGCAAGCGCGTCCCGGGGGTGAACGCTGTCGTCATCGGGTCAGCCGGGCATGGAGCCGACGAAGCGACGCCTCTCGGTCCGGTGTCAGTTCCACCCCGCGGCGCGGCATGACCCGCGTGGCCACGCGAAGGAACCCCTCGAGGGTCACCCGCTCCGCACCGTCGGCACCCCACGAAAACGCGGGCACGTGGCGAGGGACGGGAGGAGGGCCATGGACACTCGCCCCCGCCCCGATGATCGTCCCGGTGGCCAGGAGAGTCCCGATCGCCGTCTTGGCGTGATCGCCGATGAGGGAGCCCAGAAACATCCGCCCGGTGGGGAGAGGCCCCTCGGGGAGGGCGAGGGAGATCTCCCCGTAGGTGTTCTTCAGGTTCGACGTGATGGTCCCCGCCCCGAGATTGACCCACTGCCCCAGCACGGAATGCCCGAGGAATCCATCATGCGCCTTGTTGGCAAATCCGGTGAAGACCGAGGAGGCCACTTCGCCATGGACGCGACAGGAGGGACCGATCACGGAGTGACGGATGCTCCCGCCCAGCAGGACCGTGTCGACCTGGACATGGAGCGGTCCTTCGAGGCGGGTTCCCGACCGGACCACGACGCCCTCCTCCAGCACGATCGGTCCTCCCCGGAGGTCGAGCACCACGCCCGGCTCGATCACGGCGTCCCCGGCGGCGAGGAGGGCCGGATCACCGAGGACGATGGTGCCCGCGGGGACGGGGGAGGAATCGAGGAGCTGCAGGCAATCGGATCCGAGGCGGTGCTCCAGCATGTCGAGGAGGCTCGCCGTCCCGGTGAGGTGCATTCCCGAGACGGGTGTCGTGGGATCGGAGCGCTGGTCGGCCCCGGTCCACACCGATCCGCGGGGCACCCACCAGCCGACGGGGGTTCCGGCCTGGTCCACAAGTGTGCCGGCCGGGTCCGGTCCCGGTCGCGCATCGAGGTCCGGCGCGAAGTCGGAACGCACCACGAGCGCCGGCCCGGAAAGGGAAGTCGCCGACGGGACCACGGGGATGGTCCCGGTGTCCGCGAAACCGGAAACGGCGTCGCTCAGGATGCTTGCCGTGGGAAGAGTCGTCACGAGTTCCCACCGCTCACGAACGAGGAGGGCACCGGCCCGCAACTCGGAGACGGGTCTCACGCCGGCAAAGGGAGCCCACGCGGAGGTAGCCGGGGGATCGAGGAGATGCAACACGGCGGTCATGCGGGCTCCTGAAGGCCGGGGGGGAGCCGGGCCAGGAGGGCCTTGAGGTCGGGTGCGCGCTCCCGGGGAAGCACCAGAATCCGCCCCTGAGCCGCCACGATGATGAGATCCGAGACCCCGGCAGCCACAATCACCGGGCCGTCGCTCCACGCCAGGGAGTTCCGGGTGTCCAGCAGGGTGACCGGGCCGACCGGGATGTTCCCGTCACCATCCCGTTCCCGGACCCGGAAGAGCGCATCCCAGGTTCCCACGTCGTCCCAGGGAAAGCTCGCGGCAACCACGCCCACCCGATCGCTCCGTTCCAGGACCGCATGATCGACGGCGATGGGGGTGACGCGCTCATAGAAAGTGGTCACCTCGCCGGACTGCAGCAACGGAAGGTGAGGCGCGAGTTCCGGACTCCAGCGTTCGACCTCGGCCAGAAACCGCCGGGCGGACCAGGCAAAGAGTCCGCTGTTCCAGAATGCGCCCCGGGCCATGAGTTGGCGTGCCACCTCCGGGGCCGGTTTCTCCACGAACCGGTCCACGATCCGGACCCCGGACGCCAGGGGGGGACCGGGCATGATGTATCCGAACCCGGGGTCGGGGCGGGTGGGCACGAGGCCCACCGTCAGCACACGGTCCACCTCGGGAGCGGCGGCCAGAATGGTGGCGGTGGCGCGCCCGAAGGCCTCCGGGTCGGGGAGGTGCCAGTCGGCGTGGACCGACACCACCACGGCATCCGGATCCCGCCGCAGCACCTCCGAAGTGCCCCAGGCCAGGGCC
This sequence comes from Gemmatimonadales bacterium, assembly GCA_039794085.1. Lineage (GTDB taxonomy): Bacteria > Gemmatimonadota > Gemmatimonadetes > Gemmatimonadales > GWC2-71-9 > OFTM291. Next base: position 49,357 of record JBDIWC010000012.1, read on the forward strand.
GGGGCGGTGGAGGCGGCGCGGGGTTCGGCGAGCACGTTCTCGGGGTGGACCCCGGGGAGGGAGCGGAAGGCCGTGGCCAGAGCGGCGCTCGTCACCACCAGGATGCGTTCCGGGGGGATCCGTGCGGACAGAATGGAGACCATCGAGGCCGCCGTGCTGCTTCCCTCTCCCGTGAGGGGAAGGAGTTGCTTGGGGCGGGCAGGCGTACTGAGGGGCCAGAAGCGTGTTCCTCCGCCTCCGGCCAGCACGATCGCCCAATGCATGGGGCCGGCCTCAGAGCTGGGCGGCGAGAGCGTCCTGCTCCTGCCGCAGGAGATAGAGCAGATCGCCGAGGTCGGCGTCGCCCCGGGCGAGGATCAGGAGCCGGGTGTCCTGGTCGAGGCGGCTCACGATGACGACGCGGGTGGCGAAGTCCAGGACGAAGGATCCGGCGTTCTCTCCGCCCACCGCGGCGCCGAGTTCGTCCCCGTGGCGGGCGATGGTGGCGGCGAGGGCGACCGCGGCGTCGGTGTCAGCCCCCGGGGGGAAGGTGCTCTGCACCGGGAGGCCGTCACTGCTGAGCAGGGCGGCTCCGACCACCTCGGGGCGGGCCGCCAGGCGGGACATCGACTCCTTCAGCACGGGGATCCCTCCGGGCAGTCTGGATTGGGGAACACAGGGGAGCAACGTAAGGCGGCGCGGGCGCGGAAGTCAAGCAGTGCTAGCGGGTTGACCCGGTTTCGCGGCCCTCTTAGTCTTCGGCATGTCTCGGCGCCTTCGTCTGCTCCCCTCCGTGATGGTTCTGGCCTCTGTCAGTGGCTGCGGGGGAAACGACCAGCTCTTCCCGGCCTTCAACGCCAACGTGGAGAGCGAGGCCGTCATGGAGGCGCTCAGCGGGACACCGGTGACCGCGGCCAGCGGCTTCTCGATCATCGGCCAGCGGGCGACGCGTCTGGACCTGGCCACCAGCGTGGACTTCATTTTCGACCTCGATGACGAGGACCGTCCACTTTTTCTCCCCGCCCGGGCCGCGGGGTTTCCCGACACCCGCCTGAACGCCGGGCTCAAGTTGATGAGCGTTCCGTTCGATTCGATTGATCTGGCGGACACCGATGGGTACACCACACTGGAGCCGGTCTTTGTTCAGGTGGGGGAGGTGTACCTGGCCCGGACCGGTCTCGACGTCAACACCTGCATCCTCTCCCTCCCCCTGTACATGAAGCTCGAGGTGCTGGAGGTGGATCTGGCCGCGCGATCGATCCGGATGCGCGTGCTGGCCAACACCAATTGCGGTTTTCGAAGTTTGCTCCCCGGCGTTCCCGAGAGATAGTCCCCATGATTGACATCCGCGACCTCCGGACCGATCCGGAGGGGACGATTGCTTCCCTCGCCCGGCGAGGGGATCCGGATCTCCCCGGTCTCCTGCGGGACATTCTCGCCCTGGATGCCCGGCGGCGGACGCTGCTGGCCACCGTCGAAACCCGGAAGGCGGAGCGGAACACCGCCACGGAGGAAGTGGCCCGCCGCAAACGCGCCGGGGTCCCGGCCGATGACCTCGTGGCCGCCCTGCGCGACTCTGGGGACATCGTGCGGGCGCTCGACACCGAGGTGCGGGAGATCGACGTGGCCCTGGAGGAGCGGCTCCTAGCCGTTCCGAATATCCCGGATCCGGCGGCACCCGACGGGTCCGCCCTGGCCAACCGGGTGATCCGGTCCTGGGGAACCCCCCGGCCGGGCGGGGGAACCTGCCGCCCGCACTGGGATCTTGGCGAATCCCTGGGTCTGCTGGACCTCCCTCGCGGGGCTCGGATCGCGGGATCGGGTTTTCCGCTGTATCGGGGACTGGGGGCGCGGCTCGTTCGCTCGCTGGCGTCGTTCATGATCGACCTGCACACCGAGGAGCATGGCTACGTCGAGGTGCTCCCGCCCTACCTCGTCAACCGGGCGTCCCTCCAGGGCACGGGGCAGCTGCCCAAGTTCGCCGAGGAGGTGTATCACTCGACTGCGGACGACCTGTACCTGATCCCGACCGCCGAGGTCCCGGTCACCAACATCCATCGGGATGAGATCCTCGAGGAGTCCCAACTTCCGCTCGCCTATGTCGCCTGGACTCCCTGTTTCCGCCGCGAGGCCGGGGCGCATGGAAAGGATACCCGGGGGCTGATCCGGGTGCATCAGTTCGACAAGGTGGAACTGGTGCGACTGGTGGAGCCGGGCACGAGCGCGGAGGAACTGGAGCGGATCACCGGGCACGCCGAGCGGGTGCTCCAGCTCCTGGAGCTTCCTTATCGCGTGGTCGAGCTGGCCGCGGGAGACACCGGGTTCAGCGCCGCGCACACCTTCGACCTCGAAGTCTGGGCCCCGGGGGCGCAGGCCTGGCTCGAGGTCTCGAGTGCCAGTATGTTCACCGACTTTCAGGCCCGGCGGGCCAACATCCGCTATCGGCCGGCCGGGGGAGGGAAGCCCCGGTTTGTGCATACCCTGAACGCCTCCGGGCTGGCGTTCCCGCGGGTCATCGCCGCTCTGCTCGAGGTCCATCAGCAGGCGGATGGGTCGGTCCGGCTTCCGGCCCCTCTGGTGCCCCTGATGCGGACCGACAGCCTGGTGCGGGCGTCATGACCCCGGGGGAAGGAACGACTCTGCCCGGCTTGAACGCCGCCCAGCGCGAGGCGGTGGCGCATACCCACGGTCCCCTCCTCGTTCTCGCGGGGGCCGGATCGGGAAAGACCCGTGTTCTCACCGCCCGGATTGCGCATCTGCTGGAGTCCCACGGGGTGGCGCCCGACCGCATCTTCGCCGTGACGTTCACGAATCGCGCCGCCGGCGAAATGAAGGCTCGCGTGGCTCATCTTCTGGGCCGGGATCCGGCGGGGCTGTGGATCGGGACCTTCCACTCTCTTTCGGCCCGCCTGCTGCGCCGCGAGGCGCATCGGCTCGGGTTCGCCCCCGGGTTCACGATCTACGACGAGGACGATCGCCTGCGGCTCCTCAAACGGGTGATGGAGACGCGGAACCACTCCACCAAGCTCTTCCCCCCCAAGCTGGTCCAGCACATCGTTTCCTCGGCGAAGAACCGGATGCTGTCTCCCGAGGCGCTCCTGGCCGGCGCCCCGAACGATCCGCTGATCGCGGTGGCCGCCGACGTCCTCGGAGCCCTGGGCCGGGCCCTGCTCGCCGCCAATGCGATGGACTTTGACGACCTCCTCCTGCATCCGCTCACGCTGTTCCAGCAGCATCCGGATCGGAGAGAGGCGTGGCAGCGCCGGTTCCAGCATGTGCTGGTGGACGAGTTCCAGGACACCAACCTGGCGCAGTATCAGCTGGTCCGGTCGCTCGGACATCACGGCAACGTGTGCGTGGTCGGGGATGACGATCAGTCGATCTACGGGTGGCGGGGCGCGGATGTGGGAAACATGAGGGCCTTTCAGAAGGACTTTCCGGGCGCGGCGCTGATCCGTCTCGAGGAGAACTACCGGTCCACCCGGGTGATTCTCGACAGTGCCAACGCGGCGATCGCCCGGAACCAGGGACGGATCGGCAAGACGTTGCGGACGGTTCGCCAGGGGGGGGAACGGCTGACGGTCCTGTCCGCGGCGGACGAGCGCGACGAGGCGGAATGGCTGGCGGCCGAGCTGGACCGCCGGATCCAGTCGGGCGATCGCGAGCCGCGCGAGATGGCCGTGTTGTATCGCACCAATGCGCAGTCCCGGGCCCTCGAAGAGGCGTTCCGGCGCGCGGGAATCCCCCATCGCATCATCGGAGCCATCAGCTTCTATGACCGGCGCGAGGTGAAGGACCTGATCGCCTATCTGCGCCTGGTGGTGAATCCCGCCGACGACCAGGCCTTCCTGCGCGCGGTGGGTGTTCCGAAGCGCGGCATCGGGGAGGCGAGCCTCGGGCTCCTCCAGGAACGCGCCACCACCTGGGGCATGTCCCTGCACGAGGCGGCCCGCCGGGCGGAGTGTCTCGACGGGCTCCGCCCCAACGTCCGCTCCGCGCTCCAGCGATTTGCCGGCCTGACGCGCGACCTCGCGGATCGTCACCCCGAGGCCCCTCCCGCCGTGGTGATCGAGGACCTGATCCGGTCCCTCGACTACGAGGGCGTGCTGCGGGCGGAGGGGCCGGAGGGCGAGGAACGCTGGGACAATGTGCGGGAGCTCCTCGCCGCCGCGGCGGCCTGGTCGGAGGTGGTTCCCGAGGAGCCGGCCGAGAGCGAGATCCGCACGTCCCCGCTGCACCGATTTCTGGCCGAGGCGGCGCTGCTGTCCGGCGACGACCGGCGCACGGGATCCGAGGACGGGGTGACGCTGATGACCCTGCACACCGCGAAGGGCCTGGAGTGGCCGGTCGTGGCCCTCGCGGGAATGGAGGACGGCCTGTTTCCCCTGGGACGCGCGCTCGAGACGGTCGATGGTCTGGAGGAAGAACGGAGGCTGTTTTACGTGGGACTGACACGGGCCAAAGACACCGTGATCCTGACGTGGGCCCGGGCCCGTCGCCGGGGTGGCGAATTGAAGCCGGGAACCGCCTCCCGGTTTCTCGATGACCTCCCTCCGGCGCTGGTGGAGGAGCGGCAGACCTCCACCATGTGGCGCCCCACCCTCGGAGGACAGCGCGGATGGCGGGGGGCGTCGCGGTCCTCCTCCTGGTCCGGAGGTGCGGCCCCCCGGGCCGCGCCCGCGAGGGCGGTACCGGTGGCGGACACCTGGCCCGAGGAGGAGGCCTCGCAGGTGGCTCCCCGCTACGTCAAGGGGGAACGGGTGCGCCATCGCCGCTTCGGGAGCGGGGTCATCCGGGGCCTCACCGGGACGGGAAAGGCGCTCGCGGTGTCGGTCGTTTTTGATGACTCCGAGATCGGAGCCAAGACCCTGCTGGTGGCGTATGCCGGCCTCGAACGCGATTGGGATCCCGCATGACCCACGTCTCCCACCCCCCGGTTCCCGCAACCAGCGGTCTCATGGACGTGGCCACCATCCGGGAGGCGTTCCCGGCCCTGGATCGCCGCCACGGTGACCAGGCGGTGGCCTATTTCGATGGCCCGGGAGGGACCCAGGTGCCTCGTGTCGTGGGCGAGGCGATGCTCGACTATCTCTACCATCACAACGCGAACACCCACTGGCACTATCCATCGAGTGCCGAAACCGACGCGATTCTGGCCGACGCGCGGGAGACCTTCACGGCCCTGCTCGGGGGGACCGCCCGTGAGGTGGTGTTCGGTGCCAACATGACCACCCTCACCTTCCATGTGGCGCGGGGGCTGGGCCGGGAGTGGGGGCCGGGGGACGAAATCGTGGTCACCGACCTGGACCACCATGCCAACGTGGCCCCGTGGCGGGCCCTGGCGGACGAGCGCGGGGTCACCATCCGGTCGGTTCCCTTCCACCCGGAGGATGGCACGCTGGATTGGGAGCGGTTCGCCGAGGCGGTCACGCCACGGACCCGGCTCGTGGCGGTGGGCGCCGCCTCCAACGCTCTCGGCACGGTGAACGACCTGCCCCGCGCCGCCGCTCTGGCCCGGGAGGCCGGGGCCCTGTTGTTCGTCGACGCGGTGCATGGGGCGGCGCACGGGACCTTCGATCGGGTGGCCCTCGGGGCCGACCTGATCGCCTGTTCCCCCTACAAGTTCTACGGCCCCCATCTCGGCGTGTTGAGTGGCGACGAGGCACTCCTCACCCGGATCCGCATTCCCCGGTTGGATCCCGCCCCGGCGGACGCACCGGAACGGATCGAAACCGGCACCCAGAACCACGAGGCCATCGCGGGAGCGGCGGCCGCCGTGCGGTGGCTGGCGTCTCTCGCGCCGGACGAGAGTGGTCGTCCGCTCCGGTCGAGACTCCAGGATGTCATGCACGGACTGCATGAGCGGGGACAGGTGCTCTGTACGGCGCTGTGGGCGGGGTTGAGCGGGTGCCCCGGGGTTCGGCTGTATGGTCCCCCTCCGACGGGAGAGCGGACGCCTACCGTGGGATTCACCGTGGAGGGAGTTTCCTCCGCGCGGGTGGCCGAGGCGCTCGCCGACCGCGGGGTGTTCGTGTCCCATGGCGACTTCTACGCGGCCACCGTGGTCGAGCGACTGGGTCTGGGGGACGACGGTCTGGTGCGGGCGGGTGCCGCCTGCTACACCACCATGGCGGAAGTGGAGCGACTCATCGCGGGGGTGGAGTCCCTGAGTCGGGAGTGAGGTCGGGGGCGGCGGGTGATCCATTGCGGGGGACCGTGGCGACCGCGGTGGCCGCCGCCGCGGCCGCGGCCGCCTGGACCCAGGGACGGTCCAGGATGGCGTCGCGCCAGTAGGTCCGCGCCTCGGTGGGCAACCCGAAATGACCTTCCGCCACCTCCAGGAGACGTTCGGGCTCGTACCATCCCCCGCTCAGGAGGGCGGTACGCCGGATGCGTTTGGCTCGCTGGAGCGGGTCATGACCCACCGGGTCGAACTGATGCACCCGCGCCGTGTCTCCCGCCAGCGTCTCCATCGAAAAATCGTACGCCAGGCCGAGATGACGCTCCACGTCGGCATCGGTGAGCAACCAGCGACTCCGCTCCCGCGCCACCTGCATGGCCCGCTGCCAGCTCCGGGTGTGGGTCAGGTGGACCATGCCGCGGAAGATCCGGCGGTTGGTCGGGACACTGAAGAGGGTGGGGGAGATGATCTGTTCCAGGTGCCGGTCCGCCGGCTCGTGGTCGAGCTGGATGATCTCCCGGGCACGCCGGGCGTACCGGTCGGTGAGGTGGGTCTCGGCTCGGCTCTCCCAGTAGCTGTGTCCCATTGAACGGGTGCTGCTGGTGAGGAGCAGCTGTCGCGGCACGAAGTAGTTGTGGGCGACGGTGTCGGCGGCCAGATGCGTGAGATACCCGAGACCGAAAGCGCGAAGTGCGTCCTGCTCGGCGCGGGTGTGGACCTCATGACCGACCTGCCAGAAATGGGAGTGACGTCCCGGCGGAACGTAATGCTTGGCGATCGACGTGTCCGGGGCGATGGTCCCGTAGAGAAAATCATACGGGAAGGCATGAAGCAACTCGGCCGTGGCCGCGGGAAGCAGCCGGAGGTTGGTGAGGATGGACTCACCGAGGTAGATGTGCGTACCGGGAGTCCACGCCCAGGCGCTGTCGGGGAGGATCACAAGCAGCAGAATCCCGGCCACCAGGACCCGGCCTGCCGCGCGAACGGTCATCCGCGCTTCCGCTTCTGAGCTCGCCGGCTGAGGAAGCGGGACACCTGCCCACCGATCCGGGCGAATTTCCCTCCCAGGCCAACCCCGGTCCGCACCGTTCTGACGGCGGCCGCGACACCCAGCGAGGTGTCCTCCACTTCCTCCCGCAAGACCTCGTACAGTGTGTCGAGCTCCTCGAACCGCTCCTGCAGCCGATCGGCTCCCCGGGTGACGCGTCGGCGCAGGCGGCGGCTGGTCAGGAGGATCGCCTCCACCTCGTGACGGACGGAATGTTTGAGGGAATCGGCCTCCCGGACCAGGGAGGCAAGCGCCGTGATCGTGGGCCCGAGTTCGGTGGTCAGCCGATCCACGTTCTGCGCCATCCGGTCACTCTGGGCCTTGAAGTCGAGGGCAAGCCGGATCAGGACACCCGCGATGATCAGGAATGCCACGGCGATCAGAACCAGAGCGACGGCCACAACGGGCCCGACCCAGGCCGGTGTCACCATGGGGAGCCTCCCGAAGTTGGTGATCCATGGGTGCTCGGCATGGAGGGAAGATAATGCCCCGGGACTCCGCTTGACGGACTTTCGGCAACCGGCGAGGTTTGCGCGATGGCTCCTCGATTCCATGTCCTCGGTGGTCGCCCCCTGACCGGCACGATCCATCCCGCCGGGAACAAGAACGCGGCTCTTCCCCTCATCGCCGCCACCCTGCTCGCCGACGGACCGGTGGAACTGGGGAATATCCCGAGAATCCGGGATGTGGAGATGCTTCTCGCTCTCCTCGAGCATCTGGGATCCCGCGTGGAATGGACCGCGGCCAATACGGTGGTGGTGGATACCGCCGCGGCGGAACCCCGGGCCCTCGATCCCGATCTCTGTGCCCGCATCAGAGCCTCGATCCTCCTCGCCGGCCCCCTCCTGGCCCGGTTCGGAGCGGTGGCCCTTCCTCCCCCCGGTGGCGACGTGATCGGCCGTCGCCGGGTGGACACTCATTTCCTGGCGCTGGAACAGCTCGGCGCCCGCATCCACGTGGGGGAACGCTACGAAATCGAGGGGCGGAATCTCCGGGGAGCGGACATCTTTCTGGACGAGCCGAGTGTGACCGGAACCGAGAACGCCCTGATGGCCGCTGTGGCCGCCTCGGGAAGGACGATTCTCCGGAACGCCGCCTCGGAGCCCCATGTGCAGGACCTGGCGCGAGGGCTGGTCGCCATGGGCGCCCGGATCGACGGGATTGGCACCAATGGGTACATCATCGAGGGCGGCCTCCCGCTCCGGGGGTGTCCCATCACGATCGGGGCTGATCACATCGAGATCGCCAGCTTCATCGGGTTGGCTGCCGCCACCAACAGCGAGATCACCATCGACGGGGTGCGGGGGGAGGATCTCCGGAGCACCCTGACGGGGTTCGAGCGGCTCGGGGTCCGGCCCCGGCTGGAGGGACATCTGCTGCATGTCGACCGGGACCAGGAGCGGCGGATCCGTCCCGATCTGGGCGGACATGTGCCGAAGCTGGAGGATGGACCGTGGCCGGCCTTCCCGGCCGACGCCATGTCCATCGCCCTGGTCACGGCCACCCAGTGCCAGGGGCTCCTTCTCGTGTTCGAGAAGATGTTCGAATCCCGGCTTTTCTTCGTCGACAAGCTCATCGGCATGGGGGCGCGGATCGTCCTCTGTGATCCGCATCGCGCGGTGATTGCCGGCCCCTCTCCCCTGCGGGGCGCCGTGGTGGAATCCCCCGACATCCGGGCCGGCATGGCGATGCTGGTGGCCGCCCTTGCCGCCGAGGGAACGAGCACCATCCACAACGTCGGGCAGATCGAGCGGGGATATGAGCAGATTGACTCCCGCCTCCGCGCCCTGGGGGCGGAGGTGGAACGGGTGGACGATTGACCGAGCGTGACCTCAGCCCGGCCCCGTCCATTCCGATCGGTCTGGTGGAAGGGTGGCACGCTCTCGGTGTCGTGGCGGGTATGACCGAGCGCCCCGATCCTCTGGGCGGCGATTTCGACCTTGGCCTTCGTGGCCGGGAGCCTGCCGGAGAGGTCATGGCCCGCTGGGATCGTTTCCGGGCGGCGTTCTCCGGCTTTCAGGCCTTTCGATCGGGGCACCAGGTTCACGGCACCACGGTCCTCCGACACCAGGGGGAAGGACCACCGGGGTGGACCATCACGGAGGGTGTGGACGGGCACGTCACCGACGCTCCCGGGATTCTCCTCCTGGTGACGGTGGCGGACTGTATCCCGGTGTTTCTCTTCGATCCGGTGGCTCGGGTGGCGGGGTTGATGCATGCCGGATGGCGCGGAACAGCGGGGGGAATACTCGGTGCCGGGTTGGAGATGATGACCCACTGCGGAGCCGCTGTTGAAAACACGATTATGCACTGTGGCGTAGGGATTTGCGGTGGTTGCTATGAGGTGGGAAGCGAAGTTGCGGACGCCTTGGGAATCGCCACAGCAGGTGATGTGGGACGGTTGACGGTTGATCTCCGGGCGTGCCTGGTGGAGGAGGGGAGGCGGGCAGGGATTCGAACGATCTCGGTCGCTCCTGAATGCTCCCGGGAACGGGAGGATCGCTTCTTCTCTCACCGGCGAGGTGGTGTGGGAGAAGGACGGATGGTTGCCTTTCTGGGGATGCCGCCCCGAAGGGGTCCCGCGGGGGCGGGCTCACCCGTTTGACGTCACCCCCTGACAGGGCTATGTTTACGGTCTGGCTGGATCCCGTTGGGATCCCGGGTGATGTGGGGTCCGTCCCCACATTTTTCTTTTCCCCGCTGGCGGGTGGCTTTCCCATCCGTCCTTGTCTCGAGATCCCTCTCGCAACGGGCAGGTCCGTGGAGCGGGTTCCGGGCGTCAGCCCCCGCGAATGCGGCGGCACGACGGCGGGGCCACGGACGTGCGCAATCGCAGCCGTTCCTGCGCTGGAGTACCATGATGGCCGGTTCAGTGGAAATGTTGGCCGCGTTTCGGGAGTTGGCCACCCTGAAGCAGCTCGATCGGGGCGACCTCATCGATCTGCTGCAGGATGGAATCCATGCGGCGCTGATGCGGAAGTTTGGCCCCAATGTCAAGTTCGAGATGCAGCTGGATGACCTGAACGGGACCATTCGAATCACCCGGCTCCGGCAGGTGGCCCTGGAGGTGGAGGATCCGTCCGCTCAGGTGTCGCTCGAGGATGCCCGATACGAGGATCCGGAGTTCGAAGTGGGGGACATGCTGGAGGAGGATGTCCCGTTCGAGGAATTCGGGCGCCTGGCGGTGCAGGCCGCGAAGCAGCGGATTCTTCAGCGGGTGCGGGAAGGGGAGCGGACCCGGATTCGGGAGGAATTCGGCCATCGGATGGGAGACCTCCTCTCCGGGGAGATCCAGCAGATCGAGAGGGGGAAGATTGTCCTTCTTCTTCCCAAGTTTCGCGAGGCGGAGGCCATCATCCCCTACCGGGAGCAGAACCACCGCGAGCACTTCCACCAGGGGGACACCATCCGCGCCGTCCTCAAGCGGCTGGAGGAGACCCCGAAGGGCCCCCGCCTGGTCCTGTCCCGCGCCGATCCCGGTTTCGTGGCCGCGCTCTTCAAGCTGGAAGTTCCGGAGATCGCTCAGGGAATTGTGGAGATCCGTGCCACGGCGCGCGAGGTGAGCAGCCGGACCAAGGTCGCCGTCATCAGCCGGGATGATGCCATTGACCCGGTGGGGGCCTGCGTCGGCCTGAAGGGAAGCCGGGTTCAGGCGATCGTGAACGAACTGGGGGGAGAGCGGATCGACATCGTGCCCTGGTCGCCCGATCCGGAGCGGTTTGCCCGGCTCGCCCTCGCCCCGGCGCGGGTGGCCAAGGTGTTCTCGGTGCCGGACACGCGTACCATTCAGGCGGTGGTGGACGAGGATCAGCTCTCCCTTGCCATCGGCCGTAACGGCCAGAACGTGCGACTGGCGTCGGAACTGACCGGATGGAAGATCGATCTCTATTCCAGCCGGGAGTGGATGGAGCGGGGTGGGGAGGGTCCGCTCTTCCTGCCGGCCACGGAGGAGGAAATCGTCACCCGAGTCCCCCTGTCGGAGCTCAAGGGACTTTCGGAGGAGCTGGTGGCCACGCTGGCGGCGGCGGGACATGTCATGCTCGACGACATCCTCGACCTGGAGCGGGCCGACATCAGTGCGCTCCCGGGCATCACGCCCGCGGCCGAGGAGCAGCTGGTGGCCTTTCTGGCCGATCTGCTCGACGAGGGTGAGGAGCCGGGTGACGGGGAGGAGTCTGGCGAGGGTGTGACGCCGGAGAGTGTCTCGCCCCCGCCCGCCGGGTGACAGGTCTGGAGGGGTTGCTGGGTCTCGGTGCGCGAGCCGGTTCGATTCTGATCGGTGTGGAAGCGGTGCGGGCGGGATTGCAGCGGGAGCGGTGCCGGGTCGTGGTGATTGCCTCCGATGCGAGCCCTCGGGCTCGGGAGAAGGTGGAACGTCTCGCGGCCGGTCGCGGAATACCCCGGGTTGTCGGACCCGGTTCGGATGCACTGGGGCGGCAATTGGGTCGTCCGCCCGTCATGGTAGTCGGGATCGTCGATCCCGCCCTTGCCCGAGGGATTGTACGAGCCGCTCCCGGCGGACCGGCCTGAGGAGGAGTTTGTGGTCAAGACGAAAGTCAAGGATCTCGCGGAAGAATTCGCCACGTCGCCTGAGCAGGTTCTCGCGATGTTGCATGAGATGGGCGTGACCGTCCGGAGCGCGGGAAGTGCCGTGCCGGAGGATCAGGTCTCCGCCGCCCGCGTGCGGTGGGAGCGGGAAAAGAGGAGGCAGGCCGCCGCCGAGGCGGCTCCCCCGAAGAAGGCCCGCCGGAAGAAGGCTGCCGAGCCCGAGGTGGCCCCGGAGGAGGCGTCCCCCATTACGGCCCGGGCGACCAAGCGCCGGCGCACCGCCGCTGAAGTGGCCGAATCAGAGGCGACGCTGGCCGCGGAGCGTGAGGCCGAGCCGCCGACGGCGGTGGATCTCGCGCGCACCCTCGCCGAACGTCCGGAGCCCGCCCCGAAGCAGGTGTCCCTGGAAGAGCGGGCCAAGGCCCTCTTCAAGGACCTTCCCCCCTCCGCCCCGGACGAGGAACCGGTTCGGACGGAATCGGAACCGCAGCCCAGCCGGGAGTCCGCGGCGGCTTCGCAGCCCCCGCCACGTCCGTCTCCCGCCGCTGCTCCCCCGCGTGCGGTTTCGGCGGTGACGCCCCCGGCGGAAGCGGGAACCTCCCCCTCACCGGCCGAACCCCCGGCGCGTCCGGAGCGGAAGCCCTTCATCCCACCCCGGGTGGCGCGCCCGGCTCCTGCAGCCGAGGGACGGCCGGCGCGGGGGAGGGGACCCACGCCCGTCTTCAGCAGCAGCTCTCCTTCCTCCCCCCGGAGTGGAGGGGGCGCGGGCACGGCCGGCACGGATCGTCCGGCCCGGAGTTTCGGACCCGATGCCGCTCCCCGGGGCGCCGCGGGACGGAAGAAGGGGAAGAAGGGCCGCCGGGCCCATGTGGACCAGGATGCGGTCCAGCAGAACATCATGAAGACCCTGCAGGGGATGAAGGGCAGTGGCGGCCGGAAGGGCCGGGGCCGGGCGGGAGAGTCGAACTATCGGCAGGTCATGGCCGGCCTGGCGGCGGAGGAACGGGAGCTCGAAAAGACCCGGATCCGGGTGAACGAGTTCGTGTCGGTGTCGGAGCTGGCGGAGTCGATGAAGATTCCCGCCACCGCCATCGTGCAGTATGCGTTCAAGGAACTGGGACTCATGGTGACGGTCAACCAGCGTCTCGACTTTGACCAGATCGAGCTCATCGCCTCCCAATTCGGGTTCGAGGCGATCCGGGAGGATGAATACGCCGCCGATGTGGCCACGGCTCCCACCGACGACGCGGGAGATCTCGTGCCCCGGCCTCCGGTGGTGACTATCATGGGCCATGTGGACCACGGCAAGACCTCGTTGCTCGACCACATCCGGAGCGCCAACATCGTCGCGGGGGAGGCCGGGGGAATCACCCAGCACATCGGCGCCTATCACGTCGTCCTGCCGGACGGTCGTGCCCTGACCTTCCTCGACACGCCGGGCCACGAGGCGTTCACGGCCATGCGGGCCCGCGGAGCACAGGTGACGGACATTGTCGTCCTCGTCATCGCGGCCGACGACCAGGTGATGCCCCAGACCGTGGAGGCGATCAGCCATGCACGGAATGCCGGCGTGCCGATCGTCGTGGCGATCAACAAGGTGGACCTCCCCAGCGCGAACGTCGCGAAGGTGAAGCAGGACCTGCTCCAGCAAAACGTCGTGCTCGAGGAGTTCGGGGGCACGGTGCTGAGCGCGGAGATCTCGGCCAAGACCGGCCGAGGGGTGGACCAGTTGCTCGATCAAGTCCTGCTCCAGGCCGAGATGCTCGATGTCCAGGCCAATGCCGGGGCGGAGCACGCTTCCGGCACGGTCCTGGAGGCCTCCCTCGATCCCGGCAAGGGGCCGATCGCAACCATTCTCATCCAGCGCGGAACGCTCGTCCTGGGCCACGATTTCATCTGCGGCATGTACTCGGGCCGGGTGCGCGCCATGCACGATGAGCGCGGCAAGCCCATCCAGTCGGCGGGACCGTCGATTCCGGTTCAGGTGCTGGGCTTCGATGGAGTTCCGGCCGCGGGCGACACCTTCCTGGCGATGGCCGATGCGGCCGAGGCGCGGCAAATTGCCCAGAAGCGCCAGCGCCTGGAGCGGGAGGCCCAGAACCGGCGAAGCGCCCGCGGGGGAACCCTGGAGGACTTCAGCCGGGCTCTCCGGGAGGGGCAAGTCACGAATCTGCCGATCATCCTCAAGGCCGACCAGGGAGGGCCGGCCGAGGCCCTCGCCGACGCTCTGGCCCAGCTCGGAACTTCCGAGGTGCGGGTGGACATCGTGCACCGGGGGGTTGGGGCGATCACCGAGAGCGACGTCCTCCTGGCCAAGGCGTCGGGAGCGATCATCATCGGATTCCATGTCCGCCCCGATGCCAATGCCCGGTCCACGGCGGAGCGGGAACAGGTCGATGTGCGCACCTACCGCGTCATCTACGAGGCGGTGGACGATGTGCGCCAGGCGCTGGAGGGGCTCCTCAAGCCGGAGGAGCGGGAAACGATCCTGGGCGAGGCCGAGGTGCTCGAGGTGTTCAAGGTGAGCAAGGTGGGAACCATCGCGGGGAGCATCGTGCGTCAGGGAACCATCGCGCGCACCGGCCGGGTCCGGGTGGTGCGGGATGGCAAGATCGTCTACACGGGGGGCATCAGCAGCCTGAAGCGCTTCAAGGACGATGTGAAGGAAGTGCGCGATGGGCTGGAGTGCGGCATCGGGATCGAGAACTTCAACGACGTGAAGGTCGGGGACCGGATCGAGGCGTTCCGCATGGAGGAGATCAAGCGGACCCTCGAGTCGGTCGCGGCCGAGTCGGCGTAGGCCGGCATGCGTCGGCGCATCGGAACTCATCGGCCCGAGCAGGTGGCCGAAGTGGTCCGCCAGGTGGTGGCCACCGCGCTGGTGGAAGGGGTTCGGGATCCCCGGGTGGGCCCGGTGACCGTGACCGGCGTCTCGGTGACCCGGGACCTGTCCCACGCCCGGATCCGGGTGGTGATCGGCGGGGCCGAAGACGATGAAACCCGGGTGCCGCGCGCGCTGGAGGGACTGGCGAGTGCGTCGGGGTATCTCCGGAGCCAGGTGGCCCGGGCGCTGGCCACCCGGGTCGTCCCCGAACTGCACTTCGACCACGATCTCGGGGAGTCGCACCGGGCGCGCATCGAGGCGCTGCTGGCCGGCCTGCGTGAGGAACCGGACCCCTGACCGGGGCTCTCCTCATCGACAAGCCCCGGGGCCCGACCTCGCACGATGTCGTGGCGCGAGTGCGGAAGGCATACGGGATTCGGTCTGTCGGCCACGCCGGGACGCTGGATCCCTTCGCCACGGGGCTGTTGGTGGTCCTGACGGGGTCCGCCACGCGATTGGCCCGGTTCGTGTCGGCGCAGTCGAAGACCTACGTCGCGGTGGCCCGCCTGGGACGGCGAACGGCCACAGACGATTGTACGGGAGAGGTCCGCTCTGAGTCCGACGGTCCCTGGCCGACCAGGGCCGAGGTCGCGGCGGTTCTCGAGGGAATGGTGGGGACGGGGTGGCAGCGCCCGCCGGCGTTCTCGGCCAAGCGGGTGGCCGGGGTGCGGAGCTATGCGAGGGCCCGGCAGGGAGAGGACGTCGTCCTGGAACCGGTCGAGGTGACGATCGACGCGATGTCGCTGGACGAGTACATGCCGCCGCTGGTTCAGTTTCGGTGTACCGTGTCCGCAGGGACGTACGTTCGGGCCATCGCCCGGGATCTGGGCGAGGCACTGGGTCCGGGGGCCTCGCTCGATTCCCTGCGGCGGGTGGCTGTCGGGAAGCTGCGGGTGGAGGACGCCATCCCCCTCGAGGCCGTGACCGCCGCGCAGGGGATGCGACCGGCCGGGGAGGCGATCCCCGACCTTCCCCGGGTCGCGGTGACGGAGGAGGAGCGGAATGCCCTGCGGCAGGGGCGGCTGATTCAGCCCGGGAGCGGGGTCCTTTCCCTGTCTCCGGGGGAGATGGTGGCACTGGTGGCCGGAGCGGGTCAGGGAGAGGGGGAAGGGGAGATCCTGGTCGCGGTCGGGGAATGGCTCAGGGATGGCCGGGTGCAGCCCCGGGTCGTGCTCAACTCCTGATGCGCAGAATCCGGGGAGGTTGTGTGGTGAACGGGAAGGGGACCGTCGTCACCGTGGGATCGTTCGACGGGGTCCATCTGGGACACCGGGCGGTGTTGCAGGAGATCGCCCGGCGGGCCCGGGCCACGGACCGCACCGCGTTGCTCGTCACGTTCGACCCGCACCCGCTGGTGGTGGTGAATCCGGCGGCCGCGCCCCCGCTCCTGACCACGGGGGCGGAACGACGCGAAATCCTGGCCGGGACGGAACTCGACTGGGTGGTGTTCCTGCACTTCACGCCGCAGCTTGCGGAACTGGCGCCCGAGCGCTTCGTGCGGGACATTCTGCGGGAACGCTATGGGATGCGGGAATTGGTGATCGGCCCCGACCACGGTTTCGGGAAGGGACGACAGGGGGATGTGGAACTGCTTCGCACCCTGGGGCGGGAGATGGGGTTCCCGGTGGATGTGGTCGACCCGGTGAGCCGGGAGGGGGCCGATGGCCCGGTGTCGAGCACCCGGATCCGCCGGGCCATCACCGGGGGAGACCTGGCCGGGGCGGCCCGGATGCTGGGGAGACCTTATCAGGTCAGTGCACGAGTCGGACGGGGGGCGGGACGGGGGAGGATGATCGGCGTGCCGACGATCAACCTCGCCGATCTCTCCCCGCGGAAGCTGCTCCCGCCCGATGGCGTCTATGCGGTGCGGGTGGAGTGGAGAGGCGGGGTGGCGGAGGGCATGATGAACCAGGGACCGCGGCCCACGTTCGGCGAGCCCGGGCGCGTGCTGGAAGCGCATCTCTTCGACTTCTCGCGCGATCTGTACGACGAGTGGGTCCGGGTGGAATGGGTGCGCCGGCTTCGGCCCACGCGCGCCTTTGGATCGATGGAGGAACTCCGCCGGCAACTGGCGGACGACCGTGAGCAGGCGGTGGCCGCGTTGGCCCCGCCCCGCTCCTGAGCTCAACGCGCTTGCGGCAGGAACACCACTGACGATGTTAGCCTCTCTGCGGAACCGACTCATCCTGGTGGGGATCCTCATCCTTACCTCGATCTTTTACCTCTTCCCGCGGGACATCACGATCCGCGAAAGGGGGCCTGACGGGGTCATGCGGGACGTGGCGGTGACCCGCGTCCCCCTGAAGCTCGGGCTGGACCTCCAGGGCGGCATGCACCTGGGCCTCGAGCTCGACCAGTCCGCCACCGTCTCCTCCGATCCGGCCCGGGACATCGACCTCGCCCTGACCGTGCTGCGGAAACGGGTCGACGAGTTCGGCGTCACCGAGCCGGTGATCCAGAAGGTGGGTGACGAGCGGATTGTGGTCGAGCTGGCGGGAATCTCCGATCCGGCCCGTGCCAAGGCCATCGTGCAGCAGAGCGCCTTCCTCGAGTTCCAGATCACCGACAAGACCGCGGGACTGGAAAAGGCCCTGCCGGCAATGGATCGGGTCCTGCGCGGCCTGGGGGTGCAGGGGGGTGGTGCTCCCGGAGGCCCCGAACGCCCGGCCGTGACGTCCGCGGTCCAGGATCTGCTCGGCGGAGACTCCACGGCCGCGACCGGGGACTCCGCCACGGCCCCGGGGGACACCGGCCCCGCCGTGCTGAGCAGCCTGATCCTGGGCTCGGGTAGCGGTGTCCCGGGGGAGTACATGGTCCCCGAGGCGGCCTTCCCCCGGGTGGACAGCATGCTGGCCATTCCGGAGGTGCGGCGCCTGGTTCCCCGCGGCATCGAACTCAAGTGGTCGAACCAGCCAATCGCCGTCGGAGTGGATACCTACCGGTTTCTCTACGCCCTCGAAGACCGTGCCATGATTGACGGGCGCAGCCTCACCGATGCCCAGGCCCAGATCGATCCGCTGACCAACGGTCCGATCGTCACCTTCACCCTCGATCGAGCCGGCGGGCGGCGCTTCGGTGTTGAAACCGCACGGCACATCGGCGACTACATGGCGATCGTGCTGGATGACCGGGTGCAGGGTCAACCTCCGGTGATCCAGGGCCGGATCGACCGGAACGGGCAGATCACCCTCGGGAATCGCACCATGCTGGAGGCGCAGGATCTGGCGCTCACGCTCAAGGCAGGCGCGCTCCCGGTGCCGCTCCAGATCGTGGAAGAGCGACAGGTCGGACCAAGCCTCGGTCAGGACTCCATCCGTCAGGGAATCACGGCCGGGGTGGTTGGAACGATCCTGGTCATCCTGATCATGATCGGCTACTACCGGATGAGCGGGGCCTTGGCCGTTCTGGCACTCGGGCTCTATCTGCTCTTCACGTTGGGGGCCCTCAGCATGCTCGGCGCCACGCTGACGTTGCCGGGGCTGGCCGGCCTGGTGCTTTCCATCGGGATCGCCGTCGATGCCAATGTGCTGATCTTTGAACGGATCCGCGAGGAGCTCCTGCTCGGGAAAAGTGTTCCCCTTTCCGTGGACGAGGGTTTCCGCCACGCCATGTCGGCGATCATCGACAGCAACGTCTCCACCGTCCTCACCGCACTGTTTCTCTTCCAGTTCGGGACCGGGCCGGTGAAGGGCTTTGCGGTGACCCTGATCGTCGGGATCGCCGCCTCGCTCGTGACCGCCGTGTTCGTCACTCGCACGCTGTTCCAGCTC
Organism: Gemmatimonadales bacterium; assembly: GCA_039794085.1. Lineage (GTDB taxonomy): Bacteria > Gemmatimonadota > Gemmatimonadetes > Gemmatimonadales > GWC2-71-9 > OFTM291. The sequence continues at coordinate 67,767 of JBDIWC010000012.1, forward strand.
TGGCTCCAGCGCCAACCCGCCCTGAACACACTGAGCATCTGACCATGGTGAGACTCTTTGCGAACGCCCAGTACGACTTCATCGGGTTCCGACGGATGGCCTACGGCGTCACCGCGGCGATTCTGGCTGTCGGTCTGCTTTTTCTCACGATCGTGGGTCTCAACTACAGCATCGAGTTCACCGGCGGAACGCTGATCCAGGTTGAGGCGCAGGCGCCGGTGGATGTGGCCCTCCTGCGGAGCGGCCTGGAAGCCCAAGGCATCCGCGGTGCGGAGATCCAGTCGTTCGGGTCGGCCAACACGGAGTACGTCATCCGGGCGCGCACCGCCGCCGAAGGGAGTGACGCCGACAACACCCAGGCCACCTCCGATGCGGTGGGAGCGGCACTCGATGCGACACTCGGGGCGGGGACCTACACGATGCTGCGAACCGAGGCGGTGGGCCCCAAGGTCGGGGGCGAACTGCGGCAGAAGGCCTTCCTGGCCATCTTTCTGTCGTTCTTCGTGGTGCTGGCCTACCTGGCCTATCGCTTCGAATGGCGGTTCGGCCTCGCCGCCGTGGGCGCCACCGCGCACGACCTGCTCGCCACCATCGCCTTCATCTCCATCATGCGCCTCGAAGTGAGCCTGGTGGTGGTCGGCGCGGTGCTGTCCATGGTCGGATACTCCCTCAACGACACGATCATCATCTTCGACCGGGTGCGGGAAAACCTGCACAAGTCGAAGAAGGAGGGTCTGGTGTCGATCCTGAACCGCTCGATCAACGAAACGCTGCCCCGCAGCGTGCTGACCCACGGGACCACGATCGCCACCCTCCTCACCCTCGCGATCTTCGGGGGCGAGGTGATCCGTCCCTTTGCCCTGGTGATGCTCTTCGGCGTGTTCACGGGGACGTTCTCCTCCATCTTCATCGCCGCCCCTCTCCTTCTCCTCATCGAGGAGCGGTACCCCCGCGCCGACGCCCGGGGTCGAGCGGGAGCACGACCGGCCCCGTCCGGCGTAAGAAGCCCCAAGGTCACGGCGACCACCTGAGCGCCGGGGCTTCCGGTGCTGGTCGACACCCACTGCCACCTCGCGGACCCTGCCTTTGCACCGGACCGCGAGGCGGTGCTCCTCCGGGCTCGCGCGGCGGGCGTGGGGCATGTGGTGGTCGTGGGGGAGAATCCGGAGCGCGCCCACGAGGCCATGGCCCTGGCTCGGGAGCACCCCTGGCTCTCCGCGACGGCCGGACTCCACCCCCATGAGGCCTCTCGCTGGAATCCCTCCCTGGAGGAGACGATCGCCCGGCAACTGGCGGATCCCGTGGTGGTCGCCGCCGGCGAGATGGGTCTCGACTATCACTATGAGTACTCCCCCCGCGAGGCCCAGCGGACCGCGTTCGATGCCCAGCTCGCGCTGGCCCGGGCGGCGGGTCGTCCGGCGGTAATTCATGCCCGCGAGGCCGATGCCGACGTGGCCTCCGCGTTGCGGGCCCACCCCGGTACCGTCGCCATTCTCCACTCCTTCAGCAGCGGTCCGGATCTGTTGCAGACCGCCCTGGCCCTCGGACACTACGTCTCCTTCAGCGGCATGATCACCTTCCGGTCCTGGTCGCTCGATGCGGCAATCCGGGAGGTCCCTTCGGATCGTCTCCTCCTGGAAACCGATGCGCCCTATCTGGCGCCAGTGCCCCACCGGGGACATCGCAACGAGCCGGCCCATGTGCGCCGGGTGGCGGAACGGCTCGCCGAGGCGCGCCAGGTCCCGCTGGCCGACCTGTTGACCCAGACCGGGCAGAACGCGCGCGACGTGTTCGGCCCCCGACTCACTTCACCCCGCGAGGAGTGCCCGTGACCCAGGTTCCGTCCGACATCGCGATCGCCCAGGCCGCCACCCTCCGTCCGATCGGAGACGTCGCCGTGGACATCGGTCTCGGGGCCGACGAGATCCTTCCCTACGGCCGGTACAAGGCCAAGATCACTCCGGAGGCCATCGCCCGGCGCCCTCCCACCGGCCGGCTCGTGCTGGTGACGGGGATCAACCCGACCCCGGCGGGGGAGGGGAAATCGACCGTGACGGTGGGGGTCACCCAGGCGCTCCAGAAGATGGGCAAACGGGCAGTTGTCTGCATCCGCGAACCGTCACTGGGCCCGGTGTTCGGGATCAAGGGCGGTGCGGCCGGTGGCGGCTACGCGCAGGTTGTCCCCATGGACGAGATCAACCTGCACTTCACGGGGGATTTCCACGCCATCACCTCGGCGCACAATCTTCTCTCCGCCCTGCTCGACAATCACATCCACCACGGCAACGCCCTGGGGATCGATCCTCGGCGGATCACCTGGCCCCGCACCATCGACATGAATGATCGCGCCCTCCGGCAGATCGTCGTGGGATTGGGCGGCCTGAACGGCGGGCCCAGCCGGGAGGACCGATTCGTCATCGTGCCCGGCAGCGAGATCATGGCGATTCTCTGCCTCGCCTCCGACCTGCAGGATCTGGAGGCCCGGTGTGCCCGCATCATCGTCGGACTCACCCGGGACCGGAAGCCGGTGCGGGCGGGAGACCTCAAGGCCTCGGGGGCGATGACCCTTCTGCTGCGTGACGCCCTGATGCCCAACCTGGTGCAGACCCTCGAAGGGGGCCCGGCGATCGTGCACGGGGGCCCCTTCGGCAACATCGCGCATGGCTGCAACTCCCTCATGGCCACCCGGTTCGGGCTCGGCGTCGCCGATATCGTGCTCACCGAGGCGGGCTTCGGCGCCGATCTGGGCGCCGAGAAATTCTTCGATATCAAGTGCCGGATCGGCGGCCTCAACCCCGAGGCCGCCGTGGTCGTCGCCACCATCCGGGCTCTCAAGATGCACGGCGGTGTGGCCAAGGACGCCCTGAGCACTCCTGATGTTGCCGCCCTGAAACGCGGGATGGCCAATCTCGAGGCCCACGTCCGGAATGTGCAGCAGTTCGGTGTCCCGGTGGTGGTGGCGGTCAACCGATTCCTCTCGGACAGCCAGGAGGAGATCGATACCGTTCTCGAGGCCTGCGGCTCCTGGGGGGCGCGCGCGGCGCTGAGCGATGTCTGGGCCCGCGGGGGAGAGGGCGGTGAGGCGGTGGCGCACGAGATCCTGGCCATGCTCGATGCCGGCGAAAGCAAGTTTGCGCCGATCTACGACACCGCCCTCCCCATTCGGGAAAAAATCGAGACGGTCGCCACCCGGATCTATGGGGCCGAGGGGGTGGATTTCCTCCCTGCCGCCACCCGGGCCATCGCCCAGTGCGAGGCCATGGGGCTCGCCGACACCCCGGTGTGCATCGCCAAGACCCAGTACTCGTTCAGTGACAACCCCGCCCTGCTGGGACGTCCCTCCGGGTTCCGGATCACCATTCGCGACGTCTCCCCCTCGGCGGGAGCCGGCTTTGTCGTTGCCCTCGCCGGGGATATCATGACCATGCCCGGGCTGGCGAAGACCCCGTCCGCCGAGGCGATTCGTGTTCTCCCCGATGGAACCATTGAAGGCCTTTTCTGACCCTGGAGCTGTCATGACATTGCTCACCATCAGCACGCCGGACGCACCCGCCGCCATCGGCCCCTACAGCCAGGGAGTGGTGGTCGCCGGGTTTCTCTATACCGCGGGGCAGATCGCCCTCGACCCGGGGTCCATGGCCGTCGTTCCGGGCGGGGTCGCCGAACAGACCCGCCAGGTCATGGCCAACCTTCGTGCCATTCTGAGTGCGGCCGGATCGGGGCTCGACCAGGTGGTGAAGACCACGGTTTTTCTGGTGGACATGAAGGATTTCGCCGAGATGAACGCGGTCTACGCCGAAGCCTTCGGAGATCACCGTCCCGCCCGGTCCACGGTGGCGGTGTCGGGACTGCCGAAGGAGGTGAGGGTCGAGATCGAAGTGGTTGCGCGAGTGTGAGGGGGGCGGCGGGGTGCTGGGTGCTGGGTATTGGGTGCTGGGTATTGGGTGTTGGGTCCGTTATCTTCGTCGGGTCTGAGGCGCGGGCCGCCCGCTTCGGCCCACGACATTCGCCTGCGCGGCAGGAATGCACCTGATGGATGGACCAGGGGGCGGATCGGGCCTGGTGGCTCGGCCGGTCTTCAAAACCGCGACAGAGACGCCTTCGGCGGCTCTGGTGGGTTCGATTCCCACACGCTCCCGCCATCCGTCTCTTCCGGTCCACGTCCTGCTGTGCCTGGTGCTCGTGGTCGGGGCACGCGGCCTGAACGCCCAGGGTCCTCCCTCGGTGGCGGGAGCGAGGCCCCCCGATTCCTCCAGCGCATCCACGGAGCGGGTTCTCAGTCCCTCAGGGGCATTCCTCCGGTCCTTTCTGGTGCCCGGCTGGGCCCAGGCCAAGCTCGACCGGCGGCTGACCGCCGCACTCTTCATCGCCTGGGAAGGGGTCACGCTCGGCATGAGCCTCAAGACCCACCATGAGCTCGGTGTTCTGCGGCGCCGGGACGATGAGCGGACCGACTCGAAACGACAGGAACGGGAAGACTGGCTGATCCTTCTCGCGTTCAACCATCTGCTGTCGGGTCTCGAAGCCTTCGTCTCCAGCCAACTCACCGATTTCCCCAGGGACGTGAAGTTGCGAGCCACTCCCGATGCCCCCGGGGTCATGGGCACCATCCCCTTCCGGATCCGATGAACCGCGCCCCGGTGGGGATCTTCGATTCGGGTTTGGGTGGGCTCACCGTGGTGCGCTCGGTTGTGGCCCGGCTCCCCCATGACGACATCGTCTATGTGGGGGACACCGCGCGCGTCCCGTACGGTCCCAAGTCACCCCGGACGGTGCGGCGCTACAGCCACGAGATCCTGGCGTGGCTCCTGGCCCGTGGCGTCAAGGCCGTGGTGGTGGCGTGCAATACGAGCACGGCCCACGCCCTGGAGAGCCTGCAGGAGGCCTCCTCGGTGCCGGTGCTCGGCGTGGTCGATCCGGGAGCCCGGGCCGCGGCCCAGGCCACCCGAACGGGTCGGATCGGAGTGATCGGGACCGTGGGAACAATCGGGAGCGGGGCCTATGAGCGGGCCCTCCGGTGCTACCGGCCTGACGCCGTGATTCAGCAGCGCGCCTGTCCCCTCTTCGTGCCCCTGGCCGAAGAGGGATGGTTCGACCACCCGGCGACCGAGCTCGTGGCGCGGGAGTACTTGGCTCCGTGGCTCACCGGAGGCATCGATACCCTGGTTCTCGGCTGCACCCACTACCCCTTGCTCAAACCCTTGCTGGGACGGATCCTGGGCCCCGACATCGCCTTGATCGACAGCGCAGAGGAGACGGCCATCTCTCTCGCCTCCCTCCTGGCCAACCGGGGCCTGGAGGGCCCGGCGGATCGGGTACCGTCCCACCGGTTCGCGGTGACCGACGAAGTGGCCCGGTTCCGGGAGGTTGGCGCACGGTTCGTGGGGGCTCCGCTCGACTCGGTCGATCTGGTGGCACTCACCGACACCGAGTGACGAGTGCGCCAGCCGGGGGAACGGGTCAGCCGAGGGGGAAGTGGAGCAGATCGATGTGAGAGGGAGTGACCACGGCGTACTGACCCGCCTCCATCCACGCGCCCGGATTGAGCCAGAAGCGACCGGGGTGGAGTTCGGCGCATCGGGCGCGGTGGGTATGGCCCAGAATCAGGAGGTCGACGGGAGGATCGGCCGCGAGACGGGTGGCGGCCCAGGACTCCTGCCTCGACATCGCGGCTTCGAGGACGGCCTCGTGGCGCGTGGTGTCGGCGAGCCGCGGGCTCAGGGTTCGGATCAGGGCCATTCCGAGGTCGGGGTGCAGGAGACCAAAGGCGGCCACGAGGGGCTTGCTCCGGGTCAGCCGATGGATCAGGCGGGCCCCCTGGTGCTGTTCGGCGAGACCATCGCCGTGCCGGGCTTCGATGCGGCGGCCCGCGGCCTCGAACCGGAGACGGTTCGGGTGAAACGGGATGCCCATGTCGCGTTCCCAGAAGGTGCCGCCCCACCGATCGTGGTTACCTCCGGTCAGCACGACGGGGATCCGGCGCCGCAGCTGGGCCAGGGCCCCGGCCACGCGCACTCCGGTGCGGGGGACGGCGCTCCGCCAGGCGAACCAGAAGTCGAAGAGATCCCCGTTGATGAGGAGGCAATCGCCGAGGGCGGGGGCCTGATCCAGAAAGTCGAGGAGGGCGGTTTCCACCGCATCAGGAACGGCGCCGAGATGGGCGTCGGAAAGGACGACCAATTGATGTCCGAGCACGACACGAAGATAGGGCGACAGGCCGTCTCCCGCCAATCGTCTCCCGGCCCGGTCACCCGCACGACGGTGCGGGTCAACTATTCGGAAACCGATCAGATGGGGGTGGTCTACCATGCCCGGTACGCGGTGTGGCTCGACATTGCCCGGACGGAGCACCTGAGGTCGGCGGGGATGTCCTATGCCGATCTCGAGGCCCGCGGCTTCCGGCTCGCGGTCCTGGAGCTGCAGATCCAGTACCGTCACCCCGCCCGGTTCGATGACCTGATCGAGATTCGCTGCTGGGTGACGGAGTGTGCCTCGCGCCGGGTGACGTTTGCCTACGACATCAGGCTGCGGGACACGGGAACCCTCCTGGGGACCGCCAGAACGCCCATGATCGTTCTGGATGCGGCATGGCGACCGGTGCGGCTCCCCCCCGACGCGGCGGCACTCCTGCCGGTCTCCGGGGGTCCGGACGCGTGACGGAAGGCCCGCAACCCGTTAGAATATGAGGATGTACAGCCCCTGCCCCCGGAGCCGACCCCGGCCCAATCTCCCCCGCTTTCGCCGGATCGCCCTTCTCGGTATCACCCTTGCGTCCGCCTGCGGAGGGGGCAAGCTTGCACCCCTCGTGCCGGTGGGGTTGGAACCGTCCTCCGTGGCCGCCGTGGAGCCGTGGATCGACTCCCTGAAGCCCCGGAACTGGCAGTTTCATCGGTTCCGGTGGCAGTTTCGGGACGACCGGGGAGCAGCCGGGGGGAGGGGAAGCGCCCATGTGGCGGGGCCCGACTCGCTCCGTTTCGATGTGGCCGGTCCGTTCGGGTCTGGCAAGGCAGCGGCAGCCGTGGTGGGTGACACCGCGATCTGGGCGGAACCGGAGGAGGATGTCCAGCGGCTGGTGCCCAATTACCCGTTGCTCTGGGCCATGCTCGGGGTCCCTCTCGGTCCCGTGACAGGGGCGGAGGTCCGCCGGTTTGCCAATGACCGGATGGTGGCGTGGCAGTTCGTGCGCGGGGCCGACACGGTGGAGTACGCCTGGACGCCGGGGGATCCCGGGGAGTTGATCGCGGACGTGCGGGAGGGGGGCAAGCGCATCGGGCGGGTGACGACCCGGATCGCGGCGAGCGGGGCTCTGATGTCCTCCCGTCTCCTCGTCCCCTCCGCCCCCGCCCGGCTGGATATTTCGTACTACCTTTCACGGGACGAACCTGCCTTTGAGCCTGATGTCTGGATCCGTCCTGCGCCTTAGCGCCTGTCTCCTCCTGGGGGGGTGCTACAGCTTCGCCGGTGGGGGGCTTCCCCCCGCGGTTCGAACCGTGGCGGTCATCCCCTTCGAAAACCTGACCGCCGATCCGGTCCTGGCCCAGGAAATCAACGACGCCGTGCGGGAGGCGCTCGAACGCCGCCTGGGCCTTCGCCAGGCGGGGGAGGGAACCGCGGACGCCATCGTGGAAGGATCGATCACCCGATTCGCGGCCGATGTCCCGATCGCCGTGACCGCGAACGAGGCCAACCAGGTCACCGTCGACCGCCGCCTGGTGCAGATCACGCTCAACGTCCGGATCACCAATCGCGAAACCGGCGACATCATCTGGGAACAGCAGGGGATGCGGCTGGAGGGTGACTATCAGGGAAATGACGAGGCCGCCGGTCGCCGGAAGGCGCTCGAGCGGCTGACCATCAACATCGTCGATGGAGCGCAGTCGCAATGGTGAACGCCCCGGGGAGGGAACGACGCCGAGGCGCCAGCACCCTGGGGTGCCTGTTCTCGCTCGTTCTCTTCCTCGGGACCATCTACTACGGCTCGCAGATCGGGGTCATCTACTGGCGGCTCTTCGAGCTCCGGGACAGCATGCGACAGGTCGCCCGCTTTTCCCAGAACCAGACCGACGATCAGGTCCGGCGCCAGCTGGTGTCCCAGGTCCGGGAAATCGGGCTGCCGCCCGAGGCCACCCGGTTCCGGATCCGGCGGACCGGGCGGCCCAACCGGATCGTCATCGAGACCTCCTACTCCGAAACCCTCGAACTCCCCTTCATCGAGGCCCGCGTCATCACGTTCTCCCCCCGGGTGGAGCACAGGTACTGACGGGTGTCCTCCTCCCGGTACAAGATCGCGACGCCGACCGAAGCGATCCGCTGGCGTGCCCGCCAACAGGGGAAGGTCGTCCTGACCAACGGCGTCTTTGATCTCCTGCACCCGGGCCATCTGGACTATCTGGAAGCGGCCCGCGCCCTGGGCGACGCCCTGATCGTGGCCCTGAACAGCGATGCGTCGGTCCGGCTCCTGGGCAAGGGCCCCGATCGCCCGGTCCTCCCGCTGGAGGATCGCGCCCGGCTCCTGGCCGGCCTGGGCTCTGTCGATCTCGTGGTTCCCTTCGACGAGGCGACTCCGTTGGCCCTCATCGAAGCGCTGCGTCCGGATGTGCTCTGCAAGGGGGGTGATTATACTCGTGCTACGATTGTGGGCGCCGATTTCGTGGAACAACAAGGAGGGCTCGTGCAGGTGATTCCCTGGATTCCCGGCTACTCGACCACCGCGCTTCTCGGGCGGCTTCGTGCGCAGTGACGGCCGGAGTGCCACCGATCTGCGGCCCGTGGCTCTCGAACGAGGAGCCAACCCTTATGCCGAGGGCTCCTGCCTGGTTCGGTTCGGCGGAACCCTGGTCCATTGCACCGCCAGCGTGGAATCCGGCGTCCCGCCGTTCCGCAAGGGGACCGGCCTCGGATGGGTCACGGCCGAATACGCCATGCTCCCTCGCGCCACGTCGGAACGCACCAGCCGGGAACGACACGGACCGGGTGGGCGAAGCCAGGAGATCCAACGCCTGATCGGCCGGTCACTCCGCGCCGCCATGGGGACGATGGCGTTCGGGGAGCACACCATCCGGATCGACTGCGATGTGCTCCAGGCCGATGGCGGGACCCGCACGGCGAGCATCACGGGGGCCTGCGTGGCGCTGGTGGATGCCTGCGCCTGGCTGGCCCGGGAAACGGGGATCGAGTCCCCCTTCGGACGGCTGGTGGCCGCGGTGTCGGTCGGAGTCGTGGGGGAGGAGATCCTGCTCGATCTCGCCTACATCGAAGACCGGGATGCCGTGGTCGACGCCAACATCGTCATGCTCGAACCGGACCAGTTTGTCGAAGTGCAGGGGACCGGGGAACAGGGCTCCTTCAGCCGCGCCCAGCTCGACCAACTGGTGGACGTGGCCACCCTCGGCCTCGCCGATCTGTTCCAACTCCAGCGGAAGACCCTCGGCTGGTGAGGCTGCTGGTCGCCACCCGAAGCCCGGGGAAGCAGAGGGAACTCAGGGCTCTGCTGGGCTCCCGAGGCATCGAGGTTCTCTTTCCGGGAGATCTCGGACTGGAGCCCGACCCCGCCGAACAGGAGGTCGAGGCCTTCCCGACCTTCGCCCGGAATGCGGTGGCCAAGGCGGAGTATTTCTTCCGCCGAAGCGGAGGGATCCCGACCCTGGCCGACGACAGTGGCCTGGAGGTGGACGCCCTCGATGGCGCCCCCGGGGTCCTGTCCAAGCGCTGGGCAGGCCTGGAGGGCGACGGTCCGGAGGTGGACGCCGGCAACAACGCGTACTTGCTCTCCCGGCTGGCCGAGGTCCCCGCAGACCGGAGGACGGCGCGGTACCGGTGTGTTCTCGCGCTGGTCGAACCGGATGCCGCGCCGGTCACCTTCGTCGGCATGACCGAGGGTACCATCCTCGACTCCGCCCGAGGATCGGGCGGGTTCGGCTACGATCCGCTCTTCCTGAGTCACGACCTCGGATGCACCTTTGCCGAGGCCCCGGCCGACGCCAAACATGCGGTGAGCCACCGGGGCCGGGCCCTCCAGGAGTTTCTTCGTTCCCTCACTCTCTCTGAACTCAGGCCTCGATGACCGTCCCCGTCATTCCTCCCACTCGTCTTCGTCGCACCCTCGAGACGGGGATCGCCGTCGGCACCATGGTGGTGGAGTTTCGCCAGCCCGCCGTCATGCAGCTCCTGGCCAATGCGGGGCTGGACTTCGCCATTCTCGACAATGAGCACGGCCCCTTCCCGATCGACGCGATCGCCGATCTCTGCCGCGCCGGGGTGACCGCCGGAGTGACCCCGATCGTCCGGCCCCCGGAGCTCAGCTACGCGCACATCGCCGCCCCGCTCGATGCCGGCGCCCAGGGGATCATGCTTCCCCGGGTGACGACCCCGGCGGAGATCACCACCTGCATCGAGTATATGAAGTATCCACCGGTGGGAAGGCGTGGGGCGGTGCTGGCCCGGGGGCACACCCAGTTCCGGGGGGGGAATCTGATCGAGGCACTGGCGACGGGAAATCGGGAGACCTTTCTCATCGTCCAGATCGAAACGCGCGAGGCGGTCGAGCGGCTTGACGACCTGCTGTCAATCCCCGGGGTCGACGCCGCCCTGATCGGGCCGACCGACCTTTCCCTGGCCCTGGGCGTGGGGGGGGAACTGGAGCACCCCCTCCTGGTCAGCGCCATCGAGGCCACCATTGCCGCCTGCCAGCGGCATGGGGTGGTCCCCGCCATTCATCACAACGACGCCGCCCAGGCCGCCCGGTGGGCCGCCGCCGGAATGCGGCTCGTGAGTGTGGGGAGCGAGGCGGGACACCTGGTGGCGGGGGCGAGCGGTGCCGCATCCCGGGTGCGAGGTGGGTGACGGGGAGGGGCTTCCCGGCTAGATTGCACACCGCAGGAGCAGTGAAGTCCGATCCAACGGGGTGTGGCGCAGTCCGGTAGCGCGCCTGCTTTGGGAGCAGGAGGCCCCGGGTTCGAATCCCGGCGCCCCGATGAAGTAAACTGGGTGTGATGACGCAACGGTGTACCCCGGTCACTGTCCTCGTCACCCCCAATGCCGCCGTGGTGGAATACCATGTGGGTTTTTGTGCCCGGTGGGCGGCTATCGTAGTAGCATTGGCAACTATCAAAAGGTGCATTGCCCCGAGGGATTGCGGAGGGGGTTGGCTGGGTTCGGGGTCAGGGTCAGGCCGTGCTGCCCGCCAGGTTAGGATGGACCGCGGGCGCCGGGGACCCCACGTTGGCGCGGTACCCGGCATAGAGCAGGAGAAGCCCGAGCAACTCCGTCACATACAACACCTCCACATGGCCGAAGCGCGTGAAGGTGCCGCCGATTCCCGGCAGGATGGCTCCCACGGCAATCAGCAGGTTGCCGAGCACCCGTCCCCCCGCCTCGCGGCGACGGGCATACTTGTAGGCCGACCAGAGCGCCCCACCGATCAGGAAGAACACCGCATACAGATTGATGAACGGGCTGAAGAGGCGGACCCAGGTCCACTCCATCACCCGTCCCGACAGTCGGTACGGCTCCACCAGCGCGAGGTTGAGCGGGCTCAGGAAGACCATGGTGGCCGCGAGGGCCACGGCGGCCACGAGCATCGCCGTGAGTCGGTCCGCCCAGCGCCGGGACAGGAGCAGGTACACCGTTCCCTGGGCCAGCGGCGCCCCGCCGAGCAGGGCCCCCGACACGTACCAGAGCCGGAACACGAGCGGGTCCCAGCCGAGAAGGGTGGTGAGGGACTCGGTCAGGGTGCCGACCCCGTACATCGTCACCCCGATGCCCCACCAGAGAAGGTGCAGGCCACCCCGGTCGCGGTAGCGTTGAAACAGCACGATCGCGAAGGGAATCGAGACGAGGGTCGTCAGGATCGGGAGAAAGTGGACCAGGCTACGTTCGGTCTCCATGTCAGAACCCCGTGCGCCAGGAGAGAATGAACATCCGCTTCGGCTCCGGGCGGAAGAAGGCGGCGTTGGTGAATTCGGCGTACAGCTCGTTGGTCAGATTTTCCACCGCGAACTGCACGGAGTGGGTGACCGGACCGCGGCGGAACACGGTGATCCCCCCGCGCAGGGAGTGCACGGTGAAGGAGGGGAACACGTTGCCGATCGGGTTGTCCACCAGGGACACATCGCCACGCTCCCCGTTGTGGCGCACCCCGTAGATGGCCCAGAATCGGCGGGCGGGATCGCGATACCGGGCCTCCCCGGTGATCCGGCTGCTGAACGTGTCGCCCACGGGATTGTTGTCCTCCAGGACGTTGTCGCTGTCGAGACGGCCCCAGTTGCCGCCGACCGAGAGCCCCCGCCCCAGGTCGAGGTCTGCGGTGAGCTCGATTCCCTGATCGCGGATCTTGTCCACATTCACGTTGCGGAACCCGGGAAAGGGACCCACCATCGTGTCCACCGGCTCGATCCGGATGCCATCGGAAATGGTGTTCCGGAACACGAATCCCTCGAGTTGCACCGGGCCCTGACGGAACCGGACCCCGAGGTCCACATTCACGCTGGTTTCCGGTTCCAGATCGGGATTGCGGATCTGGAAGCCGGTCCCCTCCGGGGTGGCGCCGTTGAAGAAGCGTTCCACGAGATTGGGCGCTCGAAAGGCGCGACCCACGGTTCCGATCACCGTGAGGGAGGGGAGGGGGCTGTAGGCCACGTTGGCGCTCGCCACCACGGTCTGGTTGCTGCTCGAGACCAGGGGGGCGGTGATGCCATCGGTCTGTCGCGTCCGGGCCCGGACATCCTGCACCCGGAGGCCGAGCACGGCGTTCAGGTTGTCGGTGACATTGAGGTCGCCCTGCACGAAGACGCCGCCACTCTTGAAGGTGGCATTGGGAGTCGTGGGGACGTCGTTCACGGTCGTCTGGGTCGGGCCGAAGCCGGCGATGATGGTGGTGTTGGTGTCGGTGTTGAAGGAGGCATCCCGAAACCAGTCCACGCCGTAGGTCAGGGTGTGGCGTCCCCCGAGCACCCGGGACGCCTCGAGGCGGAACCCCCGGGTATCGAGGTCGGTGAAGTTACGGGTTTCCGAGGTGAGCCCCGCACCAGGAGGTCCGAACGGGACAAAGACATCCAGGTCGAGGGTGCGCGTGTTGCTGGAGGCCCATCCCGAGACCTCCAGACGGTCCGCGAGAACGCTTCCAAGCCCCGAGGCCCGATACCCGGCGGACACCCGGTCCACGGTCTGCTTCGGATACCGGATGGCGATCGTCGGAGCGCTCGGGTCTCCCAGGGCCGCCCCGGGAACGAATCCGAACCCGGCGTCGAGCGCCTTGTACCGGGAGTACTTGGCGAAGACCTCGCTCACCTCGCTGAGACGGTAATGGGTCCGGAGGGACCAGTTCTGGTCCTCCACTCCGGTGTCCTCCACCCGGGTGTCCCCGGGGAGCGTGATATTGCCCCAGGTGCCACCGGGGGCGTCATACGCTTCCGCGTCCCGAAACGATCCGGTGGCCACGAACCCGAAGCGTCCCAGGTGACCCGTGGCATCGAAGGTGGGGTGCTGCTGGCGGTCCTCGGAACTGTACCGGTAACTGAGCGAACCATGGAGACTCCGCCCCTCTCCCGTCGGAGGCTCCAGGCTGATCATGTTGACCACGCCGCCGATGGCGTCGGTTCCGTAAAGGACCGACGCCGGACCCTTGACCACCTCGACGCGCCGGAGCGCATTAGGGTCCACCAGGGCGGGGAGCTCCCCGAAGTCCTGTTGTCTCCGGGAATTGTTCATCCGCAGACCATCCTCGAGCATCAGGATTCGCTGGCCCCGCTGGCCCCGAATCGACAGGCGACCCTGGTTGGGCCCGACCCCGGTGACATCGATGCCCGCCACGTTCCGGAAGAGGTCGGCGATTCCGTTCCCCATGCGCTCCCGGATGGCCGCCGAATCCTTCACCACGGTCGGGGAGGGGACTCGAAAGACGCCCCGGGGGCTTCGGGTCGCCGTCACCGTGACCTCTTCGAGTATGATCGCCGTCGTGTCCTTCTTCGCGCGGCGGAGGGTGTCCGGGTCTTGCTGGATGTGGGCGTGCAACGGAGTGGAGGGAATGAGGAGAAGGAGACTGCAGAAGCCGGGGAGCAATCGTGCCATGGAGCCCATGGTTGGGTGCCTGAGTGTGGGTGGCCGGTGCCGTCCCGGTGGGGAACGGTGCGAGCGGCTGGAGAGTACTCGGTTGTCGCCTCGGGCACAGGCGCAAAGGTACGGCAGCAGGCATCCGTAGTTGTACGGGTGGGACGGAGGACGGAGGACGGAGGGCGGAGGACGGAGGACGGAGGACATAGGACATAGTCGCCTCCGTCGTGCTCCAGGTCCTCCGCCGGGTGGAAAACGGCCACAAGAGGCAGAGAAGACACAAGTGGCACGCGACCGGGCAGAAAAAGGGAGGGTCGATGAACCGGCGACATCAGTCTTGTGTCTTTTGTGCTTTTTGTGGTCGGCCATCCAACGGAATGGACCGTGTCGTGCGCCAGTTGTCACGTGGTGGGGAAGCAGAAGGGGCGCACGCGGAGCCGCGGAGACGAAGTCGAGGAGAATTGTCCTCTGTCCTCTGTCCTCTGTCCTCTGTCCTGTGTCCTACGTCCTCACAAGGTCCTGCCGCATCGTGCGGGAGTCGACTCAACCCTGGTCCCGGGTCAGCCCGGCCAGCAGGGCGAGGCGGGTCAGCTCCGCCACGCTCCGAAGACCAAGTTTGCGCATCAGACTCTCCCGGTACGATTCGACGGTGCGGATACTGAGGGTGAGCCGTTGGGCGATCTCCCGGTTCGTCTCCCCGCTCACCACACCGAGGAAGACGTCCCGTTCCCGCCGGGTGAGGAGCGCCAGGCGATCCCGGGCATCCGGCACGGCGGGGGCTGCCGTCTCGGGGGCATCCCCGGCGGGGAGATCGAAACAGGTCTCCCCGGCGGCGAGGCGGCGCACCGCATCCCGCAGAGCGGCGGGAAGTGTGTCCTTGCGCAAGTACCCGTGGGCCCCGGAACGCACCGCTTCGAGAACATATTCCGGATGATCGTGCACGCTCAGCATCAGGATGCGGGTGTCGGGCACGGTCCGGCGCACCTGGGGCAGGACCTCGAGCCCCGACCCGTGCGGCATGGAGACATCGAGAATCAGCACGGTGGGGCGGAGGGCCGCGGCCTGTGCCAGGGCGTCCTCCCCGGTCGAGGCCTCACCGGCCACGAGGATGTCCTCCTGCCCCGAAAAGACCTGGCGGATCCCCTCGCGCACCAGCGCGTGGTCATCGGCGATGAGAACGGTGATGGGTCGCGGCATCAGGCGTCGGCTCCTGCGGGGGGAATCGAGGGACGGGGGATCGTGACCCGCAGAACGGTTCCTCCGGCCGGCCCCGGTTCCACCTCCACCGTTCCTCCCTCCTGGGCGATGCGTTCCTGCATCCCGGTCAGTCCGGTGCCGGTGCCGGTGCGGGGGGTCGGACCAATGCCATTGTCGCACACCTGCAGGGAGAGGGCCCCGTTTTCTGCCGACAGGGTCACCGCCACCTGCGAAGCGTTCGCGTGCCGGGCCACGTTGCTCAGCGCTTCCTGCAGGGCCCGGAAGAGGGCGAGTTCGGCATCCTCGGTGAGCGCGGGACTTCCCGCCCGGTCATCGAAGGCACAGGCGATGCCGGTCCGGGACCCGAAGTCGGACACCAGGGCCCGCAGGGCGGGCACCAGTCCCAGATCGTCGAGCACCGAGGGCCGCAGGGCCTCGGTGACATTCCGGATGCTGCGCATGCCGGTGTCCACCATTCCCACGAGATGGTCGATGCGGGGCGTCAGCTCATGGGGAATGCCCTCGCGCAGGGCCCCCAGCTGCAGCTTCATGGCGGAAAACACCTGGGCCGTTTCGTCATGGAGCTCCCGGGAGAGGCGGTGCCGTTCCTGCTCGTGTTGACGGATCATCCGGGCGGACAGCCGTTCCAGGTCGGCCTGGCGGCGGGCCAGCCGGGCATGCAGATCGGAACGCTCCAAGGCGGTTCCCATCTGGCGTCCCAACGTCAGAAGAAAGTCATCGTCCAGCGCGGTGAACGGGTCTCCCACCTCTCCCACGATCACCAGCGCGGCCATCACGAGGTCCTCCCGGAAGACGGGAAGAACCAGGGCAAACCCCCGGCCGCCGGGAGCCGTGAGCCGGGGGCGCCTGGCGTCCACGGCCTGGAGGATCGTGGGACGGATTTCCCCATCGGGGATCGAGGTCGCCTCCCCCCATTCCCGGCACACTCCGGCTCCCCGTGTGAAGCGGACCGTGGGCGTGAGGCCGGCGGCATGCACCACGTCATAGAATGCGCTTCCTCTGACCCCCGCCAGATCCAGAGGTCGCGTCAGCAGGGCATCGAGGGCGTCGGCCTCGCCGCGGGGACGGTGGAGGTCTCCCGCCATGGCGGAGAGGGTCCGAAGACCGGTGCGGAGTTCCTCGATCAGGAGCAGCAAGGTCCCCGATCCGATCGCCAGAATGAAGGCGATGTCGAGATAATAGCCCCAGGGGGTCCACGCCCCGCGGGCGCGAAGCAACGGATAATCGAGATGATGCAGCGCCCAGAGGAGAAAGGTCCACCCCAGAAATCGGGCGGAGGAGGAACCGGTCTGTCGGCGAAACCGGAAAAAGGCCACGCCGGCCGCCGCGGTGGCCCCGCTCAGGAAGACCACGGCGGGGAGAGCGGCGAGAAGGAAAGTTTCCAGCCGGTAGATCGCCAGGATGGACCAGAGAGGGGGGAAGAGGAGAACCAGAAGATAGCGGGAGCGCCACCGGGTTCCGCGGGCGAAGACGAGAGTGGCCCAGAGGGTGGCCAGGGCGGTCCACCCGGTGAGCACCTGGTGGGCGAAGAGCCAGAAGCGGTCGGCGGTGACCAGAAAGGTGCTGATCGCCCCGATACGAACGCCGAACATGGTCCAGGCCACCGCCCACCAGCCAAGGTAGGGCTTGCGATACCGGGAGTGCAGGACGGCAAAGAGCGCCGCCAGACCGAAGGTGATGGCGGCCTGAAGGAGCGCGGCGTCGAGCTCGAGGGTGGTGGGCGAAAGATCCATGAATCGGGTCGAGGTGTCCCAAACATAGCCGGACGCCCCGGGCGACGCGCCGGGCGGTCGCCCACCGCCAGGATGGCAGGGGACCTCCGCTTCCCTTAAGTTTGATCGAGTGTGCGCCCGTAGCTCAGGTGGATAGAGCATCGGCCTTCTAAGCCGAGGGTCGCAGGTTCGAATCCTGCCGGGCGCATGGGGGGTGACGAGAGGACATAGGAGGACATAGGACCCAGGACAGCAGGACATAGCAACCCAGGACAGCAGGACATAGCAACCCAGGATAGCAGGACATAGCAACCCAGGACAGCAGGAGATAGCACAGCCTGGGAGGGGGCGCGGACCCAGCGTCCCTCCCAGCGTCCCCGTCCCATGTGCTTCCGTCCTATGTGTCCTCTGTCGTCTGTCCTCTGTCCTCTGATCCTTAACACTTCTCCCCCAGCCTGCGTACTTCTCTCGATGGATGCGAGATTCGCGTCCTGAGACTGGACCCGGTCATGCGCCGATGTGCGGAGCGCCGGGTGGTCTCGACCACTTTGTGGAGATTGGCCCCATGCGCCCTGGCTTGTTCCTCCGTACCTCGCTTCTCGCTGCCGCCGCCCTGTTCGCCCTCCCCGTCGCCCACGCCGTGGCCCAGGGCACGGGAGGGGGCGGTCCCGGCGGTGCCGCCCGCCAGCAGGAGTTGATCGACCGGGTCACCAAAGAACTCAGCCTCGACGCCAAGCAGGCCGAGAAGGTCACTTCCATCCTCAAGGCGGAGACGGAAAAGCGAAACACCCTCTTCCAGGAGATGCGATCCGGGGGTGGGGATCCCCAGGCGATGCGCGCCAAGATGGGCGAGTTGACCGCGGAAACCGAGAAGGAATTGTCCGCCGTGCTCACCAAGGAACAGGTGGCCAAGTACAAGGAGATCCGGACCGCCTGGCAGGCCGGGGGCCGGGGTCAGGGGCGGCGTCCAAATCCAAGTCGTTGATCGGACTCGTTTTCCCCGCGGGGTCCATCCGGGTTCACCCCCGGATGGACCCCGCTAGCTTTCCGGGTTCGACCTGGCTTCCTGGAGTGGTACCTGAATGGTGGATGACATGCGCCCCGGCTCTGACCTGATTCCTCCGGCCCCGGCCGGTGGAATGGGTGCGTTGCTGCGCCTGGCGCTCCCGGTCGTCACCGTTCAGGTCGGCATGATGACGATGGGTGTGGTGGACACTCTCATGGTGGGACGGGTGTCGCCGGCAGCGCTCGCCGCCGTGGCGCTCGGCAACCTCTACTTCTTCGCCTTCGCCGTCTTCGGCCTGGGGGTCATCTCCGCCCTCGACCCGATCGTGTCCCAGGCGGTCGGCGCCGGGGACAACCCCGCCGTGACCCGGGGCCTCCAACGGGGTCTCGTTCTCGCTGCGGCCCTCTCGATTCCCGTCGGGATCGTCCATCTCCTCGCCGGTCCGATCCTGGCCCTGGTGAGGCAGCCCGTGGAGGTGGTCCCCCTGGCTGCGGGATATGCCCTCGCCACCATCCCGGGGATTCTCCCCTTCTTTGCCTTCACCGTCTTCCGTCAGACCCTCCAGGCCATGGGACACCTGCGGGCGGTGGTGGTGACCATCGTGTTGGCCAACGCGGCCAATATCGTCTTCAATGACGTGCTGATCTTCGGCCGGTTGGGTTTCCCCCCTATGGGGGCGGTGGGCTCCGCGTGGGCATCCACCCTGAGCCGGTGGCTCATGGCGGGGCTCCTGCTTCTGGCGGCCCGGCGCACGCTCCTTCCCCATCTCCTTCCCTGGCGCCGGGACGCCTTCCAGGCGGGGCCTCTGGCGCGCATGATGCGGCTGGGGGCACCCATCGGCGGGCAGATGCAACTGGAGTTCGGGGCCTTCGGGGGAGTGGCGCTCCTGATGGGATGGTTGGGCACCGACGCCGTGGCCGGTCACCAGATCGCCATCAATCTCGCGTCCCTCACCTTCATGGTTCCGCTGGGGCTCGGGATGGCAGCCGCGGTGCTGGTGGGCCAGGCGGTGGGGCGGAATGACCCGGAGGACGCCCGGAGGACGGCGCGCGGGGCCCTCCTGACCGGGGCCTCCTTCATGACGGGAACCGCGATCCTCTTCCTCGGCATCCCCGGAGTCCTGGCCCGATTCTACACCACGGACCCGGCGGTCCTGGCCGTGGCCATCGCACTCCTCCCGTTGGCCGGGATCTTCCAGGTGTTCGACGGCATTCAAGCGGTCTCCATCGGAATCCTGCGCGGGGTGGGGGACACGAGCGGGCCCTTCCTCATCAACATTCTCGGCTTCTGGTGCGCAGGGATTCCCCTGAGCCTGCTCCTCGGATTTGGCCTCGGACAGGGGCCCGTGGGCCTCTGGTGGGGCCTCGTGGCGGGGCTCGGCATCGTGGCGGTGATCCTGGTGCTCCGTGTGAGGCGGAAGCTACGGGGGAGTCTGCAACGGGTGATCATCGACACCACCCCGGCGCCCGAGCTTCAAGCGGGAGTGCTCGCGTGAAGCATTCCCTCTGGTACACCGAGGAACCGGGCCCCCTCTTCGCGCCGAGGCGGGATCGCTCGTGGATCGGACTGGCGATCAGTGCCGGTCTCCATCTTCTCCTCATCGCCCTGGTCGTGCAGCGGGACATGCTCCCCGAGGCCATGGAGCCCGAGAAATCGGCCACCGGGCAGGTGGACTTCATCCCCCTGAATCCTCCGCCTCCTCCGCCCGGTCCCGTCCCCCAGGCACTGGTTGCCCCTCCGATTCCCGAGTCGGCAGTGCCCGAGCCGCCCCCCCCCCCCCCCCCCCCCCCGCCCGCCCCGCGCCCCCCCGCCCGACCCCGGTCTGCCCCCCTCCCCTCCCCCACCCCCACCACCACCCGGCGCCGGCCCCCCGCACCGCCACCCCCCCCCCCCCCCCCCCCGCTGCCGCCCCCGGAGGCTTAGCGCACCGGGCCCCCGACCCACCCCCCGCCGCCGGCCGGCCGGGACGGCACGAGGAGGACGGAGACCGCGCCGGCGCCCGCGCGGC
>JBDIWC010000013.1:0-84400 GCA_039794085.1 Gemmatimonadales bacterium
CAGAGATCCTGTTTCTGTGCCGGGGTCAGCCCCGGCCGGTCGGTTCGTATCATCGGGCAACCTCTTCCGTGGAGGACTTCGAAGGAAGATGTTGCATCGACCCATTGAATGCACCACTTCAAACTTCCTAATCGTTGACGGCGCAGGCCGGGGAATCCTCCGCCGGACGTCCGATGGCGGGAAGGATGTTCTCCAGGAGGATTCGTTCGGCGAGGCGGGAGGCGCTGGGGTCGTAATACCGTCCCGCCAGGATGGTCACGGCCATCCGGTACTGGGGGAGGACGAAGATCCGTTGCTGGCCGTTGCCGATCGCGGTCAGGGCGTCGAGGGTGCCGTAGGGGGTCTGGTAGCAGGTGTGCCACCAGAGATAGCCATAGCGGTGGACACCCCAGGCGGTCGTGGCGCCCGGCAGGAGAAAAGTGGAGCGGGAGGATTCGCGTACCCACTCCTCGGGGACCACCTGGCGTCCCTGCCATTGTCCGCCGTGGAGGTAGACCGACCCGATCTTGGCCACGTCCCGTGCCCGAAGCCGGAGGCCGGAGGCCACGGCGGGCATCCCTCCCAGATCTCCTCGCCATTCCCAATTGGTGATGCCGAGTGGCTCGAAGAATGCTTCCCGGGCATAGGCTTCGAATGGTGAGCCGGTGGCATGTTCCAGCACCCCGCCCAGCGCCTGCACCAGCCCGCCGTTGTATACCCAGGCCCGCCCGGGCGGGTGCATCACGGGCTTGGAGAAGATGTACCGGAGGGGGTCGCGGCTCCGGGTCATCCCCAGTTCATCATTGCGGGGATCGGTGAAGGGGATGTCCTCATTCCACTGCAGGCCGGCGGTCATGGTCAACGCATGGCGGAGCGTGATGGCCCTCTTTTCGGGCAGGGTCAGGTCCCTCAAGCCGGGCAGATAGTCGACCATCGGATCGTCGACCGAGCGGATGGCTCCCGAGGCGATCGCGATGCCGGTCAGGGCGGAGACCACGCTCTTGCTGATCGAGCGCACGTCGTGCAGTGCGTCCCGATCGAAGGTCCGCCACTCGCGCCGTTCTCCCCAGACCTCGTCCATGCCGGTGAAGTACTCTTCATAGGCCAGCCGCCCTTCGTGCTCCACCAGGACTGCGTGCACATTCCATTCGTGATAGCGGCGAAGCATGGCGGTCAGGGCGTCGAGCCGGACCGGGTCGAGTCCCGCCTCGCGAGGGGCAACGGTGGTCCACCCGTCCCCGATCCTCTCAGCCGGAGTGGCTGCCGCCCTCTCGTTGACCGGCGGAGACGGGGACGGTGGATCCCCGGCACAACTGGAGAGGAGAAGGAGCGCGACGATTCCGAGCAGGAGACGGCGTCCCCTGCCTCTTGCCGGGGCCCCCCCGTTCGGGAGTGAGTGTCCGATGTGCTCCAGCCAACATTGGTGTCTCATGCGCGCCCCACACGCCCGGGAAATTCCACGGTGCTGATGTTACTGATACGCGCCGGGGGGCAGAAGCGTTAAGGGAACGCCGACCGATCCATCGTGCTCGCGAAAAAGAGTGGGGATCCGAATCAACGGGGATTGGCGAGGATGAGGGATCCAGGCGTCTCCGGGAGGACGATGAGCAGGAGGCGGATCAGAAGGAGTGACGGGGAGGGCATCAGGGCATCAGGCGTCTCAACTCCTGTCGTAAACCTTCAATTACTTCTCCGAGCCGGTCGAACTCGGGGCGGATGAGAGGCATCCGCCCGCTGATCATGTCGGCCCGGATCCCCTCCAGCATCTCCACCGCCCGGTGCACGCGGAACCGTTCCACCAGGCTCCCCGACCGCGCACCTTTGCCGGCCGACATGATGGCCCAGATGCTGATGCGGAGGGTGTCCACCGATGATTTGAGATCCTCCAGCCCCGTGGGGGCGATCGGGGCCCGGCCGAGGCGTTGCTCCACCTCGGACAGCAGAGACTTGAGGGCCACCAGCTGAAGCGCCAGGGTTTCGTCCGTCATGCCGGGTTCCTCAGCGTGGGGTGAGTGAGTCACACAGGGTGGTTGCGCCGGAGGGAGGATCGCAGCGAAACGTATCCCGCCAGCCCCGCCAGCAGCGATCCGACCAGAATGCCGAGGCGTTCGACTCCCGGGGGAATGCCGCTTCCTTCCTGGAAGGCGAGCGATCCGATGAAGATGCTCATGGTGAATCCGATGCCACACAGCAATGCGGTCCCGTACAGATCTCTCCATCGCACTCCCGCCGGGAGCATGGCCAGTCGGAGCTGCACCACCAGCCAGCACACCAGCATGATGCCGACCTGTTTTCCCACCAGGAGGCCGATCGCGATCCCGAGGGGGACCGGGTGAATCAGGTCGGCCATGGTGAGGCCCTGGAGAGGCACACCTGCGTTGGCCAACGCGAACAGGGGAAGGATGACGAAGGCAACCACCGGATGGATGGCGTGCTCGAGACGGGGGAGTAGCGGTTCCTGCCCGGTGCGGGCCCGGGCCGGGATCGTCATGGCCAGGGCGACACCGGCCAGCGTGGCGTGGACTCCCGACTTGAGGACCGCCACCCAGAGGACCCCGCCGAGCAGAAGGTACGGGATCGACCGGAGGACGCCCGCCCGGTTGAGCACCAGCAGTCCGCCCAGTGCCACCGCGGCCACGACCAGGGGAACCAGGGCCACGTTCGCCGTGTAATACACCGCGATGATGATGATCGCCGCCAGATCGTCGAAGATGGCCACGCTGAGCAGAAAGGCCTTGAGCCCGGCGGGAACCCGCTTCCCCAACAACGAGAGGACTCCCAGGGCAAACGCGATGTCGGTCGCGGTGGGGACGGCCCACCCGGACATCGCGGCGGCATTCCCCCGGTTGAAGGCGAGATAGATCGCCGCCGGAGCGGCGAGCCCGCCGATCGCGCCGAAGGCGGGGAGCACCGCCTGCCGGAGGTTCGAGAGGTGCCCGTCCAGAATCTCCCGCTTGAGCTCCATGCCGACCTGCAGGAAGAAGATCGCCATGAGGCCATCGTTGATCCACAGGAGGAGCGGCTTGGCGATGCCCGCCGCGCCGACCCGGACCTCGATCGGGAGGGCCAGAATCGCCGCGTAGGAGTCCCCCCAGGGGGAATTGGCCAGGGCCATCGCGAGGATCGCCCCCGCCATGAGGAGAATCCCCGGCGTGGCCTCCATCTCCAGAAACTCACTGAGTTGCTTCACACTGAACCCCCTTGGAAGACAATATCCCACCAATCTAAGGAAACTCTTCCGTTTTGCCGGGCCTTCTCGACCCCCCCACCAGTGTCCATCGTGACGGTCCCGATTCTCCTTCCGCGCAATGTCTGGGCAAGCCCCCGGCATGGGGGCTTCCACCCCGCCGGCCCCTTTGGGCCGGTCTCGCGACCGGAGAACCCGCCATGCCTCGCTGGATTCGCGTTGTCACCGTCCCCTGCGCCACCATCGGCCTCCTGGCAGCATTTCAGACACCCACGACACCCGAGGCCGACCTGGCCACGATCGCCCGGACCTACCTGGGCATGAACCTCCCCGCCGACTGGCGAGGAATCGAGGGCCTGCCCGGCATCCGATGGGCCCCCCTCCCGCCCACCTCTCTGGAGAACTGTCTCCCGGACGGCGGATGTTACGTCCGGCAGGGAGCCCTCACCCTGGGTGGCAGAACCATCACGGTGGTGGCCACCGGAGCCCGGACCATGGTGTCCAACATCTACTTCCGGAATGGGGGGGCCGCCCTGGGTGAGGCGAAAGTTGTCCAGGCGTTGAAGGAGGCGGGGATGGGGGCCGTCCTGGCCCGGTGCCCCGTCCGGACCGGAGCGGGTGGCACCAGCTGGTATCAGCTGACCGGTACGGGGATCGCTCCGGCCTACCTCTCCATCCAGGGTCCCACCTCCGTACGGCCGACCGAGGGGTTCGTTCTGTCACCGGGGGAGGAGCTCCCTCCACTGCGACCCAACCAGCTGGCTGTGTATACTGAACAGTGTGCCCCGGGAGCCACGCGGACGCCGGTGTCCACCGTGAAGCCCCACGAGCGGCTGGCCGACATCATCGTTGCCCTTCTCGTGCCCGCAGGCGCCCCCGCAGCGGGACACGACTGGAGTGCTCTCGGCGCGGCACCAACCGACATCACGTGGAGCCCGGGCGGGCCGAAGCCAGCCGACCTCACGACCCTCCACAACGACGCCAGTCCTCTCATGCAATCCGGGAATGCCACCTGGGCGGGACGGAAGTTCTCCCTCATGGCCAGCGGGACCTCGGCTCGGGCGACAAACATCTATTTCGATGAACAGGGAATGCATCCGCGCGGCGAGCACATGCTCGGCGTCGTGTTCGAGAAGGGAGTTCAGGTACAGCTGGTGCGGTGTGGCCCGGTCTATACCCAGTCCACCAACAACTGGTACCGGCTCACGAGTCCCCGCACCCGGCCCGCGCTGATCCGGCAGTCGATTCGATATGACGGGAACCAGGTGCAGGACAGCTATGTCCTGCGTCTCGATGGTACGCTGCCCCCGCGCGATCCCCGGGACCGGGACCCCGGGGTGAACGGCTGCTGAAATCGCGATCACCACCTGCGCCCCTGTTCCCCTCTGCGTGAGGGCGGGCCACGACCCGCTTCTACTCCCTATTCCCACCTACAACCACCTACCACCTATCGCCTACCGCCTACCGCCTACCGCCTATATTCCCCCCATGGACCCGATCCTCGTCCGGAACTTTGCCATCGCGCTGTTCATCGGTGCGCTGGTGGGGCTTGAGCGGGAAAAGAAGGATGCGCCCGACGCGGAGCATCGGATCGGAGGACTCCGGACCTTCATTCTCTTCGCCCTGGCGGGTGCCACGTCGGCTTGGCTCGGACAGCTTCTCGGCACCCCCTGGCTCTTCATCGCCACGGTCCTCGTCGTGGCAGCCCAGGTCCTGGCGGGGTACGTCATTCTCCTGAAGAGCCACGGCGCGGCGGGCCTCACCACCGAGATCGCAGCGGTGCTGGTGGTCCTCCTCGGTGGTCTGTCGGTTCTGGGCCAGCCGGGAATCGCCGTGGCGCTCGGAATCATCGTCTCAGCCGTCCTGGCATTCAAGCAGTCGCTTCATCACCTCGCGGGCCGTATCGGGGAGGAGGACCTCTTTGCCGGCCTCAAACTCCTCCTGGCGTCGTTCATCGTCCTCCCCCTCCTCCCCGATCGGGCCCTCGATCCCTTCGGGGCACTCAACCCGCGTACCCTCTGGCTCCTGGTCATCCTCATCTCCGGGCTCTCCCTCGTGGGATACGTGGCCGCCCGCCTGCTCGGCCCCAATCGGGGAACGTCGATCACCGGAGCGGTCGGTGGTCTCGTCTCCTCCACGGCGGTCACCCTCTCCTTTGCCCGTCAGAGCCAAGGGGCGGAGGGACGAGGGCGCGAGATCGATTCGCGCCTCGCCGCTGCCCTCGCGGCCGGAATCCTCCTCGCGTGGACCATGATGTTTCTGCGGGTCATCGTGCTGAGCTTTGTCGTGGCTCCCACGTTCGCTCGGGGACTGCTGGCACCGATGCTGTTGCTCGCAGCGGTAAGTGCCGTGGGAGCTCTGCTGTCACTCCGGGCGGGGCATCACCGGGTGGCGGAGCAGACCGTGCCGCTCCGCAATCCCTTCAGCCTCACTGCGGCCGTGAAAGTGGCCCTGTTCTTCGCGGCCATCCTGCTGCTGGTGGAGGTCGTTGAGAGATACCTGCCGACTGCGGGCATCTACGTCGTGGCGGGTCTCGCGGGGCTCACCGACACCGACGCCATCACCCTCTCGCTCGCCCAACGCGTCCGGGACGGGAGCGACATTCCCGCCGTCCGGGCGCTGCTCGTGGCGGTGCTCGCCAACACTTTGGTCAAGGGAGGGCTGGTGGCGGCGCTGGGGTCCCGCGCGCTATGCCGACAGGTGCTCATCCCCGCGGGGATCACTCTCGCGGTCGGGGTGGTGCTGATTCTCGGCCAGTGAGGTCGGAAGGACTGAGGACACAGGACGGAGGTGTCTCCCCTCTCCTGCCCTGCGGGAGTAGAGATCGCCACGGCGGCTGGCGCCGCCTCGCGACAGGGGGGCCGGGGGGGGCTGGCTGACAGTTGAAGGGAGAATGTCGTTCGCCCCTACGATGCCTTTCTGCGCGCGTGACCTTCGGCCGCTTCCAGCGCCAGCGCATTTCGGATCAGACCGATGTGAGAGTAGGCCTGGGGATGGTTTCCGAGAGCCCGGTCGGTCCGCGGGTCATATTCCTCGGAGAGGAGTCCCTGGGGACCGGCCAACCCGAGGAAGCTCTGAAAGAGGGCCCGCGCTTCGTCGAGCCGGCCGATCAACAGGTAGCTCTCGATCAGCCAGGAGGTGCAGAGATGGAACCCGCCCTCGATGCCGGGGAGTCCGTCGTCCTCCCGGTACCGATACACGGTGGGTCCGTCCCGCAGATGGCGTTCCACCACCGCCACCGTGCTCACCACCCGGGGATCGCCGGCGGGCAGCAGGCCGGTGAGACCCACCGTGAGGGCCGCCGCATCCAGATCCCGCGCCTCGAAGGCCGCGGTGAAGGCCCGTGCCTCTGGATGCCATCCCCGGGAGACCACCTCGTCGTGGATCTCCTGGCGGAGCGTGCGCCACCCCTCGGGCACCTCGGCGTGGATCTGCTCCCCGATGGAGATGGCCCGATCGACCGTCACCCAACACATTGTCTTGGTATGCACATGGTGACGGCACGGCTTCCGGATCTCCCAGATGCCATGATCGGGTTCCCGCCACCGGCGCTCCACCGCCTGGACCATCTTCTGCACCAGGGTCCAGTGCTCATGGGTCACCGGGGCGTGGTGCTCCACCAGCCGGTGTACCACCTCGACAATCGGTCCGAACACGTCGATCTGGATCTGACCCGTAGCCCCGTTTCCCACCCGCACCGGTCGGCTTCCTCCGTAGCCCGCCAGCTGGGCGATCTCTCCCTCGGGGCTCAGCTCCCGACCCAGCACTGTGTAGAGGGGTCGCAGCCGTTCCGGCGCCTGCTCCAGGTCGTCCAGGATCCCTAGGACCCAGCCGAGAAAGTCGAAGGCCTCCCGGTGGCTGCCCAGCTCCACCAGGGCGGCCGCCGACATCGCGCCATCCCGCA
This sequence comes from Gemmatimonadales bacterium, assembly GCA_039794085.1. Lineage (GTDB taxonomy): Bacteria > Gemmatimonadota > Gemmatimonadetes > Gemmatimonadales > GWC2-71-9 > OFTM291. The sequence continues at coordinate 7,071 of JBDIWC010000013.1, forward strand.
ACCAGCAGTACCGGTAGTCCCAATTGCGGACCCCGCCGAGATGTTCGGGGAGACTGGTGGTCGCGGCGGCGCTGATCGCCCCGGTGGGACCGTAACAGAGGGCCTTGAGAACCAGCGCGCTCCGCCGCACGGCGTCGGTGGCGACAGAAGGAAGCGTGAGGGTGTCGACCCATTCTCTCCAGTATCGCGTGGTCCGGGCCAATCGCTCCGGCGCCGGCCGTGCCTCCGCGAGGCTGGTCGTGCCATAGCGCAGTTCCAGAACCAGGGGCACCTCGGGGTCGAGCTCCACCTCTGTGCTTGCGACGTCGTGGCCACATTCCTCCCGGATCGTCCACGCCACTCCCGGCGCCCGCAGCACGATCGGATCGGATGTCCCGTACACCCGCACCCCGTGATCATTCACCCGGATCTGGGTGGCCACCCGGCCGAAGTCGATCCGCGGCGCGAACTCCACGCGCACCCGGCCCCGGCCCGACACGATCCGCAGCAGGTCGCTCCGGCCCGCGCGCTGGTCGGTCCGCCCTTCGCTGACATCGAGAAAATCCTCCACCCGGCAGGTGGACCACGCCGTTTCGAGCACCATGGTGCCGTCATGATATCGCTGAACCGGGGGACCGGCGCCGTCGTCCAGGGGGGTGATGGCGAAGTAGCCGTCGCCGGGGCCGCCGAGCAATTCGGCGAACAGGGCCGGGGAGTCGATTCGCGGCGCGCAGTACCAGACGATGCGGGCATCGGGCCGCACCAGGGCCACCGCCCGTTGGTCCGAGAGGAAACCATGGGTCTCGATCGGCGTGGTGCCGGCGCCCTCGAGCCAGGCGGAGCGACGCTCCGCCAGATGGGCCAGCAGACGCGCCACATCCTCGGTGTTCCCCACGCGGTGCGTGGCGGCACTCGCACCCTCACCAACCTTGACACCCACATCGGGACCGGTCAGCGTCACGAACGCATCTTCGTCAGTGGCATCGTCCCCCAGGAAGAGCACGGCGGAAGCCCCGACCCGGCGGCGCAGGGCATCGAGAGCCCGCCCCTTGCTCGTGTGCATCGCGGCCAGTTCCACCACACACTTCCCGTGCCGGGTGTGCACCCCGGCCAACGCGCCGACCGCCTCCCGCACCCGAGCCAGAACATCATCCACCCGGTCAGGATCCGTCTGCCGGTAATGCACGGCGACGCTGGCCGGCTTGGCCTCGAGGTAGACGCCGGGGAATTCATCGGGGAGAGTATCGAGCGCCAGGGCGATGCGGCGACGCAACTCGCAGACCTCCTTGGACAGCGTCTGGCTGAAGTCCTGGTCGAACTCCGACCCGTGGCTGCCCACCAGGTGCACCTCCTCGGGGAGACCGGCGATCGCCCGGAGATCCCGCAGCGCCCGGCCCGACACCACCGCCACGTGCGTCCGCGGCAACGCCGCCAGGAGACGCAAGGCCACGATCGATTCCACCCGGGGCAGGGCCGCGGCGGGATCCTCCACGAGGGGCGCCAGCGTGCCATCGTAATCACAGGCCACCAGCAACACCGGCGCTTGGGCGATGCGATGCAGTGTTTCGTCCGTCAGATTCATGCCATCAAGCCTCCGAGATACCGGTCGGCCCATTCATGGACGTCGTAGCGCCGGACCACCCGCCGAAGCGATCGCATCCGCCGGGTCATGTCCTCCGGCGGGAGATGCAACGCCCGATGGATGGCCTGAACCAGACCATCGATGTCGTGCGGGTTCACCAGGAGTGCCGCGCGGAGCGCACGGGCCGCACCCGCGAATTCACTGAGAACCAGCACCCCCGTCCCATCCACGCGCGAGGCAACGTATTCCTTCGCCACCAGGTTCATCCCGTCCCGGAACGGAGTGACCACCATCACGTCCGCCGCCACGTACAGCGCCACCAGATCCTCCGGTGACAACGAGCGGCGCAAATAGTGTACCGCCGCAAGCCCCACATGTGAGAACTCCCCATTGATCCGGCCCACCCATCCCTCGATCTCCGTCCGCGTCTCAGCGTAGTCCGGAACCAGTTCCCGGCTCGGCACCGCCACCTGGACAAACACGGCGTCCTGGATGCGAACGGATCCCGTGCCGAGCAACTCGGAATAGGCCTGGAGACGGATGTCGATCCCCTTGGTATAGTCGAGCCGGTCCACCCCCAGGAGGATCTTCCGGCCCCCCAGACGGCGGCGCAGGGCCTCGGCCTTGGCCCGAACCGCTGAGGAACGGGCCAGGGTGTCGAAGGTCTGCACGTCGATTGAAACCGGATAAGTGGCCACACCCACCCGGCGACTCCCCACCTCCAGGTCCGCCCCAGCCCCGTGCGCCCCGCCGAAACGGTGCGCGGACCGGCGCAGATTCCGCGCATCGTCCTCGGTCTGGAGACCGATCAGGTCCGCGCCGAGAACCCCCTCCATCAGGGCACGCCGCCAAGGAAGCTGGGCCACCAGCTCCACCGGAGGGAAGGGGATGTGCAGGAAAAAGCCGATCCGGAGGTCGGGGCGCCGTTCCCGCAGCATCTGGGGAACCAGCTGCAACTGGTAGTCGTGGATCCACACCAGGGACTTCTTGGGTGCACTCTCCGCCGCGACCGTGGCAAAGCGCTCATTGGCGGTCCAGAAATCCCTCCACCATCCCCGGTGAAACTCGGGACGACGGACCACATCGTGATACAACGGCCACAGGGTGCGGTTGCTGAATCGCTCGTAGAACCCTTCGATGAGCTCGCGGGACAGGCCAACCGGCCGAAGCGAGATCCCCTGGTGCTCAAAGGGCGCGGGCGCGGGGCCGGATTGCCCCGACCAGCCTACCCAGATCCCGCCCCGCTCCCGGAGTATCGGCGTCAGAGCGGCCACCAACCCTCCGGGACTCGTTTCCCACTCGCTCGCGGCACCTCGCCGACTCACGCGGTGGACCGGAAGTCGGTTGGCGACGATGACTAACGGACGACTCCCGGGCACGTCTGATCACCTCCGAATTGCGTGCGAGGAATGGAACGGGACAACCGAACAACGCAATATATGTCGATTCTCGGATCTCCCGTTCGTTTCCCATCTATCGGCAGCTGGGTATTGGGGATTATTGGGGATTGGGTGTCGGGTGTCGGGAGGAGAGGGGATGGTGGGAATGCCGCAGGTAGGGCGTGGGACAGAGGGACCTGGGACATGGGACATGGGACATGGGACATAGGACATAGGACATAGGACATAGGACATAGGACATAGGACATAGGACATAGGACATGGGACATGGGACATAGGACAGTGTTGGACATGGGATCCATGGTCCCATCAGGCAATCCTGAGTATCAATGAGGTTTCGAACAAAAACCCTTTTCGCCGAGGATTACATGCCCCAGTATCTGGTGTTGCCGTACGAGGATCCCTCCGATTTCGACGCCATCTCTCCCGGGGAGATGCAGGCCATCATCGAGAAGTACATGGCCTGGACCAGCCGGTTGAGCGCCGAGGGACGCATCCAGACCTCCGCCAAGCTCCGCGATGGCGAGGGCCGCACCCTGAAGGGGGCGGGACCGAAGCTCGTTGTCACCGACGGGCCCTACGCCGAGACCCGGGAGGTGATCGGCGGCTTCTGGCTCATCGAGGCAACCGATTATGGTGAGGTGGTCCGGCTCTGCCGGGATCACCCGCACCTCGAGTTCGGAGGAACCCTGAGCATCCGTGCCCTCGAGTCCTGACCCCCCGGTTCCCCGGCTTCTCGATCACCTCTTCCGGAGGAGCGCGGGCCGTATGGTCTCCGCGCTCACCCGGATGTTCGGGCCCTCTCACCTGGACGTGGCGGAAGAGGTGGTCCAGGAGGCCCTTCTCCGTGCCCTCCAGAAGTGGCCTCACGAGGGGGTGCCCGCTCATCCGGAGGGGTGGCTCTACACCGTGGCCCGCAACCTGGCGCTCGACCGGGCGCGCCGGACCGCGTCGCTTGCCCCGCGGCTCGATGCGCTCGCCATAGATCTCCCCGAAACCGGTCCGCTGGCCGATCCCGCCGTGGACGACGAGCTGGCCATGCTCTTCATGTGCTGCCACCCGGCGCTCCCCGTCGAGGCTCGGATCGCACTGAGTCTCAAGACCGTCGGCGGGTTCAGCGTGGAGGAGATCGCCACCCTCTTTCTGGTCAAGCCGGCCACCATCGCCCAGCGGCTGGTACGCGCCAAGCGCATTCTCCGGGATCGGAAGATCGTCTTCGAGCTCCCGGGGGAGGGGGAGTTGCCGGGGCGGCTGGAGACGGTACTCCAGGCCCTCTACCTGCTGTTCACAGAGGGATACGGCGCGGGAGGCGGAGTGACGATCCGGCGGGACCTGGCCGAGGAGGCCGTCCGGCTCGTGTCGCTGCTCGCGGCCGATCCCGCCACCGGCCGCCCGGAGACCCACGCCCTCGCCGCGTTGCTCCACCTCCAGGCGAGCCGTCTCTTGGCACGCACCGACGGGGACGGGACCATCCTGCTTCTGGGAGAGCAGGATCGCTCCCGCTGGGATCGACGGCGCATGGCGCAGGGGTTCCGGCACCTGGAACGGGCCTCCGAGGGTACCCGGGTCACCACCTGGCACCTGGAGGCGGCGATCGCCGCGGCCCATGCCGCCTCACCCGATCTGGCCGCGACGGACTGGCGGGGCATCCTCGATCTCTACGACCAGCTCCTGGCCCTCAGCCCGTCCCCGGTGGTGGCCCTGAACCGTGTCGTGGCCCTGGCCGAGGTCGCGGGTCCGGAGGAGGCCCTGCGGGCGCTGGAGACGATCGAGACTCCCGGACTACGGACCTGGCCGCTCCGGGCTGCGACCCGGGCCACGCTTTTGGATCGGCTCGAGCGCCGGAACGAGGCCCGGGCCGCATGGGAGGAAGCGAGACAATCGGTGCGCACCGACGCCGAGCGGCAATGGATCGAGGGGCGGTATGGGAGGCCGTAGAGGCGAATGGGAGTAGAGAGTAGGGAATAGGGAGTGGGGTGTTGGAGGGCCTCGGAGCGTCATCCCGAGCGAGTGTACTTCCCGACGTCGGAATGGCGATGGTTGTCGGAGGAACCGGAAAGTGGCCGCAGCCGGGGGTACAGGGCCGTTCGCGAACGGCCCGTACGTCTCTGTCCTCTGCCCTAAGCCGACAGAGCCGGAACCAAAGAGGCGTGTCGAGTTTTCGCGTCAGTTCCCCGGGGCTTTCGCCCCGGGCTCGGCGGCGAGAGGCCGTTCACACGGCCGGGTGTTCGTCTGGGCTCCCGGTGGCGCGTAGGGGCGGTTCGTGAACCGCCCTTCCCACCTCCCCCGGCCGAGCAAGGGGCGTCAGCTCGAGTTCATTTCCCGAGAGGTCTCAAAATTGGATGCCTTCTCAAACGCCCTCAAAACGCTGCCCGTAAGGGTTTCCGGGCGTCGCCCAAAATATTGTTGCTTTTTTGTGTTCAATCTTGTCCGTAAGGGACTACTGTCCTATGTCCTATCGTCCTCTTCACCACCCTACTGCCCCTGTCCCCACGCCGGAGGCGGCGGCCCCACCGGTGCCGTCAGGTCGAACTCCACCCGGATCCGGCGATCGGTCCCCACCCGCCGGAGTTCATACGCAAAGAGCGCGGGCGGCACCAGCTCGAGGGCCCACACGTTGGTCCGGGCGGCCGGAACCAGGTCCGCCGTGTACTGGTCGGCGGGGAACTCGAGCCGAGTGGCCGTCTCGGTGCCGGGCCCGTTCCGGGTGCCGCCATACCCACTGATGGCGTCCGGGCTCCCGTCCTCATGGCGATGATCGTGCACCAGGCGGAACCCCGAGTCGGAGCGGCTCAGCACCCAGGTTCGCGAACGGTCCTCCCCGACATGGAAGGGAATCCGGACCTCCTCCTCGCTGCAGGAGGCCACGTGCATCACCAGCCGCTCCCGGGCCAGGATCGAGTCCTGCGGGTTGCCGGCCACCATCCGCCCGGCAAACGCCTGGCCGCAGAGGGCCTGCAGATTGGTCCAGAAGGTCGCGTCGCGCCCGGGTGGGGGCGCGCAGGACGCGGCGAGGACCAGAAGAACGAACCATGGTCCTCGGCGGGTGCGGAAGGTTTGCATGGGCATGGCTTTCAGTGTCAGGTTTCAGCTTTGCGTGTCCAGTGGACGCGAGGACTGGCGAGAAACCGCCCGGCAAGATCCCGCAGTGCCGTCCAATCGGTGTAGTCATGGTCCCGGGTGGTGTCGGTGGATCCACCAGCCCGCCCCGCGATCCGCCGCATGACGAGTCGCCGGAGCCACCCGTACCGCGTGTAGGCCAGCATTCCCGGAACGAACACCACCTCACCCGGGGTCCACCCCGTCTGCTCCCGGAAGCGGGTCACGATGCGGTCGAGATCCTGGCGCACCGAGAGGTCCCGCTGCAACACGGCGAGACACACCGACACGAACAGCGTTTGCCGGTCCCGCAGTGACGTGGCGTGCCCGCGAACCCATCGGCGCACCGGGCGCTGGAATCCCCCGATATGGATCGAGGCGGCCACGATCACCCGATCGAAGGAATCGGGAGACGGGCCCGATCCCCGGATCGCCGCCGCATCCACCAATTCCACGTCCGCGCCGAGCCGACGGCATTCCTCGGCGAGCGCAGTTGCCACCCGGGCGGTATGCCCATCGGTGGTTCCAAAGACGATCAGTACCCGCAGCATGGGAGACCTCCACAAGGATGCTCCCGAATGTGAGGGGTGAATGATGAGGAATGGATGAGACCAACCTGAAGCCTGGCGCCATCCTTTACCCTATCATCCTATCACTCATCACACTTCACACTTCACACTTCGAACTTCGAACTTCGAACTTCGAACTTCTCCCGACTTTCTACTCCCTCCTCCCGACCCGTACCGTCACCGGAGTCGAGACCAGCTCCTCCGAGATCACCCTGTGTTCCGCGTCGGCCAGGAGCGCGCGCAGCACGTGGGTCCCCGGGGCCAGGTCCAGCGCCACCTCGATCTGGCCTCCGCCGAGGTGGACGTGCTGGCTGTCCGCCGGCACCGCGACCCCGACCGCCGGCGGCTCGACATCGATCAGCACATGGAAATGACCGGTCTGCGCCATCGCCACCCCGGCCGGGGCGATCCCGTAGCCCGCCAGGCGGAAGCGGACCAGCACCGGACCCCCCGGAACCGCGGCGGGCACATCGAGCTGGATCGCCACCCCCTCGAGGGGCATCGCCATGGCGGTCGTGGTAATCCGCGCCGAGGCCTCATTCGGGGTGCTTGGTGTGGTGTCGGGGGTGTCCGCGGCGGGGGCGCAGGCCATCGTGAGGAGGGCGAGAGCGGTCAGCGGGCACGACAGCGTGTGGGTCGTCACGGGGGCCTCCAGTAGGCGTGTCCCGGGAACGATACCCTGCGATGTCCCCGGCGTCGAGTGCATTGGTTCCGCAAGGTGCACTGTGCCGTCTCCCTTGCCACCCTCACTCTCATAGTCACTCCTCGCGCCTCTCCCCTTTCTCTCCTTCCTACCGGCTGCCACCTATCGCCTACTCCCTACTCCCTAACCACGTACACCGCCACGTACTCCACGTCGAGGGAGTCGCGTTCCACCATGAGGAGCCTGTCGCCCCGAACCTCCTCCAAGCGTGCCTGATCGGGGAGGTGTAGTCGCGATGTCGGGGTGCCGTCTGCGGCGAGGATCACCCAGTCGGTCGGTTCCCAGGGGATGGGCCAGGACAGGGGTTTGAACCGTCCCACCCAGATCGGTCCGTCAGGGTCGAGAATGACCCGTCCGATCGCCGGACGGGTGTTCGGGAGAATCCTCGACGAGAACTGAATATCGAGGAGCTGGTCAGCTTGCAGGTCGGTCATGTGGGCCGGAAGAGTACCCCGTACCTGAGTTCGAAACAGGTCAACTTCACCAGCCGACAGCCCCCGATCTACGGAGGGCCAACGCACATCCCGGACCGCTACAAAATCACGCTTCAGGATAGTCACTCGCCATGTGTCTCCAGGTCCGTACGCCACGCGTGCCGGATCGACCGCCACAAACGGCCGGACAGACCACGGGGCCCGGTAGTTTGCATCCGTGGTTTGGATACCATGCCGTCCTTCAAAAGCGGGCACTGAATCGATCAGGGTGCCGTCCGCTGTGAAAAGGAGAAGGTCTTCACGGGATCGCGATCGCTGTATCTCAACCCCTGGTTCCAGCAGGGAGTCGTCGAATCGGTAGCGGTGGGCCACCAGGACGCCTGCTCCAATGGGCAGCAAGTTGATAGGAGCCGTTCCGAGAGTGACAGGTCCTGGTACAGGGACAGTGGTAATCAGCTCGAATCGGTCATTGAGCCAGGTTCCCCGTCGGTGGCGCCGGTCAAAGAGGAGGATGGAGTCCCCAGAGATGACGGTTGCACTGACAATCTCCCGAAACTCACCCGGACCATCCCCTCGCCTCCCAAACGACCTGACCAGAGTGCCGGAAGATTCGAAGAGATGAACGACGTTGGCCCCGGCATCCACCGCCAGGATCCGTTCGTCGCCGAGCCAACGCACCGCCCCGAGACTGACGAAGTCGGGAACGTTGTCCTTCCCTCCCTCGATCACCAACCGGGGCTCGGGCTCCAGACTCCGAAGCGGCAGAGTGGCCGGGTCAGCATTGATGGTGACGATCGACACCCCGGCCGAATCCCGCACCGACACCGGAGGCTCGGGCGAGTGGCCGGGGGCGCATCCCGTCTCCAGCGCCAGCACAACCGGAAGGAGCAACCCGAGCCCGCTCCGCGCACTCGGTCTCATCAGGTCACCGCGTCAGGGGACGAAGATTGGCGGCGACGAAGCCGGTGATCTGCACCAAAGATGTCGAGTGCGGCCGGCATCGACTGGACGAAGAGGAGCAGCACCGCCCGGGGAAGCACATGACCGTGGAACTGGAAGAACGGGTCCGCGAGGAGATGCCCGAAGGTCACCATCACCAGCACCACCGCAACCGAGAGGAGAGCCGGACGGGTGAAGAGACCGAGCAGCAGGAGAGCGCCCGCCACCAGCTCGACGAGCGGGATCACGGTACCGGTGGCCCAGAGCGACCAGGCCGGGAGAAACGTCTCGGCGTACGGCTCCACGAAGAGCCGCCGGGCGTGCTCGGTCGGCCCCATGGAAAACACCTTGGTGACGCCGGTCATGAAGAACATGAAGCCCAGCATCAACCGGGCGGTCAGGATTGCCCAGGAACGGGCGCGTTCGTCGGACATTCTCTCCTCCGGGGGATGAACCACCCGGCACATTCCCCCGGATGGTCTCTGCAAGATACAGGGTCAAGGATCGGGAGATGGAGCCCGCCGAGAGAACACGCCGCGAACCCGCTCCCGGATGCCCCAAGAAGCCACCTCTCCACCCTCCACCAGGTATTGGGCTGCGGGTATTGGGTATCGGGTCCCCCAACACCCAGCCCTGAATACTGATAACTTCCCCGGGAACCCATCCGGAGATTCCCGTGCTCGGCTACATCGCGTTCGGCGGCGTCCTCGGCACCGTGGCCCGATTCGGTCTGCAAGGCTGGGTGCAGGGACGGTTCGGTGCCGGCACCTTTCCCCTGGGAACGGTGGCCGTGAACCTCGCCGGTTCCTTCCTGCTCGGCTTTCTCATGCGGTACACCACCGCCACCGTCCTGGTGTCGCCGGAGCTGCGGGCGGGACTCACCATCGGTTTCTGCGGCGCCTTCACCACCATGAGCACCTTTGCCTGGGAGAGCCAGGCCCTGCTCGGCGGCGGAAGCTACTGGCAGGCCGCCCTCTATGCCGGCACCACCATCCTCGGCTCGCTCCTCGCCGTCCTCGCCGGACTCTTCCTCGCCAACCAGCTCCTGTAGGAGGCGGCACCATGACCCAGCGCTTCGCGGGCGAACGCACCCTCATGCGGATCTTCATCGGCGAGAGCGACCGGCACCACGGCAAGCCCTTGCATGAGGCCCTGCTTCATCGCTTCCGGGAAAAGGGCCTCGCCGGCGCCACCGTGCTTCGCGGGGTGTCGGGGTTCGGCGCCAACAGCCGGATCCACACCGACAAGGTCCTCCGGCTCTCCCTCGATCTCCCGCTCATCATCGAGGTGGTGGACACCGAGGAGGCGATCACCGCCGTGTTGCCGGAACTCGACGAGATGATCGGCGGCGGGCTGGTAACGCTGGAACGGGCCCGGGTGATACTCTACCGGCCCGGTTCCCCGGGTTGAACGCCGCCGGGCCGGCGCTCGCTCCGCGCGACCTGTCTGGAAGCGAGTTACGGTAACTCTGATCGGTTGACCGGACCCAACCTCGGGTCGAGCCAGACTCTGCACTTTCGTCCCCTGGCCTCCACCGGAGCCCTAGTCGATGCCTTCCGCTCGTCGGACCCGTCCCGTGTGGATTGCGTGAGCGAGGTCGAGCACCGTGGTGAGCAGCGCGGTGTATTCCCCGTGCCGGGGATCGAGGAGACCGAGCCGGAGATCGGTGGTCAGCCGGGAACAGATCTCGACCGCGCGTTTGACCCGGAAGTTGCGGACATAGGCGGGAGCGTCCTCGGTGTCGACACCTTGGAGCCGGGCCCAGAGCCCCAGGCGGGCGTTGTCGAGACCGTGTTTCAGCGTTTCGAGCGTCTCGAAATCCTCGACCTCCCGATCCGCTGGTACCGGCAGCGCCTCGATCGCGCGGTGGAGTTCGGCAAGCTGCCGCAGCAGCTGAGACGACGACATGGGTTCCTCGGCGTGGGTGACGAGGGAAAGGTAATGGACCCGGCCTGGAGGCCGGGATTGGGCTCGCTGCGCCCGACCGGCCTTGAAAAAAGGCGGAACATTCTGCGTGATCTGCGTCATCTGTGGCTTCCGCTCGTGTACGAGTAGGTGTACGAGTACGGGTACGGGGAGGCCGACCGTCCTTCAGGACCCGTCGCCGAAGGCGCCGAGCCTCGGCTTCAGCCGAGGAAACCGGACTTCAGCCCAGGAATCACACGGTCGGGATGCCGCAGATTCTGGGTCTTGACGTAGTGGATCGCCCGGGAGAGGGAGTCGGGGCTGACGGACTTCACGGAATACCCAACTGCCCACCGCAGTCCGGGGCCATCGAGAGTCTGGTTGGCAACCCGGGAACTCCCCCCTTTCAGATGCTGGACCAATGGAGGAATATCCATCACCGGTGGCGCCCGCAGAACCAGATGGACATGGTCCTCCACCACACCGAGGGCCAGGACCGTCATTCGATGCCGCTGGGCTTCTGCGGGCAGGAAGCGCGTCAGGAAGGAGGCTTCCGGAGCCCGAATCATGGGAAGCCGCTCGTACGTGGTCCAGGTGACCATCAGGAACAGGGAATGGGGCATGAGGAAAGCATCGCTCAATCGTCACCGGTCGGCGGGCCAGATTCGCTCGACACGGGGCCCAACGGACGCGGGCCGCCCCGGGGGTTCCCGGCTTAAAAGCCGGGCTGGGCGGGCTACGCCCGACATGCCTTGAAAGGCAGGTCGACCGAGGAGGAATGGTGATCCGCGTCCTTCAGGACCCGTCGCCGCAGGCGCCGAGCCTCGGCTTCAGCCGATGTTGACGGCATCGAGGTGCTGCAGCTCCCGGGCGAGCGCGGCCGACCGGAAGGTCCGGTGACCTCCGACGTTGACCCCTCTCAAAAGAATCACGAGTGCCATAGGTTTCCTCAGGACTCTACCTGATTGACGAAACCGCCACGGCCCGTCATTCCCGCGAACGCGGGCTCCCGGTCCGGTCCAGCGCCGCTTTCAGCCCGCGCGCCAGGTCGGGAGCGGGTCCGACTCCCCAATAGTGCAGGAAGACGATCCGCGGTTCCTCCCGCACCATGTGGTTGTGAACCGCGACGACCTCGATCCCATGCTCGACCAGCGCCTGAATCACGGGAGCCACCTCGTCCTCCCGCATGGCGAAGTCACCCGCGACGGCGGCCCGCTCAGGTGTGCCCTGCCAGGCCGCCCAGGTGTTGAACCCCATGAACGAGGTGACCGGCACCCGGTGCGCCCTGAGGGCCACGTCCGGCCGGCCAATCGTCACCTTGTATACCCCTCCGCTCATCGCTCCCGCGTGGCCCAGAATCCGGGCGATCTCGGTCGTGTCGATCGTGTTCGGGACCGTCCGGGACGGGGCGCCGGCGGGGTCGCCGCCGCGCAGGTCGGCCACCCGGTCGAACACCGCCTCGACCGCCAGCGCCAGGGCCTCCTCGGTGCCCTCACCACCAACGTGCATGTACATCACGCTCGGGTTCTCACGCACGAAGTGGTTGTGCAGCCCGGTCACTGTCAAACCGTTGCGCAGGAGCGCCTGTTGTACCGGGCCGATCTCGTCCTCGCGCACAACGATGTCCCCCATGACCACCGCACCGCCGGGCCCGGGCGTGAACGCGATCCAGGAACCGAGCCCCATCGGCGGCACGATGGGGAAGTCGTCCACGGTCACTTCCAGGTCATTCTGGGGAATCGTGATCTTGTACTGGCCGTCCTGCAGGGCGCCTTCACGGCTCAGGATGCGCTGAATCGTGGCGAGGTGCAGACTGTCACTGTCGCCGGTGCCGGCGTCGGCCCGTTCGGGGGCTGGCGGGGTACAGGCGCCGAGAAGGCACAGCAGCACTGCCAAGATGGGCGAATGCGGGTGGTGTGTCATGATCCAACCATTCCTTTCGTGGGAGAGTGCTTCGTTCTCTTCACGACGGTACCACCAGAATCTCGATTCAGAAAGTCCCCGCTGCCTCGGCGGGCTCCACCCGGCCCCGGAGGGCCAGATCCCGGATGACGCCGTAGCCCTTGGTCAGAGATTTGTCCGAGACAGGGAGCATGTCGGGGGTGGGCGAACCTTCTGCGTCATCCGTGGATTCCGCTCCGCCGCATCGGTCAGAAGTTCCTCATGCGAGGGGAATGGCTCGGCTCTCGGATGACTCCGCCCATACTTTCGCATCAACTGCCGCATCTCGGGCGTGGCCGACGACCCGCCAGCCCAGGTCTCCAGAACGGCGTCAAAGTCCGACTCGTCAATTGCTCGATCGGGCCCTTGCCATCGCACAACCCTGTCAACGCCATTCGAGACGGTGGTACGACGCAATTCATCGCGCTTCGCATCTCCATACCAGAAGCCATCAGCGGCGGGGGCGAGGACCGCCGCCGCTTCGAAGATGGCGGGCGAGTACGCGCCCCCTTCATCGATCTCCTGATACTCGAGCACCAGGAGCTCACGCCCCAGTAGAGCCAATTGAACGTCGGCGACATGCAGGAGGTACATCTCGACGTGTACCGTTATGGCACTATGGCCATTGGCGACCCCACGCTCGACCAGGTGATGGGCGACCACCAGCCGGTCCGTATTCGAGAGCCCGAGGACGCGGCTGCTGCCAGCCAGGGGTGCGACGACGACAGGCGTCGCGTCAGGGCGTGGGGGCTGAGGCACCGCGGGGGGCTCCCCCGCCCCGGGGCACGTCTCGCCCGCGGGTTGGTTGAGGACTTCTCGTGAACCGGAGACAGGACCTCGTCTGACGCGGTGGCGGTGACAGAGCAGCCTACGCATCCGACCGCAGGGTCCCGGTGACTGCGAGAGCCCCGCCGATCTGAGCGTCCGCTCAAGATCGGGCTCGGCGGGCTGCGCCAGCAGAGGGATACGAATCGTCGGGGGTGGAACGCAATCCCCGACGTGGTGGAACAAGCCTCGAAGGGCAGCGCCATCCGCCCCCCCGTCACCCAAGCCACACGTCCCGGTGCTCCTCCACGAATGCGTCATCTGTCAAATCAGGATACAACCCCCGCACCCGGGCGATCCCCTCCGCCTGACCCGGCGACAACCGCTCCGCCGGATCCAGGCACCACGTCCCCCGGAGCAAACCCTGACCCCGCAACACCTCGTGGATCCCCGGGATGCACCCCCGGAACCCGTGTGTCACGTCGAAGATCGCCCCGTTGGCCTCCGTGAGCCGGGCGGCCAGTGTCATGAGAGACGGGGCAATGGTCCGCCCGCGGAGGCGATGGATCCGTCGCAGCAATTCCACCGCGCGCCGAGTCCAGCAGGCCCACTGGCCCAGCAGCCCGCCCGCCATCCGGATCGTGGGCGCGTTCCCCACCTTCCACGGGGTCAGGAGATCGAGCACGATCTGATCGTCGTTCCCGGTGTAGAGCGAAACCTCCCGGGCCCGGCCGCTCTCCGCCACCGCCCGGATCACGTCGAGGGTCCGGTACCGGTCAAACGGCGCCACCTTGATCGCCACCAGCCGGTCGATCTCCAGGAAACGCCGCCAGAAGCCAATACCCAGGGCCCGGCCCCCGACCGCCGGCTGCAGATAGAATCCGACCAGCGGGATCACCTCCGCCACCGCCGCCGCATGCCGGAGGAGCCGAGCCTCGGTCCACTCCCCAAGTCCGCCCAGGGAGAGAAGCCCCGCGTCATAGCCCAGATCCCGCGCCACGCGGGACTCGGCCAGCGCCTGCGGCGTGCCGCCACAGATGCCCGCGATCAGCACCGGCCGCCGGCGCCCCTCGGTGGCGGTGAGGGCGGCGAGTTCCAGCACCGGCCGGTAGAGACCCACCCGGGGATCGTGGATCCCGAACTGGGTGGTGTGCACCCCGACGGCCAGTCCTCCGGCACCGGCCGCGAGGTAATAGCGGGTGAGGCCCCGCTGGTACCGCTCGTCGAGACGGCGACGCCTGGTGAGCGCCAAGGGGTGGGCCGGGATCACCTGACCCGCGGCCAGAGTCCGGCGGAGGGCAGGGAGACTCAACACAGTGCGGGAGACCATTGTTGGCTCTTCAGGGTTTCGGGTGGGGTGGGGAAATGGCCACAAAAGGCACAGAAGACTTGTGGCTGGCGTTGGGGGGGGAGGGGAGCCGCTCCGGCGGAGCATGGATCCATGCCAGAACCTGAAGAATGTCATTGTTCACAAGGCGCCGTCCCGGGTGTCGTAAGGGGATGCGCCGGGATCACGTGACCCGCGGCCAGGGTGCGGCGAAGGGCAGGGAGACTCAACACAGAGAGCCACAAAAGGCACAGAAGACACAAGAGGCGCGCCGCATCGCGCGAAGGGACCCATCGGCGATATCAGTCTTGTGCCTTTTGTGCTTCTTGCGGTTGGCTTCGGGGGGGGAGGGGAGCCGCTCCGGCGGAGCATGGATCCATGCCAGAACCTGAAGAACCTCATTCTTCAGAACGAGCCGTCGCGGGTGTCGTAGTGCGTCGGCTTCTCCAGCGACCGTCCCCCACCCCTCACCCACTCCGCCACCATCGTCACCATCTCGTCGAGTGAGGTCTCGAGGGGGCCGAAGAGCGCCGCAGCGGCCCGGGCATCGCTGAGGAGCGCCGTGGGCCCCTCCGTCCCCGTGAACACCGGCGGCGTGCCGAGATGTTCGCCGAGACGCGCCGCGAGATCGCGGATCCGGAGGATGCCGGGCCCTGTCACGTTCAGGATCGTGGCCGGACTGGTGACATGCTCCAGGGCGCGGAGTGCGATCGCGTTGGCGTCCCGCTGCCAGATCAGATTGACATGGCCGGTGGTGAGATCGATCGGCTCCCGTGCCACGATGCGCTGGGCCAGATCGTGCAGGATCCCGTACCGGCACTCCACCGCATAGTTGAGCCGGAGGATCGCCATCGGAGTGCCCGACCGGACCGAGAGAAACTCCAGCACCCGTTCCCGTCCCAGCGCCGACTGGGCATATTCCCCGACCGGACCGACCGGATCGCTCTCGCGGGGCGAGCCGCGGGACACCTCCCAGAAGGGGTAGACATTCCCGGTGGAGAAAACCACGATCCGCGAGGTGGGAAACCGCTCAGCGACATGCACCGCCGTCAGGACATTGGTGCCCCAGGTGCCGGGCTGGTCGCTCGCGGTGCCGAACTTCTGGCCGGCCATGAGGATGACGAGGGGCGCCTCGGGGAGATCGTGCACCGCCTGCCGATCGGTGAGGTCACACGCCACGGTGCGCACCCCCGCGGCCTCCAGTTGTTCCCGGGTTTCCGGGTCGCGGAATCGGGCCACCCCCATCACTTTCCGCTCCATGCCGGCGGCATCGCTGGCTCGGCGCGCCAGGAGTGCCAGACTCGGACCCATCTTGCCCGAGGCACCCAGGACAAGGAGATCCCCGGGGAACCGGGCAAGGAAATCGATCACCGCGCCGGTGGGGCGGGAGAGTTGTTCGTCGAGGTCCGCTTCGGAGAGCATGGTCCACCACCCGTGGGGAAGACATGGAGAATTACTGCGATCCGGACCATGAGGGCAAGGTGACGCCTTCCTTTCCCCACCTCCTCCGGCGCCCGCCGGACGGCTGGGTCCTGAAGCGGAGCGGCCGCACCGGGGACGAGGTGCTGGAGGAGCTGGCGGACACGGCGGTGGCCTGGATGCGGGAACGCGTCGATTGATCCCACCTCCGTACAGCTCCGTGGGCCCTCGGGAGAAACAGCTGCTCACGCGAAGACGCGAAGCCGCGAAAAGGGGTGCATTGCCAGGTTCAGCGGGAACCCCATCACATCAGAAATGGGTGACCCCACCCACCGCCACCAATCATCACCAGCGGTCCCGGTGCAGATGGTGGATCCTCCATGGTACCAGATCCTCTCGTCTTCTTCGCATCTTCGCGTCTTCGCGTCTTCGCGTGAGCCTTTTCCCATCTCAACGCATTATTGGATGGGCGTTTACCATGGAGAGATTGACTAAGTCTATAAACTAGACTAGGCTTAAAGGGACTGAACCAAGGGAGGTTCCCATGACCGACGACTTCGTCAACATCCACGACGCCAAGACCCATCTCTCCCGGCTCATCGAACGGGTCCGGCAGGGGGCCACCATCACGCTGGCCAAGGCGGGCACACCGGTGGCCCGGATCGTTCCCCTCGAACCGGCCAGCCCCCGGACCCCCGGGGGCCATGAGTTCACCCTGGGGGAGGAGTTCTTCGAGCCGCTGCCCGAGTCCGAGCTCGAGGCGTGGTCGCAGTGAGGATCCTGCTCGACTCGCATGCCCTCATCTGGTGGCTCTCCGATGACGTCCGACTCTCTCCCGTGGCCCGGGCGCTGATTGCCGACGTGTCGAACACGGTGCTCGTCAGCAGCGCCTCCGCCTGGGAACTCTCCACCAAGGTGCGTCTCGGCAAACTGACGGATGCGACCCACGTCATCCCCCGTCTTCCTGACGTTCTCCTGGAGCGCGGCATGACGGAACTGCCGGTGACGGTGGCGCACGCGGTGGAATCCGACGCGCTACCCGGCCCCCACCGCGACCCCTTCGACCGGATGCTCATTGCCCAGAGCCGCATCGAACAGGTACCCGTGGTGACGATCGACCCCGTCTTCCAGACCTATGCCGTGGACGTCATCTGGTAGACACACCACTCCGAAACGGGGCGGCCGTGGGTATCTTGCGTTGACGCGACCAGCTTCACGGAAAGGCCCACGGTGACGACCGACAACTCAGAGAGCGAAGGCTTCGAAGCCTTCAAGAACAGCTTCTCCTACGGATCGCGCACCGATCTCAACTTCAAGTTCCTGAAGCACCTCCCCGCCGAGGAGGCCGCACGGTTCTTCCAGGATCTCCTCTGGAAGCTTGGGGAGACCCTTGACGATGCGGACGCCACCCGCCTCATCGACCATGTCCGGGAGTGGCAGGGCCGAGGTTATGGACACTTTTCGGGATTCACCTACGACGACGGACCCTTCACGCCGTTGTCCAAGCCGCTGTCCGAGTCCTGCCTCACCCTCCTCACCTCCACGGGGCACTTCGTGGCGGGCCACGATCCCGAGCCGTTCGGCGTGAAGGAGATGACCCAGGAGGAGGCGATCGCCCGGATCGGCGATTTCCTCAAGGCGGCCCCCGACCTCTCCCCCATTCCGTTCGACACTCCGCCCGACCAGCTCCGGGTCCGCCACGGTGGCTACGACATCCGCGGCGTCCAGGCCGATCCGGCGGTGGCCCTCCCGCTCGCCCCTCTCCGCGAATTACAGCAGGACGGCACGATCGGATCCCTCACCGACGCGGCGTACTCCTTCGTGGGGGCCACGGCCCAGACCCGGCTTCTCACCCAGAGCGGGCCCGCGTGGGTCGAGATTCTCCGGCAACAGGACGTGGACGCGGCGCTGCTGGTTCCGGTCTGACCCGTCTGTCACGTGTCGGTCGGACACGTCGCGCGGTTGCTGGAAGAGGCGGGGATCGCCACCGTGATCGTGGCGGTGGAGGCGTTCCGGCTCCGCCTGGAGTCGATGTCGGTTCCCCGGCTCCTCGTCACCCCTCATCCGATGGGCCGGCCCCTCGGTCCTCCCGGCGACCACGCCCGGCACCGGGAAGTCCTCCGGGCGGCGCTGGGGTTGTTGGGGAGGGAGGAGAGATCGGAGACGGCCGCCTACCGCCTCCTGCCTATGATTCCCAACGCGTTCCCGGCGTACACCTTTCGTAACACGGCGTCCGGCAGGTCGAGCCCGTAGAGCTTCCAGAAGGCGTGATAACCGCGATAGTAGTCGAAGTAATCGTCCGCCGTCTCCAGGACCCGCCAATAGTAGGGATACTCCTCCGTCTCGAAGGCATCCTTGCCGAAGAGAATCCGGTCCTGATACCGGAGGAAGAACTCCCGCGCCGCTCGGGGTTGCCGCCCGAGGTCATACAGCACCGCGCCGATTTCGGTGTACATGTTGGGAAAGGCATCCAGCATCCGGCCCAGGCGGGCCAGGTCGTTGGCATGCCACCCCATGTGGGCAATCACGAAGGTCGTGCGCGGGTTCCTCCGGAGGAGATTGTCCCGCTCCGTCATCAGTTCCTCAAACGCGGGAAAGCTGTCCGGCGGGTAACGGCGGCGGGGGAAGAGGGCGAGCTCGAGCCACCGTTCGTTCCGGTTGTCGATCGGCTGCCAGAACTCCTGGGGGTCGCCGGTGTGGAGGAAGACGGGGACGCCAAGCCGGGCCGCCGCCGCCCAGACTGGATCGAGATCGGGATCGTCGATCCGGAGCCGGGTGCCGTCGGCCCGGTGCGTGGTCAAGCCGAGCGACTTCCCAATTTCCCCGATCCCGACGGCCCCGGCGGCAATGTCACTCTCCAGTTGCGCCACCGCCCGATCGGACCATCCGGGGCCCACGTTCCGGAAGTCCACACCCGACAGTACCCGGACTCGGTCGCGCATGGTCGGGGAGTTCCGCACCAGGTCGAGCACCCGCCGCAGCCGCTCTCCCGAGAGGTTTTCGGCCACCACCATCATGCCGAGGTTCAGGCTGTCCATCGAGCGGCCCAGTGCCTCCAGCGATTCCGCGGAATTGACCAGGCCCCGGGGGTGACCGTGAAAATCGATGGCGGGAAACCGGGCGCGGGGCACGGGATGCTCCGGCACGACGAGCGTGGACCGGGGGCGGTAGTCCACAATACTCGGTGGCGGGAGCACCGGTGCCTGGCAGCGATGGGGCCGGATCTCGGTGGTTCCCGGCGGACAGGGCTGACCCGGTTCGACCTGGATTTCCGGCGGTGATCCCCCACGTCCCTCCGGAGGTCCCTGCGCCACGCCGGGTGTCGCCACCGTCAGGATAGTGCCGAGAAGCAGCGGAATGATTCGCATGCCAGTCCCTTTCATCATGCTCGATCCCCGGGGCACACCTCCGCGGCTTCTCAGCCAAACCTACCGTGATCCCCATCGGACAGGTATCGCCGCGCCTACGGAGAACCCCGAAGCGTCGCTTCCGGGGTACGGCCGCATTCGCACGGAGGAGATCCCTTGTCGAAGATGACCCGCCAACGGCCGTCGGATTCCAATCGCCAGATCGAGGTGAAGGTCCCCAGCGATCTGCCGTTGGGGCCGCGGATTGGACCGGTGCTCAGCGCGAGGGTTCCCGAATCCAGCACCTCCACCGTCTCGGGGCGCCAGGAAAACGGGGCATCCCGCGCCGTGAAGAACCGCCTCCAGGCCGCGAGCACTTCGGCTTTGCCCCGCTGGATGGTCGTCGTGCCAAAGAACACAGCTTCTTCAGCAACGAGCAACGCGAATGCGGGAAAGTCGCGGGCTGCCATGGACGCGGCAAACGTGCTTTCGGCCGCGAATACCTGGCGCGCGGGATCAACCGGGACCTGGGAGGCGGCGGGGTCAACCACTCGTATCAGGAGGAGAACCGTGATCAGTACAGTGTGAGCGCGCATATCACCCCCCCTTCCGTGCGGTTCTGGGCAGTGCAATATCGGTTGGGCCGGCAATGTATCCCCACGATCGGGCGGGTACAAGACGACTTCATCAAGACATGAAGCACGCGATCTCCACACGAGCGACGCTCGGCGACACTGCCCCTCGGTCCTCCCGGACGAAATTAGTGCGGTGCGGGGAGTTCCTCGTGCGACTGAACGTCCTTGATGAACGCATTGATCCGGCGAGCATCGCTCTCGCTCGACGAGATCATCCCGGGACCGGACAACCGGATCACTCGTGACCCGTTACGGCCGGTCACGAAGTGAACCTCCACACCGCTCATGCTGAGCCCGGCGAGGTGCTCGCTGATGCGGCGCTCGACCGTGCTCTCGGGGACAGGAGCGCTGAACTCCAGCTCCATCGCAACCAGAGCAGCCTGAATCGCCGGCCGCCGGACTCTTTCCTGGACGGGCTCCTGCACCACGGAGATCACGCCCTTAACCCCGGAAAGCACCCGGGCCCGAGCCTCGGCCTGCCGCGCGTCCGAGTGCGGCAGGACCAGAGCGAACTTCGAGGTCGGCGTGATGATCTTACGACCGTCCACGACCGCCTCGCCCGATTCGACGTACGCTTCCACCGTTTCGGTCCCGTCGGGATGCTTCCACGTCACCTCACCGAGCACGGTGAGGTGCTCCGGGTTGACCCATGGTATCCCTGCCAGCGTGGTGCGCGCGGTGGCTGGAGGCTCGGCGATCCGGCCGGAAATAATGTAAGCGAGCGTCTCCTCCTGAGCGACGGGAACGCTGCACGCAGCAGCCAGCACCAGTACTCCGGTCACGAAGCGAAGGGGGTGATGGAACAGCGATCGGGCAAAGCGTGGCGGTTGCACCCGCCGCTCCGCCCGCTGGCTATGCATGGCCTGATCGAGCCAGGCGCGCACGAGCGGGAATGAATCCACCGCAGGAATCGCACGGAGCGCATCGAAGTGCGGGGAAAGCATGGCGTCACCCCGCTCAGCACTCGTTGTTGATGGCGTCGAGGGTCTCATGATCCAGGGTCCTGTGGAGAGTTGAAAGATGAGCGTCCGGGTCCTGAACCCGGAGCATCGGCGGTCTGAGTAGGAGTTTTCTCAGCCGCGAGCGAGCCCGGCTGAGGCGGCTCTTCACGGCTGAGAGCGTCCTCTCTCCTTGAATTGCGGCGATCTCCTCGATCGAGAAGCCACCGAGTTCGAAGAGCAGAACCGCCGCACGCTCTCTTGGTGAGAGCGCGGCGAGCGCCGCGAGGAGCCAGAGCCGTTCTTCGCACCAGTCCGGGCGGTGAAACACTTCTGGGAACGGCTCCCCAGAGCGCTCCATCGGGACCAGACGCTTCCAGAAGCCACGTCGCGCGGCCGTGTGGAAGGTGCGGGTGAGGATCTGGAAGAGCCACGGACGGAATCGGGCAGGGTCCTGAAGCCGGTCGTACCCGTGAAGGGCTTTGAGGAGGGCGTCGTGTAGAACGTCCTCGGCCTCGGAAGGCGACCACCCGGCGCACAGCGCCCGACAGTATCGTAGCGCGTCGGCGTAGCAGGGTTCGAGCGCGTCGGAGAAGGAGTTGGTCATGGAATCTGCCCAAGACAGCGGTTGCTGACCGGCGTCAAAGATAAGACGCGAAACGGGACGGAAAAGTCGCACGCGTACCGCGGACCAAGGCGGGGCCCCTCCCTCCGCTGGGCCAACCCTCGGAACGTCCGGTTCGGACCGACGAACGCAGGAGCCGCGGAGTACGGGACCATCTCCAGAATGGAATGACCGTCCAGGAGAAGATGGGCAATGTCGTCGCTGAACAGGAAATACACAGTTTTGGTAGATCGCGGGAGATGATCAGGTCTCTTGCACCCCGGATCTGGCCCTGATCTGGTTCAGGCAGTATCATCAGTTGTAAGTTACCCAACAAAAAAGGCCCGCTGGTGAATTCCGCCGAGGTTCATCCCCTGCTCGAGGTCGGCCTGCTCGGCGGTTTCCGCCTCGCCTCGGGGGGAAAGCCGGTGGAGGGCATCCAAAGCCCCCGGGCGC
This sequence comes from Gemmatimonadales bacterium, assembly GCA_039794085.1. GTDB lineage: Bacteria > Gemmatimonadota > Gemmatimonadetes > Gemmatimonadales > GWC2-71-9 > OFTM291. The sequence goes on from JBDIWC010000013.1 coordinate 29,113, forward strand.
AGGGTCTGCTCGTCCATCTCCTGCTCAACCGGGATGGGCCACAGTCCCGGCAGCACCTCGCCTTCCTCCTCTGGCCTGACACCCCCGAACGACAGGCCCGAACCAACCTGCGCCACCTGCTCCACGACCTTCGGCACGCTCTTCCCCAAGCCGACCGCCTCCTGTACATCGATGCCCGGGAAATCCGCTGGGGCCACGGAGCCGAGATTTCGCTGGATGTGGCCCGTTTCGAGGAGCATCTGGAGGGGGCGCGCGTGGCCGAGCGCGAGGGCATGGTCTCCGACGCGGTCGAACACCTGGAGAGTGCGGTGCGCCTTTACCATGGAGATCTCCATCCCGCCTGTTACGAGCCATGGGTGGAACCCGACCGCGTCCGTCTTCGGAATCTCTATCTCGGGTGCCTGGAGCGCTTGGTGCAGCTCCTTACCCACCAGGAGGCGATCCCCGAGGCGATTCACTATGCCACGCAACTGGTCCAGCGGAATCCCCTGCGGGAGCAGGGATACATGGCTCTCATGCGGCTGCACGAGGCGAGGGGCGATCATGCCGCCGTCTTCCGGGTGTTTCATCAATGCCGCTCCACCCTGGCACGCGAACTCCATGTCGAGCCGGGCCCCGAGATCCGGTCCATTCACCGGCGCGTGGAGCGGGCCGGTTCCGGGGACACCGCTCCGGCTCCAGCCGGCTCTCTTCCCGGCGAATCCGAACACCCACTCGTGGGTCGCGAGCGGGCCCTGGCACAGATCGAGAACTGCTGGCGTCGGACCTGTCGCGGTGCGCCGCACCTGGTCCTCATCACCGGAGACCCCGGGATCGGCAAGACCCGGCTCGCGGAGGAGTTCCTCTCCCTCACCATGGCGAGCGGCATTCCCTGTGTCCGGAGCCGGTCACACGAGGCCGAGGGTCGTCTGGCCTGGGGGCCGGTCGTGGGATGGATGCGAAGTCCGGTGTTGCGCGATGGAGTGAGAACACTCGACGCGGTCTGGTTGGGGGAGTTGGCCCGGATCCTCCCCGAACTTCGCGCGGAGCGGTCCGACCTGCCGAGCGCGGGTTCCCTGGGGACGGGCTGGGGACGGCGAAACTTCCTGGAGGCGGTGGATCGCGCCCTCCTGGCCGCCCCGCCACCCCTGGTGCTCCTCCTCGACGACATCCAGTGGACCGACTCCGGGACCCTGGAGTGGATCGGACGCTTCCTGCGCTCCTCGGTGACCCTCCCCGTCCTTTTCCTCGCGACGATGAGAACGGAAGCCTCACCCGATTCCGAACCCGTCAACCAGCTCCTGCTGGAATTGGAGGCCCGTGCCCAGATGACCCGGGTCGCCCTGGAGCCGCTCGATTTCGAGTCCACTTCCACGCTGGCCCGCCGTCTCTGCGCCGAGGATATCGGGGACTCCCTGGTCCACCGTCTGCATCGCGAAACCGAAGGCAACCCCCTCTTCATCGTGGAAACCCTCCGTTCCGGCGTGCTCGACGGCCCGGCGGGGGAGGATCCCAACCACCCGCTACCGACCCCGGTGCCGGTACGGAACGTCATCGCTCATCGCCTGGGAAGGATCTCCTTCAAGGCCCGCGAGGTTGCGCACTGTGTCGCGGTGATCGGGCGGTCGTGCCCCCTCGATGTCCTCGCCCGTTCCAGTGCCTGCCCCGAGGATGAACTTGTCGATGCTCTTGATGAGCTCTGGCGTCGTCGCATCGTGTGTGAAACGGAAGGAGGGCGCTACGACTTCACGCACGACAAGATCCGGAGTGTGGCCCTGGCCGGGATCCCCCCGGCTCGCCGGAAGTGGATCAACCGCCGCGTGGCCGAAGCGCTGACCGCACTGCGCGGATCGACCCCGGAGACGGTCGCGAGTCAGGTCGCGGCGCACTGGGAACATGCCGGCATGATCGAACCCGCGATCGCGTCCTATGAGCTCGCCGCCGTGGACGCCCAGAGACGCTTCGCGGAGCGGGAGGCGATTGGTCATGCCCGGCGCGCCCTCGAGCTCGGCGCCACTCTCCCGGCCGATGCCAACGTGACCTCCCGGCGCGCCAGGCTCCACGTGTTGCTGGGCCGCGCGCTGGTCTCCCTGCGGGGCTGGGCGGCGCCTGAAACCGGGCAGGCGTTTCGGGAGGCGGCGATGAGCGGCAGTGAGGTCGATCAGGGAGATCACCGATTCAACGGCCTCTGGGGCCTTCAGGACTTCCACCAGGTACGGGGTGAGTTTCGGGAAGCCACGAAGACGGCTCAACACATGTGGGTCCTCGCGGAGGAGAAGGACCGCTCCGATTGGCGTCAGGTGACGAAGCAGGAGATCGCCCTGAACACCTTCCACGCCGGTCGCTTCGCCGAAACAGTCGCGATCCAGAGTGAGATCGATACTGCACAGATCGGGACCATGGGGACGATGGGTCAGGTCATCGCCGTGCTCCATCATGCCTACCGATCGCATCTGTCGTGGCATGGCGGGCACAGCGCACGCGCCCTGACCGAAAGCCGGGCCATGCTTGCGCTGGCGGAATCGCAAGCCAACCCACTGCAGCAAGGGGTCGCTCTGGCCTACGAAGCGATGCTGCGCCAGTTCCGCCGGGACATTCCGGAAACCCTCCAGACCGCCGAGGCGGCCATTGCGATTTGCGAACGACATGAGGTGCCCTATTACCAGGCGTGGGCCACCTTTCTTCGCGGCTGGGCGCGAGTCGTCACCGGGTCACGCGCGGCGGGGATCACCGAGATGGAACTCGCCCTGAGGGGTCTCGAGTCCACCGGCGCGGGACTCCGCATGCCCTATTACCTGGGACTGCTCGCGGAGGGCCATCTCCTCGATGACAACGCCACGCGGGCGGGGGAGCTGGTCGACGTGGCCCTCGATACGGGTCGGCGCACCGGAGAGCGGTGGTGCGAGCCGGAACTGCTCCGGCTGCGAGGAGGCATTCTCCAGCGGGAAGGGCGGCCCGAGGAGGCGGAGTCACACCTGCGTGAGGGAATCTCGCTGGCCCGAATCCAGGGGGCTCTCGCTCCCGAGCTCCGGTTGACCACGACCCTGGCCGGCCTCCTGAGTGCGCAGAATCGGACGACGGAAGCCCGGGTCCTGCTGTCGGACGTGTTCGACCGGTTCACCGAGGGTTGGGACACCCCCGACCTGGTCGACGCGGCCGCTCGTCTGGCCACCTTGCGGGTCGACTCGCAGGAGCCGGAGCCCGGACACTGGAGAGGAGGGCGTCCCCTCCAGTGACAGGATGGACACCCGGCTCACGGTCGCCGCTCGAACACCGCAAAGAGCAGATCCGCACACGGTTCCGAGGGGGGGGCCTCGACGGTGCAGTTGGGACCCAGGAACGTCGTGCTCTGAGCCTGCTCCTGGCCGGGTACCGGCTGGCCATGCGTGCGCACAATCACGTGCACCTCGGCTCCGGCGGGGTTCAGAAGGCCCGGGCCTGACCTCACGTCGAACAGGGCGAGGATGTCTCCCGACGCATCTCCCACCATGAGTGAGCCGGTGTACCCCGTCGAGCCACCGCTCGCAATTCCGCTGCCGAGCCACACCAGACTCCCCTCCGCGATTTCCATATCGGGAAAATCACAGGCACTCACGCCGGGGCTACCCGCGGTGCACTTCGAGGGATCGTTGAAGATCGCCCCCCACAACGTGATGACATCACCCGCGGGAATGACACCGGCATCCACCGTGATGTTCGTGGTGATTCGATCGGAGAACCGGGTCAGGGATCCGCTCCCCCTCGTGGTTCCGTCCGAGATCAGGATCAGAGCCGCTGCGGCGCTGGCATCCGGCTCGAGTGGGCCACCGGACTCCGAGCCGCACGCCATGGCCAGTGCCAGGCACCCGGCGAGAGCGAGTTTCCATCCGTACGACATGACCAGCCTCCCTGTCGAGAAGAGTGACAAGCGAAGTTCGTGTCCGGGAGCCCGGACACTGGAGGAGGACGGGCCCCCTCCGGTGCCCGGATGAACACTCCGGTTCAGGGGACCAGCTCGAACGCCGCAAAGAGAAGGTCCGCACACGGCTCCTCGGGCTCGGCTTCGACGGTGCAGTTGGGGCCCAGGAAGGTCTTGCGCTGGGACTGCAGCGCGCCGGGGATCGGCTGGCCATGGGTGCGAATAACCACGTGCACCACGGCTCCGGCGGGGTCCAGAAGGCCCGGGCCAGACGAAAGGCCAAACAGACCAAGGATGTCTCCCGACGCATCACCCACCATGACGTGACCGGTATACCGGGTCGAGCCACCGCTCGCGATCCCGCTGCCGAGCCACACCAGATTCCCGTTCGCGGCTTCGATATCGGGAAAATCACAGACACTCACGTCCGGGATAGGGTGGGTGCACTTCGAGGGATCGTTGAAGATCGCCCCCCACAAGGTGATGACATCGCCCTCGGGGATGACTCCGGGGTCAACGGTGATGTGAGTGGTGATCCCGCTGGGGAGCCGGGTCAGGGTTCCGCTTCCGCCCGTGCTCAGGTCCGAAATCCGGAGCAGATCAGCCGACTGCGACCTGGACCCCCCCATGCTCGCGTTCAACGCCGGCTCCGCGCCGCTGTCCGGCCCGAGCGGCGTTCCGGCCTCCGTGTTGCACGCGGCGGCCAGCGCGATGAACCCGGCCAGTGTGACTTTCGATCGGAATGACATGACAATCCTCCACGTAGGTGAAAATGGTTCCTCAGGGCAGCATCCCGACGTTTCGGCGGGGCGTGCAGGAACCCAGGCTGCAACGCCCCATCGATGTCGGGTGGCTGACGATAACTCGGAGGGCGTTCCGGAACCGTTCCTCTCTCCCGTGGTATTCACGCAACAGGGGGGAGGGAGCCCGGCCACCGTCACGTCGGAGTGGTTACGGGCAGGAGATCGACTTTCCCCGCCTTCCGGAGGGTTTTGCCCGGCTGGTCACACGGAAGCTCGATCCAGTACCTGGCGGGAAACACAGGCACTGGGATATCCTGAGGCACCTCCTGCCCCCGGAGGAACTCACCCCGGAGGAATGGTGGGCCGGGCGACAATGACGCCACCTCTTTCGTCCTGAATCAACTGGGTGTCATCGTCCGAGCCATTCGGGATCTTCATGAATACCTGGAGCGGAAATCGCACGAAATCCGGACAACGAAGCGACTACTGCAGAACTCGGCGGTTCTCCACGCGACCCTGAATCACCGGCAGCTCGCCCTGGTCCATCACGCGATGCGGAACGCCGGCTTCGTCTACTCGATCGAATCACACCGCCGTTCTCACGACGTGAGCTGTCAGACGGCGCGCACCGACCTCCTCGGCCTCAGCGACCTGACCCTGCTGGAAAAGAAGAAGAGGGGGAGACTCTTTCTGTTCTTCTCACCCCCCGACCTTGCCGAACGGCTCACGCGTGTGACTGACAGCACGATCCCGTCATGATCTCGGTAGGGCGGTGCCCGGGTCCCATTGCCAGTCGCGAATCTCCGGCATGTCCTCCCCGTGCGTGACGACGTACTCCGCATGCGCGAGGAGCCTGTCCCGGATCAACTGCTGAGTTCCGGCCGCGCGCTCCGCGAGGCCGGGCACGCGGTTGATGACGTCGTCCACCAGGTGGAATCGATCAAGGTGATTGAGGACCACCATGTCGAACGGGGTGGTCGTGGTGCCTTCCTCTCGATAGCCGTGGACGTGCAGGTTGTGATGGTTGGCGCGGCGGTAGGTCAGACGGTGGATGAGCGGCGGATACCCGTGAAAGGCGAAGATGACCGGCGTGTCGGTGGTGAAGAACCGATCGAACTCCTCGTCGCTCAACCCATGCGGATGTTCGCTCGGTGATTGCAGTTTCATGAGGTCGACGATGTTGATCACCCGGACTCTCACCTCGGGGTGGTGGTCTCGCAGCAGCGCAACCGCCGCCAGCGTTTCCAGCGTCGGCACGTCGCCGCAGCACGCCATCACCACATCCGGCCCGCCGCCCTCGTCGTTGCTGGCCCAGTGCCACACGCCCAGACCGGCGGTGCAGTGGGCCACGGCCGCGTCCATGTCGAGCCATTGCGGCGACGGCTGCTTCCCTGCCACGACGACGTTGACGTAGTTGCGGCTGCGGAGGCAGTGGTCCGTGACCGAGAGAAGGGTGTTCGCGTCCGGAGGCAGGTAGACCCGCGTGACGCTGGCGGTCTTGTTGGCCACCACGTCGAGGAAGCCGGGATCCTGATGGGTGAAGCCGTTGTGATCCTGCCGCCACACGTGCGAGGTGAGAAGGTAGTTGAGCGAGGCGATGGGACGGCGCCAGGGAATGTCCCGCGCCACCTTGAGCCATTTGGCGTGCTGGTTGAACATCGAATCGACGATGTGAATGAAGGCCTCATAGCAGGAAAAGAACCCGTGGCGCCCCGTGAGAAGGTAGCCTTCGATCCAGCCTTCGCACTGGTGCTCGCTCAGCATCTCCATGACCCGTCCGTCGGGCGCCACATGATCGTCACTCGGGAGGATCTCGGCGGTGGAACACCGATTCGTCACCTCGAACACCGCGTTCCACCGGTTCGAGGTGGTCTCGTCGGGGCTGAAGACGCGGAAGGTGTCGGGGTTGCGGGTGATCACGTCGCGGATGAACCCACCTTGGACCCGGGTGGCCTCCCCCACAACCGCCCCCGGCTGCGGCACCGTCACGGCATGCTCGCGGAAGTCGGGCAGCGTCAGGTCTCGCAGCACCAGGCCGCCGTTGGCGTGGGGGTTGGCGCTCATGCGGCGGTCGCCGGTGGGAGCCAGCTTGGCGAGCTCGGGCCGGAGCCGGCCCGTCGCATCGAACAGTTCCTCCGGACGGTAACTCCTCAGCCAGTTCTCCAGAATGGCCACGTGGCCCGGACGGTTCATGTCCCCCATCGGCACCTGATGCGAGCGGAAGGTCCCCTCCGTCTGCTTCCCATCCACCGTCTCCGGACCGGTCCACCCCTTGGGCGAACGGAGAATGATCATGGGCCACCGTGCCCGCTCGGTGAACCCGCGGGTGCGGGCCTCGTGCTGGATGTCCCGGATCCGGGCGAGAACGGTGTCGAGGGTTGCGGCCATCCGCTGGTGCATTTCCATCGGGTCATCCCCCTCTACCACATGGGGTTCGTACCCGTAGCCCCGGAACAACGCATCCAACTCGGGGGGCGGAATGCGCGCCAGGACGGTCGGACCCGCAATCTTGTACCCGTTCAGGTGCAGAATGGGTAGCACGGCGCCATCGTGGACCGGATTGAGGAACTTGTTCGAGTGCCAACTGGTGGCGAGCGGTCCGGTTTCCGCCTCGCCATCGCCGACGACGCACGCGACGAGCAGATCGGGATTGTCGAACGCGGCGCCAAAGGCATGGGACAGCGAGTAGCCGAGTTCCCCGCCTTCGTGAATCGAGCCGGGCGTTTCCGCGGCCACGTGGCTGGGAATGCCTCCCGGGAAGGAAAACTGGGTGAACAGGCGCTTCATCCCCGCTTCATCCTGCGAGAGGTGGGGATAGACCTCGCTATACGTTCCCTCCAGGTAGGCGTTGGCCACCACGCCGGGACCACCGTGGCCCGGACCGGCGATGTAGATGACGTTCAGGTCATGCGCCGTGATCGCCCGATTCAGTTGCACGTAGAGGAAGTTCAGTCCCGGCGTCGTCCCCCAATGCCCGAGCAGGCGCGGCTTGATGTGCGCCAGCGTGAGGGGCTCGCGCAGCAGCGGATTATCATACAGATAGATCTGGCCCACAGAGAGGTAGTTGGCGGCCCGCCACCAGGCGTCGATCCTCCGCAGGAGCGGGTCGGAGTGTGGTCGCGGTGGGACGGTCATGGCCGGTCACGCTCCTCTGGTGTCGTCGCCGAGGTGGAGCACCCGGGCAACCGATCGGGCGATCATCAGTTCCTCGTTCGTGGGGATGACGCGCACGGTCACCCGGCTCGCGTCGCTGGAGATCACCTCGGCGTGCACCGCATTCCGGCCCTCATCCAGGGCGAGGCCCAGAAACCCCAGACCGCCGCAGATGCGGGACCGAATCGAGGCACTCCGCTCCCCGATGCCCGCCGAGAAGACCAGGGTGTCCAGCCCTCCGAGCGCGGCGGCGAATGCGCCCACCCATTTCTTCGCCTGGTAGCAGAAGAGCGAGACCGCGTCCGCGGCCCGGGCATCGTCGGGCTCTCGGGCGAGGAGGTCCCGCATGTCGGCGCTGGTTTCCGACACGCCGAGCAATCCGGAGTCGTGATGGACCATGTCATGAAACTGCTCGACGGTCATCTGCTCGCTCTGCGCGAGAAACGACAGCAGCCCCGGGTCCAGGTCGCCGGTTCGGGTGCTCATCATGAGCCCGGCCGCCGGTGTGAACCCCATGCTCGTGTCGATGCTCCGGCCTCCCTGTACCGCGGCCAGGCTGGCGCCATTCCCGAGGTGGGCGAGAATCACCCGTCCGCGGGCGGCGTCCGGTCCCGCGGCACGGGCGAGCGCTTCCAGGAGGTAGGCGTAGGACAGGCCGTGAAAGCCGTAGCGTTTGACGCCCTGCGCCTGGTAGCGCCGCGGAATGGGCAGCAGCGAGGCAACGCGCGGCATCCCGGCATGAAAGGCCGTGTCAAAGCAGGCCACCTGGGGCAGCTCGGGGTGACACTCGCGGAAGGCCTCGATCAGCGCGATCTCGCCGGGCAGGTGGTCCGGGGCATAGCGCGTTGCGCCATGGAGTTCGTCGAGCACGTCGGGGGTGACGCATACCGGCTCCGTGCGCTCCATGCCATGGACCACGCGGTGCCCCACGGCGACCACCGCGGCGAATTCCTCCCGCGCCTCGAGCCAATGGATCAGGAATCCGTGCCCCGGCTGGTCGGCGGGCACCTCGATCTGGCCGTCACCCGATCCGTCCTTCTCCGTGCGCCATGAAAGTGTCGAACCGTCCAGGCCCATCCGGTCGAGTTCCCCCGACAACACGCGCACCGGAGCTTCCCCGGCATGGTACACGGCGAACTTCAGACTCGACGAACCCCCGTTGATGGCCAGGACGGCGGCACGGCGGGGGACGGTCTCGCCGACCGGGATCACAGCGCGTTTCGCTTGAGGAGCTGGGCGTTGATCGCCACGATCACCGTGCTGGCGGACATCAGCACCGCGCCGATGGCGGGGGTGAGGAGAATTCCCCACGCGGCCAGTGCGCCGGCCGCCAAGGGGATGGCAACAATGTTGTAGCCCGCCGCCCACCACAGATTCTGGATCATCTTCCGATACGTAAGCCGTGACAGCGTGACGATCCTGGGGATGTCGCGCGGGTCGGAGCGCACCAGCACGATGTGCCCGGCCTCCACCGCCACGTCGGTTCCGGCCCCGATGGCGATACCCACGTCGGCCGTGGCGAGGGCCGGGGCATCGTTCACCCCGTCTCCGACCATGGCCACCTTCTTCCCCTGCGCCTGCAGTTCCCGCACCTTGGAGGCCTTGTCCTCGGGAAGAACCTGGGCAAAGACGGTGTCGATCCCGAGATCGGCGGCCACCGCGTCGGCGACGGCCTGGGCGTCGCCGGTGAGCATGGCCACCTCGATGCCCCGACCGTGCAGCGCGCGGATCGCCTCGCGGCTTTCTTCGCGGATCGCGTCCGCCACGGCAAAGACCGCCACGGGTCGCCCCTCCCGCAGGAGATAGATCGCTGCCTGCCCCCGGCCCGCCGCGGCTTCGGCCGCTGTGTGGAGCACCTCCGGTACCTCGACCTTCTCCGCCTCCAGGAGCGCAGGCCCGCCCATGTGATAGTCGGTCCCATCCACCGAGGCGGCCACTCCCTTGCCGGTGATGGCCCTGAAGCCCTCGACGGAGGGGACGGTCAGCTCCCGGTCCTCCGCCGTCTTCACGATTCCCCGGGCAATGGGGTGCTGCGATTGCGACTCGACACCCGCCGCGATCCGGAGGGCCTCCTCCTCGGGAACGCCCTCCGTCACCGCCATCTCCACCACCCGGAACTCGCCGAGGGTGAGGGTGCCGGTCTTGTCGAAGATCACGGTGTTCAGGTTCCTGGCCTCCTCCAGACCCCGCCGATCCCGTACCAGGAGGCCGTTGCGGGCGCCAAGAGTGGTGGAAATGGCCACCACGAGGGGCACGGCGAGACCGAGGGCGTGGGGGCAGGCGATGACCAGAACCGTCACCACGCGGACGAGGGAGAAGTCGAGGGGGGCGCCCACGATCTGCCAGGCGACAAGGGTGACGACCGCGGCGACGATGGCAACGCCGGTCAGGATCTGGGCCGCACGGTCCGCCAGGTGCTGGGTGCGGGATTTGGAGGTCTGGGCGTCGGCCACCAGCCGCATGATTCCCGAGAGCTTGGTGTGCTCCCCCGTCCCCGTGACCTCCACGCGAAGGGCGCCCTCCCCGTTGATGGTCGCGGCGATGACCTCGTCGCCCTCGGTCTTCCTCACCGGCCTCGACTCGCCCGTGATCATCGCCTCGTCGAGGTCGCTCTCCCCCTTCCGGACCACTCCGTCCGCCGGTACACTCTCACCGGGACGGACCAACACCAGATCTCCATCCTTCAGCTCGCTCACCGGCACCGTTTCCTCCCCACTGTCGGTGACGCGGGTCGCCATGTCCGGAAGGAGCTTCGCCAGTTCCTTGAGTGCGCCCTGGGCCTGGGAGATGGAGCGCATCTCGATCCAATGCCCCAGAAGCATGACGGTGACCAGGGACGCGAGTTCCCACCAGAGGGCGTTCGCCTGGATCAGGCCGAGCTGCACCACCCAGGAAAAGACGAAGGCCACGGCGATGGCGAGGGAGATCAGCGTCATCATCCCCGGCAGGCGGTCCCTCAGCTCCCGCCAGGCCCCCCGGAGAAAGACCAATCCTCCATACAGAAACACCACCGTGCCCAGCACCGGGGGAACCCAGGCCGACCCGGGAAACTCGGGGGCCTCGTAGCCCAAAAGGTCCTGGATGTGGGCCGACCAGAAAACCACGGGGAGGGTGAACAGGAATGAGAGCCAGAACTTGTCCCGGAACATCTTCGGGCTATGGCCCTCGTGCTTGCTGTGGCCCTGGCTCTTGTCGCGGGTCTCACGAGGGGTGCTTCCACCCTCGTGCACGTGATGGGTGTCAGCGCTCACGGTGGAGATCCTTTCCCGTCCGGCGGGGGCGCGCGATTACCGCTTGGACATCCTGCTGATTGCGACAACCAGGAAGACCACCAGCAAGACTCCGATCACCGTCCACAGCCACATTCCGCCTCCCATCCAGCCATTCATCCAACCGCCATCATGATTCATCGTCGACTCCACTTGCGGGCGTTTCGGTCTCCCAACCCATGGACCACCCAGGCGGTCGCCGGTGATCGCGGTTCAGGCAGGGCATGTCGGTCCGCCGCCGAGTACCGCTGCACCGCAGGACCAGCCACCGCGCAATTTTGGGCGCTCGGGCCGCGGAAGCCATCCATCAAAGGGATGAGAACCACACGGAGGGAATCCCACTGGACAGCGAGGTGGAGCGCCTCCCCGTGGTTGAACCCCTGCCCCGGATCGCTGCCGGCCGGCAGAACCACAGGAACCACGAAAGACACGAAAAGCACGAAAGGGTCAGCCGTTCACTGTTCACTGTTCACTGTTCACTGTTCACTGTTCATTGTTCACTGTTCACCCCATTCCCGCATAGTCCGCGATCGCCGCCTCCACCACCCGCCGCGCGTGCGAGAGTCCATACACCTCCTGGACCTGGATGTTGGCCTCCTGCCCCGGCACCAGCTTGTAGGTCGCGAAGTAGTGCTCGATCCGCTCCACCAGAACCTGAGGAAGATCGGCGACCTCCTCCACGCCGTGCCACACGTAGTCCCCCTCCAACACCGCGATGATCTTGTCGTCGGCTTCCCCCCGGTCGAGGAGCTGGATCCCGCCCACAACCCTCGCCGGCACGATCAGTTCCGCCCGGGTGATCGGTCGTTCGCTGATGACGCAGATGTCGAGCGGGTCGTGGTCCCCCCGCTGGGCACCGGGGCAGAGAGCCGCCACGGTCGGCCCGCACCAGGTGCGGGGAATGAACCCATAGAGGGCGGGCGGCTGCGACGAGGTGCGCTGCGGACGATCCACCCGCAGGTACCCGCTCCCCTTGTCGATCTCGTACTTGATCAGGTCGAACGGAGTGATCTCGATGTAGGCGTTGACGAAGACGGGAGGCTCACGACCCACATCAAGACCGTGCCAGGGGTGCGGACGCCATTGGGAGAAGGTGTCTTTCATGAGGCAAAGGTAACAGAACACCCCCCGTGTCAGCCGTCTGACGGTACCCGGCTCACATGTGAATCCAATCGCGCGTCTGTCGTCGTATGCTTGGTAGTCACACTCCCCAGGGGTAGGACTCTCGACCCGACGGGGGACCATCATCAGCGCCATGGAGGACCCTCATGACCCGCCCATCCACCCCGTTCCGCATCGCCGCGGCCCTTCTCGTCGTCGCGGCAGCTGCGGCCTGCCAGTCCGGAGACCAGGCGGTACCGGACGATTCGTTGACCCGGGACCTCCAGTTGGTGCAGGCTGAGCCCCTTTATGACCTGAACGACGTGGCGGGGGCCCCCCCGGCCGAACCCTCGCCCCAAACCGCGCCACCGGCCAGGCCACCGGCTCCGAAGGTCACCCCTCCGCCGGTACCGGCCCCGGAGCCCGAGCCGGAACCCGAGCCGGAGCCGCTCCTGGCACCGGTTCCAATCCCGGAACTCCCCGATCCGGTCCTCGCCGAGACACCAGCCGATGCCCCGGCCCCCCTGCCCACGGCCAAGGCCGGGACCAGCTTCAACGTGCAGGTGGCCACCAACATCTCGTCGCGCATCAACCGCCCCGGCGACGCCGTGACCGGCCGGGTGGCCTCCGACGTGACCGACGAGAACGGGCAGGTCATCATCCCCGCCGGGAGTCTCATTCTGGGACGGATCTCGGACCTCCGCCAGCCCGACAGTCAGGGCCGAGGCGGACGGATCGAGCTCACGTTCAACAGTGTCGTTGTGAACGGGGAATCCCACCCGATCGACGCCGTCACCCAGAACCTCCCGGTCGAGGTTCGGGACGCCGGCCGGACCGGACCCAGCACCGCCTCCCGCGCGGGAACCGGCGCGGTCATCGGGGGAATACTCGGCAGCATCTTCGGGGGCCGGAAGGGAACGATCATCGGCGCCGGTGCCGGGGCGGCGGCCGGGGCGCTTTCGAATGGCGGGGAAAAACTCTTCGAGGTGGCGCTCGCGTCCAGCAACGTGGCGTGCGTGCTGAACGGCCCCTTCTCGCAGGCGTCGATTCTCCGGAGTTTCTAGCAGGGGCGGCAGGCTCCTCGGGCGATGCCCTCGGGATGACGCCGTGGCGGTACCAGGGGGGTCACTCCGTTCCCAGGATCCTCCGCGCCTCTCCCGCATCACTCGCCCGGACCGCAAGCCGGGTCTCGGCCAGCAGTTGGAGGCTGGGCAGCATCCCTCCGGCGTCATCCGTCATGCTCATGGACGGAATGCCGTGGGCCTCCAGCACCGACGCGTCCATCTCCGCCTCCGCCGGAAGCCCGTACCAGCCAATGACCACCACGTCGGAATCCATGCCTGAATTGTACCCGGTTCCCGTTGCCGGTGACGATCCTTCCGCCGGAGGGTCACTTCCCTGCAGCCGGATAGGCCCGAAGATACTGTGAGGGGATCGGTGCGGGATGACCCAGCTCCCGGGCAGCCGAGAGGGGCCAGTAGGGATCCCGCAGGAGGGCGCGGGCCAGGAACACCAGGTCCGCCTGCCCGGTTCGGATGATCTGGTCGGCCTGGTGGGCCGTGGTGATGAGCCCCACGGCCCCGGTGGAAACTCCCGCCTCCCGGCGCACGCGGCTGGCCAGCTCCACCTGGTACCCCGGTCCCACCGGAATGGAGACCCCGGGGATGACCCCGCCCGACGAACAATCCACCAGATCAGCGCCGAGTGAGGCGAGAACGCGCGCCAGGCGCACCGAGTCCTCGATGGTCCAGCCACCGTCGAGCCAGTCGGTGGCGGAGAGCCGCACGAACAGCGGGGAACCCGAAGGCCAGACCTCGCGCACGGCGGCGAGGACTTGGCGCAGGAGACGGGTGCGGTTCTCGAACGATCCGCCGTATGCGTCGACGCGCTGGTTGGACAGGGGAGAGAGAAAGGAGTGGAGAAGGTACCCATGGGCGGCGTGGATCTCGATAATCCGGGCCCCGGCACTGTGCGCCCGGCGCGCGGCATCGGCAAAGGCGCGCACCACGCGATCGATGCCCTCCGTGTCCAGGGGTTCCGGGACAGGGTGACCCTCACGGAAGGGGATCGCGCTCGGACCCACGACCGGCCGCCACCCCCTCTCGTCGGGTTGCAGCGGAGAGCCACCCTTCCACGGCGCACTGGAACTGGCCTTGCGTCCGGCATGCGCGAGCTGGACACCCGGCACCGCGCCGGCGTCCTCCACGAACCGGAGCGCCCGCGCAATCCCGGCGATCTGTTCGTCCTTCCAGAGGCCGAGATCGTCGGGGCTGATGCGCCCCTCGGGGAGAACGGCGGTGGCTTCGGTGATCACGGCACCGGCCCCGCCGACGGCCCGGCTTCCGAGATGGACCAGGTGCCAGTCGGACGCGAAGCCGTCCACGCTGGAGTACTGGCACATGGGGGAGACGACGATCCGGTTGCGGAGGCGGACCCCGCGGAACTCGATCGGACTGAAGAGATGGGAGACGGGGAGCATGCTCGGAGTATCCGTACACGCAACCGGCTCTCGATTCCGTTCCGCCCGCAGTGCGCCGACGTCGAACCGAATTCTGCGCTTTCGTTCCGGACCGCTGATCACGGCCCACCCGGAGCGATGCAGGTGCGTGCGAACGGTCGGGTCGGAAAGGCGGGTACGGGCGCACAACTCCCTGACTGCGACCGGAAGACTCAATTCGCTTTCCCCCTCCTCAGCGCACAGCGCCAGCGCCGCGTTCCGGAGCAGAGGTGGAATCACCCGCGGACTGGTGCGGGTGCGGGCCCTGCCCGATCCATGACCCTGGACCGCCAGCGTGACCCGCCCGTCGTCCGTCCTCTGGACGATGTCATCCCGGGTGGCGATCACGAGATGGATGTCGGCCTCCGGTACATGTGGCCGACGGCGGCGGACAAACGCGGTGACTTCATCCAGCGGAACGGGCTCTGGTCGCCCGGTCAGGGCTTCCCGCAGGAGCGGCACGATGATGTCCATCTCCGTGTCCGGCCAGGAGGCGAGCTTCCAGGACCCGCTCCATTCGAGAAACTGGAAGGCGGGATCCCGCGATAGCTGTCGAGCCAGGCTGGTCTCGTTGACCGAGGAGGCGACCAACCCGGTTTCATCCGGGGTCTGCGAGATCCGGCGGGCGATCTCCTCGATGTTCAAGGGAGTGCCGGCTTCCGCAAGCACCCGTTCTGCCCTGCGCGCGAAGGATGGGAGACGGTGGAGAGGCAAGCGGCAGGCTCCCCCGGGAGTGACTTCCAGATCGGGCAGCAGCGCCAGGAGCCGTCGCAGGTCGTCCTCGGACACGTACCGCGCGAGATCGTGTTCCACCCGGGTTGTCAGGCGGCTCAGGAACACACCCTGCGGGGTCTCCCGCACCAGGGACCGCGCGACCCTGACGATCCGGCCGAGCGGTTCCCGCCGGTAGGAGCTCCGCATCTGCCACACCCTGCCGTCCTCCGGCCGGATGCCGAGTGCCCCGGCTTCGGTGGAACACGCCCCCAGCGTGCGCAGCAGCAGCGGCAGATATCGGGCGCTCTCCGGAGTCACCGCGTGGCCGTAGCGCTGTTCGAAATACGCTTTGATCTCCGTTTCGGTGCTGAAGACCGCCTCCTCGACATGCGCCAGGAACTGCCCGGTCTCCGTGACGAGGGCCGGAGGGGTCCTGAACTGCGGGAACCGACGTTCCCCGGTGAGCGCCTGCCGCAGTATGACGAGCGCTCGGTCGTGCAGTTGCCGCACCCGCGCCGTCGAAACGCCCACGCGAAGGCCGACCGCCCCGAGTGGACGCGGCTCGTCGCCCGCAAGGCCGTGGTGCAGACGGATGATCTCGAGATCTCTCTTCCGGCCCAGGAGAGTCAGCACCCGCCCCAGGATCGAGGGGAAATGGAAAGGCAGATCGAGCGACTCATGCTCCGCCGCCTCCACCAAGGGAATTCGCGGGTCTCGGAGCTCACGAATCTCCTTCGGGGACAGATCGGCGGTCCTTTCGACCAGACGCTGCAGCGCACGGTCAATCTCCGCCAAGCGGTGCTTCCCCAGCCAGGTACGCGAGAGGCGACCCGTGCCCTGCGCGGTCCGCAGATGCCCGAGGGTAGCGATGTCGGCTTCGGTGAGCGCTCTCCAGACCGCTTCGTCCAGTTCCAGGATCGAGATCGGGAGTGCGTCGAGGGCACTCTCCCGCCCGTCGGGCACGGGTGCGGAAACGGGTGCGCCAGCACCCGGGGCCGCCGGTGGTGGTGGTGTCAGATCAGCGCCGTCCATGCCCATGCCTCAGCTCCGGAGAGACAGGACGGACCATTTCTTCAGCATGTCAACCAGTATAATCAGATTCTGCCTTCACGCGTCGAGTCCGGGCGGTCGGGCGGCAAGTCCGTCAGGGCACGACACAAGGTAGGAGCCTGTCACTCTGTGGGATACCAGGTCCGTCGGGTGCAGGTGGGGAGTCAGCAAGCCTCCGGGCCGTGTCCGTCAGGGCTGTCGGAGCCGTTCGATCTGCTGCCGGATGAACCCCTTCTGCTGTTCCGGCGCCAGGGCCAGCGCCCGTTCCATCGTCGCGATCCCTTCCGCACGGTTTCCGGCCTGGGACTGGGCCGAGCCGAGGGCCAGGAGGCCCTGCACCGACTCCCCGTTCGCCTCCAGCTCGAGCTGGGCCATCCGGATCGCCGCGGCCGACTTCCCCTCCCCCGCCAGGCGCTGAGAGAGGCCGACCAGGGTCGGGGTCGAGAAATCCCAGGTGAATCCGCCATAGGCCTGCTGACGGAGACGTTGGTACTGGGCCACCGCCTGGTCCACCCCGGCGCTGTCGATGGTCGCGGCCAGCACCTCCCCCAGCATCACCGGCTTGCTGTTGCCCCGATGACAGGTGACGCAGGTGACCTCCACCCGGCTCGACGCGGGCACGCCGAGCTCGGTGAGCTTCTCCAGGTGGGTGCGGTTGATCGCGTCCACCATCTCGTACATGATCCGGGCTTTTTCCTTGGCCGGTTTGTCGTCCGACTCGAAATCAAAGTTGGCGAGGTTTCCTCCCTCCCCCACGTGGCAGAACTCACAACGGACGCCGAGCGCCTGGGTGTAGCCCCGCATGATCTGGCCCAGGGCTTGGCCTTTCGCTTCCGCGGGGAGGACCTGGATGTTCTTCGGTTCCTCGGGCCAGCGGAACCCCTGGGCGGCCACCGGCCCTGCCAGGAGGGGGAGGAGGGTACACGCCGCGAACAGGGTGGGGACGAGCGGTCGCATCGGGTTCAGCTCCACAGACGGGGGGGAGAGGCCAAGGGCTTCTCTCTCCATTACGGCCGGAGGGGCCTCCACGTTTCGTCCGCCCTCCACTCCTGCCTCCTCATCCGGCCCCAATCCGGACGACAGTCCTCCACCCCGGGTACCTTCAGACCCTGGTGTACTGTTTTTACATGGATGAACAGGATGAACAGGATGTTGATCACTCACGCATACTCTGGGTTTATCGATCCTTACGGGTCTTTTTCTTGTGAAACGTGCGATCCCAGCGGGCCGGGGACGAGTTGTCGCACGTACGAATCCTGTTCATCCTGTGTATCCATGTCTTCTCCTCGAAGGACAGGCACCCGTCTCCTCCGGGCGCCCCCGAGGCCCACATGCGCTGCGCATGGTGGGGGGGCGACGAGAAAAGCCTGCCTACGGGCGATGCTTGACCAGCCGATAGACCCGCACGTGCGGCACGTCGTCCTCGTCACGCCAGACTCCCACCACGCGATCGGTCCCGATCTCGGTGATCTGCACATTGGGCAGTTCCGCGGTCGCCAGGATGGCTCCCTCCGGGTTGAACACGAGCCATGTGGTGAGGGTGTCCTCCGCAGGGAAAGGCCGGTAATTCTCCACCCAGACATTTCCCGACCGATCGGTTCGGAGGTCCCCGTGGGGTGGAAAGGCCTCGGGAAGGGTCGAGTACTCTGCCACCGTCAGCACTGCAGGCGGGACCGGAGGTCCGGTGCGCAATCGTTCGAGGCGTTCATCGTGCTCCCGTTGCCATGCTTCCCTCGAGGTGGCCGAGACTATCACCGGCTCCACGCGCCTCCGAATGATTCGGTGGAGACGACCGCTCTTGAGATAGGCGCGGATCTCGTAGGAGTCCTGCGTACTCACGTAGAAGACGGTGTTGGCGTCGGCAATCACGGTTCGAAGTCCAAAGGGTGCAACGCCAGGGGCAATTACCCTCGGCCCAACTGCCCGAAGCTCCTGAGTTCCGGGGAACCGCCCCACTGATGTGCTGGAAGAACCATCCGGAGAGATGAGCAACAACTCGATTGAGTCTCTGACCAGACCTGTAGTGAGCTTGGTGGGATCATTCTCAGCGGCCAGGCTGACGATGCGGCGCCTGAAGAGCACAGAGCCGTCCTCGAACTGACCCTGGACGGACCCCACCGGCACAGACTCCAAGGAAACGATCTTGTCCAAGGTCCCATCGGCGAAGAAGCGGGAGAGGCGCCGCAGGGAGAAGTCGTATGCTGCCATGCCTCCGGACGGATCGACACCGACCCAGGCCAGAGTCTCAAACTCACCAGGCCCCTTCCCCCTTCTCCCAAAACGCCTGGCGAGGCTTCCCGTTGAGTCGAATATCCGAAAGTCGCGCGTGTCCCCGTCCGCAATAAGCAGATCGCCCCGTGGTAGCATGCCCGCTTGGACGATTCTCGAGAAGAGGTATGCCTCGTCGCCTTCCGACTTGCCGACATCCAACAGGGACATCGGTTCGAGTGACCATCGCTCTACTCCCGAGGGAACCTCCGGGCCGTGCTCGATAATCACGACGCCGGCACTGTCGCGTACCGCCATTCCCGTGCGGCCTGGCTCAGAGTCACAACCTGCAATCGCAATCAGGACGAAGAGACAACCGGATCTTGTAGTCGCCTTGAGGTTCACGATACTCTCGCTCGGTAGAGTGAAGTGGATCGAGGGTAACCCATCAACCAACGGGCAAGGCTCCGTGCTGGTGGAACAGCACCAGTGCCATTTCACCTCGCTCCAGAACATGGGACCGCCATAAGTGCGAAACCTCGCAGGGAACAAGATGCCGAGCCGGTGGCGGCGACTCACACTCCTCTCCGTGGACCGTCTGTCTACGCGGCGAAGGCGCCCGAACGCACACGGTCGCGCATGGATCCGCTCCACCCCCCGCTCCCTCTGGATATCGGATCGCCATCCACCAACTCCTCAACCACCGGCTCCTCCCACACTCTTCGGTCGAGGGGCGCTTCGAACTGTGAACAGCAGGATGCTCCCCTCTCGCGTCACCTCAAGCGGGAAGGTGTCATCAGTGTGCTTGGGAGATTGAAGCGCGATGAGAACGCCGGGGGCGTGGGGGGGAACCCCATTGACTGAAAGAATCTCGTCCCCTTCCCTCAGGCCGGTGGTGGCCGCAGGAGATTCGCAGAGGATGCTTCCAACGAAGAACCGAAGCCGCCGAGCGAGGTCAGCGCGATCGGCGTCACGCTCTACCGTGCCCGTGAAGCGGATGAAGATTCCAGTGTAGTATGCCAGGGGCGGTCCGTTCCTGCGCCCGATCACACCCCCCTCCAACCTCGCCTGGAACTCCTCCCACGTGACACACCCCGCGCGAGCCTCCTGGCCCTGAGCCGTCACGACGGAGAGCGTCAACAAGAACAGGAACGTCAGCAAGCCACATTGCGCAATGACAGAACACCTCACCGTCCACTGTTTCTGATATGCAGGTGACTGTGATGCCGTGAGTCTTCTGTCTGCAAGGAGAGCCTGCGGACATGTTCTCCGGCTCACGCTTTTATCCATCCTTCCAGTATATCGCCCTCTCACATCCCGGTCCAGGCCCCCCTTTCCAGGTGATCGGACACCCCCTGGTTTGGTCCACTCCTGCTTCTGCACTCCGGGCTGATGCCCCGCAAGCGGCGCACCCCCTGAGGTACAGGCACGGCGCCGCCGTTACCCTTCTGCTTCTACATCCTGAAAAGGTAGCTCACCTTCCCGAAGAACCCGTCACGGGTCCGCTGCAGATCCCGGAACCGGAACTCCTGCGCCTCCTCCAGCGTGGCCCCGTATCCCAACGTGAGCAGGGTGCCGGGGGTCGGGCGGTAGCTGAAGAGCCAGTCCATCCGGAACTCGTTGCTCACACTTCCCGTGTCCGCCACACCGCCCACCAGAATCGGGCTGCCCTCCCGGTCCCGGAGAGCGGAGCGGGACTGGGCGGTGTACTGGCCGATGAAACGCACGAACACCGACCGCGTCATCTGGTACTCCAGCTTGAGCCGCGGGATGGTCTCGGTGGAGAACCGGCTCCCGTCGGTGCGTCGATCGAGAGTGAGTCGGGTGAACTGCAGCGCCCCGCGGAGCGCACTCGTGGGCCGGAGGTCCACCACCACGTCCACTCGGCTGCTCCGGCCCGGCGCCGCCTCCCGGAAAATCGGCGTCCGGCCGAGCGACACATTGGCCGTCGCGGTGAACTGCCGAAAGGTGGGAGTCGTGACCCGGAGCGACCCACCCCACTGGTTCCGTTCCTGGCCGGGAACAGTGAAGGGTACCTCGATGCCGTTCCGGAGTACCGTCACCCCCTGAAAGTTCCCGGGTTCGAAGGAGAAAAAGTTCCGTGAGACCGACCCGCCGAACTGCCAGCCACCCCGCAGTGTCATGGAGGGAGAGACCGACTCTCCCCCTTCGATCGCGCCGTCGCCCGGGGAGTCGTAGTCCCAGAGCCGGCTGAATGTGAAGAACGCTCCGTAGGTCTGCACCAACGCGTCCGGTCCCCCGTATCCGGTGAGCCGATTGGAAAACCGTCCCTCCAGGAACCCGGTGCGGTTCACGAACCCCGACGCTGCCCGGAATCCCGGCGCGATCGCCTTGAAGGAATGGTTGAAACCCCACGACCGGCCGGTCCGGTCCCAGGTGACATCGAACAGAGGCCCGTTGCTTGACACGCCGGCGCTGTCGGTCCATGCCTGCACGGCCTGCACCTCCACGAAATAGAGGTCGTCGTGGTAGAGACGGACGTCGGCGCCCACGAGCCGCGAGTGATCCGGCCCATCCTCCCGCACGGTGGTGATCCCTCCCAGCGTCGAGTTGCGCCCGATGTCGCTCCGAAGCCGAACGATGCCGAACACCGGCGTGGAGGATCCGTTCCACGACTGGTTGTCGCTGTCGATCGCCGTGAGCGCCGCAATGTTGGTTCGGCCCAGCTTCCCCGCCACCTTCACACCGACGTCCGGATTCACCACCCGGCGCGTGTGAATCAACCGGTTCGGGGTGTCGAACAGCTCCAGGCCGTCCAGGAAGAAGGGGCGCTTGTCGGGAAAGAAGAGCGCGAACCGTTCGTTCAGCACCACCTGCCCCACGTCCGCCTCCACCTGAGAGAAGTCGGGGTTGGCCGTGGCATTGAGTGTGAGACTCTGACGGATCCCCCACCGAACGTCACCGCTGAACTCCTGTGCGGTGTCGTAGTCGTAGCCGCCATGGCCGTCCGGAGCACCGTCGGCCCGAGCGGTGGAGGTGGGGGTGATCTCCAGCAGCAGACCGCGCCGGATGTCCCGCAGCCCTTCCAGAGCCCCCGACTGGCCGAGGAAGCTGGCATTGCCGCGCACCGCGGGCGCCCAGGTGTCCTGAAAACCACTGTGCTGGATCCGGCGCAACACCTGGATCCCCCACGTCTGCACCTGGGCCTCCTGGTACCGGAGACTCTTGAAGGGGATCCGGATCTCCACCTCGTAGCCGTCCGCCACCAGCCGACCCCGGGACTCGAAGATGAAATCGGGATTGAGATCGGTATTGCCGTCGAGGAAGTTCCCGGTCCCGATCCCTCCGCCTGTTGTCGAGCCACCTCCGGCTCCCCCTCCGAACTGGTCGCTCCGGGTTCCGTCCTGCTGCACGCCAAGGGCATTCGCACCGAAGAGAAAGGCGAGGCGCCGGTCGTTGTTGGTGTCGAGGAGGATCTGGACATGGTCCTCGCTCCCGATGTTGTCTCGATTGGCCCGCGTGGCGCGGACCACGTCCCCATGGACCTCCGTGGCCCGGATCCCGAACCAGATCGCGTCCGGAGCATACCACACCAGAACCTCTGTCGGCTCCTCAGCGGGCCGCCCATCCACCGGCTGGAACTGGGAGAAGCCGGTGAGCCGAGCGGCACGCTGCCAGACCGGTTCGTCGAGGACACCATCCACGGTGGCGGTCGCCTCGATCCGTGGGGGTTGGACGCTGATTTCGCCTGCAGAGCCTCGGTAAACGGAACCGGTGTCCTGCGGGAGGAGTACCATCAAGGAGAGGAGGGCCGATGTCATGAGGGTGACTAATCTACCATGACCCCATGGCCCGGGTCGATTGGCTTGGCCGGGAGATGCTGCACTGTACGAATATTGTACAGTACGGCTTTTGATCTGGCGCGCCGAACGGAGATTTCGTATTGTCAGGGATCAAACTGATCCCTCTTTCAGGGAGGCACCATGAGTACCGGAGAAACTTCAGGAACTGGGTCCAAGGCAAAGATCATCGCCATCATTCTGTCCCTCGCCGTCGTGGGGGTCGTGGCCGCCAACGTCATGACCGGAGGGGGACCGGGCGGCGGACCCTCCGAAGTTGATGTCACGATTTCGACCGGGGAGACCATCGTTGGGGCACTGGACCGGGGGATCACCACCGAGGGAGGGGAGACCGGTACCCCCGTCGGGCTGACCCTCTCCGAGCCCATGGATCTCGGGGGCGGACACTTCCTTCCCGAGGGGACCCGGGTCCGGGGTGAGGTGACCCACACCCAGGGCGGTGGCCGGATGGGCGGAGCTCCCGAGTTGACCATTCGCTTCAGCACCCTCGTGGTCGACGGGGAGGACTATTCCATCCAGGCCGAGCCATTCCGCCTCAAGGGAAAGAGTGACACGAAGGAGACGGTGGCCGAGATTGGCGGAGGGGCGATTCTCGGCGGGGTGGTCGGGGCTGTCACGGGAGCGGGAACCCTCGAAGGGGCTGCGGTCGGAGCGGTGCTGGGCACCGGGGTGGCGGTGGTCACCAAGGGAGACCAGATTGTCCTGCCCAGCGGCCAGAAGCTCCGGGTACGGTTGACCGAACCGGTCACGATCCGTCGGCCGGTGCCGTCGGAGGGCTGACGCTCAAGGGAACCACGGGGAGCCGGACATCGTGGCGGCTCCTCACCTTGCCGAACCGGTTCCGGGTGGCGACCTTCGGGGCAGGAGGAGTCCCATGTCTTCACAGACCCCGATCGACCCCATTGTCGCCGCGCGTCACCCTCATCCCCAGGCCAAGGATGACGACCTCGACGTCGCCGGCCTCACCGACCAGGGGAAACGCCGCAAGACCAACCAGGACCATTTCCTGATCTGTTCGCTGCACAAGGCGATGCGGGTCCGTGGCACCAGTCTCCCCCACCCGGAGTCTCTGGAGATCCCGAGCGAGCGGCTCGCCCTCTTTGCCATGGTGGCCGATGGCGTTGGATCGACCAAGGGCGGAGGGGAGGCCAGCCGGGCCGCGCTCGAAACCGTGGCGACCTACGCCACTCAGACCATGAATTGCTATTACGCTTCCGACCCGGGATCGGTGGAATCGTTCCTCGAGGGTCTACGCCAGGTCGCTGAGGAGGTCCAGGCATCGGTTATTGCCCGCGGGGAGCGGGATCCTGACCTGGCCGGGCTTGCCACCACCCTTACCATCGCGATCAGCGTGTGGCCCTCACTCTACCTGCTGCACGTCGGAGACAGCAGGGCCTATCTCTTTCGGGATGGCGCCCTGCGGCAGCTCACCCGCGACCAGACGCTGGCGCAGGAGCTGGTCGACAGTGGTGCCATGCCACCCGACCGCGTCGAGAAGAGCCCCTTCGCGCACGTGCTGTCGAGCGCAGTGGGCGGGGAATCGCACCCCATCGTGGAGCGCTTCGATTCCGAACCGAAGGATGTCGTGATGCTCTGCACCGACGGGCTCACCAAGCATGTCTCGGATGCACGGATCGCCGAGGTACTCGGCTCGATGGAGTCGGCCGAGCAGGCGTGTCGCATCCTCGTGGACGAGGCGCTGGAGGCGGGAGGGACCGACAACGTGACGGTCTTTGTGGGCCGGGGTCGCCGGGGCCGGATGCGGGGGTGACGGTCACGCCCCCTCGCCCCGAAGCCTCCGCCCCACCCGCTCCGCCTCCTCCATGACCCGCAGGAGGTTGCCGCTCCAGAGCTTCCCGATCTGCTCTTCCGTGTATCCGCGCCGCACCAGCTCCAACGTCACATTGAATGTTTCGGCGGCATCGCTCCACCCCTCCACGCCGCCGCCGCCATCAAAATCGGAGCTGATCCCCACGTGCTCCAGACCGATCAGCTTGACCGCGTAATCGATGTGATCCACGAACTCCGCCACCGTGGCCCGGGGCGGTGCCGGAAAGCGCCGGTTCACCTCGGCCATTCGCCGCTGGAACTCCGCTCGGCGCGCCTCGGACAGCCCCTGGGCGGCTCCGCGACCGGCGCCCACGCCGAACTCGCGACCAAGCGCCGCGAGAGCCTCCTGCCGCGCCGGGGAATCGCTCTGGCACTTCACGTAGCTGTTGAAGGCCACGACCTGCACCACCCCTCCGTTTTTCTTGAGGGCCAGGAGCTGCTCGTCGTCGAGGTTCCGGCTGTGGTCACACAACGCCCGGACCGCGGAGTGGCTTGCGATGATCGGCGCCTGGGTGAGTTCCAGGGTCTGCATCATCGATTGCTTCGAGGGATGGGAGATATCCACCATGATCCCCCACTTGTTCAGCTCGGCGATCACCTGACGCCCGAGTGGACTGAGCCCGTTGTGAAGCCAGACGCCGTCGCGCTCGCCGGTGTTGGAATCGCTGAGCTGGCTGTGCCCGTTGTGGGCCAGGGAGAGGTACCGTGCCCCGAGTTCGGCAAACCTCCGCACATTGCCGAGATCGTCGCCGAGCTGGTACCCATTCTCCACCCCGATGAGCGCCACCTTTTTCCCACTCGCGGCGATCCGCCTCACATCAGCCGCCGTGCGAGCCAGCTCGATCCGGTCCGGCGCGAGCTCCCGCGTCAACCGGTGGATCGCCTCGAACTTCTGCATGGCCTGAGCGGTGGCCGCGGCAAACCCGGCGGCGGTCAGGTCGGGCCGCTGGCCCACGTAGACGATCAGAAAGACGGCGTCGAGGCCCCCTTCCTCCATCTTCGGAACGTTCACCTGGGTCGGGAGCCGGGTGGCGTAGCTCTGGGCCGGCGTGAAGTTGGCGGGGTTGATGTCGACATGCGTGTCGAGCGTGATCACCCGCTCGTGGATGGCGCGGGCCCGAGCCACCAGCGCGGCGTCGTCCTGCGCGGCGAGGGGCACCGTGGGCATCAGAACGCCGAGGAGGGAGGGAAGGATGAGGTGAGTACGAGGGGTCGGCATGGAAGAGCCTCGGGACGGGGAGGGAAACCTGAGGAAGACGTGAAAGAACGGATCCGGCACGGGCAACGTCAAGGGCGGAGCAGGGTGGTCGGGATTCAGGTCCTATGTCCTATGTCCTATTATGTCCTATGTCCTATGTCCTATGTCCTATGTCCTATGTCCTGTATCCTGTGTCCTACCGTCCTTGTCACTGTATCCGCACGCCGACCCGGTGAATCGATCCCGTGCCACGCACCGGTTCGAAGGCGTAGTCGAGCCAGAAGCGGTCGACGCCGAATGACGCTCCGGCGGAGAGAGGATGCTCGGCGGGGGACCCGTCTCCCTCCACCCGCCGGACTCCGGCCCGCGCCGCAAAGGTCCACCCCTGCACCGGCACCCACGCGATCTCCGCCCCGCCCCCGGGGGAGAGGTCGCGATGCCACTCCCACGTCACTCCCGCCGCGAGCACCAGGTCGAACCAGACGCCGAGGGGGATGACGCCCGTCATGGCGGAGGCCGAAAGACGAGCCGGTTGATCGGCAACGGTGCCATCCCGGGAGATGTCGCTTCCGAGGTGCTGCGCCGCGAGCCCTACCGTCACCCGCCCCAGGCTCCGGGCCAGGCCGATGTCCACACTGGCCTTGCCGCTCCGTTCCCCGTCCACTCGATCCTCCGCGTAGCGGATCGCGGCCCCGGCGCGCACCCCGAGCAGCGTGGTGGCCACCGCAGCAGAGGCGGCGAAGCTCGTGGCATCGAGGGGGCCGCGGACGGTGAGTTCCGCCGGGCGGACGGGAAAGCCGCCGGGAAAGGTTCCATGGTCCAGCCATGCCACCCCGATGCCCAGGGCAAAACGCCCCGCACTCGTGCTCGTGGCCAGCATCCCGAGCGTGGCGGCGGCCCCGAACCGGGAGACCGAGAGGGAGTGCCCCGATCGGGCTGGCATCTGCGCCGGATTGTGGAAGATCATGTCGGGCCCGCTGGCGGCGGTCCAGGCGCGCCCGAATCCCGCGCCGCGAACCGAGGTGGCGGCCCGCAGGACCAGCGGGGCTGTCTCCTGTGCCGCCATCCCGGGTGCGATCCCGATCCCTGGCGCACCGACGAGGACGAGGGCCAGAGCCCAGCGTACAGATGTCATCGGACCTCCGGAGACAGGAATGCCGGCCTCGGACGCGACAACCCGACATCCGTTACGACCACGGTGCCGGCCACGGCGCGGTCGAACCTGAGCCCCAGGCTCCGGAGTGTTCCCGGATCGAACCCGGAATCGAGGGAAACGAAATCGGACAACGGAATGACGTAGGTTTGCAGCATGAGTTCGTACAGGGTGGGAAACCGAGACGCGTCGAGCCCCCGTCGCCGGTAGACCGTCATCTCGAGGGGCCGCCGGACCGGGCCGTACCGGCTGAGGGGGAGACGGACCTCGACTCCTCGTCCATCCGTGACCACGACCGAGAGATCGACCGGGAGAGTGTCGCGGTCGGCCGAGCCGCTCCGGCGCCCAGGAGATCGACCGGCCTCCGGCCTCCGGGTGGCTCCCGAATCGGACGCCGCCTTCCGCGGGGGCGGCGTCTGGTTGATCGGGGCAAGGGAAAGGACGATGGCGCTGGCGGGTCCGACATCCCACGCCGCGCGGAGCGAATCGGACAGGGAGAAAGTATATGCCGCCGGGGTCCCCCGCCGGGTCGTGTCATCGCCCGCGATCCTGTTGTTCCAGCCGAGCCAGACGGCGCCATGTCCCACGGTGCTGTTGCGGGATCGAAGCGGAAGGCGCCCCTCCCTCCAGGTGCCCAGGCTGTCTCCCCGCAGAGTCACCCCCGGCACCGCGCCGGTTGTCACATCCACGTCCTCGTTGTACCGGGCCAGGGCACGGAACCCGCTCTCCTCGAATCGCGTGAGATACATGGTGCGGGGAAGCCACCCGCCGATGACCCGGTGATCCCGAAAGATCGGGAGGTACTCGTCCCGGCCTCGCAGAGTCGCGTCCAGAAAGGCCCCGACGTACACCTCCAGAAACCGGCGCTGTTCCTCCGCCGGGATCAGCCCCCTCAGATCGAGAAACCGGGCGCTACGGGGTCCCGCGTCCCGGGAGCCCCAGACCGTGTTCCACTGACCATGGTTGGCGCGGTACATGTAGACCGCCGCCTTGAACCAGTGCCCGTCCCCGGTGAACCAGACTCGTTCATACTGACGAAGCCCCGAAAAGCTCGATACGTCCCCGTCGTGCGACCCGTGGACCACGAGGTAGTTTACATTGGACAGCGGCGTCGGCTGGCCCACGGGCTCGTACTGCCCATCCACCGGTGCGATGGCCACCAGGGAGCGGATCCCGAAGCCGAAGTGGAAGGTGAGGGTCGCGTCGTCCGGGTAGTGCGTCAGGCGGTTGAAGAGACCCGCCACCGCCACCGCCTCTCCCCCACGCGAATGCCCCATCAACGCAATGCGCTCCAGATCCACCTTCTGATGAAAGGGGCCGCCCGCCGAATCGGCAAACTGCCGCCAGGCTTCGAGGTGCTTGAGCAGCATCCACCCCCGCGCATCGTTCTCGCCGCGGATGTTCCCGTTCAGGAAGTTCATGTCCACACTGGCCACGATGTAGCCCCGGCTCGCCAGCAATGATCCCAGGTACGCATACCCGGGATCGCTGAAGTCCTTCATGTTGTGATTGCCGTGGACGACGAGTACCAACGGAAACGGTCCGATACCCTCCGGATACCAGACTCTCCCGTTGATCGGCATCGCGTCGAAACCGAATCCCCAGTACTCCTTCCGTTCGCGCCCCAGGGCCGGCGTGGGAGCGGAGGCCAGCTTGCTCCCATCCACAGACCCGGTGCGAATGCTCACCGAGTCGCGGAACTCGGCCCGGCGCCGGTCGGTCCCGCTCCCGTAGAACAGGGTGTGAACCGGAAAGGGGCCTCGCTCAGCCGGATGAGGCGCCGTCAGGAGCTGGCGCCCCAGAACCGCATTTGAATCGTCCCGGGCCAGGCGAAGGGGCTGCACACATCCCGCCGCAAGCACCACCCCGGCAACCGCCGTGCACCATCGGGTCCATCGATGTCCTGCCATCGGTACCATCCTTTCGAACGCGCCGCAGCCTGCGTCGGGACCGGTGTCGGGCGAACAACGATAGCCAACTCCCAATCGGATTGCAGCCCCTGGCCGGTCGGCCCGGAGATCCTCCGTCACCTCCGGCGCTGGCGCAATGCGTCCCGATACGCCATCGTTGGGGTATCCGGACCGCGACATCAACCCTTGCCGAGACCCTATGCCCGAGACCCTCTGGCGGAACCTGGCCACCACCTGGCCCCTGGTCACCATCTCCGTGGCCCTTTCCCTTTTCGGGTATCTCTTCCGGAAGCCGGGGTTGCTCATCTTCGGAGCGTTTCTCCTGATCCCATTCGGCTGGTCAATCCGGAGTCATCCCGATTACGATATCCTGGGACCGGCGCTCCCCGTTTTTCTCCTGGGAGCCGCCGTATTTGTCATGAAGGCGCGGTACTGGGCAGCCCTGGTTCTCGTGACTGTTCCGGTGGCCGTGGTCGTGAGGTATGTCCACATGCTCCTGCTGGAAAACGGGGTCACCCCCTGATGTGATGGAACT
Organism: Gemmatimonadales bacterium; assembly: GCA_039794085.1. Taxonomy (GTDB): domain Bacteria; phylum Gemmatimonadota; class Gemmatimonadetes; order Gemmatimonadales; family GWC2-71-9; genus OFTM291. The sequence continues at coordinate 58,172 of JBDIWC010000013.1, forward strand.
CTTGCGCGAATCCGGGACGATTCCGGCCGACCTCCCTGATGTCTGGCGAGTGGTGTCCGACCCCGCTCGGTTCCCCGAGTGGCTCGACCAGATTGAATCGGTCACCCTTCCTCCCGGGTTGCCAGGACCGGGGTACCGGTATGCGGTGGTGTACGAACTCCAGGACATCCGCATGACCCTCGCGGCGGAGATGACCACCTTCGAGCCGCCCACTCGGCTGGTTTGCACCTGCACCGGTGGGTCCCTGGCCCCTGACGAACAGGTCCAGGAGGAGTACACCCTCTCCCCGGTGATCGGTGGAACCCAGGTGGATCGGCAGGTGTCCATCCTGGGACGGGAGGTCGGGTGGGCCGCCCGATTGCTGATGCGGGCCCTCGCCTCCGTCACCCAGGATTTGCAGCAGGAGTCCCGCGCGATCGTACGACTCGAGGCCCTGGTCGTGGCGAGTCGTGGGTGAGGGGACAAAAAAGCGGGAGGGCGCTACTTTTCGGGTGACCCTGCCTCCTTCTCACCCGCTCACCCGGCCGGCGCAAACCATGGACTCCCTCCTTCCGCTTCCTGACCAGAACACGCTCCGCAAGGCCCTCGCTGATCCGGTGAGCATCGTGCTGAAGCACAGCCCGATCTGCGGCGTGTCCTCCGCCGCCCACCGGGAAGTCCAGCGCTTCGCCTCGGCCCATCGGGATGTACCGTGCTACGTCGTCAACGTCTTCACCGCCCGGAGCATCGCCCGCCAGATGGCCGCGGACACCGGGATCGCCCATGCGTCTCCCCAGGCCTTCCTCTTTCGTCATGGGAAGACCGAATGGGTGGCCAGCCATTATTCGGTCACCGCCGAGGCCCTGGAGGAGGCGTTGGGAAAGACCCGATGACCCGCCGACGCGCCGCGAACCCCGTCAACCTCAGGCAGAAGGCCTCGTCCATCCCCACCCTGTGGACCCCCGGCATTGTGGGAGAGCTGAATGGGCAGTACCTCAAGCTTGCCCGTGTCAAGGGAAGGTTTGTCTGGCACCGGCACGAGCAGGAGGACGAGTGCTTTGTGGTACTTCAGGGGAGGCTTCGAATTGAGTTCCGCGATGGAGAGGTGACCCTCGAGGAGGGTGAGATGTACATCGTCCCGCGCGGGGTTGAACACTGCCCGGTCGCCGAGGAGGAGGCTCACATCATGTTGTGTGAGCCCGTGGCCACCCAACATACGGGAACCGTCGACGATCCGCGGACTGTCCGCCACCTGGAGTGGATCTGAACGATGGCCGCCAGGGCCGAACACTTCGCGGGACCATCCAGCCGGACCTGACCTGGCCCTCCTCCAGAACCACCCGGACCCGGATGACGTTCTCTCCCGGGGCTTCCGGGTGGTGTTGGCGAGCACCTCAGGCCACCTTTAGCTCCTCCTGACCCCCGCACCGCGAGGGCCGGGTTTCCCTCCACCGTTTACAAGGACATGGTCATGCAGAAGGTCTTTGCCGCGATCGCGGGAATTCTGCTCGGCGCCGCGGGGATGTGGTTCCTCTCCCGGACTCCGGCCCCCGACGTGGACGCGGCGGCCGCCGCCCGAGGTGAATCTCTCTACCAGGTCTGCGCCGTCTGCCACGGCCCAACCGGCATGGGCAACCCCGACACCTTCGCGCCCCGGATCCAGGGACAGCACGCGTGGTACCTGGAAACCCAGTTGCGCAACTTCCGGGCGGGGCTCCGCGGAGTGGACAGCCTCGACCTGAATGGTCAGGTCATGCGGCCGATGGCCTTGGGTTTACCCAACGAGGAGGCCGTCCGGGACGTCGTGGCCTACATTCAGACGCTGCGATAGTCACCCGTCCAGAAAACGGGGGCCCCCCGAGAATGAGGAGGCCCCCGTTGACACCATCCGGGAAGCCTACCTGGCCTGGAACTGCTTCTGCTCGACGTCCTCGATGTATGCGGAAAGCGCCGCCAGTTCCTGGGAACTCCAGGGCAGCGGCTCGGCCTTCATCGGGACGATCATGCAAAACTGAACCATCTGGGCCGCGTCGATCGACTCGAGGTCCGCCATGCCCTTGGCCATGGCCACCCGGTGCGGATAGGGTTCCTTGAACGTGCTCTTGAACTGTGCTCCGTTCATGTGACAGCTCTCACATGAAACCCCCGCTTTCCCCAGATTCGAGTCCTTCCAGAGCGTGGCACCCATGGCCACGAGTTCGGCGCGGTCCCCCTCGAACGGCGGCATGTTGGCGGGGCGCATGACCAGCTCAGGGTCGACACTCCCGCAGCCCGCCAGTACGAGGGCGGTCACCGCTCCATACAGCGTCTTCTTGATCACGTTGCTTGCCTCCACGGCCTGATGGTTGTGAGATATGTCGATCTTCCCCTCGGGGAAAGCCAACACCCATGCCAGATCCTATCCCCATTGCCCCACGAATGCGAGGGGAGACCAATCGGGCCCAGTCCGGCCCTCGGCCTTCCCCGCACCCTGAAAGACGGCGGGAAGACGAAACTGGATCTCAACCCACCATGGGGCCCCTATGGTTCTTCGTCCTCCCCCTTGTCATCGTCATCGCGCCTTCCCAGGGTCTCCTCCCGGTTCGAGCGATCCACCGTCGCACCAGGGCTCACGTAAGCCGACGTGGCTCCATGGACATAGACCAACTCCCCGCCACTGTGGCCCACGGAGTAGCTGGCCGGGAGAACTCCGATGGCTCCCGCCGTGGCCACCACCATCCGCGCAATCTCTCCCACCCGCTCTCGGGCCAGTCCGACCGGGTGGAGGCCGACGAACCCACGACGGGTCCGGCCCATTTCGTGGTCGCGGATCCCGAGGGCAATCCCATTCTTGTGGACCAGCACGTGTGACCCCGACGAGGGCGCCGGGGAAGGGGGGGAGCATCCACCGACCCCGGCGTGCGGGAGGTCCTTTTCTGGCCAACGATTCAAACTGGCAGTAGTTTATTCTCTGGAGCGTGAGAATCCGGCGGTGCGCACGGGCCTTGCGGCATACGCCGTGAAGCGGATCCGGACGGGTGAGGGCCGAGGGACCCCCTCAGGCGGCGAGAGTCATCATGCTGATTGACCGGGTGCGACAGGCACTGGCCCCCCAGTTCGACATCGAGCGCGAGCTGGGGCGTGGGGGCACCGGTGTGGTATTCCTCGCCCGGGACCCCGTGCTGGATCGCGCGGTTGCCCTGAAGGTGTTGCTCCCGGAACTGGCCACTGCCGTGTCGGTGGAGCGGTTTATTCGGGAGGCCCGGATCCTGGCCCGGCTCCGGCATCCCTGCATTGTGAGCGTGCACCAGGCCGGGAAGGCAGGGGAGTTTCTCTACTTCACCATGGACCTGGTGCAGGGGGAAACCCTCGAGGCCCGGCTGCGGCGCGGGCCCCTGTCCGTGCCCGACCTTCACTCCCTCGCACGGGATCTGACCGAGGCCCTCGCTGCCGCTCACACCGAGGGTATTGTCCATCGGGACGTGAAACCGGGGAATATCTTTCTGCAGGGCGACCATGCCTTGCTGGCCGACTTCGGGATTGCCTGGAGCGAGTCCGACTCCACTCTCACCCTCCCCGGAACAGCTCCCGGCACCCCGGCCTTCATGGCACCCGAACAGCGCTCCGGCAAGACCGCCACTCCCGCCACCGATGTGCATGCCGCGGGGCTGGTTCTCTACCATGCCGCCACCGGAGAACACTGGATGGAGGCTCCGCAGGGCGAGCGCCGCGTCCTGCGCGCTTTGCCCCGGACCCTCCGAGCCCCCGTGCGCCGGGCGCTCGCGCCCCACCCCGCCGATCGATGGACCGACGCGGCAGCCTTTCGGGAGGCGGTGATCCGGGCACGGCGCCCTTGGCGCAGGCTCCTCCCGCTGGCGGCTGCCCTCGCATTCCTCGGCCTTCCTGCGGTCCTCTGGCTTGGCCGGGAGCGCTGTGGATCACTGCAGGATCCCTGGATCACGGCCTCGATGCTTCCCGCCTCGATGGCTGCGCGATGCGCCGTGACCCGGGCAGAGGAGCACTACAACCAGGGACGATGGGAGGAGGCCGAGGCCGAGTTCCGGGCCGCCGCGGTGGACAAGACCTGCCCGCTCTGCACCTATCGCCTGCTGGACATCGAACGCTGGACGGTGCGCACCCGCAACCCCGCCTTCCGTGAGCTCCATGCCGCGGCCCTGAGCGCCGTGGATCGGTTTTCTCCCGCCTACCGCATGCTCCTCGCAGCCGAAGCCCTCTCCAACCCGGAACGCCTCGCACGCCTGGAGGAGATCACCCGGAGCCACCGTGACTTCTACCTCCCCTGGTACCTCCTGGGTGAAGAGCAGTACCACCAGGGACCCCTCTTCGGACACACGGTCGAGGAGGCCGTTGTCAGCTTCCAGCGCGCCATCCAGCTTCGGGCCGATTTTGCGATTCCCTGGACCGACCTCGTCCTGGCCCACGTCTCTCTCGATGATTCCCTCGCGGCCCTCGACGCCAGCCGGCACCTCGCCGACCTTGCCCCCACCACGGGACTCGCCCTGGCCCAACGCGCCATGGCACAGGTCGCCTTCGCCTTTCGCTTCGGGGATGGAGACCAGACCGCGTCCCGCATCGTGGCCGATCCTGCCACCGGAAACGTTCCGGAACTTGCGGCGGCACCACGGCTCCTTCCCGCCTTCGGTCAACCCGACGGAGCGGTGAGGTTCGGGCGTCTCTTCGAATCCGGGGTGCCCGATCGACGCCTGCAGCTTTCCGGTCTCGCCGCCCAGCTCTTCGGTCACACGGCACTCGGTCGGCCCGATTCCATGCGGGCCGCGGCGATCCGCCTGGCCCAGCACGGAACCGACGTGTCCTGGTCCCGCCTGGCACTCGGACTGGGGCAGATCGAGTCTGTCTTCTTCCCCGACGAGGTCACCGGTGCCACAACTCTGACCGAGTCGATTGCCCGTTCGTCCCTCCTCGACGGGGCGGCGGAGAACCCGATGTTTCGGACCCTGTCCCGGGCATGGCGCGCCGCAGATGCCGGGCAACCCGCCGTCGCCGTCGCCGAGACCGACACCCTGATGCAGGATCCCGACCGGCTGGGCGAGGGGGATCCCTTCCTGCGATCCCTGGTCTATCTTTCGCGCGCGGTCTGGTTCGAACGATTGGGACAGGTGGACCGAGCTCGTCAAACGTATCGCTGGCACCGGCACTTCCATGTTCCCCTCACCGGCTTCCCCCAGAGTGGCCCGGTGGCCGCCGAGGTGGACTGGGCTCTGGGAACCCTGGCCGAATGGCGCCTGGCCCGGCTCCTCAACCGAACGGGGCTTCCCGACCTCGAACTCTGCCGCGGCCTGAAGCAGGTGAGTCGTCTCTGGAAGGACGGGGACAGTGCCCACCAGACCCGGGCGGCCACGGCGGGCAGCCGCTTCGCCGCCCTGGGATGCGAGGCTCTCACCTGATGAAAACACGATTGTCCACGTACCCCGGCCTGTGGACCGCGGTCAGTGCTGCGTTGGTTCTCACTTCCTGCCAGGACCAGCGGAGTGACCCCGCGCCCTGGCGGGACGCCCCCCAACCGAATGTCGTCATCGAAAGCCAGAGCGACCCCGACTACCAATTCGTCCGAATCGAGTCCGCCCTCCCACTGGGTGACACGCTCCTCGTCGTGGCCGATGCCAGGCGTCCCGAGCTCCGCGTGTTCCGGCGACGAGACGGTGCTCTGCTGCATACCATGGGCCGTGAGGGAGGCGGACCAGGCGAGTTTCGTCGCATCGCCACCGTGTTTCTGATCGGCGACACCATCGCGACCTGGGACGGGTCCCTTCGCCGCATCACCCTGCACGATGGCTCGGGCCGGCTCCTGGGCTCCATCCCGGTCAGAGCCGCTGGCATGGACGGAGGGGTACAGATCAAGGGCCGACTCTCCGACGGCCGCTGGGTCTGGACCAGAACGTCGCTTCTTTCGTGGAACTTTGGACCAGGGATATTCCGCGACACGACCAGGGTCGGCTTTCTTCCCTTCCCGGGGAAAGGTGACTTGACCGAAATCACTCGATTTCCCGGTCTCCACCTCTATGCCCGGATGCCGGAAGGCCGCAAGGAAGAATGGCGGGTGGGACCCTCCATCCTTTCCCCCGACTCTCGCACCGTGGTGTGGCGGGACACGCTCATCATCGGTGACACCGGCGATTCCGTGCTGACTTTCCTTTCGGTTGACGGCACCGTGACACGGACCATCGATCTTCCCCTCTTTCCCTCCCCCGTCTCTACCGACGCGATCGATGAGTATCGCCGCGACTCCCAGACCCGCGATCGAAGCGAGGCTGGTCGTCTCTACGTGGAGGAACTCCTGCAAGCAGCGTCCAACGCCCCTCGGGGACGAATCTGGGAAAACCTTCTCGTGGACCATGACAGCGGGGACCTCTGGGTCGGTCTCCACGCGCCGACCCGCATCTCACCGGCCCGGTACCTCCATCTTGCCCCCGACGGCACTGTCCTGTCGCGCTGGCAATTCCCTCCCCGCACCCGGCTGCTGGCCGCGCGGGCGTCGTGGTGGATCGTCGCCCTTGTGGACGAGGATGACGTGGAAGCCCTTGGCATCATCGAGCGGTAGCAAATGCCTCCCTTTCCCGCGAATATCGACCACCTCATCCTCGGCGCTCCCAACCTCGAAGCCGGAATGGTATTCGTAGCGGAGCGCCTTGGGATTACTCCGACAATCGGCGGATCGCACCCGCAGTGGGGTACCCGGAACGCCCTGCTCGCTCTGGATGATGGGATCTACTTCGAGATCATCGCGCCCGACCCGGCGGCCGGTGGCCCCGACGCCTTCGGCTTCCACGCCTTCCCGGCCCCACGGCTCTTCACCTGGGTCATGCGCGACCCGAACCTCGAAACCCGCCTGCGTCTCGCCACCCGGCACGGCATCCCGCTCGGCGCCATCCAGCATGGGGGACGCCAGCGCCCCGACGGCTCCACCCTCTCGTGGCGGCTCACCGATCCACTCGCCCTGCCTTGCCACGGGCTCGTGCCCTTCTTCATCGATTGGGGAGATTCCCCCCATCCCTCGACCACCGCACCCCGAGCGGGCCGACTTGCCGGCCTGACGGGATATCACCCCGACCCGGATACGGTCCGCCGCGACCTCGGGCACCTCGGCATCTCCATTCCAGTCGAGGCGCACGCCACGCCCCACCTCGAAGCCACGATAGAAGGACTCCGAGGGACCGTCCGCTTCGCCTGAGGCTCACGGAAGCAGCAGAGGTGCTCCCTGAAGCGCGACCGCTCCAAAGTGCCCCCGGTCGAGCGTGGCAATCGCCCGGGCCCGCAGCCGTTCCGCCACCGCCATCACCACCCCATCCACGAGGCCGAAAGCGAGGTCGCGATGACGGCGCGCCAAGTACCGGGACCGTGCAACGTCCCGCTCGTCGCCCCAGACCACCTCAAACCGTCCCTCGGCGACGTCACCCAGGAACGCAAGTTCCGCGTCCAGACCCACATGCCGGAGCAGGAGATAGTCCACTTCAGGGAGGATCGCCCACGGAAGGACCCAGGAGGCGGGGTCCTCCTCGAACAGCGAACGGACCGCCTCGTGGTGGTGGTCGTCGGCGTCGATCAGGGCCAGAAGTGCGCTCGTGTCCGCCACGATCATGGATTGCGTGGCATCTCCGCCAGAAGATCTTCCGCCCTCTCGCTCAGATCCCCCCGGCCGCTTCGCCCAGCGCCCACCGAAGCCGGTCGTGCCCCAGTCCCCTTCCGCGCCACATAGAGCGCCACCGCTTCCCGGACCAGATCGGCCGCACTCCGCCCCTCGGACCGCGCCAGCGCCTTGAGGCGCCGGTAGTCCGACGAAACGAGATAGACCGTGGTCTTCTCAACTGGGCGTTCGCCGAGTTCATCCATGGGTGGTACCATAGCTGGCACGCTCTTGGTTGTCAACCCGTCCCTGGCCGGACGGCTCTTCTCCCGGCGAGCTTCCCCCCCACCGCCCGGGCGACCTCCCAGGCTCCCCACTGATATCGACCATCCGGGGCGCACACTCTGAAACGAGGAGGATCACCGGGTTCGCCGGGAGGTGGCCTCAGGTCGTCGCTTCCCGACCCACTCCGAGTCGCTTCAGCAACAGCGCCACGGCGAGCAACACCCCGAACGCGACCACAATCAGGGGGCCGGTGGGGAGGTCGTACTCGAACGAGACGATCAACCCGCCGGCGGACGCGATGAGCCCCGAGGCCCAGGAGAGGAGAGCCAAGGTCCGCTGGTGAGTGGAGAACTGGAAGGCGATGGCGGCGGGAACCACGAGAAACGAGAACACGAGCAACACGCCGGCAATCGGGACGCTGAAGGTGATCACGAGACCGAACGAGAGATAGAAGAGGAAGTCCCACCACCGGATGCTCCAGCCGTGCGACAGGGCGGTTTCCGGGGAGAAGGAGATGGTGAGAAATCGCCGTCGGAGCAGCACATGGAAGAGACCGACCGCGGCGTAGATGATGGCGAGCCGGATGATCGTGGGCCAGGTGACCCACAGGATGCTGCCCACCAGAATGTCCTTGATGGCCTCTCCCCCGCGCGGAGACTGATCGGCCACCAGGATCGCGGCCGCCGAACTCACCACATACACGATACCGATGATCGCCTCCTGGGGAACCCGCCCGTGCTCCTTCGTGCGGCTCAGCGCAAAGAGCGCCGCCCCGAGAGTGGTGAAACCAAGTGCGTACACAAACGAGGTTGTTGAGTCCGGGGACGCGCCGGCCAGGATGCCCACCGTTGACCCCAGCGCGGCCATCTGTGCCAACGAGAGGTCCACGAAGATCACCTCCCGCGCGATCACATGCAGCCCCAGGTAGGAGTGAATGGCCACGATCACCAGGCAGGCGGCCAGCGGCGGGAGCATCAGTTCAAGCATGGGCCGAACTCCTAGCGATAGACGGCGGTGAGCGCCGACATCCAGAGGTTCATGAGATCGAAGTAGGTGTCGACGCCGGGAGCCCCACCCGTGTTTTCCGGCACCACCACCGCGGTAGCCCCGGTCCGGGCCGCCACCTGGTCGATCTGGTTCCGGCTGAAGTAGTTCGAGGCAAAGAGCGCCGGGACGTGTTTTTCCTTCATCAGCGCAATCACTTCCTGGACATGCCCCGGAGTGGGAGGGATTCCCGGCTTGGCCTCAATGAAGGCGATGCAGGGGATCTGGTATCGCCTGGTGAAATAGGCCCATTCCTTGTGATAGCAGGCCATTTCCTTGCCCTTGAGAACCTTCCCTTGCTGAAGCCACCCGCCGAGCCTTGCCTCCAACGGCTTTCCCTCGAACGGGGTTCGCGCCAGGAAGGCATCGAGCTGCCCGCTCCTGGTCAGGGTGAACGCGGTGGCGGGCGTGAGGATCCGAACCAGCTCCGGTCCCAGAAGAGCCTCGAGCACCCGGCGCTCGAAGTCCCCCTGCCGTTCCCTGAAGTACGCGGCATTTTCTGGAGACACCCGCGTGAGACCCACGAGAATATTCCGTGAGATGAGGATCGCATTGATCGGATCGGTGTGGATGTGGGGATTGCCGGAGACGTGGATGTCCCCCGCCGACCGGCTGACGGAGGTCGGCACCTCCATCAGGTCGATCCCGGTGTACGCCGTGACATAGCCCGGCCCCCCTTCGGACACCTTCCGGTTGTTCGCGCGGTCGAGCAGGGCCGGCACCCACAGTTCCAGGTCAAGCCCGGTGGTGACGAACAGGTCCGCGCCCCGAAGGAGCGACACGAAACTTGGCTTCGGTTGGACGAAATGAGGATCCTCGTCTCCCTGAGCGATCGAGACAACGGTTCCCCGGTCCCCCACCAGCTCCCGCGCGATCGCTCCGTAGGTGGTGAGACTCGTCACCACCTTCACCGGAGCGGCGGTCGGCGTCGCCGGGCCCAGGAGGGCCAGGAGGATCGGCAAGAAGAAATGCGTCATGGTCATGTCCGATCGGCGCGATGCGCCGGTTAGTAGTTCTCGTGCTTGTGGGGACCCATGGCCCAGACGATCTGAAAGGTCATCTGGTCGAGGTTCTGTCCCGTCATGCGATGCCGTTGCCCCTCCAGCCGGAGGTAGACAAACTCGCTCTGCCACCACGTCACGGCCGGCACCACCGCCCATTCGGAATCAAAGACCCCACGCGGCGACTCCGCGTAGTCGTACCGAAGGCCAAGCACCAGGCGCCGGCTGGTCTTGAACTGCCCCTCCACGAACGTGCCGTAACGCGTGCTCTTGAAACCATCCTCATGGGCCCGGAGCCGGTATCCCTCGGCACGAATGGTCAGATCCTGCCGGGTCCCCTTGTTGGGGGGACGGTAGGTGAACCGAACGTCCGCGCCGAGGAGACGGCTCTGGAGTTTGGCATCGGAGTTGTTTCCCGCGGCGCCCGTCATGCCCACCTGGAAATAGCTGCTGCGGGAGACCTGCCAGAAATTGTTGATGTGTCCGAGCACCGTGAGCTGGCGGCTCGCGCCGAAGAGGGGCTCACTCTCGGCGGAGGTGCCCTGCACGTACACCTCGTGGGTGCCACCGGCGAGACCGACCGGAAGCGCGGTGTAAAGGGAAAGCCCCACTCCGGTGAGTCCTTCCTCGCCGAGAAACCGGCGATAGACCAGCGGGTACTCCGTCTCGGGCAGGCTGTGGAGGTGCCACCGGTTGAGCTCCCCCAGTTGCTGCCGGAACTTGCCGGCATCAACCCGGATCTGCCCCGGCAACCCGGTATAGTAGATGTACCCCTCCTCCACCCCGACCTCCTCGTCCTCGAACGTCAGAAAGACCTTGGTGTGGGAGTACGGATCGAGGTCCGACTGAAAGGCGAATTCGAACTCCCGGGCAACCGCATTGTCCCGGGGGGGATTCTCCCTGCGACGGCCGATGAAACGGAGATCCCCTGTGGCGCTGATCTCCGGGTTCAGAGCATTGAGCCCCCGCTGACGACCGACGAATTGAACGTCCTCCGGCTTCTCCGGGGTCGAAACATCCGGAGTCCCGGCCGCCCCTTCCGCCGCGGCGACCGCCGCCGCCCGGAGCTCTGCCAGTTCGTCCCGCGCGGTGTCCGCAACCGCCGCCACCCGCGCCCCTGCGGCAGGAGCCTGGCAGCGAGCGGCTGCGAGCCGGTCGGTGCGGGACGCCAAGCGGCCCAACGCGACCAACACTGAGTCCATGGCAGGGAGCCCCGTGGGACCGGGAAGCCGAAGGGTTTCACCGGCCGGGCAGCGCCCCGCCTCCAGGGAATCGAGCCGCGCGCTCAGTTGCGAGATGACCACCTGAAGCGAATCAACCCGAACCGGAACCTGGGCATGTGCCACGCTCGCGAGCCCTGGAAGCGACCCGACCAGCATGGCGCTCATCCTCATGACTGACATGGCTTTCTCCAACTCCGTGCCTCCTACCCGCACCCGAGCGGTGCGAGCAATCACCCGCGTCGTGCAAGCAAACTCAGCGGGGCGGGGCGCGAGGGGCTGCGGTGTGGTTCCGAGGATGGGAACGGAGCGGAGGGCAGCTCCGTGGCGCATGCGAGGTCGGCCGTGCACCGAGTGGCGTTGTCGCAGCAATGGGGGGGGGGGGCGGTCCGGGGTCCTGAAGCGCCATATCCGCGACGCAGCGCTCGGCATGGCAGAGCGCGCCCTGCGATTCAACATGGACAATGCGCTGGCGATCCACCTCGTCCAACCCATGGTACAACAGGGCATCGAGCCCGGACCGGCCAGGCCCGCCAACCAAGAGGATGGCGAGAAGCAGGAGCGATCGCAGCCTCCGATACCGTGTCGGGTCCATGTCTTTAACATAGGCGGGGGAAGTGGAATTCAGCAATGCGAACCGACTTCTCCCCCGCAGCGGTCGTCCAACCCTCCCGAAACCGATATCGTGGGCAGTCCCGGCGGGGCTCGAAGGCACCCATTCAATGGGCACCGCCACCCGATCTTCACCCCAATCCCCCAAAGGTGCATCTTTGACCACCACCCCGTCACCCGAGGAGCGTCCCGTGGCACCGGATTCCGTCCCCTTGCGCGAAATCACCGGGTATCTCGATACCCTTCTCCGAATCCAGGACACCCCGGACAGCGCCAACGCCCTGAACGGGCTCCAGGTCGAATGCCGGCGCCCCGTCGGGCGGATCGTCGCGGCCGTGGATGCGTCCCGGGCCACGATCGAGGGACTGGGTCCCCCGCAGCCGGACCAGCCCTGGTCCGACCTGCTTCTCGTCCACCACGGACTCTTCTGGGACGGGAACCGCCCCCTCACCGGACGACGATACCAGCGCATTCACGGCCTTTTTCTTCGGGATGCCGCTCTCTACAGCGCCCACATCCCGCTTGACGTCCATCCCGAGGTGGGAAACAACGCCGTTCTGGCTCACGACTTGGGGCTCACCGATCTCCAACCCTTTGGCCGTTACCAGGGGATTCACCTGGGCGTCTCCGGCTCCCTCTCGACCAACCGCGACGCACTGGCGCGCACGCTCGAGTCCCACCTCCACACGCGGGTTCACGTCATCCCCGGGGGACCGGCTGAGCTCCGCAGGGTGGCCATCGTGACGGGCGCTGCTGCGGGCTACGTGGACGAAGCCCGCGCCTCCGGCTGCGACACCCTGATCACCGGCGAGGGAATGCACCACACCCACTTTGATGCGATGGAGGCGGGGGTCAACGTCCTCTTCGCCGGCCACTATGCCACGGAACAGGTGGGAGTGAAGGCGCTGGCGGAGCGGTTGTCGAACCACACCGGGATTCCCTGGACCTTCCACGACCACCCCACCGGCCTCTGATTTCCGCGCCCGCTCCCACCGATCCAACCGGAGGCATCGTCCTTCACCTCCGCGGCGTGACCCGGAGGTTCGGTTCCGTCCTGGCCCTGCGCGGGGTCGAGTTCCTCCTGCGGGCCGGTGAGGTCCACGCCCTCCTCGGGGAGAACGGTGCGGGGAAGTCGACCCTGATGCACATTGCCGCCGGGCTCATTCGGCCTGATGCGGGCACTATCGACGTTCACGGTCGGCCAACCGACCTGCGCTCCCCCCGGGATGCCCGACGCGCCGGAATCGGCATGGTCCACCAACACTTCACCACCGTTCAGGCCCTGACCGTCGCAGAGAACCTGGCCCTCGCACGGGGTGTGGCCCCCGGAGAGTGGAACCGGGGAGCGGTCCTGTCACACCCGTTGATCCAGCGCTTGCAGCAGGGTTTGAGCCCCCACCGGCTGGTGAAGTCGCTCTCGGTGGGGGAGAAGCAACGCCTGGAGATCCTCAAGGCCCTGGTGGGTGGCCAGCGGATTCTCCTCCTCGACGAGCCCACGGCCGTCCTCGCTCCGGCGGAGACCGAAGAGCTCATCGCCTGGAGCAAGGCGTTCGTCGCCGAGGGGGGGAGCGTCGTGTTCATCACCCACAAGCTCGACGAAGCCCGCGCCGCCGCCGGCCGCGTCACCGTCCTCCGGGACGGATCCGTCCGCCTCTCCGGACCCATCTCGGATCATTCGGACCAGGATCTCGCTGCGGCGATGATCGGTGTACAAGAACCGGACTCTGATTCTGTTATATATTCCAAGTCACTGTCCCACAGAGAATTGCGTGTGGCCTTCAAGAACCTCAGATTCTCAGGTCACCTGCAGACCGTTCCTCGACCAAACGACACCGACACCGCATTTCACGTCAGGGAGGGAGAAATCGTCGGGATCGCGGCAGTCGAAGGGAGCGGACAACGGGAGCTGATGCACACCATCGCCGGCCTCATCGCCCCCGCTGAGGGGAGCGGAGAGTTGGAGGTCGCCGGCCCCGTGGCTCTCGTCCCCGAGGATCGGACCACCGAGGCACTGATCCTTGACCACTCCCTCGTCGAGAACCTGGTCCTCGCATCGGGTGCCGACGCACCGTGGATTCGATCGTGGGGACGGATCTCCTGGGACGAGGCCCGCGAGGCCACCCGGCGGCTCCTTCAGGAGTTCGACGTTCGGGCTCCGGGGCCGGACACTCCTGCCCGGGCACTGAGTGGGGGAAATCAGCAGAAGTTCGTGATGGGCCGAGCCCTCTCCCAGAGACCCCGTGTCCTGGTCGCCGAGAACCCGACCCGCGGTCTCGACCTCCACGCCACAACAGCCATCCATGCCAGGCTCCGGCTGGCCGCGGCGGAAGGCGCCGCAGTGATCTTCCACTCGGCGGACCTCGATGAGGTACTCGAACTGGCGGACCGCATCTGGGTCGTGGCCCGAGGACGGATAACCGAGGCACCTTCCCGGGACCGGGAGGCGATCGGTCAGATGATGCTGGGTGTTCCCGGTGCGTGGGGTGAGCCGTGAACCGCCGGGGCGCGCTCCTGATCCAGACCTTCCTTACTCTCCTTCTCGGGTTCGGTGTGATGGCACTGGGGATTTCTCTGGCGGGTCATGACGCGGGTCTGGCACTCGGGGCCATGTTCCGAGGTGCGCTCGGCTCGTGGTTCGCCTTGACCTCCGCCACACTCCCGAGAAGTGTCCCCCTCATCATTCTCGGGTTGGGGTTCGCGCTTGCCTTCCGAGCGGGGGCGTTCAACATCGGTGGCGAAGGCCAGTTTCTGGCGGGGGCCATCGCGGCCACCTGGGTGGGGTTGTCCGCGGGCTCCCTCCCCCCGGTGGTGGCCATTCCGTCCCTCCTCGGCGCCGCGTCCGTGGTGGGGATGCTCTGGATCGCCATCCCCGTCTGGCTCCGGGCCCGGTTCGGGGTCCTCGAGGTCATCAGCACCCTGCTGCTCAACTTCGTCGCGGCCGCGCTCGTGAGTTACGTGGTTCAGGGTCCCCTGCAGGAGCCTCTCGGGATCTACCCCCAGAGCGACCTGATCGCCACCAGCGCCCGTCTTCCTCTCCTTCCCGGCACTCGCCTGCACGGGGGATTCCTGATGGCCCTGGCCTTGGCGGGCGTGGGGGCATGGTTCTTTTCCCGAACGATCTGGGGCTTCCGCTTGAGAGCGGTCGGTGATGGACCGCGGGCGGCGCGGATCACCGGACGGATCAAGGCCGATCGGCTGTCGGCCGTCGCGCTCCTGCTCTCCGGCGCCATCGCGGGACTGGCCGGAGGCATCGAGATTGCCGGAGTCACCCGAGCCCTCTTTCAGAACCTGTCACCGGGATACGGATTCACCGCGATTGCCGTGGCCCTCCTCGCACGGGGCCATCCGATCGGGATCCTCGGGAGCGGACTCCTGTTCGGAGCCCTGGCGGCCGGCGCGGGTGCCATGCAGCGTGAGGCCGGTGTCCCGGCCGTCGCCGTGCACGTCGTGGAGGCCGTGGTCATCGTGACGGTTCTCCTCGCCGACCGGGTGACCCGGTCGCGCCGGGCGGAGGCGTCCAGTGCCTGAGACCGAAGTCGTCATCCTCGCCGGGGGGTTCCTCGCGGCCTCGGCCCGGGCCGCGACTCCGCTCCTCTGGGCCGCCCTCGGCGAGATGCTCACTGAACGAAGTGGAGTCATCAATCTCGGCGTCGAGGGAGCGATGCTGGCCGGAGCGCTGGCCGGCGCCATCGGGGGGATGGCCGGCGGCCCCTGGCTTGGCCTTGCCGCCGCCATGGCCGTGGGAGGGTTCGTCTCCCTGCTCTTTTCCCTCGTGGCCATCGTGGCCCGCGCCGACCAGATCATCACCGGCACCGCCGTGACGCTCGGAGCCATCGGTGTCACCGGATTGGTGGCGCGCCGGGTCTTTGGCCCCGAAGGTCCGGGACTCGACCTCCCCCGCCTCGCCCCTCTCCCCATCCCCTTCCTGCACCGGATACCGATACTTGGAGAGGGACTCTTTTCCCAGGCGATCGTCTTTCCTCTCGGTGCGGTGGTCGCAGTCCTGCTCACCTGGGCTCTCTTCCGAACCCGGTGGGGATTGACGCTGCGGGCTGTCGGAGAAGAACCGGCCGCGGCCCGGACAGCCGGCGTGTCCGTCCCTGCCACCCGCCTCCTCGCGACGGTGCTCGGAGGCATGGCCGCGGGGATCGGGGGAGGGTCCCTCGTTCTGGCCAACGTGGGGACTTTCACCGAAGAAATGACGGCGGGACGGGGGTTCATCGCCATCGCGATCGTGGTCCTGGGGCGCTGGCACCCCGTGGGGGTCCTCCTCGCCGCCTTCCTCTTCGGGATGGCGAGCGCCATGCAGTTTCTCTTTCAGGCCCTGGGGCTCGGGGTGCCCTACCAGATTTTCCTGATGTTTCCCTATCTGCTCGCTCTCGCGGCCCTGGCCGGCGCCGTGGGACGGACTCGCGCTCCCGCGGCCCTCGGCAAGGCGTAGTCGACGACGTGGGACGGGGGAGGACCACCCCGGTGAGGGGTCCCTGACACTTTTTCCCGGGATCTTCGTCAGGGTTTCAATGGGTCCCGGGAGCCCAGGATACGGAGAGTCGTCCGCACCTCTTCTTCACAAGGACATCGAGACGTGAGAACGCCTTCCTCGGCATGGTGCCTGGTCGTGACGCTCCTTCCCATGCACTCGCCGACACTCCATGCAACGCAACCCCGGAGCGTGTCGGTGACCACCATCGCGAGCGACATCCCCGCCGGAACGGGAGGATTGGAGGTCGGTCCCGATGGGATGATCTACCACAGCGACTTCGGAGCCACGCTCAGCAGAGGCCCTCTGGGGACACGTGTGTTCCAGGTCACGCCCACCGGACAGGTGAGCGTGTTTGCGGAGGGACTTCAGGGAGCGTCGGGGAATGCGATGGCACCGGATGGCACCTTCTACCAATCGAACATCGGCGGGAATACCATCAGTACGATCGGGAGGGACGGTACGGTGCTCCCCTACGCGCAGGGACTGAAGAATCCCGTCGGCATCGTCGTCCACCCGGGCGGAGAACTTTCGGTGGCAAGTTGCGGAGACAACACCATCCGCCGCATTGATCGCTCCGGCGTGGTGTCGACTCTCTCGGCGGATTCGTTGTTGCAATGTCCGAACGGTATCACCCTGGCGCCGGACGGGAACCTGTATGTGTCCAATTTCGGGAATGGAGACGTGGTGCGCATCTCGCCCGGGGGCGAAGCTACCCGTGTCGTGACGCTTCCCGGCGGCAACAACGGCCACCTGCTCTTCGGCAACGGCGTGCTCTACGTCGTGGCCCGCAAGGCGCACCAGATCCACGTCGTGACCCTGAGTGGCCACGTCACCCTGCTGGCGGGGTCGGGCACCCGGGGCCACCGCGATGGCCCCGCACTCGAGGCCACGTTCTCGCTGCCCAACGACGTGGCCCTGAGTCCCGATGGCCGAACCCTCTATGTCAACGAGGTGGCTCCGGTGGTGGAGGGAGACCAGATCCTCACCCCCACCACGATCCGGGCCATCCATATGCCCTGAGGCGAGATTCCATTCAGGGACTCGAGAGCAGTCGGAAGCCCGCCTCCACGAAGTCGTCGTCGAACGCGAACGCGTCGGCAATGCCTTCGCCTGCCATCACCACAAAGCTGGTGCAGTCCACCAGACTCACTCGGCGCCGGTCCATGTGCATCAACCGGTGCATCGCTCGATCATGCAGGGGTTCCGTAACCCAGCGAACGTCGAGCAAGGGGACCACCGCCCGATGCAGGTCGCTCACGGCGGACATGCCAATCCGCCGTTGTAGAAGTGCGATACTCTCCAGCAGAACGTAGTTCGTCGTGACGAGACGCACCTCGCGGGTCACCAGTTCCTGGAAGAGTTCTGTGGCAGACGGGTGCACCACCTCGGTCCGCACCAGCAGCGCGTAGAGAGCCGACGTGTCGACAAAGACCGTCATTCGCCATACCCGGTATCCAGAAACTCGTCATGCCGCCGCGCAACATCGGACGATTCGGCCCGATCGGCATACTTGCCCAGGATGCTCCGGACCTCCCGGACACGATCGGCCCGGGACGGGGCTGCGTCGACTCCCGCCAGATGCCCCGTCACGCATCGCCGAACCGCCTCGGCCAGGGAAATACCCCGCTCCTGAGCCCACGACTTGAGCCTGCGGTGTTGAGCCTCCGTGAGCTGCACTTGGGTCCGAATCATGATGGTATTCTAATACCACCATGATGGTATATCAACATGTCACGTGTACCTCGGAGAGAGCGAAGGACCACGAAAACCACCAAAAACCACCAAATAGCATCAAGAACGCACCGGTTTTCGTGCGTTTTCGTGTCTTTCGTGGTTCCTGATCGACCTGCCCGGGTCGCCTGCCCCTGGGCTGTTGCGAGAACACGCCTGAGCGCACCCCGATTCCTCCTCCTTCGAACTTCAAACTTCCGCCTTCAAACTTCCCTCAGCCCGAGGCGGACACCAGCACGATCACCGTCACCACCACACCGATCCCCACCTTGCTCCCGGTGGCCACCACCTGTCCGATGAGCGCTCCACCTGGCCTCGCCATCGCGATCGTGGTCCTGGGGCGCTGGCACCCCGTGGGGGTCTTCCTCGCCGCATTCCTCTTCGGAATGGCGAGCGCCATGCAGTTCCTCTTCCAGGCGCTGGGGCTCGGGGTGCCGTACCAGATCTTCCTGATGCTTCCCTACCTGCTCGCTCTGGCCGCTCTGGCCGGAGCGGTCGGCGGCACCCGCGCGCCCGAGTCGCTCGGGAAGAAGGCGTGACCGTTGGCCGCGTGACGTGGAAAGCGCGGCCGGGTTAGTGGGTGACGATCGCGTTTCATTGCCCGGCGACCGCCGACTCCAACACATGGCCGTCCCGCGATCACCCCCACATTTCGTATACCCCGGGGCGTGGGGCGAGCGTCGCTCAGTGGTCCAGCGCCTCCCGCACCTGCCGCGCCAGAGCCTCCACCGAGTACGGTTTCGGGATCAGGCGAGCCCGCTGCTCCAGCAACTGGGTCTGGAGCAGCGTGTCATCGGTGTAGCCGGAGGTGTACAGGACCTTGATCCCGCATCGGGCTGCGGTCACGCGTTCCGCGACCTCACGCCCGCTCATGTCTGGCATGACCACGTCCGTCAGCAACAGGTGGAGCGTCTCACCGGATGACTCGACCACTCGAAGCGCCTCGGAGCCGTTCGCCGCAGCGAGTACCTTATATCCAAGAGAGCGGAGCAGGCGCGTGGCCACCTTGCGGACGTTCTCGTCGTCCTCGACGACGAGCACGGTCTCGTGGCCCCGGGGCAGGTCCGTCGTCGAGTCGCGCCCTCGTTCCCCTTCCTCATCATCGGCCACCCGCGGGAGGAACACCCGCATGGTCGTTCCGGCTCCCGGCTGAGACTCGACCACGATGTCTCCGCCTGCCTGCTGCGCGATCCCGCGGCTGGTGGCCAGGCCCAGGCCCGTGCCCTTGCCGGGGTCTTTGGTGGTGAAGAACGGTTCGAAGACCCGCGCGCGTACCTCGTCGGTCATGCCGGCGCCGGTGTCGCTCACCGTGAGCGTCACGTAGGACCCGGCGGCCAGCCCCTCGCGAGCTTCGTCCAGATCCACCGTGCCCGTCTCCAGCGTGAGGCGACCACCCCTGGGCATGGCGTCCCGGGCGTTGACGGCGAGGTTCATCACCACCTGCTCGACCTGGCCACGGTCGGCCAGGACGGACCCCGCGCCGGGAGCGAGCCGCGTGACCAGGTCCACCTGCTCACCCACCAGCCGCCGCAGCATGCTCCCCATCTCGCTGACCACGTCGTTCAAGGGGAAGGCCCTCGGCTCCGCGAGTTGGCGGCGGGAAAACGCCAGGAGCTGGCGCGTGAGTCCGCTCGCCCGCTCTCCCGCCCGGCGAATCGCCAGGACCGCCTCCTGGAACGGCGAGTCCTCGCCGAGATCCTCGCCCAGGAGCTCCGCCTCGGTGAGGATCACCGTCAACAGGTTGTTGAAGTCATGAGCGACACCGTCGGCCAGGAGCCCAACGGCCTCAAGCTTCTGGGCCTGCAGGAACTGAAGCTGGGCCAGCTTTCGCCCCGTGATGTCCCGGGCCACGCCCACGATGCGCTCCACGCTGCCGTCCCTGCCGAACACCGGGTACGCGGTATCGCGGATCCAACGCACCTCACCGTCGGGCCGGACGATGCGGTACTCTTCGTCGTACGACCCCTGAGTTTGCCGTGTGGCCGCCTCCTGGAGGACACGGTCGCGATCGTCGGGATGAATGGCCTCGACCCAGCTCAGTGACGATGCGTAGAGGGTCTCCCGCGGCCTTCCCCAGATCGCCTCGTAGGCCGGGCTCACATAGGACACCTGGTTCTTCACCGGGTCGGTGACCCAGAACACTTCCCGAATCGTCTCGGTCAGCTCCCGAAACCGTTCCTCGCTGGCACGCAGCTCGGCCTCGGCCCGGAGGCGGGCCGTCACGTCGTGGGCCAGGACCATCTCCGCCTTGAGCCCCCCGAAGTCGAGCGCGTGGGACGTGATCTCGACGTCGATGAGCGTCCCGTCGCGCTTGCGATGTCGCCACAGCACATCCCTGATGATCCCGGAGTCCACGGTTCCGACGGCCGCCATCAGGCTCGGCAGGTTCTCCTGTGGACCGATGTCCGCAATAGTCATGGCGAGAAACTCGTCGCGCGTGTAGCCGTAATGCGCGACCGCTGCGTCGTTGACCGCCAGGAAGCGGAGCGCTTCCAGGTCGTACACCCACATGGGGTTGGGGTTGGCTTCGAACATCTGACGGTACCGAGCCTCGCGGGCCCCCAGCTCCCGGTTGGCCTCCCCCAGCTCACGGGCCTTCTTTTCCAGCTTGCGAACGAGCGTCGCGCTGTACTGTTCGAGGTGGGCGCTCGGATCCATCATCTCCGAAACGGGACGTGCGGCGGATCCCATGTGCACCAGCGCCATGACCTCGTTGACGCTACTCAGGAAGGCGTCGGGCTCGGCGGGCTTCACGATGAACGCGTCGGCTCCCATGTCGCGGGCTAGTTGCTCGTCGCGGGGGTCGGTGTAGGTGGCCGTGTAGACGATGAACGGGATACCCGCCAGCTCCGGGTCCGCCTTCCACTGCCGCAGCAGGGTATAGCCGTCCATGACCGGCATGAGAAGATCCGAGATCACGAGGTCCGGCACTTCCTGCCGTGCCAAGGTGAGGGCTTCGGCTCCGTGCCGGGCTTCCCCCACCTCCCACCCATGGCCACGCAGAAGAACCCCCAGGAGGTCCCTGTTCTCAGCCCGGTCGTCGACGATCAGCGCCCGGCTCATGATGGCCCCCTTGCGGCGTCGGTGAGCTGGCTGCGGACCTCGTTCACAAAAGTGTCGGGGTTGATGGGCTTCTCGATATAACCGGTGCAACCTGCCGCCAGCGCCTTCTCGCGGTCACCGTGCATGGCGTGAGACGTAACCGCCACCATGGGAACCCCCGCGAGGGAGGGGTTGGCGCGCAGCGCCGCCGTCACGGCGTAGCCATCCATGCCCGGCAATTGGATGTCGATGAGGATGATGTCGAAGGGCTCCCGGGACGCGCAATCGATCCCCGACGGACCGTCAGGCGCGTGGGTCACGTGGAAACCGTCGTGCTCGAGGAGGTACGTGGCCAGGTACCGGTTCGCCTCGTTGTCCTCGATCATGAGCACACGGCCGGTCATAGGGTCTCCGCGTCGCGGGGGAGCCGGAGTGTGAAGGTGCTGCCCGTGCCCGGCGTGCTGCGGACCGTGAGCGTCCCTCCGAGCAGGTCCGCCAGGCTCCGGCTGATGGCGAGCCCCAGGCCCGTGCCCTCGTGGTGCCGCGAGATCGTGCCGTCCACCTGCTGGAACGGGCGAAACACCCGGTCGAGATCGCCGGGGTGGATCCCGATCCCCGTGTCCTCCACGGAGACCTCCACCCACCGTCCCTCGCCGACGACCGCGCAGGTGACGTGTACGGACCCGGCATCCGTGAACTTGATGGCGTTGCCCGCCACGTTGAGGAGGATCTGCGCCACGCGCCGCCGGTCGCTCACCACGAGGCCGGTGCCCGGATCCACGCGCACGTGGAGGGCGAGGCCCTTCGCCCTGGCCTGCGGTGCCACGGACCGCCCCACGGTCTCCACCACCTCGGCAAGCGGGAAGGGGGCGTGTGCGAGACCCAACTGCCCCGCCTCGATCTTCGAGAGATCGAGCACGTCGTTGATGAGCTCAAGGAGGTGTCGGGCACCATTCTGCACCATGCCCAGTTGGCGTCGCTGCTCCTCGTTCAAAGGGCCGGGAAGTTCCTGCAGGAGCACCCCGGTGAAGCCGATGACCGAATTGAGCGGCGTGCGCAACTCGTGGGACATGGTGGCGAGGAACGCCGACTTGACCCGGTCCGCATCCTGGGCCCGCCGCATGGCCGCCTCCAGCTCCCGAGTCCGTGCGGCGATCCGCTGCTCCAGCTCGGCGTTGAGTTCCTGGAGGTCCAGCTCAGCCCGTTTGCGCTCCGTGACGTCCTCGGAGAAGATCACGATTCCGCCCACCACGTCGTCTCTGAGGAACCAGGGACGGACCTCCCAGCGGAGCCACCGCATGGTGCCGTCGGCGCGCACGAAGACATCATCATCGGCCCGGACGACCTCGCCCGTCATGGCGCGCCGGTGGATCTTCCGCCATTCCTCTGTGATCTCCGGGAAGATCTCGTAGTGGGACCGGCCATGGACGTCCGCGCCATCGAGGCCATAATCGGTGAGCCATCGCCTGCTCACCGCAAGGTAACGCATCTGTTCATCGAACATGGCCAGCGCCGCGGGCGCGTGCTCGATGAAGAGGCGGAGACGCTCCTGGCTCTGGCGGAGCGCACCCTCCTCGATGCTCCGCGAGATCGCGACGGCCGCCGTATGGGTCACCGCCTCGATGGCGTCCAACTGCTCCTGGAAAGGGCGGCCCGGTGCCCGATAGTACATCGCGAACGTGCCGAGGACGGTTCCCGCCCGGTCAAAGATGGGGGTGGACCAACACGCCCGGAGGCCGTGGGCCAGCGCGAGGTCCCGGTCGCCCGCCCAGAGCGGGTCGACGGCGATGTCCTCCACGATGACTTGCTCCCTCCGGAACACGGCGGTGCCGCACGCACCCGCCCGCGGCCCGATGGGCTCCCCGTCAATGGCGCTCCAGTACTCCCGGGGAAGGCTGGGCGCCGCGCCGTGCCGCACGCGTTGACCGTCGGGGTCCAGGAGCAGGATGGAGGCCAGCATGCCGGGGAATTGCTCCTCCACGATGCGCACCAGGGCGTCGAGTATCTCGCCAAGTGGGGCGCCCCGCACCACCATCTCCAGCACCTGGTTCTGTCCCTTCACCATCATCTTGGCACGGCGCCGCGCCGTCACGTCGGTGAAGTAGATGGCAACGCCGTCCTCGAAGGGATAGATCCGGTTCTCGTACCATCGGGACCAGGGCGGGTAGTACTCCTCCAGCACTTCAGCGACCTGCGTCGCCAGGACCCGCAGGTAGGCTTTGTGGAAGGGCTGGTCCACACCTTCGGGGAACTCCGTCCAGATGTGCTTGCCCACGAGATCTTCTGGGCTCCGACCGAATATGGCGGCGGCCTTGGAGTTGACGTAGGTGTATCGCCACCCTCCGTCCAGCGCCACGAAGCCATCCGAGGTGGCCTCGAGGATGGCCGACTGGCGCCGGTGGGCCGCGAGAAGGGCCTCGTCCGCCCGCCTCCGCTCCGTGACGTCCACATGGGATCCGAGCATGCGGACCGCCCGCCCCTCATCGTCGAGTTCCAGAGCGGCCTGGCACAGGATCCAGCGGTACGAGCCATCCCGGTGCCGGAAGCGGAACTCGACGTGGTAGTCGTCCCAGGGGTGCTCGATGAAGGCCTTGATCGTCCGGAGCGTCCGCTCCAGGTCCTCGGGGTGGACACGCTCCTCCCACTCGGAGAGGCCGTTTCCGAGCTCATGGTCCTCGTACCCGATCTGGCGCTTCCATTCCGGGGAGAAGAACACGGTGTTGGTGCGGAGGTCCCAGTCCCACAGGCCCACGTTGGCCGCCCCGATGGCCAGGCGCAGCCGTGCGTGGTCCGTGCCCGCCGCGCCACCCTCACGCCCGGAGAGGGACGGTACAACTTCCTTCCTGTCCTCATGGTCCATGGTCGCCACCCTGAGCGGCGCTCGGAATGAGAGACGGTGGCCTGGCAGCACGATAGTAGGGTGTCATGGATCCCGGCAAGCCCCCCAGGATCTGGTGGAGGACTCGCCGCATTCCTCTTCGGGATGGCGAGCGCCATGGAGTTCCTCTTTCAGGCATTGGGGCTCGGGGTCCCCCGTCAGATCTTCCTCAGGCTTCCGTATCTTCTGGATCTTCTGGCCCTTGCAGTCCTGGCCGGCGCCGTGGGACGGACCGGCGCCCCCGCAGCCCTGGGGAAAGGAAGTTGAAGGAAGGTGTGGTGCATTCAGTGGGTCGATGCAACATCTTCCTTCGAACTCCTCCACGCCTTCACGATCGCCACCGGGGTCCAGGTCTACTTCTGCGATCCGCAGAGTCCCTGGCAACGCGGGACGAACGAGAACACGAACGGGCTGCTCCGGCAATACTTTCCGAAGGGCACCGATCTGTCCCGCGTTCCCCAGCGCACGCTCAACCGGGTCGCCGACGTGCTCAACGGCCGACCCCGGAAGACACTGGGGTTTCTCACCCCGGCGGAAGTCTTTCACCAAGAGCTGTTGCATCGATCCTTGAACCCGCAACTTCGAACTTCAAACTTCCCCCTCGTGTCTTCGCGTGAGTTTTTGCACGCTCGACCATGGACCCCGGCGTCCGCGGGGGTGACGCGTCGGCACGTGCTCCGGAGACCCGGATTTTCATTGCCCCCTGTTCATCGGTTATTGTTCCCTGTTCCTTTGTCCATTGTTCCTTGTCCATCCATCCGGGAGATCGGTTCATGCGCATGCGTTCGCTGCTGTGGAGTCTGGCGTGCAGTCTGGTTCTCGTTCCCGCCCTCCCGGGCCAGGTCACCGTGATCCGGGCGGCCCGGTGGCTCGACGTGGAATCGGGCCGCGTGGTCCCGAATGCGGTCGTGGTGGTCGAGGAGGGCCGGATCCGGAGCGTCGGCGGGCCGGTTCCCCAGGGCGCCCGGGTGATCGACCTCGGGGACCACACCCTCCTCCCCGGGCTCATGGACATGCACACCCACCTCTCGTACGCCATCGGCGGGGACTGGGTGAACCGGGCGGTGAGGGAACTCCCCGCGGTCTCCGCCCTCCGGGGAGCCCACAATGCGCGGATCACCCTGCAGGCGGGGTTCACCACCGTCCGCGATGTCGGGTCGGCTGGCTTCATCGATGTGGCGCTGAATCAGGCCATCGAGATGGGTCTCGCCGAGGGGCCCCGCATCGTCCCGGCCGGCCACTCGCTGGGGATCACTGGCGGGCACTGTGACGCGACGGGGTACAACCCCGGAATCCTGGAAAACGGCCCCGAGGAGGGGATTGCCGATGGCCCGGACGGAGTGCTGCGCGCGGTGCGGTACCAGATCAAGCATGGCGCCAAGGTGATCAAGATCTGTGCAACGGCCGGCGTGCTCTCCTTCGAGGGATCGGTCGGGGCCCAGCAGTTCACCCTCGAGGAGATGCGCACCATCGTGGAGGAGGCGGCGCGCCACGGCATGAAGGTGGCGGCCCACGCCCACGGAACCGAGGGGATCAACGCCGCCATCCTGGCCGGTGTGTCCTCCATCGACCACGGCTCCATTCTGAGCGACGAGTCGATCCGCCTGATGAAGGCGAACGGCACCTATCTCGTTCCCACGACCTATCTCGCCGATGCCATCGACCTGGAGGCTCTTCCCGCCCCGATCCGGGCCAAGGCCGAGTCGGTCCTGCCGATGGCCAAGGCCAGTCTGAGCCGGGCGATCCGGGAAGGCGTCAAGATCGCGTTCGGCACCGACGCGGCGGTGTATCCCCATGGCCAGAACGGCCGGGAGTTCACCGCCCTGGTGGCACGGGGGATGACCCCGCTCGACGCGATCCGCACCGCCACCGTGAACGCCGCGGATCTGCTGGGCGTGACCGACCGGGGCCGGATTGCGCCGGGTCTCCTGGCCGATCTGGTGGCGGTGCGGGGCAATCCGCTGGAGAACATCCGGGTGATGGAGGAGGTCGCGTTCGTGATGAAGGGTGGCGTGGTGGCCAAGCGGCCGTGAGGTAGGGCGTAGGACAGAACATAGGACGTAGGACGTAGGACGTAGGACGTAGGGACTGGGCGAGGGTCGAGGACTTCGGGAATCTCACTGGGCGTCATCCCGAGCCGCAGGCGAGGGATCTGAGAAGGATGGTTGGTGCACTTCCCGTTGGCTGCGTCCGCCGCGTTCTCAGATCCCTCGCGAGATTTCCGGGGGGCCTATGTCCTATGTCCTATCACTACTGTCCGGTTAGAAGTCGAAGAGTGACAATTGGTTACGGTTGGGGGTCGTGTCCGAAGTGTGGGGGGACCCCGAAAAAGCCTGTGCCAACGGCACTTTTTCGAAGGCGCAGACGCTGAT
>JBDIWC010000014.1:0-80226 GCA_039794085.1 Gemmatimonadales bacterium
CCGAAGCCGGAAGAGCCCAACCCTGAAGTGGATGGACCCGTCTGGTGAACCCGAGTCAACTTGCTCCGTGGCCAAGCGGTTGACGCCGCTTCGGCCATGCCGTTTGCACGGGAATTGGAGAAGAACCCGAACTTCAAACTTTCCATGGACCCCGGCCTTCGCCGGGGTGACGATCCGTGAGGAAACGGAATTCCCTGTGCGTCACCGGTCATTGATCGTTGTTCACTGCTCCTTGGTCATTGGTCATTGTTCATTGGTCATTGGTCATTGGTCATTGGTCTTCCGGAATCGGGTCGGCAGGGTAGATTTTCCCCTTGTGTCCCTGATGCGTTCCTTCCTCCTCGCCTGCGTCCTCCTCCTTGTCCCCGGCACCCTCCCCCTGGCGGCCCAGGAGTGGATCCACGACCTCACGTCCTCGCCGGACACCTATCTCGGCCAGGAGGTGACGGTTGAGGGTTTTGTGGCCGGAGGGCGGGCAGGAGTGGATGGGAAGGGCGGGTCCTACTTCCTGGTGGATGCGAGCGACGCGGCGGGGATCCGGGTCCAGACCGGAGCAGTCCCCCCGGAGGGGGCCCGATTCGAGGTCAGAGGCCTCCTCCGCCGGGGGGAGCGGGGCGAAGGGACCCTGGTCCTGGTGGAAACGGACCGGACGCGAATCGGATCGAGCCCGCTTCTCGTGACGGTGGCCGGCGGGTCGGCGCTTCTCACCCTCCTCCTGCTCTTCCTGTTCTTCCGTGCCCGCCGCGCCGAACGGGAGCATGCCCTGGGGGCACCTCTCTGGCTTCTCCCCACGGCCGCCCCGTCGCCCACGGGCGGGAGCGCGCTGCGGATGGACCCCACCCGGGACCGGATGGAGTTGGCCCTGGCCTCTCAGCTGGGGCGGCGGAAGCGGCGGCTTCTTGTGGCGGTCGGCGCGATGACCATCGCAACATCGTCCAGCGCCGGGTGGGTTGCCTGGGCCGAGATGTCGGCAAGTTCCCGGACGGTGTTCTGGCAGCCCTCCGGTTTTGGGGCGTCCGACGAGGGGGTGGCAGACCCGCTCTCCCTCGCGGTTTCCCCCTCCCCATCCGACTCCGCTCCCACGGTTCTGGTGGTGACACCTCCCCCCGCCACCCTCCCTCCGCCGACGCCCCGCCGACGCCAGCCGAGGGGGGGGACGGATGCACCCGAACGGCCCGTCCCCTCTTCCGTTGCTTCGACGCCGTTGGCGCCGCCGAGTGCCGACACCCCCAGGGTCGTCTCGATCCCGGTTCTCCCCCCGGCGAGAGTACTCCCCCTTCCCCCGCCCCCACCCCCACCCTCGGTGGTGGATTCCGTAGGGGCCAGGGCACTCCGGGAGGAGCAACGAAAACTCGCCGCGGAGACGGCGGCACGGGCCTTGTTCACCCGTCTCCACGGAGCGATCACCCGGGGGGACCGGGCCGAACTTGCCCTCCTCTGGCCCCCGAACCTGGGTTCCCGCAGTTTCCGGAACCGGTTCCTGGACTTTGTGGACAACTTCCGGCCGGAGGCGGTCCCCGGACAGATCGAGTCTCCTGCTATACTTGGAGACGTGGCCCAATCGAGAGGCTCCATTGCGATGACCTGGCGGGGGGACTTCGGAGTGACCCGGACCGCCACCGCCGCCTTCGTCCTCGCCCTGCGCCGGTCGGGAGACTCCTGGTCCGTGGAGGGCATCCACCTCACGGACCGATTCCCGTGATGCTCCTCACAGCCCCGACACCGGGGAGGGTACTGATGTCCCGACACCTGTCCACTCTCTGCCTCGCTCTGGCCCTCGTCCTGGCGGCCGTTCCCCTCCAGGCCCAGGCGCGCCAACGGCTCTCGCTCCAGGGCTCGGGGGCCGTTCTCTTTCCGACGACCGAGGACCCGACCTTCGAATCGGATACCCGGCTCGGATGGGAAGCCCAACTTCGCTACACCTTCTCCCGGTTCTCCCTCGGGGGTGGCTATCAGCGGAGCCGGGTGTTCACGGCCACCAATCCGGACTTCGATCTGACCCTCTCCCTCGTGTTTCTGGAGCCGCGGTATGTGCTGGTCGCCGGAAGCACGGTGGCCTTCTATGTGGCGGGACGGGTTGGCTTCGGAGACTTTGTCTGCTCCGAGCGGTGCAATGCGGAGACCTCCAAGATCACGGTGGGCGGGGGGGGCGGGTTTCTGGTCAAGTTGACGTCGCGATTCTCCCTCGACCTGGGGGGGCAGTGGTTCCAGGTGGATGACCAACGGAGTTCGAGTTATGGCATGGCCCGCGCGGGTCTGAGCATCGGGCTCTGACCGGCGCGGCATCACTGAGGATCGGGGCGATGATGCTGAGAGCACGCGTTTCTGCCGGCCTGACGGCATTGCTGTTCCTCGCGGGATGTTCCGGAGGCACCGGAGGTGTCGCCGACATCCTGATCGTGGCCCGGGTGGACGTGGCTCCCGCGCCGGGGTCGCTGACCGTGGGCCAGACCGTGCAGCTCACCGCCACCCCGCGGACGTCAAGTGGCATCGTGGTTCCGAACCGGACCATCACCTGGAGCAGCAGCATCCCCGCCTCCGCCACCGTCTCCACCACGGGTCTGGTGACCGCGGTGGCACCGTCCGCCACCCCGGTGGTGATCTCGGCGAGGGCGGATGGGGTGACGGGATCGGTGTCGATCCAGATCGCCGAGGCCCCGGTGGCGAGCGTCACGGTCACGCCGCCGACCGCCAGCATCCGAACCGGCGAGACCGTCCAGTTGCAGGCCCAGGCGTTCGACGCCACCAACACTCCCCTCTCCCGTCCCCTTCTCTGGGCCAGCACCGCCCCGGCCGTGGCCAGCGTGGGGACGACGGGACTGGTGACGGGTCTCACGCCGGGGAACGCCAGCATCACCGCCTCGGCCGGAGGACAGAGCGGCTCCGCCTCGGTGACGGTGCAGGCCCGGACCGCGTCGCGGCTCGGATTCCTGGTGCAGCCGGGGGCCACGCCCGCGGGAGCGGCGATCACCCCTCCCCTCCAGGTGGCCGTCCTCGACGACATCGGCGGCACGGTTCCCGGCGCCACGCACAGCATCACCGTGGCCCTCGGTGCCAACCCCTCGGGGGGCACGCTGGCGGGTCAACGGACCGTGAGTGCCGTCAATGGCGTGGCCACCTTCCCGGGGCTTCGCATCGACCGGGCGGGGACCAACTACTCCCTGAGTGCCAGCACCCCGGGCCTCCCCGCCGTTCAGAGCATTCTCTTCGATGTCCTGGCCGGCAACGCGGGGGCCCTCCGTCTCGCCGTGCCTCCGCAAGGGCCGTTCACCGTCAACGCGGTGTGGCCCACGCCTCCCCAGATCCAGGTGGTGGACAATCTGCAGAACCCGGTGGCCACGGCGGGTGTGAACGTCACCGCCGCGATCACCGCCGGTCCCGCCGGAGCGACGCTGCTCGGAACCGTGACGGTGGCCACCAGCGCCACCGGACGCGCCTCGTTCTCCGACCTTCGAATTCTTGGCCTCGCGGGCACCTACACCGTGACCTTCAGCGCCCCGGGGCTGCAGGGGACCTCGACCGATCCCCTTTTTCTTGGACCGGGCACACCGTCCCAGATGACCATTTCCCAGGCTCCGTCCGGATCCGCATCCAGCGGCATTGCGCTGGCCGTGCAACCGGCGGTGCAGATCCGGGATGTGGCCGGGAACCCGGTGAGCCAGGGCGGGATCCCGGTGGGCGCCACCCTCGTCGGGCCGGCGGGCGCCACGCTGGGGGGAGTCACCGCCGTGGCGACCAACAGCGCCGGGCTCGCCGTCTTCAGCAATCTCACGATCACCGGGCCCGCCGGGACCTACACCCTGCAGTTTTCCTCCGGTGCACTGACCCCGGTGAGTTCCCCGCCCATCAATCTGGGCGCGGGCACCGGATCCCGTTTGCGGCTCGATGCGGCTCCCTCCCCGAACGCCACCAACGGAATCCCGTTCACCGCCCAACCGGTGGTGCAACTGGTCGACGTCGGCAACAACCCGGTGGCCTCAGTGGTGCCGATCACCGTGACCGCCACGGGTCCCGGCGCCATCCTGGGTGGAACCACCTCCCTTTCCACCACTGCCGCGGGACGGGCCACCTTCACCGATCTCCGGCTCACCGGCACCGTGGGAAGCTATCAACTCACGTTTACCTCCCCCGGTGTGACGGGCGTCACGTCCGGAACGATCACGCTCGCCCCCGGGGCGGCCACCCAGATGCTGCTGACCACGGCCCCCACGGCGTCGCCGCAGAGCGGCGTGCCCTTCCCCACCCAGCCGGTGGTTCGCCTCGCCGACCTGACGGGCAACCTCGTCGCGCAGGCCGGTGTCGTGGTCGCCGCTGCCCGCACGTCCGGGACGGCCACTCTCTCCGGCACCCTCACCGCCACCACGGACGCCACGGGCACCGCCACCTGGACCGACCTCCGGCTCACCGGAACCGCAGGACCGCACGTGCTCACGTTCAGCGCCCCGGGGCTCACCAGCGTTTCCACCGGCACCCTCACGCTGACGGCGGGCCCGGCCACGACCCTGGTCCTCACCACACAACCGCCGGCCACCGCCACCAACGGGGCCGCGTTCACCAGCAGCACCGTGGTGGCCTTGCGGGATGCCAGCAACAACCCGGTGTCCCAGGCCGGCGTACCCGTCAGCGCCACGATCGCGACGGGGGCCGGGGGAACCCTCGGTGGGACCCTCACTGTCAACACCGTCGCCAACGGGACCGCCACCTTCAGCAACCTCACTCTGACCGGGACCTCGGGAGACTACACTCTCCAGTTTGCCGCGCCGGGAGTGACCGCCGTCGTCTCCACCACGATCACCCTCTCGGCCGGCACCGGGAGCAAGCTCGGCATCACCACGCAACCTCCGGGCACCGCCACCAATGGAGTGGCGTTCAGTCAGGCCCCGGTGATCCAGCTCCTCGATGCCAGCAATAATCCCGTGCCGCAGAGCGGTGTGTCGGTCACGGTCTCGGTCCTCACGGGGAGCGGTACGCTCACGGGCACCCTGGTGCGGCAGACCAACGGAGCCGGCGCCGCCACCTTCCCGGGCCTCGTGATCACGGGCACCGTCGCCGAGTCGCATACACTGCTGTTTGCGGCCCCGGGGTTCGTGGCGGTGCAGTCCAACGCCATCAATCTCGTGGCGGGTGCGGCGGCCAGCGTGAGCGCGAACACCCCGCTCAACCCCAGTGCCACGGTGGGGACGGCGGTGGCACCCGCTCCCTCGGTCAAGGTGACCGATGTGGGGGGGATCCCGGTGTCCGGAGTGAA
The DNA here is from genome assembly GCA_039794085.1 of Gemmatimonadales bacterium. Taxonomy (GTDB): domain Bacteria; phylum Gemmatimonadota; class Gemmatimonadetes; order Gemmatimonadales; family GWC2-71-9; genus OFTM291. The sequence goes on from JBDIWC010000014.1 coordinate 5,249, forward strand.
CGTGACGTTCACGGCGAGCGCGGGAAGCACACTGAATCCCCCGAGTGGGTCTGTGATTGCCACCAATGCCACGGGAGACGCGGGGGTGACCAGTTGGACACTCAGCACCACGGCGGGGCCCAACACACTCACGGCGTCAGTGGCCGGGGCCGGCTTTGTGGTCTTCACGGGGACCGGCACGGCAGGTCCTGCTGCCACGATTGCCGCGAGCAGCTCCCCGCCCCCCTCGGCCACGGCGGGGACCAGCGTCACGCCGCCCGCCGTGCTCGTCACCGATACCAACGGCAATCCGGTCTCTGGCGTCAGCGTCACGTTCGCCATTACGGCGGGCGCTGGAAGCATCATGCCGGCCAATGGTCTGGTCACCACCAACGCAAGCGGCATTGCCGCCCTCACCACCTGGACCCTCGACGCCACCGTCGGTGCCAACACCGTGACCGCCACCGCCTCGGGCCTCGCCGGGAGTCCCGTCACCTTCACCGTGACCGGCACCGCCGGATCCCCCTCGAGTCTCGTCAGCAATAGCAGCACCAATCAGAGCGCCGCCGCGGGCACGGCGGTGGGGGACCCGCCCTCGGTCCTGGTTCGGGACAGCGGAAACAACCCGGTATCCGGGGTCGATGTCAGCTTCAGCGTCACCAGCGGCGGAGGGAGCATCAGCCCGGTGAGCGGGACCGTGACCACCGATGCGAGCGGGATCGCCACTCTCACGAGCTGGACCCTGGGGACTACCGCGGGCACCGACAACAACACCGTGTCGGCCTCGATCGGCGCCCTCGGGCCGGTCGTCTTCACGGCCTCCGCCACGGCCGGTTCCGCTACGACGATCGCCGCGAGCAGCGCGCCGCCCGCCTCGGCGCCGGCCGGGAGCAGCGTCACGCCCCCCGAGGTCATCGTCACCGACGCCAACGGCAATCCGGTGGCGGGGGTCAGCGTCACCTTCACCATCACGGTCGGTGCGGGGAGCATCACGCCGGTCAGCCCTGCCACAATCACCACCAACGCGAGCGGCATCGCGGCGCTGACCGACTGGACCCTGGATGCGGCAGCCGGCACCAACACGGTGACCGCCACCGCCGCAGGCCTCGCCGGGAGTCCTGTCACCTTCACCGTGACCGGCACCGTCGGATCCCCCTCGAGTCTCACCAGCAATAGCAGCACCAATCAGAGCGCCACCGCGGGCACGGCGGTGGGGGACCCGCCCTCCGTCCTGGTTCGGGACAGCGGAAACAACCCCGTATCCGGGGTCGATGTCAGCTTCAGCGTCACCGCCGGCGGCGGGAGCATCAGCCCGGTGAGCGGGGCCGTGACCACCGATGCGAGCGGGATCGCCACTCTCACGAGCTGGACCCTGGGGACTACCGCGGGCACCGACAACAACACCGTGTCGGCCTCGACCGGCGCCCTCGGGCCGGTGGTTTTCACGGCCTCCGCGACGGCCGGAGCGCCAACGAGCATGACGGCCAACAGCGCCGTGAATCAGAGTGCCGCCGTCAACACCGCCGTGGCGGCACCGCCCTCGGTCGTGGCCCGGGACGCCGGGAACAACCCCGTGGCCGGGGTGACCGTCACCTTCAGCGTCACCGCCGGCGGCGGGAGCATCGTCCCCGTGAACGGGATCGTCACGACGGACGCCGCCGGGATCGCCACTCTCACGAGCTGGACCCTGGGCGCTGCCGCAGGAACCAACAACAACAGCGTCACCGCGGCGCTCGCGGGTCTCCCCGATGCGGTCTTCACCGCCTCCGGCACTGCGGGGCCCGCCGCAAAACTCGCCTTGACGCAGCCACCTTCGGCCAACGCCACGAGCGGGGTCGCCTTTGGCCAGCAACCGATTGTGCAGCTCCAGGATGCCAACGGGAACGCGGTGAGCCAGATGGATGTGGTGATCACAGTAACCATCTCCGCGGGTCCGGGCGGAACTCTCGGGGGCACAGTGTCGCTCATGACCGCCGCGGATGGATCGGTGACTTTTACCGACCTGGTGATCACCGGGCCCCCGGGGGTCTACACGCTGAGTTTTGATTCGGCGGGGCTCACGAGTGTCACGGCCGATGTAACGATTTCCTGATCGGGTGGTTGACCACTCCAGGGAATCTCTGATCAATCGCCATCTCCGCGAAATACCACAGCACGCCGCGGGGACAAGGAACCTCTCTCGGGCTCCCTGCACCCCTGCGCCTTGGCGCCTTTGCGTTGAGCTGTTCCTGGTGTGACGGGCAGCCGGGCGACCCGGGCAGGCTCCTCGCGTCGCTCGGGATGACGGGCATTGGCTGTCCCGTCACGTGAGCAGGGTCTCCCTAGAGGATCCGCAGCCCCGTCGAGGGAAGTGAGTGGCCGTGGACCAGGTCGGCCACGGTGGTGGTCGTGAAGAAGACCTGGAGTTGCTGGGACACCGCCTTCCAGCGCCAATGCGCGGGGCACGGGGCATCGTCCCGGCACTGTTTCCGGCCCATGAGGCAGGTGACGTCGCTGAAGGCCCCAAGAGGCTCCAGCAAGACGGCGAGGGTCAGTTCGGAGGCCGGGACGGCCAGGGCAAATCCGCCGTGGGGCCCGCGGGTGGACTTGAGCACCCCGGCCCTCACGAGCTGGTGCAGCGTCTTGGAGAGGTAGTTCCGCGGGAGTTCGAGGGTCTCGGCCATGGGACCCACCCGGACCGGGGTCCCCCCGGCGGCCGCGATGTACACCACGGCCCTCAGGGCGTATTCCCCGGTCTGCGACAGCGTCACCATCGTACACCACTCCGGGTGAAGGGTCGGTACCCCGCTCAGGGTCCGCCTAAGCTACACAGGCGCACCCCTCGTGGCTACCGACCCTCCAGCCGTCGGACAGTTCGCGGACGATTTCGACACGACCCTTCACACTTCGCACTGTACGGGCCGTTCGCGAACGGCCCCTGCGCACCTCCTCAGGGTCTCCGGCCTCGGAGGGCGTCCAGGACCCCCTTGGCGGCGCTCGCAGGGCTGGGCCCGCTCAGGGTGAGGTCCCGGAACCCGACAGTGTACTCGCGCGCCGTTCGGATCTGGTTCCGCGGGAGAATTTCCAACTCCTCCACCGCGAAGTCGAAGGTGTAGACGGTCCCCAACACGGCCCGCCCGGGCCGGAACGCCATCTGGAAGGTGGCATCCCGCGCCTCCCCCGGTTTGAGCCGGAACGACGGGTCGGCTCGCCTCCCCTGGGAGATCCCCATCCCCTTGAGATGGTTGCTCCCGCTCGGCCCGTAGCGGTTTCCCTGGTCATCGAGCGCCACCGCAGTGCCCCCGGCGTAGGCGAGGACCAGGGGCTCGGTGGACAGGTTGCGGAAGCGGACGGTGTAGGTCAGGACATGATAGTACGAGACCTTGCTGTCGGAGAACCTCGTGACCTCGGCCAGGAACGGACCGGTGGCATAGCATCGCGTCTTCTCCGCACAGGGATCGGCGGGAGGTTCGGGAGGAGTGGCGGATGAGGTGGGTGCGGCCGGCATCGGCGCCTCCGGAGCGACCGCCACCACGGGCGCGCCCAGACCTTCCCATTGCAGGGAGTGTTCCCGGCCGAGGCGCCACTGGTCGCCGGGGAGCGGATCGATCTCCCTCACGGCCATCTCGAGCACGAACCGGGTTCCCACGATCGCGTTGCCGGGGCGGAAGGCCAATTCCATCCGGGCATCCGCCGCCTCGCCGGGACGCAGGGTGAACTTGGCATCGAAGGTGTTCCCCCGCACCTCGCCGAGTCCGCGCAGGCTTTGCGGCTGGGCCTCGTAGCGATTCCCCTGGTCATCGGTTCCGAGGCCGGACCCCGCCACGTAGGCCAAGGTCAGAGGCCGGTCGGTGCGATTCTGGAAGCGCACGGTCACGCCGAGCATCCGGTAGTAGGACGCGGTGCTCTCGCGAAAATCAGTGAGGGTGGCCACGAAGGCGGATGTGGAGGTGCAGTGGGTCACCCCCTCGCAGGGATCGGCAGCCTGAGCAGGGGCTGTGGAGGGGAGCATCAGGGTCAGGAGAGCCATCGGAATCACGGTTCGGGCGGTCATGGGCACTCTTCCTCCAGTCAGCAGGTTTGGCGGGCTTGCGTACCATTGCGCAGGCTCGAGGCGAAGGCTGTCATCCCACCGTGAAGCCAGGACGCGGATACCCTCTTCCGTGACCGTTGATAGGTGGTTCACCACGGAGACACAGAGGACACGGAGGGCCTGGCGCAGGCGAGGAGTTCCGGCCCGCCTGACAGGGGTACTGGGGCGGGGCCCCTGGCGGGGCCCCCCACCCCCTCAGGCCGGGATCGGATCGTGGAGCCCAGGCCGGCACGAGGTACCCTCTGTGACCTCTGTGTCTCGGTGGTTGATTCTTTTTTGGGGAATGAGGTTCAGCAGGGAGGGCGCATAGGTCACGGAGTGTCTCCTGAGCCGGCAGAGCCGGAACCAAAGAGGCGCCTCGGGATCGCGCGTGGGTTCCCCGGGGCTTTCGCCCCGGGAAACCGATCGCACGGTCACCGCGCTCCGCGACGCGAATACTCCAGATCCCTCAAAGTCGGATGCCTTCCCAATCTCCGTCAAACACGCTGCCCGTAAGGGTTTCCGGGCGTCGCCCAAATATTGCTGCTTTTTTGTGTTCAATCTGGTCCGTATGTGTTCAATCTGGTCCGTAAGGGACCAATGATTTCCATGGCTCCACCTCTTGCTCGCCGAGATCCTCCGTCCTCCGTGTCGCGGACGCCGATGGCCCTTCGGCGTCACCTGTGTCATCTGCGGTTTCATCGGTGTGGGAGGGATCGTGTACGAGTATGCGTACGAGCACGTGTACGGGAACGACAGTCCTTCGCGCTCTTCGCGCTCTTCGCGGTTCAATCCGAGGAGAGGGGGCAGAATGGCAGAACCCCCGCCGACACCCATGGTTCAGGGCACCGGCGGGGGGGATTCCGGGACGTCGGGGCGGTCAGTCTGCGGCAGCGGCCTTGTTGAGTGCCTCGAAGATCACATCCTTCCGGGTGTCCGCGACGCTGAACCAGACCTGCTCACCCTTCTTGAAGAGGATGAAGGTGGACTGCCGCGGAGCCTTGAACCGCTTCACCAGGTCCTTCTGGGAGTCGAAGTCCACCACGAGCGTGTGGAGCGGAACATCGGGGTGGGCCTCCCGGTACGCCGAGAGGATCTTCTGTTGCTGGGCGCAGACCGGGCACCAGGTGGCGTAGATCTCCACTAGGACCAGAGCCCCTTCCTTCTGCAGTGCCTCGAACCGGGCATCGGTGAAGGGGGCCTTGGTGTGCTTGCCCGGCATGGCATGGTCCTGGGCCGCGAGCGTCCCGGTGCTCAGGACCAGAGCCGTGGCAAGTGAACCGATGAAGGCAATTGTGCGCGTGTGCATGAGGTATCCCTTGTGGTGTTTCAGAGTGAAACCATCTCAGCCCGTTTTTCTCAGGCGAATGAAAGCGTACAGTGAAACGCCGCGAACATCCGCCTGGTTTTCCCGAGGAGCGGTTGGTACCAATACCCAAGACCCAAGACCCAGGACCCAGGGTGTCGGGCGCTGGGTATTGAGTGTTGGGGACTGGGGGGCCCAATACCCAATACCCAGAACCCAGAACCCGGGGTTGTTGGGGGATGGGCTACATTCCGGCATGCACGAATCTGACCTCATTGTCGGTGCCGGGCCGATTGGCCTGGCCTGCGCCATCTCCGCCCGCCGCCGGGGCCTCGATCCCCTGATCATCGACGCCGGGGCGATCGCGGATGCGATTGTCCGGTATCCCGTCGGGATGACCTTCTTCACCACGCCGGAGCGCCTCGAGATCGGCGGTCACCCCCTGGTGTGCGGGGGAGCCAAACCCACGCGGGAGGAGGCGCTGATGTACTATCGTGGGGTGGCCCGCGCCGAGCAGCTCCGGGTATGGACCTATGCGCGCCTGGTGGATGTGACGGACGAGAGGAGTGTCCTCGTGGCACGGGTGAGGACTCGACTCGGCGACAAGGAGATTCGGTGCTCGCGGTTGGTGCTCGCCACCGGATACTTCGATCACCCGAATCTCCTCGGGGTTCCGGGCGAGGACCTGCCTCACGTCTCCCATTACAGCGTGGAGCCTCACGTGCTGGCCGGCCTGCGCGTCACCATCATCGGAGGGAAGAACTCAGCGGTGGAACTCGCGCTCTCCGCCTACCGGGCGGGAGCCGACGTGACACTCGTATACCGGGGCCACGCGCTCAAGCCGTCGGTCAAGTACTGGCTCCGGCCCGACCTGGACAATCGCATCGCCGCCGGGGAGATCCGAGCCCATTTCGGCGCGACCGTCTCCGCCATCACCGCCGAGGCGGTGGAGATCATCCGGGCCAGCGGGGACCCGGAAACCATCCCGGCCGATCGGGTCTGTGCCTTGACAGGGTATCACCCCGATTTCGACCTGTTCCGGCGGATCGGCCTCACCCTGGATGGCGAGGGACGTCCGGCCCACGATCCCGCCACCCTCGAGACCACCGTGCCCGGGGTGTACCTTGCCGGGAGCGTCACCGCGGGCCGGGCGATCAGCGAGATCTTCATCGAGAACGGGCGCTACGACGGTGAGAAGATCTTCGGAGACCGGGTGAGCCGGTCTCGCGCGGAGGAGGCCTACGCGGAGAGCCCACGCCCAGTAGGGGAATGACAATCCAGGCGATAGGCGGTAGGCGGTAGGGGCCGTCCGGGAATGGCCCGTTCCTATTCGCTCACTACAAAGGACAGCTTCGCGTTCACCCGGTACTGCACCACCTTGTTCCCCTCCACCTCGGCGCTGAAGTTGTCCACCCACACCGACGTGATTCCCTTGATGGTGCGGCTCGCCTCCTTGACGGCGTTCTTCACTGCGTCATCGAATCCCTTTTCGGACTGTGCGATGACTTCGATCACCTTGACGACGCTCATGGGGTCCTCCTCTGCTGGGGCGAAGGGTCAGGGCGCCCGCCATGCGGGGGCCACTCTGACATGGTAACCCGAAACGGGGAAAGCGCCATGCCCCGGCACCACGAGGTGGTCCCCTTCCCCACGGTCCCATGCCGGAGGACATTCCGGACAGATGCTTCCTCGCCCGGGGCCGCCTGTCAGAACTGCACTCCGACACTCAAGGGGAAGAACGCAGATCCCCGAACGCCACTCACGCTCTGTGCATAGCGCACTTCGTTCCGGAGCGTCAGACCAAGGGCCCGATACGCGATGCCGATCCCGCCGCTGACCCCCAGGCCCAGGGCGGTCCGGGTGAAGCCCGTCGCCTGGACGGAGGAGTCCCGATGGAGCCGCGACATCATCGGCCCTCCGCCCAGAAGAAGGTACGGGGATCCCCGACCGGACCTGGACGTGTGCACCACCCCCATCGCGAAGAGGCCAACGGATTGGTCGTTTGTCGCGGTGGGCAAGGTTTCACCATTCACCACCGCGAAGGTCCCGTCATTGGACGTGAGCCTGTTGTAGAACCCCTCGATGCGCAACCCCGCCGCTCCCGCGACACGCCGCTCGAAGCTGCCGCGCACATGCAGCCCCGCCTGATCGGCACCCGTCATCCTGGAATCCCGGTTGGCTACAGCCACCAGACTCTGGTTTCCGCCGGGAACGCTGTACCCGAAATCGACAGCCCAAGTGCCCGATTGACCCTCCAGAATTGCACCGGGGAACACCACCACGAAGACTGCACTCAACAATGCCCGGAGATTCACGCCGCCTCCATGTGTAATGATGACGTGTGGGGTGAATTGTGGTTGGACTATACCAAGGTACCCCCCCGATCATGGGTGCGCCAGATCCCGGCCGGGACGGTCGGACCAGGTTCCCGGGAGCCGGGGGCAAGGCCCCCCTGATCAGCCGACGAGGAAACCAGTGCCCCTCATTCCCACGCACGCGGGAATCCGTTTGTAGGGGCCGTTCGCGATCCGCCCCGACATCGTTCACCTCCCAACACTCTGCACGCCACGCTGGAGCGTGGCGATCCCAGGCGGATCCTCCTCAGCCCGCGCAGCAGGAGAGTTTGGACACGTCCTTGGTGAAGGTCTGCGCTGTCAGTTTGAGACCCTCCACCATGGTCAGATAGGGGAAGAGCTGGTCGGCAAGGTCGGTGACGGTCATCCCTCCGTGGATGGCGAGTGCCGCCGACTGAATGAGCTCGCTCGCATGCTCGGCCACCGCCTGCACCCCGAGAATCCGGAGTGTGCCCTTCTCCGCCACAATCTTGATGAACCCGCGATGGTCAAAGTTCACCAGGGCGCGGGGGACGTTGTCCAGCGTCAGGGTTCGGCTGACGGTCTCGAGTCCCCGGCGAGCCGCTGTCGCCTCGTCGAGCCCCACGGTCGCCACGTCCGGGTGGGTGAAGACCACGGCCGGCATCGTGGTGAGGTCGAGCCGCGCGTCTCCCCCCAGCATGTTGGTGGCGGCACGGGTCCCGGCCGCGGCGGCCACGTACACGTATTGCGGCATCGTGCTGCAATCGCCCGCCGCCCAGACGCCCGGCACGCTGGCGGCCAGCCGGTCATCCACCACGATGGCACCGTCCCCGGTCGTGGCGACCCCCAGAACCTCCAGGCCGAGGGTCCTCGTGTTGGGAGTGCGTCCCGTGGCCACGAGGAGATGCTCCGCCTGCTTGGCGCCATGATTCGTCTCCACGGTGAACACCGCCCCGTCGTGAGCCACGGAGTGGACCGCCGTCCCGGTCAGGACCTCCATCCCCTCCTCCTCGAACACGGACTGGATCGTGGACCCGATCAGGGGATCTTCCCGCGAGAAGAGCGTGCTCCGGGCCAGCATGGTGACCTGGCTTCCGAGGCGTAAGAACGCCTGGCTGAGTTCGGCTGCGACCACCGACGCGCCGAGCACCAGGAGGCGGGGCGGAATCTCCGGCGCCACCAGGGCCTCGGTGGAGGTCCAGAACGGAGTGCCGGAAAGGCCCGGAAGGTCGGGAACCGAAGGCCGGGCCCCGGTGGCGATCAGCACATGGCCGAAGGGGACGTCGGTCTGGCAGCCCTTCGTCTCCCTGACCATGAGGGTGGTCCGGTCGCGAAACCTCGCCTCGCCGTGGATCACGTCGATGTTCGGGAAGCCTGCCAGCACATCCTCGTACTTGGCCCCGCGCAGCGAGTCCACCAGGCCCTGCTGTTGGGCCACGAGCACGGCCCGGTCGAGGCGCGGAGCCGTGGCGGTGATGCCATCGTCAAACGGACTGATCCGTCGTGTCCGAGCGATCTCGGCGGAGCGGATCATCACCTTGGAGGGAACGCATCCGATATTGACGCAGGTTCCCCCCAGGGTGCCCCGTTCGATCACCGTCACCCGGGCCCCCGCCTCGGCGGCGCGGATGGCGCAGGCCATGGCGGCGCCGCCGCTGCCGATGACGGCGATCCGGAGCGGAGCGTCCGGCTCGGAAAGAGCCGCTGCCGGGGGCACCTCGCAGCCGCCCGGTCCGCACGACTCGCTCATTCGGATTCGCCCGACGTCACCGTGGCTTGGTAGCCGGTCATCTCCTTCAGCCGGGCGATGATGACGGGAGGGGAGACCTGCGCCGGATCATACCAGATCGTGGCGCTGGCGGAATCGTAGGAAACGTGGGACCGGTAGACTCCGTCCAGATCGTCGAGCACCACCCGCGCAGTGGCCGCGCAGGACCCGCAGGTCATGCCGGCCACGGCAAAGTGCACCCGCGCCGTGTCATCCGTCAGCCTGGCAACGGGGACGGCGGTGTCCCCCGCCTCGGTGGCCGCAGACGGGGCGACCTGAGGAGAGGACGCGGGCATCAGTTGCCAGGCCAGCACGGCCAGGCCCAGGACGGCGAGGTAGCGAATTGTGTTCTTCATGATCAGTATTCCTCCAGATCGGGACCAACGTAAGGCATAGGACGTAGGACTTAGGACTTAGGACGTAGGACGTAGGACTTAGGACGTAGGACATAGGACATAGGACGTCCCGCGAGTCGCAGGAGTGACTCCCGAGCGCGTGATCGGTGCACCCGAAGAGATGGATTCCGGCTTTCGCCGGAATGACGGCCCTTGCGGATTCCGATACCAAGCACCTCATTCCCTACCGCCTACCGCCTACCGCCTACCCGCCCCAACACCCAACACCTCCACCGACCCCACCAGGTATTGGGTTCCGGGTAGTGGGTATTGGGCCCAGCCCCGCAGTTCCCAGCACCCAACACCCAGTCCCCAACACCCTTCCCTCTCAGTTCAGGACCCACACCGACCACCGCGGATAGGACGCGAACACCAGCGACACGATCGTCGCCCCCCAGAGCAGCCGTTTCCGTCTCCGGATCACGGCGGGCACGGCACAGGCGCGATCCGGGTCGCAGGCGCGGGCCTCCTGCCGGTCGATCTGGTGGAATCCCCACCCCAGAGCGACGGCCGTCACCCCCAGGAAATACGGGCGCAGCGGCTCGAAGGTGGTGGCGAGTCCCGCTCCGCTCACACCGAGTGTCACCGCGAGGAGGGGGCCGGCACAGCAGAGCGCGGAGGCGAACGCCGCCAGGACGCCGCCCGCCAGGGTCATTCCGGTGCGGGTGCCTTCACTCTTCATGAACGCCTTCATCCTTCATGGTGTTCCATCCTCATGTTGTTCCAGTGCCTCCAGGATCGGGCACTCCCCCGTGAGTTCCTGATTCCGGCACGATTCGGCCATCCCTTCCAGCGTCTTCCGGAGCCGGGTGAGATCCCGGATCCTCCGCGTCACCAGACCGATCTTCTCCTCCACCCGCTGCTCCACCCGGGCGCAGGCGTCCTTCGAATGGAGCCGGAGATCCAGCAGCTCGCCGATCTCGCGGAGGGTGAACCCCAGCTCCTTGGCATGCCGGATGAAGTTCAGCCGGGCGATCGTGGCCTCGGTGTACCGCCGGTATCCCGACGGGGTTCGGCCTTCCGGAGGACAGAGCCCCCGGCGTTCGTAGTACCGGACGGTCTGGACCGGCACGCCGACGGTCCTGGCCACCTCGCCAATCCGCAGATCGGTCATTCGGATCCTCCGGAGAACAAGGTACACCTTGCACCATGGTACAAGGTCAAGACTTTTCCATGGGGAGACCGGGCTGGTCAGGGGTCCCCGTTGCCAGCCTGATCCGATTTGTGTAAACTTATGTGTAAGGAGACACACATGGCAACCAATCTCGCGATCGACCCCAAGCTTCTCGAACGCGCCCTGGAGATCAGCGGTGAGCGCACAAAGAAGGCCGCGGTCACGAAAGCGTTGCAGGAGTTCATTGCCCGCCGTGAGCAGAAGCGGATAGTTGAACTCATGGGTAAACTCGAGTGGGACGACTCGTTCCACTACAAGGCCGAGCGCTCCCGGCCGTGACACTGTTTGTGGACACGAGCGTGTGGTCGCTCGCTCTGCGCCGAGACGCCTCGGCCTCTGAACCCGAGGTCCACATACTCAAGGATGCCCTGCTGGGCGCCGATGTTGTTGTCACGACCGGGCTGGTTCTCCAGGAACTGCTTCAGGGATTCTCCGGACCGAAGTCGCGTGCGCAGATCATCGAGCGCTTCGCAGCACTTCCGTTGATACAGCCCGATCGGGAAGACCATGTCGCAGCCGCCGAGCTCCGGAACACGTGCCGCAGAGCAGGTGTGCAGGTCGGCACCATCGACGCGCTGCTCGCTCAGTTGTGCATCCGGCACGATCTGACGCTCCTGAGTACCGACAACGATTTCGCGCTTGCTGTTCCGCACTGCGCCCTCCGCGTGTGGGCGCCAAAGGTCAGGCCCCGCCGAGGGTAACGCCCACCCCTGCGTCGCTTGGGGGATCCGGCGGATGGTGCGGGCCGAAGGCCCACCCCCGGGATACTAACGCTCCTAACGACCTCGCCAATCCGGAAATCGGTCATTCAGATCCCTCCAAGCGACAAGGTACACCCTGCACCATGGTACAGGGTCTAGGCCTTTCCTCCTGGCGCCGAGCGCGGCTCTCCGGAGGCCGGTCTTGACTCGACACCATGGTCCAAGGTGTAACGTAGCTTAGCGCAGACTCCGCTGTGCGCTCCATCATCCCCCGTGCTTCGAGGAAATCGTCATGCGTCTCCCGTTCCTGATGGTCACCGCCCTGTTGAGTACCGCCGCGTCCGCAGGTGCCCAGTCGTCCGATCGCGTGGACCACATCTCCGCCCAGAACTTCCAGACCACCGTCAAGCAGCTCGAGGCCGCACTCCAGAGCCGAGCCTTCATGATCGTGTCCCGTGCCGATCACCAGAACATGCTCCGGATGGTGGGAGCGAGCACGAAGGGCGCCGTCTCGATCGATTTCGGCAAGCCCGACATGATGAAGACGGTGCTGCCGGCCCATCCAGCCATCGGACTCGAAATGCCGATGCGGATGTATGTCTTCGAGCGCGCGGACGGAAAGACCGTCGTGAGCTTCCGCCTCCCCTCGTCCCTCTTCGCCGCCTACGGACCCGATCTCACCATGATGGGTGGGATGATGGACAAGATGTTCCATGAGATCGCCGCCGAGGCCACACGCTGACGGGGGGGATCCCCATGCTGATCACCTGGAATGACGTCGCGTTCGTGCTGGCGGGTGCGATCGCGATCACCTGGGGGCTGTGGCGCCGGGCCCGGCCCCCCAATCCCCTCCCCTCACCCGGGGTTACCTCCGGGGAGGTGGTGCTGACCCTGCTCGCGGCGGTTCCTGCCGCGGTGGGGCCCAACATCCTCGTCGTGGCCCTGACGCCGGGCATGCCAGCCATGCCCGTGCTGGTGCGCTGGGCCCTGCTGCCCTCCATCGCTCTGTTGGTCGTGGTCTGGGCCTTGTCACGCCGGGCCGGTTACACCCGGCTCGTCAACCGGATCGAGACCGGGATCTGGGTCGGCATCGCCGCCACGGCGGCTCTCGACGCCTTCCGCCTCATGAGCTTCTCCCTCGGGTTCCTGCCGGGGAACCTGCCGCGGATGTTCGGCGTGCTGATTCTCGACCAGATGGCCATGGGTCCCAGCGTGACCTCGGATCTGGTCGGTTCCCTGTACCATGTCTGGGTGAGCGCATGCTTCGGCCTGGCCTACGCCCTCCTGGTCGGCCGGACCCGCTGGTGGGGCGGGCTCATCTGGGGACTGATCATCGAGGTGGGCATGATGACGACACCGCCGATGGTGGTGGCCATGGGAACGGGCTACTTCGGCTTCGCCGCGGGCAGAGGAATCCTGAACGGGGTCTTCCTGGGCAGTCTGGTCCCGCACATCACCTATGGCATCGCCCTCGGCCTGTTGCTGGAGCGCTATCTCACGCACCGTGGTACCCTGCTTCACTTGGTGCGGGCAGCCCGACACCCTCCTCCGGGGTCACACCTGAGAGGGAATTGAGGTACACCCCTCTTGATTCTGACGGTGAATCCAGAAGACATTCAGTAGCGGTTCTTCTACATTGGTCGGGGGGACTCTGAGTTTCCGATCCTCGGTTCGACGAACCGGGATGGGCCATTCTCATCACACGCTCTCGATCTGGAGGAGATCCATGAGGAAATCATCGCGAGGCGACGCGGCCCTGGGCTCTGGACACTGAGCCCGGATGCGACGCCGGGATGCAATACGTTGTGGGTCGGCCTTCTTCCTCGCGTGCCTCGCGCTTCTGTTCGTGCGCCCGGCCTCCGCCCAAGGGGCTCCGACGCTCGGAGCCGGCCCGGATGCCCGTCCCGAGTTGGCGGCCGGACGGATCACGGACAAGATCCGGCTGGATGGGCGACTCGAGGAGCAGGCGTGGGGCAAAGCCGATTCCATCACCACGCTGACGCAGACCGAGCCCACCGAGGGCGGCGAGACCACGGGACGCACCGTCGTGAAGGTGCTGGCTGACAAGGACCAGATCATCATCGGGATCGTTGCCCACGATCCCGACCCGACCGGCATCGTGGCCTTCGCCACCCGGCGTGACGCGTCTCTGCGGGATGAGGACAACGTGCGGATCGTCCTCGATCCCTTCCTGGACGGCCGCTCGGGCGTGGTCTTCTCGGTGAACCCGAATGGGGCCCGGTACGACGCCCTGGTCTCCCCGGGAGGGGAGAGGGAGAACTCGGATTGGGACGCGGTCTGGGACGCCACGGCGGTGCGCACGGGGCGCGGCTGGTCGGCGGAGATCTGGATCCCCATCCGCAGCCTGACCTTCCGATCCGACCTCCGGCGCTGGGGCTTCAACGTGGAACGACGGATTCAGCGCCTCCAGGAAACCTCGCGGTGGGCCAGTCCGGAACGCGATTACAGCTTCACCCAGACCAGCCGCGCCGGGCTCCTGACGGCGCTCCCGGCGTTCAGCGTCGGGGTCGGGCTCAGCGTACGTCCGTTCGTCGCCGGGGAGGGCGGCAAGCCGGCCCCCGGCGCGGGCATCGACACGGATCAGAGGGTGGGACTCGATCTCACCCAGCGCCTCGGCGCGAACCTCGAGGCGACCCTCACCGTCAACACCGACTTCGGCGAGACCGAGACGGATGCCCGGCAGACGGACCTGAGCCGCTTCCCCCTGTTCTTCCCCGAGAAACGGGCCTTTTTCCTCCAGGGCTCCGACATCTTCGACTTCGGATTGGGGCTGGGCCGTGATGTCATCCCCTTCTTCAGCCGGAGGATCGGCCTGCTGGAGGGGCGGGAGATCCAGCTGGACGGCGGGACGAAGCTGACGGGGCGGGTCGGCAATACGAACATCGGCGGGCTCGTCGTGCGGACGGGAGACGAGGAAGGCCTGACACCCGCAAACACCATGGGGGTCGTGCGGGTCAAGCAGAACCTGCTGGCCGAGTCCTCGGCGGGCTTCATCGCCACCGCCGGCGACCCCCAGGGGCGGGACGGAAGCTGGCTGGCGGGAACCGACGTCACCTATCAGACCTCCCGCCTCCTGGGCGACAAGAACTTCCTGGTCGGCGTCTGGGGGCTCCTGACGGACCGTGACGGACTCGATGGTGACAAGTCCGCCTTCGGCCTCAGGGTCGACTACCCCAACGAGCTGTGGGACGCCTCCGTCACCTTCAAGCATGTGGGGAGCGGCTTCGATCCTTCCCTGGGCTTCGTCTCGCGCCGGGGCACAAACCGGCTCGACCTGGGTGTGAATTTCAGTCCGCGCCCCGGCTGGGACCTGGTACGCCAGATGTTCTTCGAGTTTCGAGGCTCCCTGGTGACGAGGGTGGATGGAAGCCTGGAAAGCTGGCAGGTGTTCACGGCGCCGATCAACTGGCGGCTGGAAAGCGGCGACCGGGTGGAGTTCAACGTCATTCCCCAGGGTGAAGGTCTTGCCGAGCCGTTTGAGATCTCCGACGGAGTGGTGATTCCGCAGGGGCGCTACGACTTCCTGCGCTACCGGCTCGAGGCGAGCTCCGCGTCGAAGCGGCGACTCAGCGGGATGATCAGTTGGCGCTTTGGAGACTTCTTCACCGGAACGTTGCACGAGATCGAGATCTCCTCGTCCTGGACGCCGGTGCCGCTGTTCACGTTCGAACTCTCCAACGAGACCAATGTCGGACGCCTTCCGGAGGGGAACTTCACGAAGAACCTCCTGCAGGGCCGGATTCGGATGAACTTCTCGTCGGACCTGGAGCTGTCGAGTTTCATCCAGTTCGACAACGACAGCGATGTTCTGGGGACAAACACGCGGCTGCGCTGGACCTTTCGGCCCGTCGGGGAGTTGTTCGTGGTCTACAACCACGCCGTGCGCGACACGTCGGATAGAGGACTCGCCTTCGAGTCGAACAAGCTGATCGTCAAGACCAGCTACGAGTTCCGATTCTGACGCTTTCTCGTGACGACCCGCCACCGCGGAACGCCTTGGGCCGTCGTCCATGAACCGGACGGGGACGAGCAACTACTTTTCGTCGTGACCGCTTTCCCCAGGGGTGAGCCATGAGTGCCTTCTCTCTTCAGATCACGTATCGCAACGGCAAGCCCTTTGCCGCCTATATCTACCTGGCGCACCGGCCGGCCACGAAAAGCGTTCGCACGGAGCAAGTCGGACCCGAGCTGCTGATCGATTACGCGGCGGATGGTTCTTCCCTCGGGATCGAGGTCGTCTCGCCTGGGTTCGTGACCGAAGAGGAGATTAACGTCGCCTTCGAACGCCTTGGTCTCGAACCGCCTTCGAGCGACGAACTCGCCCCGCTCCGGGCGGCGTAGTCGGTTTTCCCCACTCGCGATCCCACGCGGTGTGTGGCGACGGTTATTGGGGTCGGTGACGCTCCCCCCCCCGAAGAAAACCACTGATGACGCAGGTGAATTGACCCCGAAAAGCCTCCGAGGAATCCGAACGCTTTCGCCATCGGGAGCAGCAACCAGGCCGCGAAGACCCCCACCGCGTACAGCAGCACCGAGAGATAGAACAGGACCCGCATCCACCGGCCAAAGGGATGCGAGACATGGCATACCCCTCCCGGCCGGCAGACCGGGCTCGACGAGCGGAACAGGATGCGGTAATCCAGGAGGAGGAGGAGTCCCGCGACGCCGAAGGTGATTTCCTTGTGGCGCGAGAGGACCGTGATCCAGGGTGCGGCGGCAACCAGCGAGGCCATGACCGTCCCCGCGCCGAGCGCCACCAGGGTGATCGGGAGGGCACAGCAGAGCAGCGTGCCCGTCGCCGCGACGGGGGTCACCGCTGCGAGAGCCTCCCGCCAACCCCGGGGCTGCGGCATCAGAAGAGCGCCCTCGCCCCGATCGCCGGGCGAACGCCGGCGTTCGGCTGGGCTCCGTTCAGGTTCCGCACGGCGGGAATCTGCACGCTCCCCTCCACGAGCAGGTTGGAGCGAACCACCCATTGGATTCCGGGGCTGAGCCACGCCTCGTGACCGCCCGAATCGGGAACCGACAGATCCCGGTCCCGGCTTCGCTCCGTGACCACACCATTCCACTCCAGATAGAACTGAAGCGTGCGGGTCCGGATCGTCTCCACCTCATCCGGTACCCGAAACCCGATCGCCACGTCGTAGCGCGTGGCCGCGCCGGCGCGGAACCCGTCGTCGCGGGTCGGGCGACGGTGGCCCACGTCGGCGTTGATTCCCCAGCGTCCCCGGATCACGGTACCGATCAGCGCCAGGCCCCCCTCAAACGCGCCGCTCCCCCGCTGAGCCGAGCGGGGAAAGGGGGACCCATCCCGCATCCGGGCGTCGGTGGATCCGGTCGGCAATGAAGCCGATCCCGCGAGGGCCAGACGCGACGTCCCGCCCAGCCGGTCGTGCGACAGCATCGCCCACTTGAGGCCAACGGTCACATCGCCGAGACCCGCGTGCTCATCCCACTCACCGGCGGACACCCGGAGACGCTTGGCGACGACCGGCACGGTGACCGAGGTCGTCACGCGTTGGGTCGGTGCCCAGGGGAGAAGCACGAACCGGGACACGAGTTGATCCACCGGTCCCCGGCGTTCCCCCATGACCACCAGTCGCACCGCCCGCTGCTCGAAGGCGTTGGTCAACGCATTCCCGGTGTGGAACGGGAGCCCCTGCGCCGCGAGCCGGCTCGGCACGGCCACCGCCCAGAGGAGGACCAGGGAAAGGATCGTCCGCCTCATCCCCCTGGCCAGCCATCGCAACGCCGCCCCCATCAGGGCCGGCGAACCTCCCGCACGCTGAAGCCGGCCTGCTGCACCTCCCGCTTGAGCTGCGCATCGGTGAGGACCTGCCCGGTCTTCTCCCGAATCAGCACGAGCCCGTCACTGATCCGGACCAGGACGCTGTCCACCTCCGGGAGCCTGGTGAGCCGTTTCTCGAGGCCGGCGGCGCAGAACGGGCAGGTCATCCCGTCCAGGCGAAGGAGCACGGTGCTCCCGGCCAGCAACGAATCGGTTCCGGCGACCCTGGGCATCGGGTCGGTGGGGGCCGTGTGCTGCGCCGCCGCCCCCGGCGGGGCTGCTGCGAGGGCCAGGGCACCGAGGGTGCCCGCGCCGATCAGGGACTTGATGGGAAACCGCATGGTCCAACCTCCAGTCAGTCGGGGTCCGGGGGCATCCGGCCTGGTGCCGGAATCCCCTCGACAGGATCATAACCTTGGAGTCAGCTACAGGGTCAAGGGGTCGGCCACGAGGCGAGTCTTATGCTCTCGACGACGCTGCTCCCGGGTGCCTTGGTCTCGCGTAACAGCGCCGCTGCTCGCGTTTTTCGGGTACGGCGCTTCGAGGCGCGCCGGCTTCGGACGGAGCAGGCCTACATCCAGTGAATCCGGCGATTCATCGGGTTTCACGGGCGGCGGCATCCGCGCGAGCTGGGCGTCACCGAGATCCAGGCGTTTCTGGTGCACCTGGCGGTGGAGCGGCGGCTGGCGGCCGCCACGGTGGCTCAGGCGCGGGCGGCGGTGACCTTCCTCTACCGGTGGGTGCTCGATGATCCGATGCCGGAGCTGAGCGGGGTACAGGCGCAGCATCTGGCGGATCTGACGGCGGGAGCGGGCCGAGTGGCGCTGCCCGGGGCGCTGGGGCGGAAGTATCCATGCGCGGCGGCATCATCTGCACCCGTCGGTGGTGCAGCGGGCGGTGGCGCGGGTAGTCCGGGAAGCGAAGCTGCCCAAGCGGGCGGGTTGCCATACCTTGCGCCACAGCTTCGCGACTCACCTCCTGGAGAGGGGGGCGGGGCGGACATCCGGGCGGTGCAGGAGCTGTTGGGTCACCGGGATGTCTCGACGACGGTGCTGTGTACCCATGTGCTGAACCGGGGCGGGCTCGGGGTGCGGAGTCCGGCGGACCTCCTGGATCCGGAGGGTCCTGCAGCCTTTACAGGATTAGGTTGCGGGCGGTACACTCTTTCGGGATTGGGCGGGGTGGGGAGAGACAGATACACAAGTTGGGCCGCAAGACCGACCTTGGCTTGCCGGGACCTCCCTGAGGCATCCTGGATCGGGGTTGCGCTCGTATGGTTTGGGAAGCTGCCCCTCGGCGCGTGGGTGCCAAGGTTCTGGGGGGGACGAGTGGGGTTGCCCCAGGTCGATCTGCGTGCGAGGTTTCGTCGGATGCCGACCGTTCTCCGGATCGGGCCGTATCGGTTCTTCTTCTTCTCGGGTGATCGCGGTGGACCCGCGCACGTTCACGTGGCCCGAGGCGCCGATGAGGCGAAGTTCTGGCTCTCTCCTGTCCGGCTGCACACGAATGGCGGCTTTCGGAGCGTTGAGCTTCGCCGAGTGACAATTCTGGTCGAGGCGAACGAAGACAAGCTGCTGGAGGGATGGAATGGCTACTTCGGCAAGTGATACCCGGCAGGCTGCCCTCGCGCAGTCCGTTTCCGTTACCGAGGACGAGCTGGTCATGGTCCTTCTCGATGGTCGCACCCTGGCGATTCCACTCGCGTGGTACCCGCGTCTCTTACACGGCACGCCGACTGAACGAGCCACTTGGCAGCTGATCGGGCGTGGCGTCGGAATCCACTGGCCGGATCTGGACGAGGATATCGCCGTCGCGCACGCTCTCGAGGGCGTACCCTCCGGCGAAAGCGCCGCATCGCTGCGACGCTGGCTGGAGTCACGGCGAGATGCTGCCCAACAAGGCAATGCAGGCTAACGCGGCCCTCCCTCGCTGTGCTCGGTCGGGTCCTCGCAGCTGATTGCCGAGCCGTTGGGCCGTCTGAGGAGAAGCCGCGAATGACGCAGATGACACCCACTCCATTTCCTATCTCTGCTTTGCTGTTGTCGATGCTGTCGGGTTGCGGCGGAGGCTCCGACAACACGGGTCCGCCGGCGGTTCCATTCAATGTCGTGGTCTCGATGAACGCCACTCTTTCGGCCAACGACACACCATCGGACTACACGACGGAGTACCAGGCGATCTACGCCGCCGGCGCTCGCGGTGCGCAGACCGCCGCTCCCTGGAGCAGCCTGAATCCGACCGGCACCAACTACGATCTGACGATGATCGACAATCCTCTGTTCGGCTTGAACGCTCTGGCCGGATATGGTTTCAGTTCCATCCTGGTCAATCTGCCCGCTGTGGCGATCACATCGAGAACCATGCCGGCGGACATCGCCGCGCTACCCTTCAATGATGCCATGGTCACAACGCGCTACCGGGCGCTGATCGACCAGGTGACTCCCCATTTAAACGCCAGCGTGCAATACGTTTCACTCGGCAATGAAGTCGACACCTACTTGTCCACACACCCGACGGAATGGGCGCAGTACAAGGAACTGATCGAAGACGCGCGAACGTATATTCGTTCGTTGAAACCGAACATCAAGGTCGGTGTCACCACGACTTTCGACGGCGCCACGTCCACCCACATCGCCAACGTGGCCAGCCTGAACGCGAACATGGACGTCGTCATCCTAACCTACTATCCGATCAATTCCAGGACCTTTGTTCCACGCCATCCCTCGACGGTAGACGCGGACATGGCCGCCATGATCAACATCGCCGGCGGTAAGCCGCTCGTGGTCCAGGAGTGGGGCTACCCATCGAGCGCCAGCCTCTCCAGCTCGCGGCAGATGCAGGCCGATTTCATCGCCAACACCTTTTCCTCCTGGAAGCAGCACGGGTCCGGCCGCATTCCCTTCATCAGTTTCTTCAAGCGACGCGAGTGGAATGCCGCTCACTGCGAGACTTTGTCCGGCCAGACGGCCGGGCAAAGGTTCTACGAATTCCTCTGCTCGCTCGGGCTGTTGAACAATGATGGGACGCAGAAGACAGCCTACCCGATCCTGATCACGGGGATGTCGACCATCGGACAGTAGAGCTGTGGACGGGATTTGGTGTCAGGCCTTGCAGTGACACATGCTGGGCCAGCAAGGCGCTGAACACGGGCGGCATCCGCGCGCACTGGGCGTCACCGATGTCCAGGCGTTTCTGGTGCACCTGCCGGTGGAGCGGCGGCTGGCGGCCGCCACGGTGCCCACGCGGCATTACCGGGACCGGGAAACGGGGGAGCGGCGCCGGCCTCATCTGCACCCGTCGGTGGTGCAGCGGGCGGTGACGCGGGCAGTGCGGGAAGCGAAGCTGCCCACGCGGGCGGGTTGCCATACCCTGCGCCACAGCTTCGCGACTCACCTCCTGGAGAGGGGGGCCGGGCGGACATCCGGACGGTGCAGCACCTGTTGGTCACCGGGATGTCTCGACGACCATGCTCTACACCCATGTGCTGAACCGGGGCGGGCTGGGGGTGCGGAGTCCCGCGGACCTCCTGGATCCGGAGGGTCCTGCAGCCTCTACAGACTAGGTTGCGGGCGGCACACTCTTTCGGGATTGGGCGGGGCGGGGAGAGAGAGAGACACAAGTTATGCCCGCCAACGACCCTTGCTGTGAACCGAGGCTGGGCAAGGCCACCATCGGTTGCCATCTGCCACGTTCCACGTTACACTTCTGAATGGCGATCGTTGGATTCAGTCACAAAGGCCTGGAACGCTTCTTCACTCGAGGGACTACCGCGGGAATCCAGAGCAAACACGCCAAACGACTTCGGCTGATTCTCGGGCGGCTCAGCGTGGCGAAGGAGCCTCGGGACATGGGACTTCCCGGCCTGAATCTCCACCGCCTCAAGGGTGATCGCCAAGGCACGTGGTCCGTACAGGTTAGCGGCAACTGGCGGGTGACCTTTCAATTCGTTGGGCCGGATGTCACGGACGTGAACTAGGAGGACTATCACTGATGAAGACTGTACGCATGGAGAACCCGCCGCACCCGGGAGAGGTCCTGCGTGAGCTCTGCTTGGTGCCCTTGAATCTCAGCGTCACCGATGCGGCCGCGTCCTTGGACGTCAGCCGGAACACGTTGTCCGCCATCCTCAACGGACGGGCTGGCATCAGCCCTGAGATGGCTGTTCGACTGTCGATCGCGTTCGACACGACTTCCGAGAGCTGGCTGCAACAACAGATGCAGTACGATCTCTGGCATGCCGAACAATCACGGAAGCGATTGCGAGTCCGGAGACTCGCGGTCGCGTAAGGCCATCTCCTCAGTGCCGGTGGCATAACAGGGCGTTGCTGGCCGGCGTGACCCTCGCTTGCGCTCGGGGCCACGCGGCAGAACGCCGAGCCGTTAGGCCGCAAATGCGAATCACGGAAGCAGCACTGCTCCATAGCCGTGTGATAGCGACGTTGTTCGGGATCGGCCGGGCCATCCCGAATGAGATCTCGCCTGCCGAAGCCAGTAGTTTGCGCCCCGGCAGCTAAGTCCTTGCCGCCGAGGGGTTTCGCATCCATCTTTGTGGTCATGAAGGTCCGGGACGTTCTCCGACTGCTTGCCGATGATGACCTGCTCTTGATTCAACGAGAACCCTGGAGTACACTCCAAAATCAAGGGACCTTTTTCGGAGCGCACTCATGCGCATCGGAATCCTGGCGGGGGAGGCGGGGGTCACCCCCGACACCATCCGCTACTACGAACGGATCGGGCTTCTGGCTCCCCCCGAACGGGGTCGGAATCGCTACCGGCACTACGACCACTCCACCCTCGACGACCTCCACTTCATCCGGAAGTCCCAAACGCTTGGTCTCACGCTCCATGACATCATGGGGATCCTGGAGATTGCCCGGGGTGGCCGACCGCCCTGCCAGCATGTCCGGTCCCTGGTGGCCGACCGGCTCGGTGAGGTCGAGCAGAAGCTCTCGGACCTGCGCGCCATGCGGACGACCCTGCGCGGAATCCTCGATCGGCTGGAACGGGTGCCGTCCTCCCCCGAGGGGTGCCGGTGTGCGGTCATCGAATCGGCCTGACGTGAAGCGACCGGTTTCCAGTTGACAGGCGTCGCGAGCGCCGGTTTACTTCCTGTCCATAAAGTCGTCGCAGGTTCCTGTTGGCCGAGGGGTTTATGCAGCGGTCCCGACTCAGCATCCTGACCAGCCTCGTGCTCATCGCCGCCGTGGCCCTGCCCTACTACGCCCCTCTGACCTGCAGACTGCTGGACCGGATGGAGATGCCGATGGACTGTGACGCCCACGGCACGATGTCGATGGTCGGTCCGACGTCCGGCGGAATGGATGTGTGTCAGATCCCCGCGTGTGGCCTCGCCCACGTCGCGCCCCTGTCCGGCACCACGGCAAGTTCCGTCGTCCCCGAACCCCTGGTCTCTCCCCTTCCGGCCCCGCCGTCCCTCTTCCAGTCCATCGACCTCGCCCCTCCCGCTCCACCTCCCCAAGCCTGAGTCCGCTCTCCGCTGTATGACATAGTGACCCACGCCCGTTGGGGGGCGGGGTCCGTCTTCCCTTCAGCTTCCCGGCCGATTCCCGGGAGGAGAGGTGACGTGGCAAATATCCTCAGGCCTCGTGTGGCTCCCCCCCTGCACCCGAGGGTCGCGGGCGGCGGCGCACTGCTCATCGGTCTACTGCTCGCGACTCCCGCCGTGGGACAGACCGGTGTTCCGACCTTCGCCCTCCCCACCGATTCGGCCGGGCGGGCTTTTGTCCACGACGTCCTGCGCCGCAACGCCGGGTTGTCGGGGGAGTGGAGCAGCGTGGCCGCCGCGGGAAGGCGGATCCGCCCGGCAGGTGCCCTGCCCGACCCGGTGCTCCGCGGCGGGGTCCTCTCGCTCCCGAACCCCTCCTTCGACTTTGCAGCCGAAGCGATGACCCAGGTTCCGGTCGGAATCGAACAGCGAATTCCCGGATTCGGCAAGCGGGGCGCGCGCACCCAGGTGGCGATCGCCGACAGCACCCATCGGTCGGCCGGAGCCCTGGCGCTGGCGGGTGTTTTGGCCGCGGAGGCCGCCTCCCGGTTTGTCCAGTTGGCCGAGCGGAGACAGGCCCTCCGGATCCACGACGCCCGGATCGCCCTGGCCCAGGCGGCGGTGACGTCCACCCAGAGTCGGTACGCCGCGGGCAGCGCGCCCCAGACCGATCCGATCCGGGCGCGGGTCCGTCGGGTTCAGCTGGAAGAGGAAAGGGATGCGCTGGTGGCCGAGGTGGCGGGAGCCCTGGCGTCGGCCAATGCCCTCCGGGGCACCGGGGACACCCTCGCCACGCCGGCGCGGGTCACCGGCGCGTCGGAAGCGTCCTCCTCCTGGGAAATACCCGCCGTTGACCTGATTCGCACTCTTCTGACGGAGGGCAACCCGGAGATCAGGACCTCCCGCGCCGACGTGGAGCGGACGGAACGGATCTCCACCGTGTACCGCCTCGACGCCCGACCCGATTTCACCGTTTCGGTGCAGGAGGGGATCCGGTTCGGCGGTCGGGAGCCGATGCTCACTGCGCTGGTGGGAGTCTCGATTCCCTTCTGGCAGGGACGGAAGCAGGGCCCCCTGGCCGACGCCGCGGATCTGGAGGTGATCGCGGCACAGGAGCGCCAACGCGACCTCGAAGCCCGGATCGAGCGGGAGGCACGCGCCCTGGTCGCGCGTCTCGAGGCGCTTCAGCGGCGCATCCGGCGGGTGGAGGAGGAGCTGCTCCCTCTGGCGCGGGCGGCGAGCATCTCCGCCCTGCAGCAGTACCGGATCGGCGGCACGGACATCACGGCGGTTCTTGCGGCTCAGGACGACGCCTGGCGGGCCGAGTTGCAGCTCAATACCCTGGTGGCGGACTACTTCGCGGGGCGGGCCCGCCTCGCGTATCTGCTCGGAGAGGAGTGGTACCAATGAATACGCAAATCCTTCGGGCCGGATTGTTCGGCCTCGCGATACTCGCCGCATGTGGCGGCCAAGGCCCGGAATCGGCGACCCCTTCCACACAGGCCGAGGGCATGGAAGGGATGCCGGGGATGGAGGGGATGCCGGGAATGGAGGGCATGCCGGGGATGGCCGGCGCGGGAGACAGCGTGCTCCGGATCACCCCGGCCGCGGCAGCGCGATCCGGACTCCTGTATGCCGTGGCCCGGGAGGGTCCTGCGGTAACCACGGTGCGGGCGTCGGCCCAGGTGGTGCCCAATGAGCGCGGGCTGACGGAAGTGAATGCCCGGATGCCCGGCTGGGTTGAGCGGCTGTGGGTCAACGAGACCGGGCGCTTCGTGCGGCGGGGGGATTCCCTCCTCGCCCTCTATGCCCCGGCGCTGCTCGCGGCCCAGGAGGAGTTGCTCCTGGCCCGAACCCTGGCGGCCACGCCCGACGGGGCCACCCTGGTGGCCGACGCGCGGCGACGATTGGAACTGTGGAACGTGTCGCCGGAGGAGATCGCGGCCATCGAGCGGGAGGGAGTGCCCCGCCGGCGGGTGACTGTGTTGGCGCCCCACGCGGGACATGTGATCGCCAAGCGGGTGGTGGAAGGGGAGATGGTGGAGGCGGGAGAGCCGCTGTTCCGCCTGGCGGATCTCTCGACCGTCTGGATCGAACCGGCGATCTACGAGCAGGATCTCGCCGCCATCCGGGTCGGCCAGGAGGCCACCGTGGAGGTACAGGCCTATCCCGGTCTGGCCCTCACCGGCCGGGTGAGTTTCATCCAGCCCACCCTCGACTCGATCACGCGAACCGTCCGGGTGCGGGTGGAAGTCCCCAATCCGGATCATCGGCTCAAGCCGGCCATGTTCGCCACGGTCTCCTTCCGGGTGGAGGGTCCCCGGGGGGTGCTCGTGCCGCTCGCCGCCGTTCTCCCCACGGGCACGCGGAACCTGGCGTTCGTGGTGCGCGATGGCGGCCTCCGGCCGGTGGAGGTCCGCGTCGGTCTCCGCGGCGACACGGAGGTGCTCGTCACCCACGGACTGGCCCCGGGTGACACCGTGGTGGCGCGGGCCACCTTCCTGCTCGACTCCGAGTCCAGTCTCGCGGCCGCGATGCGGGGGATCATGCTGAACATGGGGATGGGCCTCGACATGGGAGGGATGCAGATGGAGGGCAAGACCCCATGATCGCCTGGCTCATCGCGTGGTCGCTTCGGCGGCGCGTGCTGGTCCTCACCGTGACGGTCGCCGGGCTGATCGCCGGGGGCTGGTGGGCGCGGTCCACGCCCATCGACGCGATCCCCGATCTGTCCGACACCCAGGTGATCGTGTTCACCGAGTATCCCGGTCAGGCGCCCCAGGTGGTCGAGGATGCGGTAACCTATCCGTTAGTTCGTGCCCTGCTGGCAGTGCCGAAGGCCCGGGTGGTGCGGGGCCAGTCCCTGTTCGGCACCTCCTTCATCTACATCCTGTTCGAGGAGGGGACCGATCTGTACTGGGCCCGCAGCCGAGTCACCGAGGCCCTGCCCGCCGCCATCGACGGCCTTCCGGACGGCGTGCGCCCGCAACTGGGCCCGGACGCCACCGGTGTGGGGTGGGTCTTCCAGTATGCCGTGGAGGGAGAGGGGTATTCCCTCGACCAGCTCCGGTCGCTGCAGGACTGGGACATCCGGTTCGGCCTGCAGAGTGTGCCGGGAGTCGCCGAGGTCGCGAGCATCGGCGGGTTCGTCAAGCAGTATCAGGTCGTGCTCGATCCGGCCCGTCTCCTGGCGTCCGGCGTGACCTCGGATCGGATCATCCAGGTTCTCCGCGAATCGAACACCGACGTGGGGGCCCGGACACTGGAGATCGGGGGGGGGGACTACATGATCCGGGGCCGGGGCTACCTCACCGGCGTATCCTCGATCGCCGGACT
Organism: Gemmatimonadales bacterium; assembly: GCA_039794085.1. GTDB lineage: Bacteria > Gemmatimonadota > Gemmatimonadetes > Gemmatimonadales > GWC2-71-9 > OFTM291. Next base: position 31,589 of record JBDIWC010000014.1, read on the forward strand.
CGTGGTAGCCACGGGTGCCGGGGGCGTCCCGGTCCGCATCGGCGACGTGGCGGACGTGACCATCGGCCCCGACCTCCGGCTCGGCATCGCGGAGCGGGACGGCCGGGGCGAAGCCGTGGGCGGCGTGGTGATAATGCGGCAGGGTGAGAACGCCCTGCGAGTGATCACCGACGTGAAGGAGCGGATCGCCGAACTCCAGGCGGGCCTCCCTCCGGGGGTGCGGATCGTGCCGACCTACGACCGTTCCACGCTGATCCGGAGCGCGGTGAGCACCCTCCGGTGGACGCTGATCGAGGAATCGCTCATCGTGGCGGCGGTCTGCTTTCTCTTCCTGCTCCATGCCCGGAGCGCCCTCGTCGCCATCGCCGTTCTCCCGCTCGGCATCCTGCTCGCCCTGGCCGCGATGCGCGTGGCCGGGGTGAACGCCAACATCATGTCGCTCGGCGGGCTGGCCATCGCCATCGGCGCCATGATCGATGCGGCCATCGTCATGATCGAGAACTTTCACAAGCACCGGGAACGCGCGCCGGAGGATGACCGGTGGGATGTGGTGCTCCGGGCCACCCGCGAGGTGGGGCCGGCGCTGTTCGTCTCCCTCCTCATCATCACCCTCTCCTTCCTGCCGCTTTTCGCGCTGCAGGCCGAGGAGGGCCGCCTCTTCCGGCCGCTGGCTCTCACCAAGACATTCGCGATGGCGGCCGCCGCCCTCCTCTCCGTCACCGTGGTCCCCGTCCTCATGGGGCTCTTCCTCACCGGGCGCACCCGTCCGGAGGAGGCCAATCCCGTGAACCGCTGGACCATCCGTCTCTACCGACCGGTGCTGCGATGGGCCCTGCGGAACCGGGTGCTGGTGCTGGCCGGTACGCTGGCCGTGCTGGGCGCCACACTCTGGCCCCTGCGGCGTCTGGGCACCGAGTTCATGCCGCCACTGGAGGAGGGTACGCTGATGTACATGCCGAACTCGATTCCGGGTCTCTCGATCGCCCGGCAGCGGGAACTTCTGCAACGGCAGGACAGCATCCTCATGTCGTTCCCCGAGGTCGCCTCGGTGTGGGGGAAGGCGGGCCGGGCACGCACGGCCACCGACCCGGCACCCATCTCCATGGTGGAAACCATCGTCACCCTCACGGACCGTGCCACCTGGCCGGCGCCACTCTCCCAGGACGCCCTGATCGCCAAGCTCGACCGGGCGATGCGGTTTCCCGGCCTGGTGAACAGTTGGACCATGCCGATCAAGAACCGCACCGACATGCTCTCGACCGGCATCCGGACCTCCCTCGGCATCAAGATCTTCGGGCCCGATCTTCGCACGATCGAGTCGATCGGTGCGGACATCGAGCGCCGCCTGTCGTCACTGGCCGGCACCGCCAGCATCTTTGCCGAGCGGTCCTTCGGCGGACGATACCTCGACGTCCAGTTGGATCGCGAGGCGATCGCCCGCCACGGTCTCACCACGGGCGCGGTACAGCGGGTGCTCGCCTCGGCCGTCGGGGGTGCCAACGTGACCTGGACTGTCGAGGGGCGGGAGCAATACCCCGTTCAGGTGCGTTTCGGGCGCGAGACGCGGGACGACCCCACCCGACTGGGGGGCATACTCATCGGAACCCCGACGGGCCCCCAGATCCCGCTTCATCAACTGGCACACTTCACGTTCACGGACGGCGCTCCGATGATCCGGAGCGAGGACGGGCATCCGACCGGGACGGTGTTCATCGACGTGCGCGGCCGGGACGTGGGGAGCTACGTGGAGGAGGCCCGATCCCTGCTCGAGCGCGACCTGACTCTGCCAGCCGGCTACCGGCTTGCCTGGAGTGGTCAGTACGAGGCGCTGGAGAGGGTCACGGCGCGGCTCGCCCTCGTCGTCCCCGTGACGCTCGCGATCATCGCGCTGCTGCTCCATCTCAATTTCCGGAACCCGGTTGAGGTGGCCATCGTGCTGGCCTCCCTGCCGTTCGCCCTGGTGGGCGGCATCTGGCTGCTCTGGATGCTCGACTACCACCTTTCGGTGGCGGTCGCCGCAGGATTCATCGCCCTGGCCGGGCTCGCCACCCAGACCGGCGTGGTGATGCTCCTCTACCTCGATCACGCCTGGCGGGAGGCGGGTCCCGGCGGTCCCGCAACCCCCGAGGCCCTCCATGCGGCGGTGGAGGCCGGGGCCGTCCAGCGGGTCCGGCCCAAGGTGATGACCGTGGTGGCCATCATGGCCGGACTGCTGCCCCTGATGTGGACCCACGGGAGCGGTGCGTCGGTGATGCAGCGGATCGCGGCCCCGATGCTCGGCGGCATGGTGTCGTCGACGATCCTGACCCTCGTGGTCATCCCGGTGTTGTATGAGATCTGGCAGGGGAGACGTCTGGCCTCGACCCCGGCGCCGGGGAACACTCAGGTGGGGTGATTCCCCACGTCGAGCACTTCGCGCACCTTTCGGCCCAGCACCTCCATGGTGAAGGGTTTCTGCAGGAAAGCCGAACCTTCGAGGGAAATCCCCCGGGCGATCATCGAGTCGGGGGCATACCCTGACAGAAAGAGCACCTGCACCTCGGGGCGATGTCGGCGCACCCCCTCGGCCACCTCGGCGCCATCCGCCCCGGGCAACACAACGTCCGCCAGTAGAAGGTCGATCGGGCCGGCATGGGTTTCCGCCAGCCAGATCGCCTCCCCACCATTGGTCGTTTCCAGCACCGTGTACTCCAGCCGTCGCAGGAGGCGAACCAGCACCGTGCGGACCGCATCCTCGTCCTCGACGACGAGGATGGTCTCCTTCCCGACCGTTCTTTCCGGAGTGTTGCGATGCTCCGCCACCGGAACGGGGTCTCCAGGGGTCAGCGGCCAAGACACCCGGAAGGTGGTTCCGGCGCCGGGCGCACTCTCCACCTCGATGTGCCCACCTCCCTGCTGCACGATGCCAAATACCGTGGCCAAGCCAAGGCCGGTGCCGAGGTCGGCCTTGGTGGTGAAGAATGGCTCGAAGATTCTTTCCCGCGTGGCCTCGTCCATTCCGCAGCCTGTGTCCGCCACCGTCAGCACCCCCCACGTTCCCGACGGGACGGCCGTCTCGAGGCGGAGAACCCCTCCGCCCGTCATCGCATCACGAGCGTTGACCACCAGATTCATGAGGACCTGCTCCATCTGCCCGGGATCGGCCAGAATCGGTATCGGGTCGGGGTGGAGGGACGTGGAGAGTGTGATGTTGGCCCCGAGAAGGCGCCGCAGAAGATCCTCCGTGTCGTGGATGACATCGTTGAGATCCAACACCCGACGCTCGGCAATCTCATGCCGGCTGAAGGCCAGGAGCTGGCGGGTGAGTCGCGCCGATCGTTCCCCCGCCTGCTGAATCTCCTGGACGGCGCTCCGCAGATCCGAGGGGACGAGTTCTTCCAGAAGGAGGTCGGTGTGGCCGGCAATGACGGTCAGGAGATTGTTGACATCGTGAGCCACACCGCCCGCCAGGAGCCCCAACGCCTCCATCTTCTGGGCGCGACGTAACATCGCGGCGAGGTCGCGTTCCTCCTTCATGTTCTTGAGCACGAAGACGAACCCCCGGGCCGCACCCGAGGGATCCCGCATCGGTGCCCCGGTGGTGACCACGGGGATCCGACTCCCGTCCCGCGCGACAATGGCTGTCTCGCGGTCTCCCCCGATCCGGACCGGCCCACGACGGACCTGGTCCGTCACCCGGAACATGTTCTTCCCGGTCTGGAGATCGAGAAGGTGTGCCACGTCCTCCATCGGTCGCCCCGCCGCGTCCCGCTCGGTCCAGCCGAGGAGTTGCTCCGCTGCGGGGTTCATGCCCGTCACGCGACCCTCCACATCGGTGGCGAGGACGCCTTCGCTCATGCAATTGAGGGTGGTGGCCAGATCCTCCCGGCTCCTTCGCAGATCCTCCAGGGCCCTCCTCTGCTCCGACACATCCACCGAGAGGATCAACACACCCGCCCGAACCGGATGCATTCGGAGATCGAACCATCCTCCGGTGCCATCGGGGAAGGTGAAATGGTTGGTGAAGGAACCGGGCACGCGGGTCCGCAGGCAGGTGTCCAGACGCCGGAAGAGCTCGGTCTCCTCAATGTCCGGATAGACCTCCGGCATCCGTCGCCCGATCAACTCCTCCCGCGGGTACTTCCCCTGGCGGGCGGCCGCGTGATTGAGGTAGATGTACCGGTGCTCGAAATCGAGGATCTGAACCCCCTCGAACAGATCATCGAACAGCACGTGCTGGCCGGCCTCGATGTTTCCCGTGGCGAGGGCGCTCTCCAAAGTCTGCACTCTCCGTTGGAGGAGCCGGAAGCCGGCCTCAGATCCTTCCTCGCGATAGTCGTCCATGGGCAACCTCTCCCGGTGGCGCCGTCGTCAGGGCAGAGCTGACCTAACGCTACAGTAGATACGGTCAATCATCTCTACGAATGTATCGTGTCGCGACGACCAGCACAACAGTCGCATTTATTGACGCTCGTGTATGTGTCTCATTGTGTGACAACGATTCGCCGCAAGTCGTGATCCCGCATCACGGAACGGCAACACGCCACCATCGGGTTTCTCGGGGGAGGATGGCTTCCGAGGGAATCACCCGACTTGCTTCCTCACAGCGCCGGCCCGATCTTGGTCCATGCCCCCACGCCTCCGGCTTTTCCTGGTGTTGTCCGTCCTCACCACCTCTCCCCTCGCGGCTCAGCGCCCCGACACGCGGGTACCGGACCTGATCCGCCGGATGACGGTGGAGGAGAAGTTCTGGCAGCTCTTCATGCTTCCCGGTCAGCCCGGCGCCCCAGGGGAGGACTACCGGCACGGCGTCTTCGGCCTTCAGATTCCCCCGGCGGCCACGGCGCGGGCCGATGCACAACGGATCGACGACGCCCAACGCCATGTCGTGACCCGCACCCGGCTCGGCATCCCGATGATCCCCTTCGAGGAGGCGGTTCACGGACTCCGCCGGCCCGGGGCGACGATGTTTCCGCAAGCCATCGCGCTGGCCGCCACCTGGGACACCGCCCTGATGGGTCGAGTGGCGGCGGCGATTGCGAAGGAGACCCGTACTCGTGGCATCCGTCAGGTTCTTGCTCCCGTGGTGAACCTTGCCACCGACGTGCGATGGGGGCGCGTGGAGGAGACCTACGGCGAGGATCCGTTCCTCGCCTCGCGCATGGCGACTGCGTATGTCACACCCTTCACCCGGGCCGGTGTGATCACGACACCGAAGCACTTTGTGGCCAATGTCGGTGAGGGTGGACGGGACAGTTGGCCCATCGCCCTCGATGACCGCACCCTTGCCGACCTCCACTTCCCTCCGTTCCGGTCGGCCCTCGCCGCGGGGGCCCTGTCGGTCATGACGGCCTACAACTCCGTGGGGGGGCTGCCCGCCACGCAGAACCATCGCCTCCTGTCGGGGACGCTGAAGGGCGAGTGGGGATTCCGGGGTTTCGTGATTTCCGACGCGTCGGCCACGGGGGGAAGCACGGTTCTCCACCGCACCGACCCCAACACGCCGACCGCCACCCAGCATGCCTTTGCGGCGGGACTCGACGTGGTGTTCCAGTCATCGTGGCCCGATCACCGCCCCTATCTGGATGCGTTTCGGCGCGGGCTCATCCCGAGCGAGGTCATCGATTCCTCCCTGACCCGGGTCCTCTCGGCGAAGGAGAATCTCGGGCTGTTTGAGGCTCCCTTCGTCGATCCCGACAGCGCAGCCCATTGGAACGGCCACCCGGACCACCTCGCGCTGGCCCGCGAGGCGGCAGCCGCCGCCCTCGTACTCCTCCACAACCTGAGAGGCCGACTTCCCCTCGATCCCGGCCTCGGAACGGTGGCCGTGATCGGTCCCGACGCGGTCGAAACGCGGCTGGGCGGCTACAGTGCCCCCGGGGTGGCACCCGTCTCCATCCTCGACGCGCTCCGGAAGCGCCTCGGCAACCGGATTCGCCATGCCCCCGGCCCCGGACGTGCCACCCGCGAGTACGAGACGGTTCCTCCGGGACACCTCGACCTGACGACCGATTTCTTCGAATCACCCACCCTCGAAGGCGCTCCGATCGCAACCCGCCCCGACTCCCTGATCGACGCACGCTGGACGTTCAATCCGCCGGTGCGTGGTCTTCCCCCCGACTGGTACGGGGTGCGATGGTCCGGGCACCTCACCGTGGGTGTCGACACGGTGTCTCGACTCGGGGTGGAAGGAACCGACGGCTGGCGGCTCTTTCTCGGCGACACCCTCCTGCTCGATCACTCACACAAGCGCGCGTGGGGGGTGGACCTTGTCCCGGTGCTCCTCCCTCCCGGCAGCCGTCATGCTCTCCGGCTCGAGTACGCCCACACCACGGGAAACGCCCGGGTGCGTCTCGTCTGGGACACGGGACATGGCCACGATTGGCGAGCCCTTACGGACAGCGCAACCGCGCTGGCCCGCCGGAGCGACGTGGCCCTCGTCGTGGCCGGCATCGAGGAAGGGGAGTTCCGGGATCGCGCCGGACTGGGTCTTCCCGGACACCAGGAGGAGATGATTCGCGCCGTGGCGGCCACGGGCACACCCACGGTCGTGATCCTCATCGGGGGAAGCGCCATCACCATGCCCTGGCTCGACGACGTCGACGCCGTCCTCCATGCGTGGTACCCCGGTGAGGCGGGCGGACGGGCCCTGGCGGATGTCCTCCTGGGAGACCACAACCCGTCGGGCCGCCTCCCGATCACCTTCCCGCGCGCCGAGGGGCAGCTTCCCCTCGTCTACAACCACCTGCCGACCGGCCGCGGCGATGACTATGTCGACCTCACGGGGGAGCCCCTCTTTCCCTTCGGATACGGGCTGAGCTACACGACCTTCGCCTATTCCGACCTCCGCATCACCCCGGATTCGATCTCCCCGGACGGGAGCACCCTCGTCGAGTTCCGGATCACCAACACGGGGACGCGCACAGGAGCCGAGATCGCACAGCTCTACCTGCGCGATATCCTCGCGTCGGTGACCCAGCCGGTCCTCGCCCTCAAGGGCTTCCAGAAGGTTGTTCTGGAGCCGGCGGAGTCGCGAGCCCTCACGTTCTCTCTAGGACGGGACGAGCTGTCACTTCTCGGCGAAGATCTCCGCCGAGTCGTCGAGCCCGGTCGCTTCCATCTGTACGTGGGAGCCTCCTCCCGGGACATCCGGCTTCGGGGCATCCTCGAAGTTCGGTGATCACACGTCGTCGTGAATCCTGGCGGGCCATCCTCTCGTACAGGGGGCCCACCTCCACCGTGGAGCTTTTCTGTGACCGTTCGTGACGCCATCGGCATGGGCCTCGGCGCTCTCCGCCAGCACCGGCTCCGCACCCTGTTGTCGATGCTGGGAGTGATCATTGGCGTGGCGGCCCTGGTGGCTGTTCTCAGCCTCGGCGATGGCATGGAAACCTTCGCCCGGGCCGAGATTGCGGAGACCACGTCACTGCAGGGAGTGTCCGTCAGCCCGGCCCTGACCCGCCGGCAGGATGGGCTCGCCCTCCCCGTCTCCCATGTCATCCAATTGACAGTGGATCACCTCGATGCGCTCTCCGCCAGCCCGCATGTGACTCGGGGCATGATCGAAGTGAGCGCCGCGGCGCTGGCCCATCACCCCGACCAGCCCGACTCCACCCGAGCGGTGATGGTGACCGGCCGGGCGGAGTCCGGAGACAGCTCCGTACTCTCCCTTCCGGACCAGGGGCGTGGAATGAGTCCGGACGAAGCGCGAGGGAGCACCCCCGTCATGGTGGTGTCCACGGCCTTCGCCGAGTGGATTACCGGGGAGAGGGCGGACGGGGCCGTGGGCCGCCGGGTGAGGGTGGGAACCCGGGATTGGGAGATCCTCGGGGTTCGGAGCGGTGGCCCGGGCCGGTTCTTCACGGCGGAGGTCCCCGTGGGCCTGGCCTCGGAGGCGTTTGCCCCGTCCCCTATCCCTCGCGTTCCCACGATCGCGCTGGCCGCACGGAGCATCGAGTCCGTGGATTCAGTCCGTGCGCAGGCCCAGTCCTGGCTCCGCTCCCAGGGTCCGGAGTGGCCCGACCTCGTCACGGTTGCCACCTCGGAGGGGCGGCTGCGGCAGGCGCTGACGGCCATCCGCGTGTTCAAGATCTTCATGGGATCGGTGGTGGGCATCGCGTTGCTGGTGGGGGGGATCGGGATCATGAACATCCTCCTCGCCTCCGTGGCCGAGCGCACCCGCGAGATCGGCATCCGCCGTGCCGTGGGGGCCCGGCAAAGGGACATTCGCCGGCAGTTCCTGGTCGAGGCGTTGACGATCACGGGGCTGGGTAGTGCGATCGGGACCGGGATCGGCCTGGCAATGAGTTACCTCGCCACGGCGATCATGCGGATGCAGACCGAGGCCCAGGTGCAGTCGGGGTTCAGCCTGAGCACCCTGGTGGTGGCCGCCGCGGGGGGGATCCTGCTCGGCATCATTTTCGGGGCCTATCCGGCCCATCGCGCCGCCACCCTGGTGCCGGTGGACGCCATCCGGCACGAGTGAGGGGTAGGCGGTAGGCGGTAGGCGGTAGGCGGTAGGCGGTAGGCGGTAGGCGGTAGGCGGTAGGCGGTAGGCGGTAGGCGGTAGGCGGTAGGCGGTAGGCGGTAGGCGAGTGAAAATACCAAACGTCATCCCGCTGGGTTGGGGGAGGCCACGAGGGGATTCCATCGTCCTGGTAGGCGTTGGCCGTCGCGTCCTCACTTCAATCAGGTAGGCGGAACCGGTGTGTTGCTCTCTGACTTGTGTCTTTGTGCCATGCGGACAAAAGCATAGAGAGAATCAGCCAGTGTGCCTGGAGCACGATTATCTGCCACAGCTGCCATCGGGGTCCGGTTCAAGACTACTTCCAACGCGGTATTGCAGTTTTCATGCCCTTTCTTCTTCGTAACCGTAACTTTCTTCTTCTTCACGTCAATCCCCGGAGTCGTCAAGGCCTTGGTCTCCAACACCCGTAGTATCGAGTCACGGTCCTCTTCGGTTTTCATGTACAGGCGCACCTTCACGCTTTCGGGATACTTGCCTCCATCCACCCAGACCATGTGGACCGGGCCATGGGGCAAGATCTCAGTCCAGACCTGATCGTCGCGCGTATTCACGATATCTGTAAATCCCCAGCCGTCGGCCTTGAGGTCCTCCTTCATCCGCGAGGCGAATGCGATGCCTCCGTCCATGTCGCTACAGCCAAGTGTCATCTCGAAGCCCCGGAGAAGGTGAGAATGCAAATCTAGTGGGAGAAAGGCCGGACTGCAGGGCAGCTTGGCACCCCGCCGTGTCGCATCACCACAAGGGGGCGCCCAATGTGATTGCCCCTACTCCCTATTCCCTACTCCCTAAGCCGGCAGAGCCGGAACCAAAGAGGCGTGTCGAGTTTTCGCGTGAGTTCCCCGGGGCTTTCGCCCCGGGCTCGGCGGCGAGAGGCCGTTCACACGGCCGGGTGTTCGTCTGGGCTGCCGGTGGCGTGAGCCACCTCCCCCGGCCGAGCAAGGGGCGTCAGCCCCGGGAAACGCCACTCGCCGGGTCACGGCGCACTCCGCGACGCGAAGGCACACAAGTTGAATACACTCCGAACCGCCGTCAAACGCAGTACCGGCGTGGGTTTCCGGGCGTCGGCCAAAATATTGTTGCCATTTTGTGTTCAAGCTTGTCCGTAAGGAACTATTCCCTACTCCCCACTCCCCACCTATGATTGAAACAGTCCCATCCTTCCCCGCATCCTGTGGCCGGAGATCCCCATGCCGACACCCCTGACCCGTCTCACCGAGCCCCTCGTCCGCGAGAACGGCCACCTCCGCCCCGCCACCTGGGACGAGGCCCTGGACCGTGCCGCCGGAGGGTTCCGGGCCGCCAAGGCCGCTCACGGCCCCGACGCCCTGGCCACCATGAGCTGCTCCAAGGCGAGCAACGAGGTGAACTACCTCGCCGCGAAGCTGACGCGGGTGGCCTTCGGGACCCACAACATCGACAGCTGCAACCGGACCTGACACGCTCCCAGCGTCGTCGGTCTGGCGACAGTGTTCGGAGCGGGCGGCGGAACCACCTCCTACCGGGAGGTGGAGGAGACCGATGTGCTCTTCCTCTGGGGCGCCAACGTCCGGGAGAACCATCCGATCTTCTTTCATCACGTCCTCAAGGCGATTCACCGGGGGGCCCTGCTCTATGCTGTGGACCCCCGGCGGACCTCCTCCGCCCAGTGGGCCGACGAGTGGCTCGGGGTGAACGTGGGCACCGACATCGTGCTGGCCAACGCGATGGCCCGGGTGATCATCCACGCGGGGCTGGAGAACCGTGCGTTCATCGATCGGGCCACGACAGGGTTCGACGCCTATCGCGCGTGTGTGGAGAGCTACACCCTGGAGTACGCCGAGCGGACCACCGGGGTCCCGGCCGACGTGATCGCCCGGGCCGCCCGCGCCTATGCCCGTGCCGACCGGGCGGTGATCTGCTGGACCCTGGGCATCACCGAACACCACAACGCGGTGGACAACGTACTCGCATTGATCAATCTCGCGTTGCTCACCGGGCATGTCGGTCGCTACGGGTCGGGGTTGAGCCCCCTGCGGGGCCAGAACAACGTGCAGGGCGGGGGCGACATGGGCGCCATTCCGAACCGCCTGGTGGGATTCCAGGACTGGACCACCGATCCCGCCATCCGGGCCAAGTTCGAAAAGGCATGGGGGGTGCCCCTGGTCCCGACGTACGGCAAGCACCTGTCGCAGATGTTCGAGGCGATGGAACACGGGGAACTCCGCGCGGTCTACGCGATCGGCGAGAACCCGGCGCGTTCCGAGGCCGACCAGGGACGGACCGAGCGCCTCCTCCAGGGGCTCGACCACCTGGTGGTGCAGGACATCTTCCTCACCCGCACCGCGGAGCTCGCGTCGGTCGTGCTTCCCGCCTCGGCCAGCTGGTGCGAGTCGGAGGGAACGGTGACCAGCAGCGAGCGGCGGGTGCAGCGGGTCCGCAAGGCACTCGATCCACCCGGCAACGCCCGGGATGATCGGTGGATCATCTGCGAGATCGCCCGGCGGCTCGGGCACGACTGGGGACACCCGAGTGCGGAGGAGGTGTGGAATGAGCTTCGAGCCCTGGCGCCGATGGTGGCGGGGATGACGTACGAACGGCTGGAGAAGGAGGGCGGGATTCAGTGGCCCTGCCCCGATGAGCAACACCCCGGGGAACTCTTCCTGCACCGACGGCTCTGGGCCGAACCCCGTGAGGGTCCGGCCGCACCATTCAGCGTGGTGGAACATGACCCTCCGGTGGAGCTCCCCGACGCCCGATATCCCTTTCAGCTCACCACCGGGCGCCGGCTCGACTCGTACAACACGGGGGTTCAGTCGGGGGGATACACCAGCCCGCTTCGGCGCGGGGAAACCGCCGACATCTCCCCCGAAGATGCCACCCGCCTCGGCGTGGAGGACGGGGACCTCCTCCGGGTGACCTCGCGCCGTGGCAGCGTGGTGGCCCCGGCCCGGATCGACACCAGTCTCCGTGCGGGCCTCGTCTTCATGACCTTCCACTTCCAGGAGGAGGTGGCGACCAACCTCCTCACCATCGACGCGGTGGACCCGAAGTCGGGCACGGCCGAGTTCAAGGTGTGCGCCGTGCGACTGGAGCCGGTACACTCCCTCGCCGGAACGAGGTGACATGGATCTTCGCTTTCACGACACTCCTCCCACCGATGCCGAACGCGAGGCCGTCGACGCCTTCCTGGGTGAGCCGCCCGACGGGTGGACCGGCGGCCCCCGGGAGGCGCGCGATGCCCACACCGCCGCGGGGGGGCAGGACGCGCGCGACCAGCGGCACCTGCTCCTCCCCGTGCTGCATGCGGTCCAGGAGCGGGTGGGGTGGATCAGCCCCGGCGCGCTGAACCACATCTGCCGCCGGCTCACCGTTCCTCCCGCCGACGCGTGGGGGGTCGCCACGTTCTACGCCCTCTTCCCCACGACGGAACGGCCCCCGCGGGTGGTGCACGTCTGTGACGACATCGCCTGCCGGGATCGAGGGGGCGAGGCGCTGTGTGCAGCGCTGGAAAAGGAGGTGGGACCAGCCGGCGCCGTGATCCCCGACGCCAACGCCACCTGGATGCGGAGCCCCTGCCTCGGCCTCTGTGACCACTCTCCCGCGGCGTTCCTGACCCAGGCGGGTACGGAGCCCCTGGAGCGGTTGGCCGGTCCGATCACCACCGGTGACGTCGTGTCGATGGTGCACCATGGACCCGATGCCCCCCTGCCGGAACGCGTTCCCATTCCCCAGGCGGGCGATCCCACCCTCCGGCTCCTCCGCCGCGTCGATGTGGCGGACCCGACCAACCTGGACGAGTACCGGGCTCACGGCGGATACGCGCCCCTGCGGCGCGCCCTGACTCTGGGCCCGGTGGGCGTGATCCGCGAGGTGACCGAATCGAAACTGGCGGGACGGGGCGGCGCCGCCTTCCCCACCGGCCGCAAGTGGGATGCGGTGGCTCGTCAGCCCGCGCGTCCGCATTATGTGGTGTGCAACGCGGACGAGTCGGAGCCCGGCACCTTCAAGGATCGGGTGCTGATGGAGGGCGACCCGTTCGCGGTGATCGAGGCGATGACCATCGCCGCCTTCGCCACGGGAGCGGAACAGGGCTTCATCTACCTTCGCGGGGAGTACCCGGTGGCGCGGGAGCGGCTCCACCATGCCATCGACACGGCCCGGGATAGAGGGTTTCTGGGAGACGGGATTCTGGGCACGGATTTCTCGTTCGACATCGAGATCCGCAAGGGGGCCGGCGCCTACATCTGCGGCGAGGAAACGGCGATCTTCAATTCAATCGAGGGCTACCGCGGCGAACCGCGCAACAAACCTCCCTTCCCCGTCGAATCGGGCCTCTTCGGATGCCCGACCCTGATCAACAACGTCGAGACCCTGGTCAACGTGCTCGAGGTGCTCCGCATCGGCGGTCCCGCCTACGCGACGATCGGCACGCGCGGTTCCACCGGCACCCGCCTATTCTGCCTCTCCGGATCGGTGACCCGGCCCGGGGTGTACGAGGTGGAGCACGGAACCACGCTTCGTGATCTCGTCACCCGGGCCGGTGGCGTGGCCGATGGTCGCCCCCTGCAGGCGATTCTCCTCGGCGGGGCCGCCGGGAGCTTCGTCACCCCGGCCGATCTCGATCTTCCCCTCACCTTCGAGGATGTCCGGACCGCGGGTGTGACCCTCGGCTCGGGTGTGGTGATGCTGTTCGACGACCGGGCGGACCTGCCCGCGACCCTGGCCCGGATCGCCGCGTTTTTCCGCGATGAATCGTGCGGGCAGTGCGTCCCCTGCCGGGTGGGAACGGTGCGACAGCAGGAAGTGCTGGCTCGCCTCGCCGTGGGACGACCCCACGGCTCTGTGGCCACCGAACTCGTCCTTCTCGACAACATCGCCCGGGCCATGAAGGACGCCTCGATCTGCGGCCTGGGCCAGACCGCGGCCAACGCGGTGGAATCGGCGATCACACGGCTCGGTCTCTACCGGACGGAGAGTGCCTCATGACCGGCTTCGTGCAGATCGCCCCACCCCGCCGCCTGGTGACCCTGACCGTGGATGACCAGCAGGTACAGGTCCCCGAAGGGAGCACCCTTCGCGACGCCTGTGAGCTCGCCGGGAAGGCGATCCCCACCCTCTGTTACATCGAGACGCTGCATCCGGTCAACGTCTGCCGCATCTGTGTTGTGGAGGTGGAGGGATCCCGGGTGCTCGTCCCCTCCTGTTCCCGCCACGCCGAGGAGGGGATGGTGGTGCGGACCGACTCGGACCGGGTGCGGCACAGCCGGCGCATGGTCCTCGAGTTTCTCGGCTCGTCCGTGGACCTCTCGACGGCGCCCGGGGTGGCCGACTGGATGGCCGAGTACGGAGCCGATCCCGATCGGTACGGTCCCGCCGCGGCTCCGGCCGCCGCCAATGGCCGGGATCATCTCCCGCCCGGACATCATCATCCACCCGATCCCGCGCACCGGGCCACGGTGGCCCAGCCGGTCAAGGTGGACAACGAGCTCTATGTCCGCGACTACGGCAAGTGCATCCTCTGCTACAAGTGCGTGGAGGCGTGCGGGGAGGACGCCCAGAACACCTTCGCGATCGCGGTGGCGGGCCGCGGGTTCGATGCCCGGATCTCCACGGAGTTCGCCGTGGAGCTCGGCGACTCCGCGTGCGTGTACTGCGGCAATTGCGTGGCGGTCTGCCCCACGGGAGCCCTCATGGGTGTGGCGGAGTTCGAGCATCGCCAGGCCGGCACCTGGGACGAATCGGCCCAGACCGTCACCCGAACGGTGTGTCCCTACTGCGGCGTGGGGTGCAACCTGGAGCTGCATGTGCAGAACAACGAGATCGTGAAGGTGACCTCGCCGGTGGACCACGACGTGACGTCGGGGAATCTCTGCATCAAGGGCCGGTTCGGCTGGCAGTATGTACAGAATAGGACATAGGACATAGGACATAGGACGTAGGACGTAGCGGCGCCTCATGGGACGCCCTGAAAATCGGGAACGGCCCGTAGGCCGGGGGGCGTCAACCCGCGGTGATGCGTTCCGGGCCGCTGTATACCGTCAACCGGTCTCCCCGGGCGAAGCCGACCAGGGTCAGGCCCGCCTCGGTCGCCAGGCGCACCGCGAGCCCCGTCGGTCCCGAGATCGCGGCCAGGAGGGGTGCGCCGAGCAGGGCGGCCTTCTGTACCATCTCGAAGCTGGCCCGGCTCGTCACCACCACGAATCCTTCCGCAGTGTCCAAGTCCGCTCGCAGGACCGTCCCGACCAGCTTGTCGAGGGCGTTGTGTCTCCCGACATCTTCCCGCGCCAGAAGGATGGAGCCATCCCGGGCGGCCCAGCCCGCGGCGTGCACCGCACCGGACGCCCGGTTCAGCACCTGATAATCGCCGAGTTCCTTGAACGCGCGGTTGATCGCGGCAGGAGAGATGGGGGTTCCCTCCGGCACCCGATGTACCGGCCGGACCACGGCGGCGATGCTGTCGGCGCCGCAGATCCCGCACCCGGTCCGACCGGCGAGGCGACGGGTCCGGCCGGCGATGACAGTTTCGCACGACTCGGTCACCGTGACGTTGAGTTCCACACCCTGACTGTACTTTTCCACGCGTACGTCGAGGAGATCGTGCCGGGACGGAATCAACTCCTCCGTGATGCTGAAGCCAAGGGCAAAGTCCTCCAGATCCTTCGGCGTGGCCATCATGACCACATGCGGAATCCGGTTGTAGACGATGGCGACCGGTGTTTCCTCGATCACCTCCTCGGACACGGAGGTACCGACCCCGCCGACCCACCGTGTGGCGGGCACGGTGACAAGTTCCCCACGGTGGTCAGGAATGCTCCGCCGGGATGGGGCAGGAGCGGGTCCAGGCATGGAGGTATCGTCCGCCGATGGCATGATCGTTCCGGATCCGGTTCCCTCAATCATAGCCCCACGACCGGTCCCGGTCACGCCGTGTCGCGCGACAGGTCGAAGAGATGCATCGCCGCGAACGCACTGGGAAAGGTCTCCGTGGACATGGTTCCATCCCGGTGTTCAACCGTGACGGTCACCGTGACCGGTCGCCGCGGGGAGGGCTCCGAGGATGGCTCACGTGACCCCGTCGGCGAGAGGTACTCGACAATGGCCTCCGCGGTGACCCCCGCTTCCCGCAGGCTCTCCGCCGCCATCCCCCTCTCCGCGCGGAGCAAGGCAAGCACCAGGTGCCCAGTCCCGAGAAGGGTGTGTTCGAGTTCACGGCAGGCCACCACCGCCCGTTCGATCGCCTGTTGTGCCCCGGCCGTGTAGGGAAGGTCACTCAGCCGACTTGCACCGGGGTTTCCCGGAGGCGCCCGTTCCTCCAGGACCCGACGCAACGCACCGCAGTCGATCGCGAGCCGGTCGAGAATGACCCGTGCGTCGCATTCGTCCTGGCGCAGAATCCCGAGCAGAATGTGATGGGTATCGACGGCGGGGTGAAAGAGGCGGCTCGCCTCCTCTCGTGACGCCTGAACGGCTCGTCGAACGGTGCGGGTGAAGGAGACGTCGTTCATGCCGATTCCCCCCGGCGGGGGGGGGAGGGGCCCTACCCCCTCTCCCCCACTCCCTATTCCCTGTTGTTTCCATGGGCCTGGATAGAGTTGAACTATCGACCTCACGCTTATCAGGCGTGCGCTCTAACCACCTGAGCTACAGGCCCGCACTCCTGCGGAAGCAATGCACAATAGCGGCCTCCGGGGCCGGAGGCAAGCCTCCCGCCCCGGACAGGGTGGCCGTCACCCGATCACTCGTCCTCGTCGAGGTCGTCGAGATCGTCCTCGTCCTCGTCGTCGAGATCGTCCTCATCCTCGTCGTCGAGATCGTCCTCGTCCTCGTCCTCCTCGTCATCGTCGTCAAAACTGAACCCGTCGTCCTCAAACTCATCGTCGTCGAAACTCCGACGCATCTCGAGCTCATCCAACGACGCCTGCCAGGCCGACATGTTGCTCCTCCACGCGTGGTGTGGTGTTGAACGCCCCTCTTCCCGTTCCTGCCCCGGGACCGTTCCCGGGATCTTCAGCCGACGCGTCAGGACGCGTCCGCCACCCGGGCCGCCCGGGCCGCCTTCTTGCGGTCATTGGCCTGGAGCACCCGCTTGCGCAGGCGGATCCGCTCCGGGGTGACCTCGATCAGTTCATCTCCCTCGATGTACTCCAACGCGTACTCCAGGGTGATCTGCCGGGGGGTTTCCAGCATCACGTTGTCGTCCGAGGCGGTGGTTCGCATGTTGGTGAGCTTCTTCTCCTTGCTCACGTTCACGTCCATGTCCTCGGGGCGGCTGTTTTCGCCCACGATCATCCCCTCGTACACCGTGATCCCCGGCGCCACGAACATCTGGGCCCGTTCCTGCAGGTTGCCCAGCGCAAAGGCGACCACCGAGCCCTCCCGATCCGCCACCAGCACCCCCCGCTTCCGCCCGCTCAGGGGACCGGCCCAGGGACCGTATTCCAGGAACCGGTGGTGCATCATGCCGGTGCCACGGGTGTCGGTCAGGAACTCCGACCGATATCCGAAGAGGCCCCGGGCCGGAACCTTGAACGTCATACGAACTGTACCCAGTCCCTGGTTTCGCATCTCCGACATTTCGGCCCGGCGGGGGCCCAGCTTTTCCATGACCGCCCCCATGTACTCCTCGGCCACGTCTACGGTCAGTTCCTCGTACGGTTCCAGGCGTTCTCCCCCCGGGCCCTCCCGGGTAATCACCCGGGGCCGGGACACCTGGAACTCATATCCCTCCCGCCGGATGGTCTCCATCAGGATGCCAAGATGCAGTTCCCCGCGCCCCGACACGGTATGGGTGTCGGGAGAGTCGGTTGGCTCCACCCGCAACGCCACATTGCGTTCCAGTTCCCGGAAGAGCCGGTCCTTGAGCTGGCGGCTGGTGACGTACTTGCCCTCGCGGCCGGCAAAGGGCGAATTGTTGACGATGAAGTCGACCGAGATGGTCGGCTCCTCGACCGCGATTCCCTCCAGGCGCTCCGGGGTACCCGGGGCGGTGATGGTCTTGCCGATCTCGATGCCTTCGAAGCCGGCCAGCACCACGATGTCCCCCGCGGAGGCCTCGTCCACTTCCACCTTGGAAAGCCCGTCGAAGGTGAACAGCTTGGTGATCCGGCTCCGCTCGATCTCCTCCTCAGCCACGAGACCGGGCGTACCCAGAGGGAGCAGGGCGACGGGATCTCCCACCCGCACCCGTCCCCGTTCGATCCGTCCAATGGCCATTCGGCCGAGATAGGCCGAAAAGTCCAGTGTGGAGATGAGCATCTGGAACGGCCCCTCGGGGTCTCCCTGGGGAGCCGGGATGTGCGTCAGAATCGTTTCGAAGAGCGGGCTCAGGTCGGTCCCGGGCTGGTCGAGATCCGCGGTGGCCGTCCCCGCGCGGCTCGACGTGTAGAAGAACTGGGCGTCGAGCTGGTCGGAGGTCGCCTCCAGGTCCATGAAGAGCCCGAGGACCTCGTCGTGCACCCGGTGCGGTTCGGCGTCCCCCCGGTCGATCTTGTTGATGGCCACGATTGGCTGTAGACCAAGAGCCAGCGCCTTCCGGGTGACGAACCGGGTCTGCGGCATCGGGCCCTCGGCGGCATCCACCAGGATCAGCACCCCATCCACCATCCGCAGAATCCGCTCCACCTCGCCCCCGAAGTCGGCATGGCCGGGGGTGTCGACGATGTTGATCTTGGTGTCGCCCCAGTGGACCGAGGTGTTCTTGGCGAGAATGGTGATCCCGCGTTCCTTTTCCAGCGGGTTGGAATCCATCACCCGCTCCTCCACCTGCTGGTTGGCCCGAAAGGCCCCCGCCTGGCGAAGCATCTGGTCGACCAGGGTCGTCTTCCCGTGGTCCACGTGGGCGATGATGGCAATGTTCCTGATACGCACGATACGTCCAATCTGGGGCCTGCTCGCAGGGGGCACACTGCCCCATGTCCTTGGCGGGCCATATATAGGGGCCGGAGGCCCGGAATTCAAGTCATGACCACGCGGGTCGGGGCCCGCGAACGCGGACCGCCTCGGCGTGTCCCTCCAGTCCTTCGGCCGTGGCCAGGGCGATGATCGCTCCGGAATCCCTGGCCAGACGTTCCGGGCTGTATCGTACCACACTGGTCCGGGTCACGAAATCGTAGACGCCGAGCGGGGAGGCGAACCGCGCCGTCCCCCCGGTGGGTAGCACATGGCTGGGTCCGGCCACATAGTCACCCACCGGCTCCGGCGTGTGGTGACCCAGAAAGACCGCCCCGGCATGCCGGATCTGCTCCAGCACCCGTTCCGGCTCCCTGGTGACGATCTCCAGGTGTTCGGCCGCACGGGCGTTTGCCACCTCGATCGCTTCGGCGAGCGTTTCCGCCACCACCAGCACGCCGTTCCGCTCCAGCGCCACCCTCGCGATGGAGGCCCGGGGCGCGGTGGCCAGGGCTCGCCCCACGGCGGCCGGCAGGGCTGCAGCGAGTGCCGGAGACGTGGTGACACACCAGCAGGAGGCGTCCTCGTCGTGCTCGGCCTGGGCGATGAGGTCGCGGGCGGTGTGGTCCGGGTTGGCTGAATCGTCGGCGAGGATGAGGACCTCGGTGGGGCCGGCGATCATGTCGATTCCCACGACCCCCACCACCTGGCGTTTGGCCTCGGCCACCCACTTGTTCCCGGGCCCCACCACCTTGTCGACTCGAGGGACCGTCTCCGTTCCCAAGGCGAGCGCCGCCACCGCCTGGGCCCCGCCAATCCGGAAGACCCGGGTGACACCGGCCAGGGCGCAGGCGGCGAGGACGGCATCGGTCACCCCGGCGGGCGGAACCACGGCGATGATCTCTCCGACCCCGGCCACCCGGGCCGGGACCGCGTTCATGATCACCGACGAGGGATACGAGGCCTTGCCCCCGGGCACGTACAGGCCCACCCGGTCGAGTGGCCGCACCCGCATGCCGAGGAGGGTGCCATCTTCCTCCCGGAGCATGAAGCCGGTTTCAACCTGGTGACGATGGAAGGTTTCCACGCGGAGGACCGCCAGCTCAAGGGCTTCCCGCAGGGGAGCCGAAAGCCGGTGGAGGGCCTCGTCCCAGGCCGCGCGGGGAATCTCCCACTCCCCGGGGTTCAGGTCCACGCCGTCGAACCGGGCGGTGAGCGCCCTCACGGCGGCGTCCCCCTGCTCCCGAACCTGGTGGATGATGTGGGTGACCCCGGCCACCACCTCGGGGGCCGGTAGCGCCCCCGCCGGGAGGAACGGCGTCACCCGGTCGACCGGCGGAACCTGGACGGTCCGCAGGGGAACCGGGGTTCCCTCCCCTGCCACCGTGGCTGTACCCTTCATGATATGGAACCTCCCTTAACCTCGACCGGGTCGGTCCCGATCCTCCTCGGATCGGTCCTCGTCCTGGCCCTGGTGCTCACCAATGCCTTTTTTGTGGCCGCCGAATTTGCCCTGGTCGGGGCGCGTCCGAGCCGCCTGGAAGACCTCTCCCGGTCGGGTGACCGCAAAGCTACCCTGGCCCTCCGGGCGGTACAATCGCTCGACAAGTACATCTCCGCGACCCAGTTGGGCATCACCCTCGCCTCCCTGGGGCTCGGGTGGATCGGGGAGCCGGCCCTGGCGCACTTTTTCGACGGCATCTTCGAGCAGGTGGGAATCTCCCTGGACCCGGTGGCCGCCCATGGCATCGCGGTCGCGGTGGCCTTCAGCATCATCACACTCCTGCACATCATCCTGGGGGAGCTGGTGCCGAAGGCGGTGGCCCTCCTCTACCCGGAAACCGTGAGCATGTACGCGGTGCCACCCCTCCTCGCGTTCGCGTGGGTGATGGCGGTTCCCATCCGGATTCTCAACGGCACCGCGAACTGGCTCCTGCGCCACTCGGGGCTGTCGGTTCCCGGGGAGCACGAGCGGATGCACTCCCCGGAGGAGATCCGGATGCTGGTCGAGCAGAGCACCGAGGGAGGGTCGCTGGGCAAGGAGGACGCCCGCCTCCTCGAAGGGGTCTTCGAGTTCAGCGAGAAGAGCGCCGAGGACGTGATGACACCCCGGACGCGGATGTTCGCGCTCGAGCGGTCTCTCTCCGCTCCCGCCGCCGCGGATGCGGTGGCCGCGTCGGGCCGGTCGCGCTACCCGGTGCACACCGGGTCCCTCGACGAAATCGTGGGGGTGGTGCATGCCAAGGACATCCTGAGCGCGCTGCGGACCCGGCCCGACGCGACCGTGGGCGACCTGATGCGCGCTCCCCTCTTCGTTCCCGGAACCCGCGAAGTGGAGGACGTGCTGGCGGACATGAAGCGGCTCAAGGTTCACCTGGCCGTGGTGCTCGACGAGTATGGCGGCACGGCCGGGCTCGTCACCATGGAGGACCTGCTGGAGGAGATCGTGGGGCCCATCTTCGACGAGCACGACCTGCCCGACGTCGTCGTTCCCGAGGGCGAGGCCGTGACCCTGGACGGGTCCACCCCGATCAGCGAGTTCAACACCGCGTGGGACACCGAGATCCCCGACGACGACTACACCACCCTCGGCGGCTTCCTCTTCGGCCAGCTCGGTCGGCTGCCGGTCGTGGGCGACCGGATCCCGGTCGCCGGACGGGTGTTCGAGATCGTCGCGATGGAGGGCCGCCGGGTTCAGCGGGTCCGGCTGCTGGACCAGCAGCCGGCCTGACCCGCCGGACCCGGCGGCCCTCCATCGCCCCGATTATCTTGGGCTGCCATGCCACGCCCCTCCATCGCACCGATCCCTCCCGGCGCCCTCGACCTCACCGGCGAGGCCGTTCGCAAGCGCCGCGCGCTTCAGCGCGGGGCCATGGAGCACCTCGCCACGGCGGGATTCGCGGAACTGATTCCCCCGACCTTCGAATACGAGGAGGTGTTTCGGCGAGCGGCCGGGCGCGACATCGGACCCGCACTCATTCGCTTCCTCGATCTCGACGGCCGCTCCCTCGCCCTCCGGTACGACTTCACGTCCAGCGTGGCCCGGGTGGCCGCCACGACCTTTTCCGGCACCACTCCCCCCTTCCGGTTCTGTTACTCCGGGAAGGTCTTCCGCCAGGGGCAGGACGCGGGCAGCGGGGGCGGGGGCCGTCCCCGCGAGCTGCTCCAGGCCGGTGGTGAAATCCTCGGTCTCCCGGGACTCGAGGCCGACCTCGAGGTGATCCGCCTCGTGCTCACCATGCTGGCGACCCTGGGACTCGGGGGAGCCCGGATCAACCTCGGGCACGCCGCGGTCCTGGCTCCGATTCTCGACACCCTGGACCCGGAGGCCCGGGATCTCGCCCGGCGCGCCATCGGGCGCCGCGATGCCCGAGCCCTCACCGAGCTCCTCGCTGATGGCCCCGCCGCAACGGCACTCGCGGACCTCCCCTTTGTCATCGGACGCCGAGACGCCCTTCAGGAGGCCTCCCTCACCGCCCCGTCGGCCGCCGCGGAGGGCATCGCCCGCCTCCTCGCCCTCGACCTGGCCCTGACACCCGCGGAACGCGCCCAGGTGGTCTACGACCTCGGGGAGGTCCGCGGCCTCGACTACTATACCGGCATGCACTTCGAGGTGTTCGTGGAGGGCGCCGGGCGGGCGGTCGGCACCGGAGGGCGATACGACGATCTGATGGGACGTTTCGGAACTCCCATGCCCGCGGTGGGTTTCGCGCTCGACCTGGGCGCCCTCGCGGGAGTCATCGCATGAGCCGGCTCCGGATCGCCCTTCCGAAAGGGCGTCTTCATGGGCCGACCCTGGCCCGATTTGCGGCGGCGGGCATGGCCCTCGAGGGTGACCCGGGCCGCCGTCTCCTGATCCCCTCCACCGATCCCGGCGTCGAGTTCCTGGTCGTGAAGCCGGGCGACGTCCCCGTCTACGTCGAATCCGGCGCCGCCGACCTCGGCGTCACGGGAACGGACGTGCTCCGCGAGGCCGACGCCGACGTCCTGGAGCCCCTCACCCTCGGATTCGGCCGGTGCCGACTCGCGGTCGCCTCTCCCGTCTCCACCCCCTGGCCGCACTTGCCCGGCGGAGTCACGGCCCGGGTGGCCACCAAGTACCCGCGGCTCACCCGGGAGTACTTCGCGGCCATGGGACGCGCCGTCGAGGTGATCCCGATCGCGGGGTCCGTCGAGGTGGCCCCGCTGCTCGGACTGGCCCACTGGATCGTGGACCTGGTCGACACCGGGCGCACCCTGCGCGAAAACGGGCTCGTGGAGCGGGAGTCGATCCTGGCGTGCGAGGCGACCCTGGTGATGAACCGGGCCACCCAGACGTTGCGGCTGGAGGACTGTCTGGACATCGTGGAACGGATAAAATCAGGCGTTAGGCGATAGGCGATAGGCGATACAGGGGCGACGCGCCAGCGTCGCCCGAGCCCCGGGTGTGGACGACAGGCTGCCGGCTAGGCAGTGCGATTCCGCGCGCCGAGGGTGACCGCGAGGGTGACCGCGCGCCGCAGGCTGTCGGCGCGGGCGGTGCCGGTGCCGGCGATGTCCATCGCGGTGCCATGATCGGGGGAGGTGCGGGGAAAGGGAAGGCCCAGGGTGATGTTCACGCCCCCGCCGAACCCGGCCACCTTGATCGCGGTCATTCCCACGTCATGATAGGGCGCCAGGACGGCGTCGAACTCCCCCGCCATGGCCCGCACAAACACCGTGTCGGCAGGCAGGGGACCGCTCGCGTGCAGCGCCGCGGCCGCCGGGGTGAGGATCCTCACCTCCTCGTCTCCAAACAGCCCTCCCTCCCCGGCGTGCGGGTTGAGGGCGCAGAGCGCGAGGCGGGGATCCGCGATGCCGAACCATTCCCGCAGGGCCTGGCGGGTGACCCGACCGGTGCGCACGATCCGGTCGGTCGTGAGCAGGGCCGGCACATCCCGGAGGGCCACATGGGTGGTCACCAGCACGACGCGCAGGGTGTCGGTGGCGAGCATCATCGCCACGTCCACTCCCCCGGCCAGGGCGGCGAGCCATTCGGTATGACCCGGGAACGGATAGCCCGCCAGGTGGGTGGCGTATTTTTCGATGGGAGCGGTCACGAGGGCATCCACCTCCCCGGCCTGCGCCAGGGCGACCGCCTGCTCAATGGATCGTCCGGCCAGGGTTCCCGCGCGGAGGGCCCGGCGGCGCGTCTCGGGATCGGCGGGGTCGCCGCGACCCACTCCCCCCCGCCACATGCCGACCCCGATCTTCCGGCCGACAGGGAGGGCGTCGATCAGATCATCGGGTCCCACGGCGACGATGTCGGCATCGAGCGGAGGACCCTCGGCGAGCACCGCCGCGGTGAGTTCCGGACCGACACCGCGGGGATCACCAAGGGTCACCGCGAGCCGACACCGGCGGGTCACGGGTCCCGGATCTCCACGTAGTTGGCGGACCGGATCCGATCGACGTAGCGTTGCATGGTGAGAATTTCGGTGAGACGGGATCGGACTTCGTCCCGGGAGTCCTCAAAGCGAAGGTCACCCGCCGGCGCGCGTTCGAGAACGCGCACGAACCCGAACTTGCTCGGCAACCCTCCGGTCCCCGCCAGCTCGAACACCTCGCTCACCTCGGCCGGTCCCACTCCCTGAATGGCCTGCTGGTAGACCGGGGGCAGCCGGTCCTCCGGCACCACCATCAATTCCTTCGCCTCGGCCGTGTCGTGATGGCGGCCCTGAAGCGAGTCGAACGAGGCGCCCGCGACGACTGCGCTGTGCAGCTTCTCGGCGAGGCGACGGGCGCTGTCCACCTCCGCGGGTCCGATCTCCGGCATGATCAGAATGTGGCGGGCCTGCACCTCGGAGGCCTGCACCCGCTGCACCTGAATGATGTGGAACCCGAAAGCGGTTTCCACGGGATCGCTCACCACACCCGGTTTGATGATGAATGCGAGTCGTTCGAAAGCGGGATCCATGACTCCACGGCGGAACCAGTTCAGATCCCCCCCGGCATCCTTCGATCCCGGATCCTGGGAGAAGCGCTTGGCGGCGACGGCAAAGTCCGCCCCGGCCCGGATCTCCCGGGCGATCGAATCGGCCTTGGCCCGGGCCCGCTCCCTCTCCTCCGGCCGGGGTTTGGGGGCCACGATGATCTGCCGGAGGGAAACGGTGGCCGGGCGCCGGGCGGTTCCCTTTCGCGCCTCGAAGAACTTCCGCATCTCCTCCTCGGTGGGCACCACCGTCTTGAGTTTCTGGCGGCTTCGGAGGCTGGAGGTGAAGGCCTGGGTCAGGAGCTGGTCCCGTTGCTGATCCCGCATCCAGGCCCGCCATTCCTCCTGAGTTTGAAAGCCCGCCACCTGCAGGTCCCGGCGGAAGGCGTCGTCGCCGGCATACCGGGAGCGCGTGCTCTTCACCAGTTCATCGACCGCGGCGTCCACCTCCTCCTCGGTGACCCGGATGGTGGTGTCTCGCCGGGCCTCCAGCAGGAGGAGTTCGTTGGTGATGAGGTCGTCGAGCAGTTCGCGGCGCACGGCCCCGAGCGCCGCGGAATCGGTGGGGAGGCCTCTTCCCTGGGGAAACCGGATGAAAAGCTGTTCGTCGATCTCCGATGCGAGGATGGCCCGGGTTCCGACCACGGCCACGATCCGGTCCACCACGGTCGAATCCCCCTGGGCCGACAGCGGTTCCCCGTGCCAGAGGAGAACCGCGGCCACCAGGGCCATCGTCCGCCGAACGACCGATCCCCGGACCTGCCTCATCGTCTACTGACCCTGCGGCACCGGCGGGCCACCCGGTGCAGGCTGAATCGGTCCGGCGGGCGGCGCGGCGGGCTGGCCCGCTTGCGCGGCCGAGTCGGCTCGGGCCTTGGCAATGGCGAGTTCCACGGCCCGGGCGAGACCGGCGCGGTTGATCTTGCCCCCCCGGTCCTCGCGCATCACGATTCCGAGCACCCCGGGAAGGGGCTGATACTGCGCCGCCCCGGTGAGGAGGTTGTCGAAGTAGGTCTCCACCTTCGCGGCCGCCGCCGCCTTGCGATCCGACAACGGGTTGCTGGTGTCCGACACCTCCGGGGCGTTGAGCTGCATCGCGTTGATCATCTGCGTCGTGCCGGCGTTCATGGCGAGTTGAATCGCGGCCCAGGTTCCCTCGGGAAGCTGCACATTGGCGGAGTCGGCCTGGCGCAGCAACAGCTCCTGCTGGGCGATCGCGGTGGCGAACCGGACGAGGTTCGAGTCCGGCTGGATCGACACCTGCTGCAGTTGCCCCGGCTGCAGGGCCGTCATCCATTTGGCGAACTGCCCGACCGTCAGGTTGCCCGACTTGAGGTCCACCAGGGCCCGGCTCGACTTGAGGGAGCCCTGGAGGTCCATGATGGCCGCCTTGATGCCGGCGGGGGCGTTGTCGCGCACCTTCAGGTCGTTGGACGACGTGAGAGCGGCGAAGTAGGACGAATCGGCTCGCGCGCCCTCCAGGCCGCTGGCGAACTCGTAGAAACGGCTCCGGACTTCCTCCAGTGGCGGGCGGCGGATCAGGTGGAATCCGAAATCGGTCTGGACCACGTCGCTCAAGGCGCCCGGTTCCAGGGCCCAGGCCGCGCTGTCGAAGGCGGGAACAAAGGCGCCGCGAGGGCTCGGGGGGAGATACCCGCCGTCCTGGCGCGTCGCATCGGGATTCCGCGCTTCGGCCTGGGAGGCAAAGGAGGTTCCCCTCCGCACCCGGGCCAGAACCTGCTCCGCATCACGCCGGGCGGCCGCGGTATCGGCGGGGGTGGGCCCCGCCGGGGTGATCAGGATGTGCTGGAAGAGCCGAATGTCCCCCTGGCTCCAGACCGAGTCCACCGCCGACTCGGGCGTGGCGGGGCGACTCGCCAGCATCGCCTCGCGGAGGGCACCGATCCGTTGCTCGGTGATCTGCGGCCACATGGCCCGGCGAACCAGGCTCGAGTCAACGGGAAAGGTGCCCTTTTCGGCCACGGTCTGGGCGAAGAGGGTGAGATCGACCCAGAGATTCGACACGAACTCCGCCGTTTCGACGTCGGCCGCCGTTCCGCGGATCGTGGCGAGGATGTCGGCAACCCGGGAGGCGGGGAGTTCCTGCCCCCCGGCGGTCGCGGCCACATCCGCCCGGGCCGAGAAGAGGTCACCCAGATTGGAACATCCAGCCAGGGAGAGGAGAAGGACGGGAACCAGAACCAGGCGGCGCATGCGTACTCCGGTGAAAGAAGAGAACTGCGTTTCGTGTTACCCGGCCCGCGGCGACGCCGATCGGGCGCCTGCCTGCGCGGCGGCGGTCACGGCCCGCACCAGGGCGGGGATGATGTCCACGCCCCCGAGCCGGATCAATCGAAGCGACAGCGGGACCGTGCGCCGCACCTCGACCGAGAGTTGGACATCGTCGAGAGCCACGGTGAGCCCGGCCAGCCGGGGAGCGGTGCCCTCCCGAAAGGTGAGGCGCGCCTCGTCTCCCCGCACCAGCACATGCTGGAGTCCCATGCCGGCGCCGAGCACCCGCAGCCGGGTCATGTCGAGGAAGTGCTCCGCCTCGGCGGGGAGCGGTCCGAACCGTTCCCGGATTTCCCGGCCCAACTCTCCAATTTCATCAATTGTGCCTGCCCGCGCCAGTCGCCGGTAGAGATCCAGCTTTCCCTCGTCGTCCGGAATGTAGTCATCGGGGAGGCGGGCCGGCCGGTCGAAGACCACATCGGGCGGGGCCGGAGGGGCGGGCGAGGCGTCGCCCTGGCGGCTCCGCAGGGCCCGGACCGTCTCTTCCAACCAGCGGAGATAGAGATCGAACCCGACCGCCTGGGCATGCCCCGACTGTTCCGCGCCGAGCAGATTTCCCGCGCCGCGGAGTTCCAGATCCTTGAGAGCGATCCGGTAGCCGCTCCCGAGTTCGGTGTTGTGCTCCAGCACCTTCAGCCGTTCCTCCGCCTCCGGGTCCACGGTGTCGGGGGCGATCAGGTAGCAGTGCGCCCTCCGGTGACTCCGGCCCACCCGGCCCCGGAGCTGATAGAGCTGGGCGAGTCCGAACCGGTGCGCGTCGTGAACGATCATCGTGTTGGCATTGGGGACATCGAGTCCCGATTCCACGATCATGGTGGAGACGAGAATGTCGACCGTTCCATTCACGAAGTTCCCCATGACCTCCTCCAGCCGGTCGGTCGGCATCTGTCCATGCGCCACCGCCACCCGGGCCCGGGGAACCAGGCCTCGCACCCGGGCGGCAATGGTCTCAATCGTTTCGATCCTGTTGTGAACCACGAACACCTGCCCTCCCCGGTCGAGTTCCCGGGTGCAGGCTTCCTCGATCAGGGCATCGTCCCAGGGCTCGACGAAGGTCAGCACCGGGCTCCGGTCCTGCGGCGCCGTCTCAATCAGGGACAGATCACGGAGCCCCGCGAGGGACATGTGCAGGGTGCGCGGGATCGGCGTGGCCGTGAGCGTGAGCACATGGACCCGGAGACGAAGCTCCTTGAGGCGCTCCTTGTGCCGCACGCCGAACCGGTGCTCCTCGTCCACCACGAGCAGCCCCAGCTCCTTGAAGATGACGTCGCGGGAGAGGATCCGGTGGGTCCCGATGATGATGTCGGTCTCCCCGGTGGCAAGGCGGGCCAGGGCGGCCTTCTGTTCCTTCGGGGACCGGAACCGGGAGAGCACCTCCACCCGCACCGGGAAATCGGCCAGCCGTTCGGTGAAGGTCCGGCCATGCTGCTCCGCGAGGATCGTGGTCGGCACCAGGATGGCCACCTGCCGTCCGCTCTGGACCGCCTTGAACGCGGCGCGCACCGCGATCTCGGTCTTGCCATACCCCACGTCGCCCACCAGGAGCCGGTCCATCGGATGCGGGCGCTCGAGATCGCGCTTCACCTCGTCGGTGGCCCGGCGCTGGTCCGGGGTGTCCTCGTAGAGAAAACTCGACTCGAGTTCGCGCTGCCACCGGGTATCGGGGGGACAGGGGTCTCCCGCACTCACCGTGCGACGGGCATAGAGCTCGAGCAGCTCCGCCGCCATCTCCCGGATCCCGCTCCGGGTCCGGTCCCGCACCTTCTTCCAGGCGGTCCCGCCGAGACGGTGCAGGCGCGGCGGCGGTTCGTCGCCATCGTCCCCCCCCCCCCCGGCCCGATACCGTTCGATCTGGTCCAGCCCGTACAGAGGAACATTCAGCCGATCCCCTCCCTCGTATTCCAGGACCGCCACGTCAATCGGTCCTCCGTCCAGGGTGATCGCGTGCAAGCCGCGATAGATCCCGATGCCGTGGTCCAGGTGAACCACGTAATCGCCAATCGACAGCGTTCCCGTGAGGGAGGTGGGGGCCGCGGTGCGGAAACGCCGGGGACGCCGGAGGCGACGCGCCCGCCGGAAGATCTCGTGGTCGGTGAGTACCCGCAGCGTGGGCAGGACGAACCCGCCATCCAGCGATCCGACCGTCAGGGTGGCCATGCCCGCCACGGAGGGACCGTCGTGGAGCAGTTCCTCCAGGCGCTCGCACTGCCCCTCGTTGTCACACAGGATGAGAGTCGGCTTTCCACTCCCCAGTAGTCCGCGCAGCCGGGCCAGATCGCGATCGACTCTCTCCGGCGGGAAGAATCCGAACTGCCGGTCGACCTCCTCCTCCCGCACCAGGAGGCGAGGAAAGAGGCCCAGCATCCGCCACCACTGCCCCGGTTCGAGCAGCATGTCCTCCCGGGAGGGAACCGAATCGCCCTGGCGCCGCGCCACCTCGATGTGGTGCTCCGCCTCGCGCCAGCCGCGGGCCACCTCCTCGAGATCCACTCCCTCGCGCTCCTCCACGACGAGGGCATCGGGAGGAAGAAGTTCGAGCAGAGATCTCCGGTCCCGCGGTCCATTCTCCCCCTCGCCGGCGTTCAGCACCGCCTCCGCCGACACCGGAAGGATCACCACCTCGGGGAGCGACTCGCCCGATCGCTGGGTCGTCAGGTCGAACTGCCGAAGGCTGCTGATGTCATCGCCCCACCACTCACACCGGGCGGGGTCCGCCATCCCGAAGCCGTACACATCCACGATCCCTCCCCGCACGCTGAACTCGGCCACCTCGGTCACCGAGGCTACCCGGCGATACCCCATCCGGTCGAGGTCGGCCACCATCGTACGGAGCGGGTATCGTTGGCCCGTCCGAAGAGTCACTCGCAGCGAGGACAGGGCCGACGGGATGAGGGTGCGTTCGGCCGTGGCCCGCGCCGTGGTCACCAGGATGCGGAGATCCCCTCCGAGCAGCGCCGCCACCGTCTCCATCCGCTCCCCGGCGATCTCGTAGTGCGGCTCGTCCTCCCCCAGGGACTCCCGCTGGGGATAGAGCGCGACCGGGGCCCGGCTCAGCTGGTTCAGGTCCGCAAGCCACCGATCGGCTTCGGCGGGGCCGGGGGCCACGATGACCAGAAGCCGCTCGGGAAGGGAATCCGCGAGCCATGCGGCCAGGAGAGCGGCGCTCGAGCCGGGGAGCCCCCCCAGCCGGGTGGAGGTCCCCCGGCGCGGCAGGTCCCCCGCCAGAGCCTGAACGGCGGGGACCCTCCCCAGCGCTTCGAAGACGAGGTCCAGACTCATCGGCGGCGGCGGATCCCGCCCGCCAGGAGCATCTCCGCGAGTGCCAGCACGGCCAGGGCCCAGACCAGGGGTCCCCGAAGATCGGCCCGGGCCGCCGCCGTGAACACCAGACCGGGTGCCTCGCCCAGGGTGGTGATATGCGCGCCGGGCCACAGGGTGCGAAGTTCCCCGTCGGCAATGCGTTCGAGCCGCGATTCCCGGGGATCGGGCGAGGCCTGGATCACTCCGATCGTGTCAGAGCGTTCCAGGAGGTAATGAACGCCGGGGCCGGAGATCCGGAACCGACTCCCCCCCTCCACCTCCTGCACCGTCCCCTCGGGGCGCGCCACGGCCGTGGTCCGATCGGGAAGGGAGACCTGGTCGCCGGGGTGGCCTTCGAGGCGGGCCAGGTCTCCCGCCATGACCCGGGTCAGCAGGCCGTCGAGAAAGGGGAGGAACCCGGCATGCACCGGGAGCCCGGACCATTCGGGGTCGAACCGGGATCCGACGAGAATCACATTTCCCTCGCGCACGAGCCACGGCTCCCCACCGGCCTGCGCCAGCACCCCGCGAGGGACCACGGCGTCCGGCACCAGGCGGTGACGCCGCTGGACCTGGACCCCGGCCGGTGCCACTCCCCCGCTATCCAGAGCCACGGCATCGCCCCATCCCTCGCCGAAGCGCCACGAGATTCCGCGACCGGCGAGGGCCCGGTTGAGCGCCCCGATCCGGGCCGGATCCTCCGGGGGGAGCACGACACTCGGGCCCGGGCCGAGCCGGTCCAGGGCGATCGTCCCCGGTTGGCCGTCGCCCGGGATGATCCGTCCGTTCTCGGCGAGGACCTGGGCCGCCGCGGAGAGGAAGGGATCCTCCGGCGGCCAGGACACCCGGGGGGGCGGCATGATCCTCACCGCTTCTTCCCGCACATCATCCCCGCGGAGTTCATCGGGCGCCAGTTCCGCCCGGAGCAGGTGCCAGCCGGGGCGGGCCGTCAGGCGGATGGCCGACGTCATCGGGCCGACCCGGAGCAGCGCATGGGGGGGGCCGTCGCCCAGGCGGAGGGTGACGGGGATTCGCCGGGCGGTGTCCGCATCCACCCGGACGGACACCAGACCTCCCTCGGCGGTCCACGGCTGCGGGCTCAGATCGAACCCCGCCACCGCGGCATTGACGGGCGGAGCGCCTCCGGGGCGACCCACCAGCACCGGATGCGTGAGATCCACGGGACCGATCGCCGACCGCTGCAGGTCGCTCAGCACGACGATCTCTCCCGGGAGCGAGGCCGCCCGCAGCAGGGCGTCGGCGGTGGCGACCGCCTCGGCGAGGTCAAGACGATGGTTAGAGGGCGTGAGGCTGTCGAGCTGTTCGCGGAGCGTGGCCGGCGTCCCCCGCCGGGGCGGTCCTCCCGCCGTCAGGAGGGTCACCGCGTCCCCGGGGGTGGCACGCGCCAGCACGCGACGAGCCGCCTCGCGAATGCTCCCCCAGACGGCGTCGCCCCCGGACACCGCGCCGCTGCTCAGCGAGTTGTCGGCGATGAGCACCAGCCCGCTCGGGCCATGGGTTCCGGGACCCCGGCCGGCCGGTCGCGACGGACCCGCGGCCACCAGCACCAGCAGGATGATCAGCAGGGTCCGCAGGGCCAGCAACAGCCAGTGCTGGAGACTGAGGCGGCGCTGATGCCGCCGGGCCGTCTGGTCGAGATAGCGGACGGCGGGAAACACGACGGTGGGCGGGTCGCGCCGGGCAAAGAGATGCAACAGGATCGGGATCGCGGCCGCGGCCAGGCCCGCCAGCATCCAGGGAAGGGCAAAGCTGATCACGCGAGGCCGGTTGACTGCACCAGGGCCTGCCGAAGCGCCAGACCAAAGGGTTGGTCGGTCATGACCAGTTCGTGAGCGATCCCGTGACGCCGGCACTCGTGCCGCCATCCCTCCACCACCTGGCCCACGGTCTCGTGGTACCGTCCCGCCCAGTCGGAGGGACGCAACACGAGGGCCTCCCCGGTTTCCGGATCCTCGAACCGGGTTTCCGAGGCCCCGGCCAGGTCCCGCTCCCCGGGGTCCATCACCTGCAACACGAGGACCTGATGGCCGCGGTGCCGCAGAAAGCGGAGGGCCTTGAGGGTCACCTCCCGGTCGAGGAGGAGGTCGGACACGAACACCACCAGGCCCCGCCGCCGGAGCTGGTCCACCACCCGGCGGAGGGCGGGCTCGGCCGCGGTGTGCTGACCGGGCATGACCTCCCCGAGGGCGGTGACCAGGGTGGTCCAATGGGGGAGGCGGGCCCGGGGCGGGACGATCCGTCGCACGGTGTCATCGAAGGTGATGAGTCCGGTGGCATCGCGTTGCCGGAGGAGAACGAGCGCCAGCGCGGCCAGCAGACGCTGGGCGTAGGCGATCTTCGTCAGGCGCTCCGGCGAGCCGGTCCAGGCCATGGAACGGCTGGTGTCGAACACCAGCATCGCCCGGAGGTTGGTCTCCTCCTCAAACTGCTTGACATAGAGCCGGTCGGTGCGGGCCAGCAGTTTCCAGTCCACGTAGCGGGGCTCGTCTCCCGGCTGATACATCCGGTGCTCGGCGAACTCGACCGAGAATCCCCGCCGGGGGGATCGATGAAGACCCGCCAGAAACCCCTCCACGATCCCGGTCGTGGTCACTTCCATCCCCCCCAGCCGTGCGATTTCCACAGGGTCGAGTAGGTCCAGACGGGTCTGGTGGCGGGAGGGTGCGGCACGCAGCATCGGCGAGCAAACGTAACACGAGGGAGGAGGGAATAGGGAGTGATCCCTCCCGCCGACGCGATCCCCCCGGCATCTTCCGGGACTCGCTCCGGGGGCGGCGCGCCCCTGGAGACTCACCCTTGCCCCGGACTCACCATGACCTCGACCCTCTCCGACTTCCGCGCGTTTCGCGACCGGATGAATGCCTCGATCTTTGCCACCGGCAACCTCACCCTCAATCGCTTTTTTGCGATCGACGGCCGTGCCTACAGTGCCGGGGCCCTCGATGGGCGGACCAAGGAACTGCTTGGCCTCGTGGCGTCCCTCGTGCTGCGATGCGACGACTGCGTCACCTATCATCTCATGCAATGCCGGGACGAGGGGGTGAGTGACGCGGAGCTGCACGAAGCGATGGCGGTGGGACTGGTCGTGGGCGGCAGCATCGTGATCCCTCACCTCCGCCGCGCGATGGCCCGGCTCGAGGAACTCGCCGCGGAATCGGACGGGGACGCCGCTACCTCCTGAGACCTCCGGGGAGCCGCCGGAACAGGCTGGTGCCCCGGCTCAGGAGAACACTGACAACCACCAGGCCTCCTCCGGCCACCTGCAGGGGCCGGAGGCTTTCTCCGAGAAGGAGGGCGGCGGCGGCGGCGGCGAAGACCGGAACCACGCAGCCGTAGAGGGAGGTTCGGTTGGTGCCGAGGACCCGAACCGAATGGTTCCAGAGCAGGTAGGCGACCACGATCGACACCGCCGAGGCGTAGAGCAGAGCGCCCCAGGCCAGCGGAGGAATGGCCATCCAGTCCATCGTGAGCAGATCGGGGAGGCCGAGCACCAGGAGCCCCGGCATCCCCGCGGCGGTCGTGAGGGTCGTGACCCGGAGAGGGGTGAGCCCCTCGCCCGCCTGCCGGACGCCCAGGGTGAACAGGGCCCAGCACACCACCGACCCCAGGGTCAGGAGGTCACCCGTCGTCCCGGGACCGCCAAAATGAATTCCGCGGTCCCCCGCGAGCACGACCATCAGAACTCCGAGCGTGCCGGCCGCCAGGGCCCAGCGCGCGGCGGGCGTCGGGCTCTCGATGCCCAGGATCCCTCCGAGAACGGCCACCAGCACGGGGATGAAGGCGATGAGGACGGAGCTGTTGGTCGCCGTGGTGAGCGAGAGCCCGGTCATGAATCCCATCTGGTACAGCGTGTTGCCCAGCACCCCCAGGCCGAACAACCGGAGGAGTTGCCGGCGCGGCACGGGGGACGGCGCCTCCGTGGCCCGGAGCACACCCCAGAGCAGCGCGGTGGCGCCCAGAAACCGGAGTCCCGTGAAGGCAAAGACCGGAAAGGCACTCAGGGCATACTTGCTGACGCTGAAGTTGATTCCCCAGATGACCGACACGAGCACCATGGCAAGGTCATATCGGAGAACCGACGGGGGGGATGTGATGGGGGACGTGCGTACTCTCCTCACTTCGGGGCGCCAGAGAATACACGGGCCGCCCCGCGATTTCCACTTTCTCCTTCACACGTCACACTTCGAACTTCACACGTCGAACGTCCCCCGGCGGGCGGGCGGGGTGGGTCGCCCGCTATATTGTGCGGATGTCACAGCAGCACACCCGCAATTTCTGCATCGTCGCCCACATCGACCACGGCAAGTCGACCCTGGCCGATCGCCTCATCGAGGTCACCCGCACGGTTGAGAAGCGGCTCATGCGCGAGCAGCTCACCGACACGATGGATCTCGAGCGGGAGCGTGGCATCACCATCAAGCTCAACGCGGTGCGGATGCGCTACCCCGCCCGGGATGGGGTGGAGTACACCCTCAACCTGATCGACACCCCGGGCCACGTCGACTTCACCTACGAGGTCTCGCGGTCCCTCGCGGCCTGCGAGGGCGCCATCCTCATCGTGGATGCCTCCCAGGGAGTCCAGGCCCAGACCTTGAGCAACCTCTTCCTCGCCCTCGATGCCGGGCTGGAGATCATCCCGGTCCTCAACAAGATCGACCTGCCGGGCGCGGAGCCGGAGCGGCGGGCCCAGGAGATCATCGACCTCATCGGGGCCCGGCCCGAGGAGATCCTGGCGGTGAGTGCCAAGGAGGGCACCGGCGTGCCGGAGCTGCTGGAGGCGATCGTGGCCCGCATTCCTCCCCCGGCCGGCTCTCCGGAGGCCCCGCTCCGGGCTCTCATTTTCGACTCCTACTACGACCGGTACCGCGGGGCGATCCCGAGCATCCGGGTGGTGGACGGGGTCATCCGGAAGGGGATGCGGATCGTCTTCGGCGCCCACCCGGACGACGGGTACGATGTGGAGGAGGTCGGGCACCTGCAGCTGGGGCAACGGCCCGCTCCGATGCTCGAGGCGGGCGACGTGGGCTATCTCGTGGCGAGTCTCCGCCAGGTGCGGGACGCCCGGGTGGGGGACACCATTCTCGACGCCGCCCACAGCACGACGCCGCTCCTGCCCGGCTACCGGGACGTGACCTCGATGGTGTTCGCCGGGGTCTACCCCACGCAATCAGACCAGTACGAGCCCCTCCGCGATGCACTCGAGAAGCTGGTGCTGAACGATGCCAGTCTTCATTACGAGCCCGAAACGTCCACGGCACTCGGCTTCGGATTCCGGTGCGGGTTCCTCGGGCTGCTCCACATGGACATCGTCCAGGAACGGCTGGAACGCGAGTTCGGGCTCGACCTCATCACGACCGTCCCGACGGTGGAGCACCACGTCTACCTGACCAACGGGACCATGGTGGTGGTGGAGAATCCCTCCCACCTCCCCGATCCCGCCACCATCGACCGGATCGAGGAGCCCTATGTCAAGGCCCGCATCATGGCTCCCGCCGAGTACATCGGGCCCATCATGCAACTCGGGCAGGACCGCCGGGGCATCTATCATGGGATGCACTACGTGGACACGGCCCGGGTGGAGTTCAGATGGGAGTTTCCCCTGGGCGAGATCGTGCTCGATTTCCACGACCGCCTCAAGTCCCTGAGCCGGGGATACGCCTCGATGGACTATGAGATGGGGGACTACCGGGCCTCCAAGCTCGTGAAGCTCGACATGCTCATCAACGCGGAGCAGATCGACGCCTTCAGCGTCATCATCCACCGCGACAAGTCCTACGAGTGGGGCCGGAAGGTCGCCGAGAAGCTCAAGGAACTCATCCCCCGCCAGCTCTTTCAGGTCGTGATCCAGGCCGCGATCGGCCACAAGATCATCGCGCGCGAAACCATCTCCGCCCTCCGCAAGGATGTGTTGGCCAAGTGCTACGGCGGGGACATCACCCGGAAGCGCAAGCTTCTGGAAAAGCAGAAGGAGGGGAAGAAGCGCATGAAGCAGATCGGACAGCTCGAGATTCCCCAGGAGGCCTTCCTCGCCGTCCTCCAGGTGGACAATTAGTCCTGGCACGGATCGCATGGCAGGGACCCTCGTGATCCAGACCGCGTGGGCGGGAGACGTGGTTCTCACGACGCCCCTGCTCCACGCCCTGATCCCTCACGGACCGGTGGATGTCCTGGTGACACCCACCGGCGCCTCGCTCCTCGAGAACCATCCCGGCATCCGGCGGGTGCATGCCTGGGACAAGACGCGGGATCGAAGGCCCGCGGCCCTCGCCCGTCTGGCCCGCCACCTGCGGTCGGTGAACTATGACCGGGCCATCCTCCCGCACCGATCGCTTCGCTCCGCCCTGGTGGCCCGCCTCGCCGGCATTCCCGAACGCATCGGGTTCGGCGGACGCCTCCCCGCCCTGCTCTATTCACACCGGGTTCGCTGGCCCGCCGAACTCCACGAAACGGAACGGCTCCTCTCCCTGGCGCGGGACCAGGGCACGTCGGCGACTCCCACGGTGACTCTCCCGCTCACGACCGCCGAGCGCGACGGGGCCCGCGCCTGGCTCGCGGCCCGAGGCATCGCCCCGCCCTTCGTGGCCCTGGCCCCGGGTGCCGCGTGGGCCACGAAGCAGTGGCCCCGGTTCGGGGATCTGGCCGCCGGCCTCGCCGGTCCTGTCGTGGTGATCGGGAGCGCCGCGGAGCGGGATCTCGCCGGGGGCATTGCGGCGCGGGGCCCCGGGCGTGTTCATTCCGCGGCGGGGGAGACCAGTTTGCGACAGGCGCTGGGCCTCATCGCGGAGGCCGCGGTGCTGGTCACCAACGACTCCGCGCCGATGCATCTGGCCGCGGCGACGGGCACGCCGGTGGTGGCGCTCTTCGGCCCCACGAGTCCGGAACTCGGGTTCGGACCCCGGGGGCCGCGAGACCGGGTTCTGGGCGTGGCGGACCTCGGGTGCCGCCCCTGCTCACCCCACGGCCCCCGGCGGTGCCCCCTGGGGCATCACCGGTGCCTGAGGACCCTGCCGGTGGACGAGGTTCTCCAGGCCGTCAACGCGGTTCTTTCCACGTGAGTTTTCTATGGATGTGATCGTCGGGATCGATCTCGGGGGAACCAACATCGCCGCGGGGGTGGTGGCCGCCGACGGGTCGCGCCTGCTCACCTTCCGGTCCCGGCCCACCCGCCCCGAGGAGGGCGCCGATGCCGTTCTCCGGAGGATGGCCGGCACCGCACGGGAGGCGACCTCCGCCGCCGCGGCCGACCACCCCGACATTCGCGTGCTCGGCGTCGGCATCGGTGCGCCCGGGCCGCTCGACACCACGACCGGGGTCGTCCTGCTCACCCCGAACCTCGGGTGGACCGACATGCCCCTCCGCCAGCGCATGGCCGACGCCCTGGCCCTTCCCACGACTCTCGACAACGATGCCAACTGCGCCGTGCTGGGAGAATGGTGGCAGGGTGCCGCGCAGGGCTGTCGCGACGTGATCGGGCTGACCATCGGCACCGGCGTGGGGGGAGGGATCCTCCTCAACGGCGCCATCCACCACGGGGCGTCGGACTGTGCCGGGGAGGTCGGTCACTCCACCATCGACGCCCATGGCCGGCGCTGTGTTTGCGGCAACGACGGCTGCGTCGAGGCCTATGCCGCGGGACCCGCCATCGCCCGCCGGGCCACCGAGCTGATCGCCTCCGGGGCCGAGTCGCGCCTCGCGGCACCCGGCACCGGCCCCCTCACGGCCCAGATGGTGTATGAGGCCGCCGAACTGGGCGATGACGTGGCACGAGAGGTGGTCCGGGACACCGCCAAGTACCTCGGGGCGGCCGTGGCCAATCTGATCAACATCTTCAATCCGGAGGTCGTGGTGCTGTGTGGTGGAGTGGTCCGCGCCGGGGATTCTCTCTTTCTGCCCCTGCGGCAGGAAGTAGCCCGCCGCGCCTTCCGTCCCGCGGTCGCGGCGTGCCGCATCGTGCCCGGATCCCTGGGCGACGCGGCGGGAGTGTACGGGGCGGCCCAGAGCTTCCACCAGCTCCGATTTAGCCGGGTCAGCCACCCGGCCCCGGGAGCCTGAGGACCCATGCCGCGCGTCGGGGTCATCGGATCGCTGGTCTGGGACGTGATCCACGGGAGGGACCGAACCCGGGCTCCCGTGGAGGAGTGGGGAGGGATCGCCTACGCCCTCGCCGGCCTGGATGCCGCCCTGCCGGACTCCTGGGAAATCGTTCCCCTGATCAAGGTGGGACGCGACCTGAGCGAGCGCGCCGCCGGCTTCCTGCGCGAGATCGAGCATCGCGCGCCGGGCGCCCGGTTCCCCGAGGTGGATTCCCCCACCAACCGGGTGGTCCTGCAGTATCAATCCGCGGAGCGGCGGTGTGAGCGGATGGCGGGGGGTGTCCCCGGGTGGACCTGGCCCGAACTCGGGCCCCTGGTACGGGACCTGGACGCGATCTATCTGAATTTCATCAGCGGCTTCGAGCTCTGCCTCGGCACCGCCACCGCCCTCCGCCAGGGATTCGCCGGGCCGATCTATGCCGACCTCCACAGTCTCTTCCTGGGCATGCAGCATGACGGACTCCGGATGCTCCGTCCCCTGCCCGACGCTCCCTCCTGGTTCCGCTGTTTCGACGTCGTCCAGATGAACGAGGACGAGATGCGGGAGCTCTCCCCCGACCCGATGGCCCTCTCGGCGGGGGTCCTCGAAGCCGGGGTCTCGCTGTTGCTGGTCACCCTCGGGCCCCGGGGCGTGATCTATGTGGCCGCCCCCGATTTCGACCGTCTCTCCCTCGGGCCCCGGTCCGCCCACGGTCCCCCCCGCGGAGGCGCCATCCGGACTGCGCGCGTACCCTCGACCCCGGTTCCCGATGCCGACCCCACGGGATGCGGCGATGTGTTCGGGGCCGCCTGTTGTGCCCGGTTGCTGGCCGGCGATTCCCTGGATCACGCCCTGGCCGTTGCCGTCCGACTCGCCGAGCGCAACGCCGGATTCCGGGGGGCATCGGCTCTCCGCCAGCGGCTCCGCGGCCATCTCGTGGAGGCGCCGTGAAGGTCATTCCCGTTCCCTCGTCCCTGGACGACCGTTCCCTCGACCAGCTCGCCGCGAGTCTCGGCGACTGGCCCCCGGACACCCGCCTCCTCCTCGATGCCCGGGCCACCACCTGGGCCTCCCCCTTCGGCTTCACCGCCCTGCTCAGCCTGGGCGAGGCCCTGGCCGACGCCGGCGCGGAAAAGCCCCGGTTTGCGGTGCCGGCCCAGGATGATGTCCGGTCCTACTGGGCCCGGGCCGGATTCTTTCAGCACGCCGACTCCTGTTTCGAGCTGCACGGCAAGGTACCCCGGCGATCCACCGACGTCGCCAGTGATGTCCTGCTCCCGGTGATGCCGGTGCGGGCCTCCGGCGACGTGCACGCCGTGGTCAACCGCATCCAGGAGGGGGCGGCCCGGATTCTGACCCATGAACTCGGGATCCCCACCAAGGCCACGATGCGCTTTGCCATGACCCTGTCGGAAGCGTGCCAGAACGTCGTCGAGCACGCCGGCACGGGGGGCTGGGTGGCAGTCCAGGCCTACACCTGGCGCAAGCGACTCGGGAAGCGCGTGGTCGTCATCGCCGTCAGCGACGGGGGAGTCGGGTTCCGTCGCTCCCTGGAGGCCACCGAGTCCCGGCGGCATGGCGAGCGATGGAATGACCGGGTGGCTCTCGAGTCGGCGCTGATACACGGCGTGAGTCGGTTCCGGGATCCGGGGCGGGGGCAGGGCCTGGGAGCGATCAAGCACTTCCTCAAGGATTGGCACGGCAAGATCTCGATCCGGAGCGGCACCGCCCGGCTCTCCATCCTGCCGGCCTGGGATGATGACGTTCCGATGGCCGAGGGATTACCATTCTTCCCGGGTTCCCAGGTCCAGATCGTGGTGCCGGCCCAGGAGGGCACGTGATCCATACCATCTGCGTCCATGGCGTGCTCCGGGACACCCTCGGAATCGCCCCCTACGGAGCGCTGGTCACCCGGCCCACCGGAGCCGCCGTCCGGGGACGCATCTGCGAGGTCATCGCCCGGACGCCGGTTCCCACCACCTGGCTCGACTTTGGAGCGGTGGATCTCATGGACTTTTCCTGCGCCGATGAAGTGGTCGCCAAGCTGCTTCAGGATCCCGACCCGGACCACGCGCGATATGTGGTCCTGTCCGGACTCACCGAAGAGATGTGCGACGCGATCGATTCCGTTCTGTCCCGCCAGCACCTGGCCGTGGTCGGATGCCTGCGGGAAGAGACCTCACCGACCCCCCTCCTCCTCGGCTGGGCCACTCCCGATATGCGCACCGTCTTCACCGCCGTCCAGGATCATGGCCCCGGCGAGACCCACTCTCTCTCCACCCGGATCGGCTGGAGCGTGGAGAAGACGGCGGACACCCTGCAGAGTCTCGCACTCCGCGGTCTCATCCACGCCTCGGCCGGCCAGTTCCGCCCCCTGGTCGCCCCATGAAGCGTACTCCCTCGACACCGTCCTCGCCCGCCTCACCTCCACCCGGGACCCCCCCGCGCGGGTCGTCCACTCTCGCCGTGCACGGAGGGGCCTCGCCCCGCAAGCCGGACTGGAGCCCGGTGGCTCCGCCCATCGTCCAGAGCAGCACCTTCGTCAATCCGGTCGGATCCACGGCCGAGGTGCTCTATTCCCGGTACGGCAACAATCCGACCCAGGTGGAACTGGCCCGCAAGTACGCGGTGCTGGAAGGAGCGGAGAGTGCGTTGTTCGTGGGAAGCGGGATGGGAGCCACGGCCCTCGCCCACCTCGCGGTTCTCCGCCCCGGTGATCACCTGGTCTCCAGCGAATGGATCTACGGCGGCACCCGGAACCTCTTCGACAGCGAGCTGGGCCGGTTCGGCATCGAGGTCACCTACGTCAACCCCGACCATCCGCGGGAATGGCGGCGGGCGATTCGATCCACCACCCGGGCCCTTTTTCTGGAGACGCCCACCAATCCCCTTCTCCGGATCATCGGCATCGAGCCGATCGCGGTGATCGCCCGGGAGTACGGGGTGGCCCTGCTGGTGGACTCGACCTTCGCGAGCCCGATCAACCTCCGCCCCCTGAGCCAGGGGGCGGATGTGGTCATCACCAGCGCCACCAAATACCTCAACGGTCACAGCGACGTCATCGCGGGCGCGGTCGCTGGATCCGCCTCGGTCATCGAGGAGGTCACCCGACTGATGCGCCTCTGGGGACAGGCGATCGACCCGCACGCCGCCTGGCTCATCGATCGCGGAATGCGCACCCTGGCCCTCCGGGTGGCCCGCCACAACGAGAACGGCGCCGCGGTGGCCTCCTGGGCCGAGACCCGCGCGGGGATCCGGCGGGTCCACTACCCCGGGCTCCCGTCCCACCCCGATCATGCCGTGGCCCGGCGGACCCTTCAGGGCTTTGGCGGGATGGTGGGGCTCGAACTTGACGGAGGTGTGGAGGCGGCCGAGCGCTTCCTCCGGCGGCTCTCCCTGGTGACCCACGCCCCGAGCCTGGCCGGGGTCGAGAGCCTGATTTCAGAACCCCGTCTCACCTCGCACGCCTCCTTCACGCCGGAGGCCCGCCATGCCATGGGCATCCCCGACGGATTCCTCCGGCTGAGCTGTGGGATCGAGGATGCCGCGGACATCATCGGCGACCTCGACCACGCCCTGGGAACCGGATGACTCCTCCCCGCTACCCTGAGCCGGTGAAGCGTCCTATCTTCCCGGGGTGATTCGCTTTTCCCACGTCTCCAAGTCGTTCCCCGGCGGGGGATCCGCCCTGCGGGACGTCTCGTTCCACGTGCCGCGGGGGGAGTTCGTGTTCCTCACCGGGCATTCGGGCGCGGGCAAGTCCACCATCCTGTCCCTGCTCCATGCTCACGAGCGACCGACCGAGGGAGAGGTCCGGATCTCCGGATATTCCACCGGCGCACTCCGCCCCCGTGACGTGTCCAAGCTCCGGCGCCGCCTTGGCATCGTCTTCCAGGACTTCCGGCTCCTCGACTCCCGGACCGCCGAGGAGAACGTGGCCTTTGCCCTCGAGGTCACCGGAGCGCCCCGGGCCTCCATTCCCGGACGGACCATGCGCGCTCTCACCCGGGTCGGTCTGGCCGGCAAGGCACGGGCCTATCCCCGGGAACTCTCCGGCGGGGAGCAGCAGCGGGTGGCCATCGCCCGGGCCATCGTGAACGACCCCCCGATCGTGCTCGCCGATGAGCCCACCGGCAACCTCGACGAGCGGGCGCGGAATGGCGTGTTCCAGCTCCTGCGGGACGTGCACGACGGGGGAACCGTGGTGGTGATGGCCACCCACGATCTCGACCTGGTCCAATCGTACCCGGAGGGACGGGTGGTCGAACTCCGCGAAGGCCGGATCGTGTTCGACAGCGCCACCGACGGCACCCCGGAGGTCCCGTGAGACTCGTTTGGCGCGAGGTCCTCCTCGGGTTCCGGCGCATGCCTCTCCTGTCGCTCCTGTCGATCCTCATGATCGCCGTGTCGCTCTTTTCCGTGTCCCTCTTCGGGCTCGTCGCCATCAACCTCCGCCACAGCCTCTCCGGGCTGGCCGAGCGCGTCGAGGTCGTGGCGTTTCTTCTGCGCGGCACCCCCACCGAGACCATCACCTTGGCGGCGGAGGACATTACCGCCTTTCCCGAGGTCCTCGCCGTCCGCTATGTGAGCGAGGACGACGCGCTGGAGAGGGCCCGGGAGGAGCTGGTGGAGTTCCGAGAGGCCTATCAGGACCTGGCCACAAACCCCCTGCCCGCCTCCCTGGAAATCCGGCTCCGCCCCGAGTTCCGCACCAGCACCGCGGCCCAGGCCGTGGCGGAACGCCTGCGGGGATACGGCTTCATCGACGACGTGCGGTTCGGGCAGGAGTGGGTGGAGCGCCTCGACCGGATCCGGGCCCTGGCCGGGATCGTGGGGCTCGCCACCGGCATCGCCTTCGCCTTCGTGGCCACCGTGATCATCGGGGTGACCATCCGGATGACCATCCTCCAGCGGGCCCGGGAGATCGCCATCATGCGGCTGGTGGGGGCCACGGACAGTTTCATCCGGAGGCCGTTCCTGCTGGAGGGGGCCCTGCGCGGACTGGCGGGAGGTCTCCTCGCCCTCGCTCTCAGTTGGCTCACCCTGGCGGGGTTCCGGCAGATGATGGGCATGACGTTCACCGATCTCGTCTTCTTCACGCCGACGGAAGGTGCGCTGCTCACCGGGTTTGGCGTGGTGATCGGACTCGGTGGGAGCCTCCTCAGCGTGAGGCGTCATCTGCGGGAGGTCCGCTAGATCATGGCACGCCTCCCCGGATTCGGCCGGTCCAACCGAGGGTCCCGCGCTCCCCGCCGGATCGCGGTTGCCGCCCTCGGGGCCCTGCTGCTGGCGGGCCTGTCCCGGGGCCATGCCCAGGGCCCTCCCGACCCGGAGGAAAGCCGACGACGGATCGAAGCCATCCGTGCCGAGCGCCAACGGCTCGAACAGGAACAGGCGCGGCTCCAGGGCCAGTTGAGTGACGTCGGGGTCGACCTTCGCAACATCGAGCGCCAGCGCGATGCCACCAACCGCCTGATCAACGAGATCGATCGCCAGATCAGCACCCTGGGCAGCCAGCTCGACCAGACCAGCGCGCAACTGGTGCTCGCCCAGGACAACCTCGCCGAACGCCGGGCCGTGCTGGAACGGCGCCTGGTCGACATCTACAAGCGGGGCCCTCTCCACACGGTGCAGGTGCTCCTGGCCGCGGAGTCCTTCGCCGACCTGCTCAGCCGGTACAAATATCTCGATCTGACCAGCCGCCAGGATCGCTCCCTGTTCGAGGACATCCAGCGGCTCAACCAGCGCATGATCGCCGACCGCCAGACCCTCCTGGCCGTCCGGGACCAGCTCGACCGCCGCAAGGATGAGCGAGGATCCGAGCTGCAACGATACAGCCAGCTCGCCAATGCCCGGGCTCGCCGCCTCAACACGCTCCGCTCCACGGCCCGGCAGACCCAGCAGCGGATCACCGCGCTGGAGCGCGATGAAGCCCGGCTCAACGAGGTGCTGGCCACCCTCGAACGGACCCGCCGGGCCACCCCGGGGAGACGACCCATCCCGGGAGCCGGCATCACGACCGATGACATCGGACGTCTCGACTGGCCGGTGGAGGGGCGCATCGTGTTCCAGTTCGGGCGCGAAACTCTCCCCGGCGGAGGAGTCATCCGGTGGAACGGCATCGGAATCGGGGCGCCCGTGGGCACGCCGGTTCACGCGGTGGCCGACGGACGCATCGCCGTAGTGCAGAACCTGAACACCTACGGATTGACCGCCGTCCTCGAGCACGGCAACGGATACTACTCCCTCTACATGCAACTCGCCGAGGCCCGGGTCCGCCCCGGGGACCAGGTGACCAAGGGCCAGGTCCTCGGCACGGTCGGTGGATCCAACACCGACAAGGGTCCCCACCTGCATTTCGAGATCCGGGGCGAGAACCAGATCGCGCTCGATCCCCTCGACTGGCTCCGGCGACGCCGATGAGCCCTCTCGACACTCCGATCCTGCTGGGCGCCCACGTCTCGACCAGCGGCGGAGTGCCGACCGCTCCCGCCCGGGGTGATGCCATCGACGCCACCGCCATCCAGATCTTCACCAAGACACCCAACCAGTGGCGCGACCCCGTCGTGGACGACGACACCGCCTCCGCGTTCCGGAGAGCACTCACGGCGAGCGGAGTCCGATTCGTGGTGGTGCACGACAGCTACCTGATCAACCTGGCCTCGCCCGATCCGACCGCACGAGCCCGAAGCATCCGATCCTT
Organism: Gemmatimonadales bacterium; assembly: GCA_039794085.1. Lineage (GTDB taxonomy): Bacteria > Gemmatimonadota > Gemmatimonadetes > Gemmatimonadales > GWC2-71-9 > OFTM291. Next base: position 76,301 of record JBDIWC010000014.1, read on the forward strand.
CATCGCCGAGTTGCAGCGCTCCGCCGCCCTCGGTATCCCCGCCATCGTGTCCCACCCGGGGAATTACATGCATGACCCCGCCGAGGGCATCGCCCGGAACGCGGCGGCCTACACCGAGTGCCTCGAGTCGGTCCCGGGTGACACCCGGGTGCTCCTCGAAACCACGGCCGGCACGGGAACCGCCCTCGGGAGCACCTTCGAGGAGCTCGCCGCCCTCCGGGAGGGGATCGGGGCCGCGGTGCGTCACCGCATCGCCTTCTGCGCCGACACCTGCCATCTCTACAGCGCGGGCCACGATCTGGTGGGGGACTGGAATGGCGTCTGGAAACGGTGGGATGACGTCCTCGGCCTCGACGCTCTGGCCTGCCTCCACCTCAACGACTCCAGAACCCCGTTCGCCTCTCACAAGGATCGCCACGCCCTGATTGGCGAGGGCTCGCTGGGGGAGGGGCCCTTCCGAACCCTCATGACCGACCCTCGGTTCGCGGGCATTCCCAAGGTCCTGGAAACCCCCAAGGGGGACGATGAGACCACCAACGATCGCCGGATGATCGCCCTCCTCCGGTCCTGGCTCACCTGAGCCCTCCCCAGACACCGGCCTGATGACCAGTACCCGTACCCGCACGCGCGTGGTTCCGGGAGGGCTGCGGTCCACGGACCGCCCCTGCCAGTTGCCCTCCCACCGGAACGTGGCAATTTTTCATGATTCTGCACCTGCGCTGCCGCCAGGCGGTGCCCTCCGCGACCCTTCACTCGTACCGGGGCCCGAGCCCCGAGGGATGGCGCATGCCGACGAAGGCCCTCTCCTCCGACCCGATTCTTCCCGGCCTCTCTCCGGTCGTGACCCATATCAACCTCCACCGGGCCGCCCTGGTGGAGCACGCCGTCCGGAACCAGGAAGTCACACTCACCGACGACGGCGCGCTGGCGGCCCTGACCACGCCGCACACCGGCCGGTCTCCCGGAGACAAGTTCATGGTGGACGAACCGGGGTCGAGGGACCGGATCTGGTGGGACCGCAACGCGCGGTTTTCCGAGGAGTCCTTCGACCTCCTCCTGGAGGATGTGAAGACCCACCTGGCCGCACAACCGGTGTATGTCCAGGATCTCTTCGGAGGCGCCGACCCGGCCTACCGGGTGCCGGTGCGTTTCGTCACCCCCCGGGCCTGGCAGGCCCTCTTTGTCCACAACATGTTCATCCGCCCCGATGCCGCAGAACTCGCGGAGTTCGACCCCGGGTACACCGTCCTGCACGCGCCGGAGTTTCAGGCCGACCCGGCCCGTCATGGCACTCGCTCGGGGACCTTCATCATCCTCCACCTCGGTCGCCGCATGGTTCTCATCGGGGGAACCCGATATGCGGGGGAGCTGAAAAAGTCCATCTTCACCGTGCTCAACTACCTCCTCCCGGTGCAGGACGTGCTCGCCATGCACTGCTCCGCCAACGTCGGACCCGAGGGAGACAGTGCGGTGTTCTTCGGGCTATCCGGCACCGGAAAGACCACCCTGTCCGCGGACCCGTCGCGCGGGCTCCTCGGGGACGACGAGCATGGATGGAGTGACCGCGGCATCTTCAATTTCGAGGGCGGCTGTTACGCCAAGGTCATCCGCCTCCGCCCCGACACGGAGCCGGAAATCCACGCCGCCACCCGTATGTTCGGGACCATCCTGGAAAACGTCGATCTCGATCCCGAGACCCGGGTCATCGATTACGACTCCGAGCGCATTACCGAGAACACCCGGGCGAGCTACATGCTTCCCGCCATCCCCAATCATGTGCCGTCCGGCATGGCGGGCCACCCCCGGACCATCCTCTTCCTGACCGCGGATGCCTTCGGGGTCCTTCCCCCGATTGCCCGGTTGACCCCGGAACAGGCGATGTACCACTTCCTCTCCGGCTATACCGCCAAGGTCGCGGGCACCGAGCGAGGGGTCACCGAACCCACCGCCACGTTCTCGGCCTGCTTCGGGGCTCCCTTCCTTCCCCTGCATCCCGGAGTGTACGCCTCGATGCTGGGCCGCAAGATCACCGAGCATGGCGCCCGGGTCTGGCTGGTCAACACCGGGTGGACCGGAGGCCCCTACGGCACCGGGGAGCGGATGAAGCTGCCCTGGACCCGCACCATGGTGCGAGCCGCCCTGGACGGATCACTCGACGGGGCCGACTTCACCACCGATCCGGTCTTCGGGCTCTCGGTTCCCACCGCGATTGCGGGGGTCCCCCCCGCGGTGCTTTCCCCGCGCAGCACCTGGAGTGATGCGAGCGCCTTCGATGCCCAGGCGCGACGCCTGGCCTCGATGTTTCGCGACAATTTCCGCGCCTTCGCCGATCAGGTTCCCGAGGCGGTCGTCGCGGCGGGACCGCAGGGCTGACCCCCGGCCTCCCGGTGGCATCCTTCGAGGTCATCCGGGATCCCCTCTGGGACAACATCCGTCTCGACCAGGCGGCGCTGGCCGTGCTCGACACCCGGGCCTTCCAGCGCCTTCGGTACATCCGGCAACTCGGGCACGCGTTTCTCGTCTATCCCGGGGCCACCCATTCGCGCTTCGAGCACGCGCTCGGGGCCCATCACCTCACCAAGCGCGCCCTCGAGAGCCTGGCGGAACGCGGTGACCTCCGCCCGGAGGATGAGGGCGACGGGACGACGGTTCGGCTGGCGGCCCTCCTCCACGACATCGGGCACTATCCGTTTTCCCACAGCCTGGAGGAGGCGGGATTCGAGCATCATGAATCCCTGGGGGAACGCCGCCTGCGGAATCCCGAGCTCGCCCAAATCCTCGCTGCGAAGGGGGGCGAAGGCTGCATCGCTCAGATCGGTGATCTGATCCACGGGCGCTCGGCGAGTCCCCTGCAGGGGCTCATCTCCGGCTCGATCGACCTCGACAAGATCGACTATCTGAGCCGGGACGCGTGGATGTGTGGCGTTCCCTACGGAACAGTGGATGTGGACCGCCTCCTCGCGTCGCTGACTCTGGTCGATGCGGAGGACGGGCGCCGGGAGGTGGGCGTCCTGGAAAAGGGGATGAGTGCACTCGAATCCCTCCTCTTCGCCAAGTACCAGATGTACCGGAACGTGTACTGGCACCACGGGGTACGATCCGCCACCTGCATGTTCAAAAGGGCCGTCCGCCACGCCGTTCGGACGGGGGCCATGGACCAGGAGCGGCTGGCCGAGGCCACCGATGGTGCTCTCATGGAGCGGCTCCTGACGGGAGACCCCACCGGACTGGCCACCGCCGTCCACGACCGGCGCCTTCACAAACGGGCCCTCGACATTCCCGCAGCGGAACTCCCCGGGGGTCAGGAATGGCCCGCCTCGGACCCCGATCTCCTGGAACAGGTCGAGGATCGGGTGGCCCGCGAGGTGGGGCTCGCCCCGGGAGAGCTGCTCATCGACTACCCCTCCCGGGACACCATGCTGGCCGCGGATCTCCCCGTCCGCCTGCGCGATGGAGAGGTGGTGCGCCTCACACCCGCGGGACGACGGGGACAGTTCGGGCTTCCCGCCGTCAGCGAGGCCCTCTACGAGAGCGCGCGCCGGCTGCGGGTCTTCGTCTCCCGGCCTGTGAACCGGCCCGTGGACCTGGTGAGGGACCTGGTGCAGCAGCCGGCGGAGGAGATCCGGGAGTGGCTCGGGAGTGGGGAGTAGGGAATAGGGAGTAGCCCCTTACGGACAAGATTGAACACAAAACGGCAACAATATTTGGGGCGCCCCCCGGACACCCGCTCCAGCCGTGCGTGTGACGGCGTCTGTGACGGCATCCCACTTGGGGCTCTTCAGGGTTTCGCGTGGGTGACAGACACGTCGATCGGGCGTTGTCCGCACGGTGCGAGGGGACGCCCCGGATTCCGGGGACCCGCCCTGGGGATTCGGATGGTCAGGCGGGCGAGGGGAATGGCCACAAAAAGCACAGAAGTCACAAGA
>JBDIWC010000015.1:0-78512 GCA_039794085.1 Gemmatimonadales bacterium
TTCGATAGCCCAGTTACCTGGAACCACCGCCTGGTCGGCTACATGTCTCACAGGCATTTCACATGGCGAGCTCCTTTCAGCTCACAAGAAAGGCCAGGCTTGGCCTGGCGCACCGAAAGACACGAAAGGCACGAACGACGCGATCGGGCCCAGTGCGCGGGACGGGAACGTCAACGGTGGTCGAATCGCTGCGGTTGGGCTGGGCCTTCGTGGCGTGCCATCTACCCACACGAAACCCTGAAGAGCCTGAAAATCGGGGTATTGCCGACCAGCGCCTCGAGACCGCTCAGAAGGACGGGCCCCATCTCCTCACCTCCCCCAGGGGTGCCAGCTCTGGAGCACCCGGAGGTAGCTCATCCTCTCGAACGCCCGCGGGTCGGGACAGTGCCGCAGATTCATGCTCCCCCGCATCTGGTCGAGTGATTCGTACTCGTGGGCATCGACCCAGCGCGCGAACTCCTCTCGCAGGCCGGCCAGGTGCTCCGGTCCGTGCCGCAGGAGCGCCGAGACGACCTGCACCACGTGCGCCCCCGCCATCACCGCCTTGACCGCATCCAACGCGGTGTGCACTCCGCCACTCACGGCCAGGTCGCCGTCGCCGGTGGCGGAGAGAATCGCGAGCCATCGCAACCGGAGGAGCAGGTCCTCCGACCGGCTGAGATGCAGGACCGACCGGACCTGGAGCTCCTCCGGGTCGATGTCGGCCTGGTAGAACCGGTTGAACAGGACAAGACCCCGGGCGCCCGCCTGCCCGAGGCGCCGGGAGAAGTGCGGAAGAGCCGAATAGAAGGGGGACAATTTCACCGCGACGGGGATGGTGACCGCGCGGGCGACGGTGCGCACGACCTCCACCGCCCGATCCTCGATGGCCGCTGCCGGTTCCGCGGGGTCGGTGGAGAGTCCGTACAGGTTGAGCTCGAGGGCCTCGGCTCCGGCGTCCTGCATGAGGCGGGCCCAGGAGAGCCACCCTCCGGGGGTCATCCCGTTCAGGGACCCGATGACGGGGACGCGCACAGTCTGGCGGATCCTCCAGAGCTGCTCGAGATACTCATCGGGACCGAGTGCAAAGGGAGGGAGGGCTGGAAAGTAGCTCCGGGCTTCCGCCGAGGACTCCCCCGGCTCCTCCAGAAGCCGTTGCACGGCGAAGGCCTCGCCGGTGATCTGCTCCTCATACAGAGAGTGCATCACGATGGCGGCACTCCCCGCATCCTCGAGCCGCCGGACCATGCTCAGGTCATCCACCAGCGGCGACGCGCCGGCCATGAAGGGATGGGCGAGTTGCAATCCCAGGTAGCTGGTCGTCAGCATGGGAGGTCCTCCGGATCCGCCGAGGGTGGGGGCGACGAGTCCGGCATGGTGAGACCGGCCAGGTATCGGTAGACGGCCTCTCGGCGCTCCACCTCCTCCCGTGCGCGTTCCTCCAATCGTCGCGCCCGATCCCGGTCGAGACGGGTCACCATCCGGAACCGGGCCTCGTTCTGCTGATACTCCCGGAGGGGAATCGACGGGGGTTTGGAATCGAGTTGGAGGGGCGGCTTCCCTTCGGCCACGCGCCGAGGATCGAACCGGTAGAGGGGCCACGCGCCGGAGGCGACGGCGAGGCGCTGCTGCTCCACCCCATGGCGCAGGTCGTACCCGTGGGCAATGCAGGGGCTGTAGGCGATGATCAGAGACGGGCCGGGCCAGGATTCGGCCTCGTGCATCGCCTTCACCACCTGGTTCATGTCCGCCCCGAAGGCCACCCGGGCCACATAGACGTGGCCGTAGCTCATCGCCTCGAGGCCCAGATCCTTCTTGGGAGTTCCCTTGCCGGCCATGGCGAACTTGGCCACGGCGCCCAGGGGAGTGGCCTTGGATTGCTGCCCCCCGGTGTTGGAGTAGACCTCCGTGTCGAGCACCAGCACATTCACGTCGCGGTCCTGGGCCAGCACATGGTCGAGACCGCCGTACCCGATGTCATAGGCCCACCCGTCCCCCCCGACCAGCCACACACTGCGCGGGACCAGCGAGTCGGCCAGGTCGAGCAGACGGGCGGCCGCCGGGTCGGCGAGGGTACGGCACCGATCCCGCACCGCCTGCACAGCTTCGCGCCGGGTGGCCATCCCGGAGGCCGTGCGCTCCGCCACCGACGTCACCGCGTTCACGAGGGCATCTCCCAGGTGTGGAGCCAGGCTCCGCACCAGGCGCTGCGCCTCCAGGTTCTGGGCATCGAGTGCCAACCGGATCCCGAAACCGAACTCGGCGTTGTCCTCGAAGAGCGAGTTGGCCCAGGCTGGGCCCCGGCCCTCGGTGTTCGCAGTCCAGGGGGTGGTGGGCAGGTTGCCCCCGTAGATGGAGCTGCACCCCGTGGCATTGGCCACGACGGCGCGATCTCCGAACAGCTGGCTGAGCAGTTTCAGATAGGGCGTTTCCCCGCACCCGGCACAGGCTCCCGAGTACTCGAAGAGCGGGAGGAAGAGTTGCGAGGTCTTGGCGTTGAGCCGATGGACGCGCGACCGATCCACCTCGGGGAGCCCGAGAAAGTGCGCATAGTTCTCCCGCTCCCGCTCCACCACCGGCCGTCTCGGTACCATGTTGATCGCCTTGTGCCGCGGGTTTCCCTTGTCCTTGGCCGGGCAGACGGTGACACAGAGATGGCAGCCGGTGCAGTCCTCCGGCGCCACCTGCAGGACGTACCTGGCGCCGGGGAGGTCGGGACCCCGCCAGGGGGTGTGGCGGAAGGTCTCCGGAACGCCAGCCAGGGCGGCGGGGTCACAGGCCGTGGCCCGGATCGCCGCATGGGGACAGACGAGCGCGCACCAGTTGCACTGGATGCAGATCGTCGGATCCCACTCGGGAATCTCGGCGGCCAGATTCCGTTTTTCCCACCGGGTGGTGCCGGTGGGCCAGGTGCCGTCGGGTGGGAAGGCGCTCACGGGAAGGTCGTGCCCCCGTCCGGCCAGAATCACGGAGGTCACCCGCTGGACGAAGGCGGGAGCGTTCTCCGGCACGGGGGGGGGACGCTGGCGTCCACGCCCGTCCACCTCCGGGATCGGGACCGGTTCCAGGGCGGCCAAGGTCCGTTCCACGGCCGCGAGATTCCGATCCACCACCGTCGATCCCCGTTTGCCCCACGTGGCCACGATGCTCTCCCTGATCCGGGCCATCGCCTGGTCCAGCGGAAGCAGGTGCGTGAGGGCGAAGAAGCAGACCTGCATGACCGTGTTGATCCGCCCTCCCAGACCCGCCTCCCGGGCCACGGCATGGGCGTCGATCGTGTGGACCCGCAGCCCCTTGGCACGGATCTGATCTCGGGTGTCCTGGTTCAGGTGATCCCAGACCTGGGCGGCCGGCCACGGCGCGTTCAGCAGCAGAGTGGCCCCGGGTTCCGCCGTCTCCAGCACCTCATACCGATCCAGAAAATCGAAATGGTGACAGGAGACGAAGGAGGCCCGGTCGATCAACCAGGGCGCCCGGACCGGTCGCGGACTGAAGCGCAGGTGGGAGACGGTCATCGCCCCCGCCTTTTTCGAGTCGTAGACGAAGTAGCCCTGGGTATGGAGCGACGTCGCCTCCGCCACGATGCGGATCGTGTTCCGGGCCGCTCCCACGGTGCCATCGGAACCGAGTCCCCAGAACACCGCCCGGTGGACGTCGCCGGTTTCGATGGACAGGCCGGGGTCCCACGGGAGGGAACGATGGGTCACGTCGTCCACCAGACCCACCAGAAAGCGCGCGCGCGGCTCCGGGAGGGCCATTTCCTGGTAGATCCCCGCCACCATCGCGGGGGTGAACTCCCGTGACGCGATCCCGTAGCGTCCCCCGAGCACGCGGGGTATCGTCGCACCGGGAGAGCTCTCGTGCAGCGTGGCCACCACATCGAGAAACAGGGGATCGCCCACGGCTCCCGGCTCCCGGGTTCGGTCCAGCACGGCCACGACACGGGCGGATGCGGGGAGAGCGCTCACAAAGTGTTGCATCGGAAACGGGCGGTAGAGCCGGACGGTGACCACTCCCACACGTTCCCCCCGGGCGGTCATCCATGCCACTGTTTCGCGCACGGTCTCGGCCCCGGACCCCATGATCACGATCACCCGTTCCGCCTCGGGGTGACCGGTGTACTCACAGAGCTGGTAGGGCCGGCCGGTGCGGACGGCGAGCCGGTCCATCGCATCCTGGACGATCCCGGGCACCGCCTCATGGAACGGATGGGACGCCTCGCTCGCCTGGAAGAAGGTGTCCGGATTCTGGGCGGTTCCCCGCACCACGGGATGATCCGGCGTGAGCGCCCTCCGGCGATGGGCGGCGATCGCATCCTCGTCGAGAAGATCGGCCAGATCGGCGTCCTCCAGGAGGGTGATCCGGTTCACCTCATGCGAGGTCCGGAACCCATCGAAGAAGTGCAGGACGGGAAGACGCGCCCGGAACGCGACCGCCTGTCCAATCAGCGCGAAGTCGTGGGCCTCCTGTACCGTGCCCGAGGAGAGGAGAGCCACGCCGGTCTGCCGAACGGCCATCACGTCGGAATGATCTCCGAAGATCGAGAGCGCATGGGTGGCCACCGTGCGCGCGGCCACATGCAGGCACACCGGGGTCAACTCGCCCGCGAGCTTGTACAGCGTCGGGATCATGAGGAGAAGACCCTGCGAGGCGGTGAAGGTCGTGGCCAGCACCCCGCCCTGCAGCGCTCCGTGCAGGGCCCCGGCCGCTCCCCCCTCCGACTGCATCTGCACCACGTCCGGTACCGCCCCCCAGAGATTGGTGCGCCCCTCGGCCGACCACGCGTCGGCGTGCTCCCCCATCGCCGAGGAGGGAGTGATCGGATAGATCGCAATCACCTCGTTGAGGCGATGGGCCACCGTGGCCACTGCCTCGTTGCCGTCCATGATGGCGTGTCTGGGCATGCTGCCAAGGTAGGAGCCATTCCATGAAGGCATGGTGAAGGAATGGCCGGGATTGTTTCACAGTGGAATGGCCCGGATCGGAGGTCGTACCGGGAAGTTCCCGCGTGGTGGTTCCGAACCCTTTCGGGCTCTTCAGGGTTTCGCGAGGGTGAGAGAGACGTTGATCGGGCGTTGTCCGGAAGGTGCAAGGGGACGACCCCCGATCCTCTCCGGGTTCCCGCCCGTCCGACGAGTGAGGGGAATGGCCACACAAGGCACAGAAGGCGCAAGAGGCACGACCCTCTGCGGGGAGAGGCCCACCCAGGGGTGATATCGGTCTTGTGTCTTTTGTGCTTCTTGTGGTGAGCGCTGGGGGTGCAGAGAGGTGTGTCGGCTGGGATGAACCCACGCCAATGGCTGAAGAGCCCACTTTCGTGTCCTCTCGTGCCTTTCGTGGTTGACTTCTTCTCCTCCGCGCCTCCGCGTCTCCGCGTGAACAGCCGTGCTTTCGCCAGCCCTGGGCCCAAACGGATGGTCTCCCTGTGGGCTCGTGAGGTTGGCGCCGACACCTCAACCGGCACCGTGGGGGGCCTCGGTTCCCCGCGGGCTCAGCCCGCGAAACCCGGAAAAGCTGAAACAAGACCTGACCCCAGACTCAACGCAGGAGACTCCGCCACCCGCGGATCGACTTCACCTCGGCGGCTCGCATGGGGCACTCGTCGGCGCACTGCAACCGGGCGAGGAGTTCCCCCACATCCCCGTCCTTCTTGAGCCGAAGGAGATACATCAGCACCTGGCTCCGGTCGGGACCGTCGAAGGATTCGATCCATCGCCAACGCGAGGCATACTCATCGAGCATGGCGTCGAGGGCCGTGCGCGCGAGTGCCTCATCGGCGGCGTACACCAGCAGCAGAGTGTCATACTTGCGCTTGCTCTTCAAGGCATCGGCCCGGACCCAATGGGCCAGCTTCTCGGCGTGAGGAGCCAGATCCCGCAGGGCGGCGCCATCGAGCTTGGCCACGAGGGTGGGGCTTCCCACCGCGACCGACGGCTGAGACTCCCCGGGCACGAGCGCTTCGGACAGATGCATGGGCCCGGCGGGGAGGGTGAGGGCGGGCTCCACCCCCCCGACGTTGATCCGCCAGAGCAGGTAGGTGAGCAGGGTAAACCCGATCGAGAGCACGGCGGACAGCTCCCAGTGTCCGGTCCCCGAGGTCAGACCGATGGCGATCGCCGCGAAGGCGAAGACGGCGTTCTTGATGTCGCGGAAGGTGGTCCGAAACCGGATCGCAGCCACGATCCCGGTGAGGGCAAAGGCGAGAGCCAGGTCGGTCCGAACCACCTGGACCACGGCCGCCACCACCACCGGGAGCAGGAGGAGCACCTGGATGAAGGTCTTCTGGTATCCCTCCTGGCGCTTGGTCACCATGTAGATCCAGGCGATCGGGGCCACATACAGAAGGCTGGCGACCAGCACCAGCACCGCGGCCAGGGCCCGCTCGGTGACCGTGCTCACGGGAGCGGTGAGACCCCCGGGGCCGGGCAGGCCGAGCCCGGTGGAGGACGACCCAGCGCCGAGCACCGTTTCAAGGAGCGGACCCAGGGTGGGGAAAAGTCGGAACAGCGCGGATACCCCGAGGCCCAGAGCGGTGAAATAGACCAGCACCCGGAGGACGGGAGAGGAACGCGAACGTTCCAGGAAGGACGGGCTCGCCATGGAGCGACAATCCTGATGTGAGGAAGTGGTACCCTACACGCGAGAGGATCTTCCTGCAACTCTGTCCGGCGGGGTCCGGCTGTTCTCCCATGTCCCATCATGCCCCATGTCCTTCGTCCTTCGTCCCCCGTCCCGTCGATCTCTGTGTCTCCCTGGTCAACCCCACCACTCACGGAAGGAGGATCAACCACAGAGACACAGAGAACATAGAGGGTACGTTCGCACCGACCAAGACCTCGTGAGCCGGTCCCGGCCCTGAGAGGGGTGGGTGGCCCCTCCCCATCACCTCTGCCAGGCAGGCCGGAGCCCCTCGCCTGCGCCGGACTCTCTGTGCCCTCTGTGTCTCCGTGGTGAATCCCCGTTCCCCTCCAGATCCCCTTGCGCAGGTCGGCTCTCATCGGGGAGAGGGACGCGTTCTCCTACCGGGGGACGACCGTCATCGTCACCAGGGAGGGATGTTGGCTCCCGTGATGGATCACGTTGCGTGCCACCACCCCCGTCGCTTCATCGTAGTTGCGACCGCCGGTGTTCAGGTTCCGGTCAAACCGGGGGAAATTGCTGGACGACACCTCGATCCGGATCCGATGACCGGGCGCGAACCAGTTGCTCGTGGACAGCGGTCCGAGCACGACCTTGGACACCTTCCCCCGCTCCAGCATGACCTCCCGGTCATACCCCTCCCGATATCGCACCCGTTGGATCGTCTCGTCGAGATTCCACGCCTTCCCCTCGCGATCCACATCGAGAAGCTTGACGGTCAGATCAGTGTCCCGGGCATCCGACGACAGGTAGAGGGTGACCTCCACCGGACCGGAAATCTCCACGCCCTCCGTAAGGGGATCGGTCGTGTACACCAGGATATCCTGCCGGGTTTCCATGCGCCGCTGGTCGAACGATCCCGCCTGCACCGCGTTTCCCGTACAGCAGACGTTCCCCCCGTAGGAGGGTACGGGGTTCATCGGATCGTACACGAAGGCATCGCGTCCAGCCCGCCCCGGAAGATCCGACACCAGGCGTCCGTCCCCATGGAGGCTGTTGGCCCCGGCGGACCCGCTGGTGAGATACCATGTCCGTGCCTGGGATCCCGCCGGCGGCCATGCCGAGGACGTGTGCCACGCGTTCTCGCCCATGGTGTAGTAGCGCACGCGCGGCAGGGTGTCGAGCAGCCCGTTCTTCGCTCCCTTGAGCCACCGGTCGAACCAGCCATAGATCAGGGCGTTGTAGTCCATCCGGGCATCTCCCATGCTTCGCTCCCCCACCACGGTGTTCTCCGTGGCCCGCTGGAACGCGCAATGGGCCACCGGGGCCACCACGGCGTACTGGTTGTTCGCCACCTCGGGGTCGGTGGCCGACTGACGGACGTGGTTGAACAAAGCCAGGTTGGGGCCGATGGACACGTCATACCAGGACATGAACCAGAGGCTCGGCACCCCGAAGGGCATGTCATCATGATAGAGCCCCCCCTTGTACCAGGCGGGATCGTTGGGTGTCCGCTGGATCATCCTCCCTCCCGTGGCCACCGGAGCCGCATCGGCAAAGATTCCCCGGGGTCCGTTCACGTTGCGCAGAATGTCCTGCACCGGGAGGTGGCGCAGTGCCACGTCCCAGTCCACCGGCGGCATCTGGGCCGCGAGATCGTAATAGGTGGAGAGACGAACCATGTCCTCGCGGGGGATATCCGCCGGGAACTGGGGGCGCTGGGTGTTCTGCACTCCATAGAGCCAGGCGATGAAAAGCATCTGCACGGACCCGCCGCGGTACCAGTTCCCCTGCTCGTAGAATCGGCCCACCCGACCGACGCCCGCTCCGAACCCCTGGGGAATCATGGCCGCATGGGCGGGGTGATCCAGGGCCGCGACCGCCATCTGCCATTCGGCCGTGGAGGAACAGCCGATCGTGCCCACCTTCCCGTTCGACCAGGGCTGACGGGCCAACCAATCGATGGCATCGTACCCGTCCGTCGTGGGGGGTCCGAGAATGTCCCATTCCCCCTGGGAGAAGAACCGGCCCCGTTCATTCTGCACCACGTAGGCGTATCCCCGGCGCACCGCATCGAGCATCGCCGTGACATTGCGCGCCCGATGGTTCCGGGTGTCCCAGTAATTGAAGTTGTACGGGGTCCGCACGAAGATCACCGGAACGGGCCCCGAGGCGTTCCGGGGGCGGTAGATGTCGGTGGCCAGCGCCACGCCATCCCGCATCGGCATCATCACCTTGCGTTCCACGATCGCAATCGATTCGAGTTCGGCGAGAACGGGATCGCGGGCGGTGGGCGCCTGACCGCGGAGGGGGATCGGGGTCACCGAGGCGAGGGCCACGGCGACGAGGGAGGGCAGAAACAGAACTCGCATGGTCTCTCCGGGGGTCACGGGAAGAATCCCACACCGCACAGGCGGTGCAGGATGCCATGTTCTATATCACGACGGGGATGAACCCGCCGTGAAGTTCCCATGAAACCGGGCCACGGCGGCCACAGGCGCTCGGAGTGCCGGAACGGCTATTGGAACTGGAGGCTGCGGGCGAAGTCGTCCGGGCTGCTGGCCGCGGACATCGCCACGTCCAGGGAGATCAGTCCCTGCTGGTAGAGCTCACTGATGTGCTGGTCGAAGGTCTGCATCCCGTACTGGGTTCGGCCCTCGGCGATGTGATCGCGCATTTCCGAGGTTCGGGTCGCATCGGCGATGCAGTCCTCGATGGTCGAGGTGCGTCGCATCACCTCCACGGCCACGACACGCCCCTGGCCGTCGGCTCGCGGCAGCAGTCGCTGGGACACGACCGCCCGGAGATTTTCCGCCAGGCGCAGGCGGGCCTGCTGCTGCTCCGACGGATCGAAGACGCTGATCAGGCGGGAGATCGACTTCATGGCATCGGTCGTGTGGACCGTGCTGAACACGAGGTGTCCCGTCTCCGCCGCCTGCAGGGCGATGTCGATGGTGGCCTTGTCGCGCATCTCCCCCACCATGATCACGTCGGGGTCCTGCCGGAGGGCCGCGCGAAGGGCCCCCCCGAAGGAGTCGGTGTCACTGCCCAGTTCCCGTTGCACGATGATCGACTTGCTGTCGGGGAAGAGAAACTCGATCGGATCCTCGATCGTGATGATCTTTCCCGCCTTGGAACGGCTCGCATGGGACACCATCGCAGCCAGGGTGGAGCTCTTCCCGCTTCCGGTCACCCCGGTCAACAACACGAGGCCCCGATCCTCCACCGCGATCTCCGGAAGCACAGAGGGGAGGCCCAACTGTTCGAAGTTCGGAACCGCGAGAGGGATGTTGCGAAGCACCGCCGCGACCGACCCGCGCTGGCTGCAGAGGTTGACCCGAAACCGTCCCGCCTCGGGGAGGGAGTAGGAGCAATCCACCTCGCGCAGCCCATGCACCACCTCGTCGACGTTTTCCGGAGTCGCCTTTTTCGACTCCACCAGAATGCGCCGGGCGATCTGGTTCATCTCCTCCGCCCCGAGGCGGGGAGTGCCCTGCACGTTGATGATCGCCCCCCCGACCCGGAGCCGGAACGGACCACCGGCACTCAGGTGAACATCGGAGGCATTGACCTCGACCGCCTTGCGCAGAACGGCATGGAACGCATTGAGAATCGACATCTGGTTGGCGAACCCCGAGCAAGAGGACAGAACACGGCGGGAAGAAGCCGGTGGCACTCCGGTGTGAGAAAAGCAGGAAGCATGCCGCCGGACGCAGGATCATGCATGCACCCAAACCTCTTGACGCACAATGACTTGCCTGCGGCATCCCTGAGGGCGCTCCCGGGCACCCCGGACCGGGATGGCACAATGCCGGTTCCGCGGGACGATCTCCCGGTTACTATTCCCCCGCCCTGAACGGGCACCGTCCGTCCCCCGGATCGAGCTGCATGTCCCCTCTGACCCGTGCCGCCGCATTTCGTCTTGCCTGGCCCATGATCTTCGCCAACGCCGCCATTCCCCTGGCCGGTGTGGTGGACACCGCCGTCATCGGTGCCGTGGGCGACAAGGCCGCCCTGGGGGGTGTGGCCCTGGGCGTGACCCTGTTCAACGTCTTCTACTGGAGCTTCTACTTTCTCCGGATGGGATCCACCGGCCTCGCGGCCCAGGCCTCCGGGGCGGGGAACCTTCCGGAATTGCAGAGAATCCTCCTGCGGGCCCTGGGGCTCGCGGGCCTGCTCGGTCTCGCGGTTCTTCTCCTGCGGACGCCGATCGGCACGGCGGGGTTTGCCCTTCTGCAGGGGGGACCCCTCGTGGAGTCCGCCGGACTCGAGTACTGGAGGGGACGGGCGTGGGGGGCACCGGCCGCGTATGCGGTCTTTGCCCTCACCGGATGGCTCATCGGGGTGGGATGCACCCGGGCCGTGCTCGTGGTGAATCTCGTCTTCAGCGTCACCAACATCGTGCTGGATCTGTGGTTCGTGCTGGGACTCGATCTCGGAGTGGCCGGGGTGGCATGGGCCACGGCGGCGGCGGACGTCGCCGCGGCCGGCGTGGGCCTCCTGTACTGCGCCCTCATCATCCGGGACGAGGGAGGACTCCAGCCGGACGCCCTCGCCTGGGCCCGGCTCACCGACCTGCCCGCCCTGCGCCGGCTCCTCGCGATCAACACCGATATGATGATCCGGAGCTGGGCTCTTCTGGTGGGGTTTTCCTGGTTCGCCAACACCGGGGCCCGACAGGGAGCGGCGGTTCTGGCCGGCAATCACGTGCTGTTGCAGGTCGTCACTCTCTGGGCCTTCGTGCTCGATGCCTTCGCCTTCACAGCCGAAACCGCGGTGGGCCGGGCGATCGGAGCGCGCTCCCTCCCCGCCTTGCGCCAAGCCATCCGCGTCACCAGCGAGATGGCTCTCGGCGCCGGGGCCCTCTTCTTCGTCATCACCCTGGTGGCCGGCCCTACCGTTCTCGAGGCCGTGATCGCCGACCCCGAAGCCCGCGCCTCGGCCCTCCGATTCCTCCCCTATTGTGCGGTCATCCCCTTCATCGGCGCCGCCGCCTGGCAGCTCGACGGGATCTTCATCGGTGCCATGCGATCCCTGGCGATGCGCAACGCCTCGATCGCCGCCACCGCCCTCTATATCGGGGGAGACCTTCTGCTCACCCCTCGCTGGGGAGCTCAGGGAATGTGGATCGCGTTCGTGTTCTTCTATGTGGCCCGGGCCGGGACGCTGGCCGTGGCCTATCGGGGGGTTGAGATGGAGGCGGGTCGGCGGTCGGCGGTGGGAGGTAGGCGGTAGGCTCCTCTGTCCTCTGTTCTACGTCCTCCGTCCTATGTTCTGGGTGGTGGGTGTTGGGTATTGGGTGTTGGGTATTGGGCGCTTCTCAGCCGGCTCGCCGCTGGCGGAAGGACTCGGCCCGGTCCCGGTTTCCGGTCCGCTCATCGTAGCGGATGACCGGTTCGAGCGCGGCGCGGGCCCGGTCCCTTACGGACAAAGTTGAACGCAAAACGGCAACAGAATTTTGGGCGACTCCCGCCCCCCCGTCGGCCGTGCGGGTCACCGCGTTTGTGACGGCTGGCCCTTGGGAGGCTCTTCACGGTGTCGGGTGGGTGAGAGACACGTCGATCGCATCGGCCGCGCCGTGCGAGGGGAATGGCCACAATACGCACAGAAGTCACAAGAGGCACACCCTCTGTGCGGAGAGGCCCTCCCTCGAACGCGAGACGCTTGTGCCTTTTGTGCTTCTTGCGGTGGGCTCTGGGGCTGTGGAGCGGTACTCGGGCAGGACCGGAACCCATGCCGAGGAAAACCCACGCACGACCCCGAGGCGCCTCTGTGGTTCCGGCTCCGCCGACAGAGGGAGAGGGAGCTTTGTCAGGGTGACGGGCGGGTGGGGTGTCTCTCTGAGGACCGCGCATGGAGCGCGGCCATCCTGGAGGCAACATGACAACCCCCACCCACCGTCTCTCAGCAGCAGCCGGGTCTCTTCTGGCGATCCTGACCCTGGCGGCCGGATGCAGCACCCCCACGGAATCGCGCCCCCCGGCGCCGATGGACGGGGGGACCGGTGCACCAGTGCCGCCCCCACCGCCACCCTCCCCGAATCAAGATCCCACCTATCGGTTCGGGGCCAAATTCGAGCCACCCGTCGGTCGGGTGGTCCATGGCGAAGGCCAATGGAAAGCGTACAATGACAAGTACGAGGCGCTTCTGCCCGCCGACCGCCAGCCGGCCGCCGAACTCCGGTTCGTGGATCTGGGCGACACCCCTCGGGGGTGGGAACCCGACAAGATCGCGGCATCCCTCGCCGCGATCGACGGGGCGGGGCGGATCCCGAGCATCGACATCTCCCTCCGTGGGCTGAAGCCCACTCCGGCCGAGCTGGCCACACTGCCCGACCCGCTCTTCGGGATCGACCATGACGTGGCCAACAGCACCACGTACGACGCTCGCATTCTGGATCTGATCCAGATGGCCAAGGCGTTCCGGAAACCGATCATGCTCCGGATTGGCGGTGAGTTCAATGGGTGGTGGAACGGGTACCATCCCTATGAGTATCCGAAGGCCTTCCGGAAGATCGTCTCGATGTTCCGGCAGGCCGGCGCCACCAACGTCGCATTCGTCTGGTGCTACGAGCCGGCCGCCCCGGATGATTTCGACGCGGTCAACGCCGCGGGCGAGCCGAAGTGGTATCCGGGAGCCGATGTGGTGGACTGGTTCTCGATCGACCTCTTCGCCGCCCAGGACGTCGGCGGTCCGGTCGTGGGGCACAACGGGGCGGGAACGTCCCATGGTCGAACGCTCCGATTCCTCGACATGGCGGTGGCCCAGAACAAACCCGTGGTCATCGCCGAGAGTTCGCCGTCGCACTACAATCTCGGGAATCCCGCCTCCGCCGAGGCGGCCTGGGCCGAGTGGTTCACCCCCTACTGGGGCCTGATCGCATCCCGGCCCGAGATTCTCTGGTTTCATTACATCAACTACGACTGGACCCTGGCGAGCGACTACCTCGCGAATGGGTGGCAGAACAACGACCTGGGGGCGAGCCCGTCGATCGCCTCACGGTACGTGGCGGAACTCGGTGCCCCGAAATACCTGCACGCCGGGGAACGGCATCTGCTGAAGGACTACCAGCTCTACCAGTGACCCGCCCCGAGGTCGGGAGACGGGAAAAGCCCGGGGTGCGGCCCCGGGCTTTTCCTGTTCGGGAGATTCGTCCGTGGCCTAGCGCTTCCTGGCCCGACTCTTCTTGACAGCCATTCCTGCCGCCACGGCGGCGCCCGCCACGGCCACCGCCGCGGCCGCAGCCCGGACCTTGGGGTTCTTGCTTGCCTTCTTGACGGCCGTGGCGGCCCGGCTCCCCGCCTTCTTCGCCGCCGTGGCGGCCCGGGAACTCGCCTTCTTCAGACCGCGCCCCGCCTTCGATGCGGCAGCCTTGACGCGTTCTCCTGCGGTGGCCGACTTTGTGGCCACGATCTTCTTGCCCTTCACCGAAGCCTTCTTGACCTTCCGTCCGCTGAGTGCCATTGATCCTCACAAGTGTGGGTGGTCCGATACTCGTTGAAGATAGCGAATCGTCCGTCCTGGAGCATTGGGAACACCCGCGGAAACACCCGGCCTCGGGAACGTCGGGGATGCGGCGAGCACGCGGGAGCTTCCGGGAAGGGCTCCCATTGCGAAACCGCTCGGGAACGGTACTATGGAGTGGGACCGCGCCATCGGAGAACTCCCCGGGGTCGGAGTCAAATTCTCGACCGAGGGTGCCACGGTGACGCTTCTGGCAGTTCTGGTGGCTGCGATGCCCCTCCTCCCCGTGGCGTCGCTGTCCGCGCCCGGACAACAGGAAACCGCCGTCTTTGCCGGGGGGTGCTTCTGGGGGGTCGAGGCGGTCTTTGAGCCCATCGTCTTTGTAGGGGAAAGTCCCCAGCGCCGGGAGGCGGAATCGTTCATCGCGGAGCTCACGGCGCGCCGGGTCTTTGCCCACCCTGTCGTGACCGAGGTCCGGGCGCTCCGCCCCTTTTACCTCGCCGAGCCGTATCACCAGGACTATGCCGCGCGCCACCCGGATGACCCCTACATCGTGATCAACGATATCCCGAAACTGAAGCGATTGCGGAGGCTCTTCCCGGGGTTGTACCGCGACGAGGCCAGAAGTCGCCGGCGGCCCTCCCCGAGCCGCCTGGCGACCGCACGAAAGTGCGTGTTTTCGAGGCGGGCTCCTACTCTCCCACACCCGATTCCGGACCCACCGGCTGAACGCGGCGGCGGCGGGCAACCACCACGAACGCCACCACCAGGGGGCCGAGGAGCAAGGCAAAGGTAGACGGCTCGGGCACCGCCGACACGCTCCCCTCGCTGAATCCCAGGCTGCCGAAGTCGTCGCCGCCCTCGACCTTGGCACAGTCGTTCGCGATCACGTTGTTGTCCATCGTCACCGCTCCATTCAGGGCGATGGATCTCCCACAGAGAATTTTCGCGCTGGTGTTCAGTGTGACGCTCTGGTCCGCGAGGATGTTCCCGAGGAATGACGTGCTGGTCCCCAGGGTGGCAGAGCTCCCGATCTGCCAGAACACTCCACCCCCTGGCGCTCCGTTGCTCACCGCCACGGACGATCCACTGGCGGTCGTGAGGGCGCTCTGAACCAGAAACACGAAGAGGGAGTTCGAGTTGCCCAGGAAGTCGAGGGTGAGGGCTCCCGTCAACTGCGCCGAGGAGTTGAAACTGTAGACGCCCGGCGTCAGGGTCCGGTTCCCCAGGTCCAGGCCGGACAGGTCCGTGGCGGTGGACCGCAATGCGGCAAGGAAATTGAATGCCGTGAGGGCGCACACCTGGCCTTGTTGTGCGACGGCATCGGTCAGATGCTGGGCTCCGGTGAGGGTCAGGCCCCCGGTGTTCGTGAACGAGGTTCCCGGCGAGAGCCCCAAGTCTCCCGTGATGGTGGTCGGCCCGGTATTGGTGACCGTCGAGGCCCCCAGGACGGCGAATGGCTGAGCACAGCCGAGAAGCCCCCCCCCGGAGGGCGTCTGGGCCAGACTCAAGGACGGGCCCCCGACCAGCACCGCGAGCGCGCCCACGGCGGAAGCGCCAATGGAGCGAACGCTGCGAGCCCCCATCATCCGGCGGGGTCTCGACGGCCTTACCGCACTCCCCACGGGAGATCGTGCGTACATTGTGGACCTGGACATCGGCCTGTCCTCCTTGAAGGTGAATGAAACGTTGTCCGCTTACCGCCTGTTCGCCCCAACCCGACATCGTCCACCCAGTTCTCGGATGGCCGGGAACCAGGTGCTGATCTCACACGCATGCGGCGACTCCCAGGCACTCGCCTTCGCCTCGACGGGGGAGTGCCCCCACGGGGAAAAATCTCGCGCGGTTCGTGGAACGGAGCCATCGATCAAACGGATGTGATGTGATGGAGGAATGGCCTCCACCGAAAGGATGAAGGGGACCAGCTCGCGGTCCAGGGCGCAGAGACGGTCCCGCGGGTGTTTTGGGGGGAAGGGTGGGGTGGCCTGACCGGGTCAGGCCATGAGGTAGTCGAGCACGTCCTTCGCCGTGTAGTGAGTACGACCCGCCAGGAACCCACTGATCGATTCCAGGTCGTCTCCGCTGGTGAGAATGGGTGGCTCCACCACACCGGGGCCCCGGATCTGACCGAGCCCGATGTTGGCGGTGAGGGCGTTGCAGATGCACTGCCGTCCCACCGTGTCCTCCTCCCTCCCCCCCTTCCGGACATAATCCTCCACCGGTTCCCCGGGGCAGCGATACGCAATCTTCCCCTCCGGGGTCCGGTAGGCCACACGGAGCGCGCCGAGGTCACACAACCGCTCCCGCATCATCTCCCCGTCCCCACCGATTCCGGGAGCTCCGGGCCACCTCACCACCTTGAAGGGATACCCGGTGGGAGAGGCCCGCGGATCAGTTCGCACCGTCACCTCACCCCGTAGCGCGTGCTCCAACACCGATCGTTTCAGCGCCTCGGCGAGCCCCGACTCGTCACAATACGCAAAAAGGGTCCCCACCTGGATACCGGCCGCCCCGGCCGCCCGGGCCTTGGCCAGGCTCCCCGTCCGTCCCGTGCCGCCCGCCAGCCAGAACGGGAGGCCGAGCTCGGACATCTTGGTCAAATCCACCACATCCCGCTCTCCGTAGAGCGGTTCGCCCTGTTCATTGAACCGGGCCTCCCCTCGGGGCGGCGCGTTGTGGCCTCCGGCCGTGGGACCTTCGATGACAAATCCATCGATGCGGCCCGTCGCCTTGCGCGCCAGCATGGTGGCCAGCGAGTTGCTGGCGATGATGGCCAGGAAATGGGGACGAGACAGATCCGACGGGGTCCCGCCGGACCAGAGATCCCGTGGATCGAGAGTCAGGTGTTCGACCTGACCCTCGGGCAGGCCCTCCACATCGAACCGGAGCGAAGCGGGCTCGTGACGCGCGAGGCGATCGAGGGCGGCCGGAATGTCCCGGGGGATGCCGGCCCCCATCAGCACAACATCGACACCCGCGAGCATCGCGCCGTAGAGGGCCTCCAGCGTGGAGATCTGAATCTTGGTGAGCAGGTTCATTCCCACCTGGCCCCCGTGGCCCTCCTTGGCCAGGTACACCTCCACAAATGTGGCCAGCACGCTCACCAACTGCCTGGATCTGCTCATCACCTGCTTGTACGCCGGGAGCATCTTGTAGGGCGTCCCGGGCCGCCGCCCTTCGGGATAGAAATAGCGCCGGAGAACATCAGCCGCCACGCCCGGGATCGGGAAGGCCACCATCGCTCGTCGCATGTGCCCGCCAGGATCACCATCCTGGAGCCGGCGCACCATCAGGAGGTCGAGGGCGGTGCCGGAGACAACGCCGAGATGCCCCTGCTCGGCCACGGCCCGGGCCAGGCGCCAATCGGAGATACCGAATCCCATTCCTCCCTGGATGATCGGAGGAATAGAGGGACCATGCCGATGCGATCCTGTCACAAGAAACACTCCTGGGATGTCATCTCGGGTTTGCAGCCACCATCCACCGTCCGACTCCAAGTTTATGAAGGAAGAGCCGGATTGCGATGAATCGAACCTGAAAGAAAACTCATGAAGGGGCCCGTCTCCCGGGAACTACCCTCCTGGCTCACCGCTGATGGGTCGTCGCATGAGGAAAAGAATGCGGCGTGACGTACCAGACCCCCGATGTGACCCGGGTCACCGTCCATCTGCGTCAGGTGTTCGAGATTGGATGGTCCTGTGAGCCCCCTCGGCCCAGCCGAAACGCCGGAGGTCCGTCAAGCATGCCACTCCATCCAATGCCCGGCGCCTGGAGCATTGCCCGAACCACGTGGCTGGTCCTCGCCCTGTTCCCCGACGCGGCGCAGGCCCAGATGCTGGGCGCCCGAGCCGTGATCGCAGACATCAATCACTCGCGGATCGGCGGCCTGTTTGGAGCCGCTCTCGCGGCGGAGATACCGCTCGGTGACAGTCGGATGGCCCTGACCTTCGGACTCGAGCGAACCGCCGATGGATCCGATGGCGTCGGGATCGCGTGCGGCGGGTTCATCCTCCCGGGCACCTGTCCCTCGGAACCGGTGCGGAACCACGCCTCGGCCACCACCGGCTCGGTGGGCGTTGCCGGTATCGTCCTCGACCGGAGAACCTGGGCCGTCCGCCTGCTCCTGGACGCCGGGATCTCCCGGGTCACGACAGAAACCCGGGGTCGCACAACCGGCAACACACTCCCTGCAGCCAAGACCATGTTCCGTGGCGGGGCTGGTGCCGAAACCTCCTGGCACCCGGGGCGCAGAACACCGGTGGCTCTCGACGCCGGAGTGAGCCTCGGATTCCAGACCCCGTTTGACAAGGAGATCCTGGTGGATGGGTTCACTCCCCTCAATCGCAGTTCGCGCGTACTCAGGGTGTGGCTTGGAGCAAGTTGGCGCCCTGGACCGCGCCACCCTCCATCCGGGGAGTGATCGTTCCCCACTCTCCACCGGGTCAGGGCAGGAGTACGAGACTCGGGACGTGCCGGGGACGGATGACGGGGAAGTGCCGACGATCCGTGGTGAGGACTTGAGGTGCACCGAGCCGCTCAGCCATGGCCACCAGGGATGCGTCGACCATGCCTATCGGAGTGTCGAGGTAGGTCATCACGAGATCCGCGATGCGGGGGACGTCGTCCTCCTCCAGAGGCTCGATCAGAAATTCCCCGTCCGCCACCGCCCGCGCAAAAGCCGACTCCGCCCTGGGACCGATCCGGGTGGCCAGGAGCCAGGAGACCTCGGCCAGGATGGTGACCGGGAGCCGAATCGGCTCCCGGTTCCCTTCCCACCACAACCGCACCCGGTCATGCCATACGTCATCGCGGTCGATCAGGGCGTAGACCGCCCCCGTGTCCGCAAGAATGGTCACTGGTGCGGATCGGTCCAGAGCAGAGAGTCGACCCGTTCCGACGTGTCGGAACAGCCGCTGGCAAACCGTCCGGAAATGCTGGGCACATGGTCAGCCATTGTTTCCTCCTCAGTGAGATACATGGCCAATGCCTCCCGAACCACCCGGGCAAAGCTCTTGCCGTCCCGCCGGGCCTGTTGCTTGGCCCGGGCAAGGAGCTCCTGGTCGACAAAGATCGTGGTGCGCTCCATCATGCATATATCATACGACATATATATTCCGTGTCAAGAGGGCCAGGCGGAAGTCACCGGACGACAGAACCAGAATAGCCGCGGGCCATACCTGCACTGGTACCGGAAACGCGCCTCCGGGGTTTCCAAAACGCGCGACTTCAGGTCCGCCCCGGGCTGCAAGGGATTCCCCGTCTCCCGGGTTGGGTGATCAGGGGGGGGGAATGAGGAACGTATCGGCGGGGCGCGGATCAGGGCCGATCCCGTCGGTCGGTGCGCAGGAGGTCACCGAGTTCGCGGAGAATGCGGTCCCGCTCGGGCACCAGAGCGGAATCGGCGGTGGCCCAGGCGTCCCGGTATCGTTCGGCCCATTGCCGGGCCTCGGCCGTCCGCCCTTCGGCGGCGAGGAGCACGGCGCGCATGGGCCAGGAGCGGACCACGGTTACCCACCCCGGATCGGGGGCCTGGACGGTGAGCGGCCGGATGCTATCGGCCCGCGCCAGGTGATCCAGGGCTTCCTGACGAAGCCCGAGTCCCGCGGCGGTTTCCGCCAGAGCAACGCGGGTCACGACGCTTCCCCCCGTATCCGCGCGGGCGGTGAGGTACCGGCGTCGCGCGGTGGCCGTATCGCCGGCACGCAAAGCGGCAAGCGCATCGAGCCCCCGGATTCGCTCCTCGCCGAGGGCGCGGCGCCAGCGGGCCACGCCGGCGGTGTCCCCGAGCCCGGCGTAGCCCTGGATCAGGGCCCGCGAGGCCACCTCGGCAAGTTCATCACGTTCGTCGGGGGGGGCCTCGGCGATGCGGCCCTCGACTGTCCTCTCCAAGTCCTGGAGCGAACCCGGGGTCACCCGGTCGAGGGCGGCGTCAATCGTCACGCCGAGCGTCGCGGCGAACATCGCCGTCACCCGCTCGGCGGCTCCGGTCTGGCGATCGTCGAGGGAACCGAAGAGACGTTGTTCCAGCAGGCGGGCCTGGTCCACCTGGCCCGTGGCGAGCAATGCGTTGATGAGCCCGCTGAGGAGGATCTCGGGCACCGCGACGCGTCTCTGGTTTCCGTTTCTCTGGTCCAGGACCGTGGCGAGTTGGGCGGCCGCCGGAAAGCGCCGGGCCTGGAGGAGCACGATGAGCCGGAGCACCGCCGGGGGAACCGATCCCGATGCGCCGAGGGCCTCGGCGCGGTCGAGAGACGCGAGGGCTCCATCGTAGTCTCCATCCGACTGGAGGAGCCGGGCCATCATCAGATGTGCTTCTCCCTCGTCGGGCGCCACGCCAAGCCATTGTTCCATGACGCCGCGAGCCCGGTTCCGAGCCGCGGCCCGGGAGGCCTCGATCACCGCCGGTGTGTAGCGGGTCGCGACGGAGTCGCGGGGGACGAGGACGAGAGAGTCGTTGAGGAGGAGGACTCGGTACAGACCTGCGGGGACTCGTCCGAAGGCGGAGCGGATGTCGCCGGGAGGGGGATCCCGGTAGACGGGGATGGCGATGCCGTCATCAAGGAACACATATCCAAGAATATTGGCGATGTTGGCGTAGAGCCGGTGATCGTTGCCGTTCTGGGAGAGGGCGCGTTCGTAGGCGCGCAGGGCAAGATCGTAGGAGGTGGAGAGTTGTCCGATCCCCCGGGAATCGGGACGGAGGGTCAGATCGAACTGGGCGGCATCCGCGAGCCCGGTCCAGGCGTCCCCCAGGGTGGAGTCGAGGGCCACCAGGGCCGAGTACCGTCGCCGCGCCTCCGGAAAGTCAGCGTGGAGTAGCGCATGCCAGGCCTCGATCAACCGTCGCTCCCGCTCGGGTCGATCCGTGGCGTAGCGCCGGGCCGAGTCGGCGAAGGCGACGAACTCCCCTCCCCCACCCAGCAGATCGCGGACGAGAAGTGCCTGGCTCAACTCATACCAGGCGAGGGCAAAGCGGGGATCGGCGGCGAGCGCCGCCGCAAAGTGCGTCCGCGCGGCGGGCATGTCCCACCGGCTCCGGGCGGCCACGCCCTCGATGTAGGCCCGATAGGCGTCGATGGATGTGGTGGGTGGTTCCACCGACACGAGTTCTCCGGGGCGCGCGCCCGAGAGGTCGAGGATCTGATCCGCGAGCTGTTCGAAGGCCCGGGGGAGCGTGGAGTCATTCGGTGCCTCCACGCTCGCAGTGCGGAGGAGTTCCCGGGTTCGCACGTCATACAGCCTCACGCTCAATCGCAGTGCATTGCCGAGACGCACGATGGTGCCGAGGGTGGCGGTCCCCATCGACGCGGCCCGGGCGAGGCGGAGAGCATCCTCCCGGCCCATCGGACGCGACTCGTCCAGATTGTCGCGGCGCGCCAGGTCGAGGAGACGCTCCACGTGCACGACCTCGAGATCCTGCCACCGTCCCAGGGACTGGGCCAGCTGTTCGACTCCCCCAATCCGGAGCCAGTCGAGCGCGGGATCGCCGGTGGCGTTCTCGAAGAATCCCACGAGGATGGAGCGCCGGGGGTCGGTTTCGGGTGGCGGGGACCGCGTCAGGGTGGCGAATATCCCGACCACGAGCACCGCCGCGCCCAGGGGGCGGAGCATCCGGCGCCACCGCCCGGGGCGGGAGGGCGGCCCCGCGGGGCCCAAGGCCGAGAGTGCCTCACGGAGGGACTCCGCGGAGGGGTAGCGATCGGCCGGGTCCTTGGCGAGGAGCCGCCGGATGACGGTCTCAACGCTCCGCGGGAAGTCCCCGATGTGGGCAACCAGCGGGACCGGGGCTTGGGTCAGATGGGCCACGGGAAAGTTGGGCGGCGTTCCGACCCGGAAGGGATACTGCCCCGAGACCAGTTCGTAGAAGATGACGCCGAGGGCGTACAGATCGCTCTCAGGCCCGAGTTCCCGGGTGCCGGCCGCCTGTTCGGGGCTCATGTAGCGAGGAGTCCCCATCACGACGCCCGCCCCGGTGACGCTGTCGGGATCGATCCCGTCTCCCACGGTGACATCGGCCGCGCGGGCGATCCCGAAATCGGTCACCAGGGCCCGGCCCGTTTCCCGCTCGATCAGGATGTTGTGCGGCTTGACGTCCCGATGAATGATGCCCCGGCGATGGGCCGCTCCCAGGGCCGAGGCGATGTCGCACACCAACGCCACCGCTTCGTCGACCGTGAATCGGCCTCGGTGGCGGAGACGATCGGCGAGTGTTTCTCCCTCGACATACCCCATGGTGAAGTAGGCGACACCGTGGATGTCGCCCACGCGGTAGATGGGTACGATGTTGGGATGCTGGAGCTGCGCGGCGGTGGCGGCCTCCCGTTCGAATCGGGCACGGAACCCCGGACGGGCCGCCAGGTCAGGGGCAAGGACCTTGAGAGCAACGAGGCGCCCCAGGGACCGTTCCCGGGCCAGGTACACCGTGGCCATCCCTCCCTGCCCGAGCCGGGAGAGGATTTCGTATTCTTCCGCGAGCGCCGCCTGGACATCGGCGGGAATCCCGGAGGGAGCCAGGGGGATGGGCATTCCCCAAAACTACTTGGGATGCAGGACGCGGGACATAGGCCCTCACCCCCTGGCCCCCTCTCCCGCACACGGGAGAGGGGGAAGGCACTCCCGTGCCTCCAGGACCTCGGCCACAACGGTCTCCAACCGGGAACGCCGGACGTCACTGTTCGCAAGACGGACGACGGTGAGCCCCAGCCGCTGGAGCAGAGCATCCCGTTCGAGGTCGTAGGCACGTTGCGCGGGCACCTCGTGAATCGGCCCATCGATTTCGAGCACGAGGTTCAGGTTCCCACAGTAGAAATCGACGATGAAGCCGCGGATGACCTTCTGTCGCCGGAACTTGACACCATGGATACCCCGGTTCCTCAGCAGCATCCAAGCCTGTTGCTCAGCCACCGTTGCTCTCCGGCGCAACTCTCGTGCGACGGCTGTCTTCTGCCGGCGTCGACCCTTCCGGCGTCGCGTTCCCATCTCCCATGAATAACCCGGAGGCCGGGAAACCGGTCATCAATCGAACGCAGGCCCACCCGAAAAACTCGTGCCGGCCACTCTGTGGGAGAGCGGCCAGTGGTGAGGGCTGCGCTCGCCGGACCTCCAGGTGTCGTTCCCCTCTCCCACTCTGTGGGAGAGGGGTCAGGGGTGAGGGACTTCCTCGACTCCCTCGGCCGTCACCCGGTGGGAGATCAGGGGAGTGAGAGTGGCCTCCTCGCCCAGAGTAATCGCGTCATCGAGGGCGCGGCGTCCGAGGGCGAGCCCGGCGTCATCCGCGGCATGGATGGTGGCGAGGCACTCTCCCCGGGCGACCCGGTCCCCCGGCTTGGCCGTGATGACGAAGCCCACGGAAGGATCGATCCGGTCGGCGGAGGTTCGGCGCCCCCCGCCGAGTTCCACGATGGCATGACCGATCCGGCGCGGGGCGACGGCGGTGACCACGCCCTCGGCGGGAGCGCGCCACTGGGCGATGTGGGGGGCCACGGGGAGACGCGACAGGTCTTCCGTCACGCGGGGGTCTCCTCCCTGGGCCTCGATGAGACGCGCCAGGAGTGCCATCGCCTCGCCGGATTCCACCACCGTCTCCAGCCGCGCCCGCGCGCGGGTCCGGTCGGCCTCGGCCCCTGCCGCCAGCAACATCTCGACCCCCAGAGCCCAGGTGACGTCCATCAGGTCTTCCGGTCCCTCGCCGGCCAGGCCGCGGATCGCCTCGGCGGTTTCCAGGGCGTTGCCGCAGGCGTGTCCGAGGGGGCGGTCCATGGCGGTGAGGAGGGCGACGGTCCGGCATCCATGTGACTCCCCGATGCCGATCATGGTGCGCGCCAGGGCGAGCGACTGGTCGAGGGACGTCAGGAACGCCCCACTCCCCGTCTTGATGTCGAGCACGAGCCCGGTGAGCGACTCGGCGAGCTTCTTCGACATGATGCTGGCCGAGATCAGCGGGATCGATTCCACGGTTCCGGTGACATCGCGGAGGGCATACAGTTTCCGGTCGGCGGGGACGATCTCGGGAGTCTGTCCCAGCATGACGACGCCGAGGTCGTGGAGCTGGGAGACGGCCTGGTCCAGCGAGAGGGCGGTACGGAACCCGGGAATCGCCTCCAGCTTGTCGAGGGTTCCCCCGGTGTGGCCCAGGCCCCGCCCGCTGATCATCGGAACCGCCACTCCGCAGCAGGCCAGCATCGGGGCGAGGAGAAGCGAGGTCTTGTCCCCCACTCCCCCGATGGAGTGTTTGTCCACGGCGGGACGCCCGAGGCCCGACACCGGCAATCGCCGTCCGGAGTGAAGCATGGCCTCGGTGAGGGCCGCCAGTTCGGGCCCGGTCAATCCTCGAAACACGACCGCCATCGCGAGAGCGGCGATCTGGTAGTCCGGGATCGTCTCGTTCACATAGCCGTCGATCAGGGCCTTCCACTCCCCGGGGGTGAGCTCCTGACCATCCCGCTTGCGTTCTATCAGTCGCGGTACCACGATTGCTGTCATGCGATGGCTCCCTCTGATCCTGTGGGGTCCGGGATGGTGGACCCTGGCGACCCCGACCATCGGGGCTCAGTCGGTGGACAGTCTGCTCGTGGCGGGCCGCCACCACGTGACGGCGATCGCACCCGCGGCGGCCCTGGAGGCCTTCAACGCCATCCTGGCGATCGACTCGACCCACTTCGAGGCCAACTGGCGTGCCTCACTCGCCCTGGTGGACCTGGGAAAGGGCGTGCCCGACCAGGTCCGCGATGCGCGCAGGGATTCCCTCTACGCCCTGGCGGAACGCCGGGCGCGGCGGGCGATCGCCACGGACAGCACCCGGGCCGATGGATATTTCGCCCTGGCGAACGCCGTTGGCAAGGCGGTCCTGACGCGAGGCAAGAGGGAACAGATGGACCGGGCGGGAGAGGTTCGCACCATCGCCCTCGCCGCGCTCGCCCGTGATCCAACCCAGGATGGGGCCCATCACATCCTGGGACGGTGGCATCTGGAGATCATGCGCCTCCCGGGCATCTTCCGGTTCATGGCCCGAAGGGTCCTCGGGCAGGACCTGATGGGGGAGGCCTCGTGGGAGGAGGGCATCCGACACCTGGAAGCGGCGGTGGCGAGCCGTCCTGACTGGATCTACCACCGCCTGGACCTCGCCCTGGCCTACGCAGACCGGGGCCGTTTCGCGGAGGCGCGGGCCCAGACCACGATTCTGGACACCCTTCCTCTCGGCGACGTTCTCGACACCCTGTATCGCCGGCAGGCCCGGGACGTGGCCGCCACGCTTCGGGACCGCTAACTTACCGCGTCCTTCTTCCCGATGAGCTCCCTGTGACCGCCCCCGTTGCCCCGTCCGACGAGATCCGGCGCCTGCACGAGCGGGTGCACGTGCTGGAAGGCGAGCGCCGTCATCTCCTCACCATCATTGAGGTGCTCCGGGAAATCATCGGGGTCACCCACTACGTGGACATCGTCCAGGTCGTGGCCCGGCGCCTGGGCAGCGCGTTTGGTCTCGACCGGTGCTCCGTCTTTCTGGCGGAACGGGGGGGGGGATCGGTCCATCTGGTGGCGAGCTACGAGGATCCGGCCATCCGTAACCATGTGGTGGATCTGGCCCGGTATCCCGAACTCAAGCGGGCTCTGGACACGGGACGCACCGTCAGCATTCCTGATGCCCTGCTGGACCCGTCCCTTTCGGCGGTGGTGGAGACGCTGAACGGCCGGAGAGTGCAGTCGATCACCGTCGTCCCCATCACCTGGAGGAGCGTGGCCATCGGGGCCATCTTCCTGCGCACCTACCGGGGGGGAAAGCCGTTCACGGGCGAGGACCTGGAGTTCTGCCGGGTCATCGCCGAACTGACGGGCAAGGCGCTGCGTCTGGCCTATCGTTTCGAGCGGTTCCAGACCCGGCATGGCGGGCGGCATCACCTCGCGGCGGAGCGGGAGCGTGCCGCCCTGCTCGGCTTTCTGCGTCGCCTGATGGCGGCCTGGGACGAACAGGAGGGCGAACTGCCCGAGGGGGCCCTGGCGCGGGCCAGCGCCGCAGAGTTGGATCGTCTGGTCCAGGTGGCCCTGACCGTGATTTCCGCCGAGGCACACGGCCGGTGACGGCGCCGGACGTGTCGGAGCGGATGGCCTCGCTCCGCACCCGAATCGACGAGGCCAACCGCGCGTACTACGAGGCCGATGCGCCGGTCCTTTCCGATGCGGAGTACGACCGTCTCTTCCGGGAACTGCAGGCCCTCGAAGCGGCGCATCCGGCTCTCGCGAGCGAGGACAGTCCCACCCGCCGGATCGGAGGGGCTCCCGCTCCCTTCCTTCGCAAGCACACCCACCGCCGACCGATGTTCTCCCTCGCCAACGCCTTCAGCACCGAGGAGCTGGTGGCCTGGGAGGAGCGGAACACCCGCCTCCATCCCGACGTGCCCGGCTCGGGCTACACGACCGAGATCAAGATTGACGGCGCAGCCGTGAGCCTCACCTACGCCGAGGGACGCCTCGTGGTCGGGGCCACCCGCGGCAACGGGCAGGTGGGTGAGGATGTCACCGCCAACCTGCGGACCATCAGCGACATCCCGCTGCGGCTCCGGGAGGGGAACGCTCCCTGGCCTCCCCTCCTGGAAATCCGGGGCGAAGTGTACATGCCTCGGACCGCGTTCGACCGGATCAACCGCGAGAGGGAGGAGGCGGGTGACCCGCCGTTTGCCAATCCGCGCAACGTGGCCGCAGGGAGCCTGCGGCAACTGGACCCGGCCGTGACCCGGGCACGCCGGCTCCGATTTTTCGCGTTTCATCTCGAGGTCGTCGACGGCCGGATGCCCCTGTCCACCCACCATGAGACATTGGATCTGCTAGCCTCCTGGGGATTCCCGGTCGAGCCACACCACGCGCGCTATCCCGATCTGGGTGCCGTGCTGGCGGCCATTCCGGCGTGGGAGGCCCTCCTGCCCACCCTCCCCTTCGGGGCGGACGGGGTGGTCGTGAAGGTGGACCGGCGGGCCCTGCAGGAGGACCTCGGAATCGTGGGGGGACGGGAGCCGCGGTGGGCCATCGCCCGCAAGTTCGCCCCGGAGGTGGCGGTCACCCGCCTGCGACGAATCCGGATCAACGTGGGCCGGACCGGAGCCCTCACACCCTGGGCCGAGCTGGAGCCGGTGGACCTCGGCGGAGTGACGGTGTCGAGCGCCACGCTGCACAACTCCGATGTCATCGCCCAGAAGGACATTCGGGAGGGGGATTGGGTCGAGATCATCCGGGCGGGAGAGGTCATCCCGCAGGTCGTGGCCCCCCTTCGGGACCGGCGCCAGGGGAATGAAGTCCCCTTCCTCATGCCGACCACCTGTCCCGGGTGCGGGCACCCCGTGGAGAGGCCCCCGGATGAGGTCGCGGTGTACTGTGTCAATCCGGCCTGTCCCGCCCGGATCTACGAAGGGATCGTGCATTTCGCGTCCCGCGGGGCGATGGACATCCGGGGGCTGGGCCCGGAGCGGATCAGGCAGCTCATCGACGCGGGTCTGGTGCGGGACGTTGCGTCGATCTATCGTATTACCAAACAAGAACTTATCTCGCTGGAGCGGTTTGCGGACCAGTCTGCGGAACAGCTTGTGCAAGCGATAGAGGCCTCGAAGCACCAGCCGCTCTCCCGGCTGATCTTCGGTTTGGGAATCCGGCACGTCGGCAAGCAGGTGGCCACGCTCCTGGCCCGCCGGTTCGGAACCCTCGATGCCCTGGCCCGGGCGGACCGGGAGGAGATCAGCGCGATTCCCGGGGTGGGCCCCGCCATCGCCGACGCGGTGGCGTCGTGGTTCGAGAACCCGGAGTGCCAGGGCCTGGTGAAGCGATTGTCCGACGCGGGGATTGCGGGAGTGGAGCCCGTTGACGTCCGTCAGCCCTCGGAGGGGGCGTTTCGGGGAGAAGTTGTGGTCCTGACGGGGACACTCCCGACCCTGTCCCGGAGCGAGGCCTCTGCCCGGATCGAGGCGGCCGGGGGACGGGTAACGGGATCGGTGACAAAGAAGACGACGCTGGTAGTCGCGGGACTCGAGGCGGGCGGCAAGCTCGAACAGGCCCGTTCGCTGGGATTGACGATCATTGATGAGCCGGAGCTGCTCCGGCGCCTGGGATCAGACTCGTGAGAAACCGGCCGCCGTGAGCGGCCCTGACAAGAGACAGACCATGCCCGACACCATGACCA
Organism: Gemmatimonadales bacterium; assembly: GCA_039794085.1. GTDB lineage: Bacteria > Gemmatimonadota > Gemmatimonadetes > Gemmatimonadales > GWC2-71-9 > OFTM291. The sequence continues at coordinate 28,184 of JBDIWC010000015.1, forward strand.
CCGGCACCCCGACGACCCCGCGTGTGGTTCATCTCAGCCCGCGAGCCCTGCACGCCCTCCGATCCGCGCTGGAACGTCACGCGGGACGGCAGGCGGCGGTTGTCCTCCAGGAGGCGGGGTTTGCCGATGGGGAGGCGCGATACCAGGCGTTCTGCGATCACCTGCGCGCGGAGTACGGGGTGGACCGCCCCGAGGATCTCGACATCGCCTTTCTGGGTGAGGCCCTCTCGGGGTGCCTCCAGGAGGCCGGCTGGGGCGGCGTCACGATCGAACGCCTGGGTACCACGGTCTTCGCGATCGATTCGGTGGACTGGGCTGAGGCCTCCGGTGGAGCGCAATACCCGTCGTGCCATTTTTCCACGGGAAGCCTGGCGGACCTCTTCACCCGTATCGGCGGGAGTCAGGCCGCAGTCATGGAGGTGGAGTGCCGGAGCAAGGGGGACACGCGCTGCCGCTTCCTGGTGGGTTCCCCGGGGACGCTGACCACCGTCTATGAGCGGATGGCCGCCGGGTTGACGTACCAGCAAAGCCTGGGGTTGTGAAGTTCGAAGTTTGAAGTTCGAAGGAGGAGGGGTAATATCCTGTCAATCCTGTTCATCCTGTCAAAGAAATACACGCTCACCAGGGATCGAATGGCCTTTTTCTGACAGGATGAACAAGATGAACAGGATGATCCCACCCGTCCCCGGCAATCTCCAGTCTGTTCACATTCAGTTTCAGTTCAGTATTCAGACCCTTCCACCCCCGTGCACGTCGGATGGGGATCCCTTCGTGAACTCCAAGCACCGTTGCGCCCCGGCGTCCTGGCGCCTTTGCGTTGAGGCAGTTCCATGAACATCAAGACCCGGACGACGGGAAGTACACCGGGAACCTCCTCAGATCCCTCGCTTTGCTCGGGATGACGACTAAACAGAGATCACCTAAACCGGAGAAGAACCCACCCTTCGAACTTCACACTTCGAACTTCGAACTTCGAACTTCACACTTCAGACTTCCATCATCGGTTCCAGGCCCGCACCCGCACGCCCTCCACGGCCAGGCAGGGAAGTTCCTGGGCGCCCACCCACACGGGGGCGTCCCCTATCCCGACAATGCGGGAGAGAAGGTCGAACACATTCCCTCCGATTTCGACCCCGCTCACCCTCCCCACGAGTTCCCCCTCCCCCACCCGGGCGCCCCATCGCACGCGCGCCAGGAATCCCCCGCCGGCCACGTTGCCGGGGAGGATGTCGAGGTCACGGATAAAGAGGCCGTTCCCCACCCGGGTTCTCAGATCATCCTCGGTGTCATCGCCGGCATGCATCCTCACGTTTGACCACCCCGGTCGAACGGGATCCGCTCCCCCCCGTCGTCCGTGGCCGGTGGAGGGTACCCCGCACCGGGCCCCGGTGGCCAGGTCGGCGATCCGCCCCACGATTCTCCCGTCCGAGACCAGGAGGGACGGCGCCGTGACCACCCCCTCGTCATCCACCGGGCGACTGCCGGGACGGAGCGGCACCCAGGGATCATCCGTGATGGTGAGCCCGGAGGCGAGCCCCCCCTCGCGCCGCAGGGCGTCCTGCCCGGGACCGAGAGCTTCGGGCGCTGTCGCGGCCGCCCGCAGGGGGCGGAGGAGTTGGGCCACCGCGCCGGGAGCGAACAGCACGAGCATTCGGCTCGGCAGGGGTGAGTCCACCAACTCCGGCAGGGCGAGGCGCGCCTCGAGATCTGCCACCAGGGCCTCCAGGGATTGCAGCGAGGGGAACTCGCATCCCTGAATCTGGTCGCACACCCGGTGTCCGGTTGAGGAGGATCCCGGACAATCGACGGTGACGCCGATTCCGGTGAGAGTGGAGGGAAATTCGGCCACCACGCCCCGGGTATTGGCCACCCGGGTCGATCCGAAGGATCTCTCGATCCAGACCGTCACCCGGCGATCGTTGCGGCGCAGGCGGTCCCGGAGGGAACGAGCCCGGGCCTCGAGATCCGCGGGCCCGGAGCACTCCACCTCGGCGGACGCGGTCACCAGCGCCGGGAGCGGCGCGGGGGCGGGGAGGAGAAGGTCGCACACCTCGCCAGCGCGGAGGCTGTGCCATGCCTCATCCACCAGATCCGCATCGGGGCGGTGGTCCCCCCCGGCCCACCCCATCCTGCCATCGGCGAGAAGCCGGATCTGCCTTCGGACGTGCTCCGACTCGGACAGCGACACGAGGCCTCGGTCGTCGAGTTGCATCGTGAGGGTCTGATCGGTGTGCCGAACGGCATCGGCACCGGCGACTCGGCGCCGGACCGCGTCCAGGATCCGGTCCGTCATGGGTCCGGGTATCCTCCGTGACTATGCGGCCCCCCGCCACGCAGGTCATTCACGGCGAGATCGATCAACCGGAGATGAGGCGCGCCGACCGTGACCGGCACGAGCCCGCCCCCCCCGCCGTGGCACCAGCTGGCCGAGGAGTCCCAGTGGAAGTCGGTCCCGACCCCCTCGACGCGACCGAGACACTCCCGCAGGCTGGTGGAGATCACGAGATCCTTGATCGGTTCCGCCAGGGTCCCGTTCCGGATCAGGCGGCCCGCGGTGAGCCGGAGTCCCGCCAGTCCCTCATCCCCACGACACCCGACGGCCTCGATACCGTAGACGCCGAAGGTGACGTCTCCGATCAGATCGGAGAGAGCGGATTGTCCAGCCGCGATATAGGTGTTGGTCAATCGGAGGGCCGGTGCGGTGCCGGGATCCGCGGTGCGCAGGTTGCCGGTGGGAGCGCCCCCGTCTCGGGTCGCCGCCGCGGACTCCCGCGAGTGGATGACCCCGACCACCACACCGTTGCGGATCAGAATCGTGTTGTGCGCTGGGGTTCCCTCGTCGTCGACGGTGAGGGTTCCCCGAAGCCCGGGCACGGTTCCGTCATCCCCCAGGGTCAAGGATTCGGGCCCCAGCCGGGCTCCCACCGGAAGGGGCGGGATCCCTGGCGCACCGCCGAGGGCATGCCCCAGGGCGCGATGGGCGAGGAGTGCGGCGGCGGCCGGTGCGAGGATGACGGGATAGCGTCCCGGGGCCAGGGGGGTGGCCGTGAGCAACGCGACCGCGGCGGCGGCGGTGGATCGTGCCATCCGATCCCCCTGCTCGCCGTCGAGCGGAGTCCCCTTTCCCTGCGACTGGATCGCACGCTCCACGGTGCCGCTCTCCTCGGCGACCGCCGCCACCACCAGGTCATGCACCGGAGTCATGTCGTGCAGGGTCACCCCGTCGCTGGTGACGACCCAGCGTTCGGTCAGGTGAACCGATTGCCGGACCCGGACCCGCACGATTCGACGGTCCTGGCTTTTCACCGTGCGCGCCATCTCCTCCACGAAGGCATGAACCTGGTCGATCCCGGGGGTCCACGGCGCGACGTCCACCAGGGTTCGGTCGAGATGGCGGGCCGGCGTCGGAATTCGGGGAGTTCCCCCCTCCCGACGGAAGGAGCGGGCCAACTCTGCCGCACGGCGCACCGCACGGGGGGCTCCTTCGGGCGTGGCAAATCGGATGATCGCGGGCGCGCCCCCCTCGGCCACGCATCGCACGGTTCCCCCCTCGTCCCTCCCGGTGGTGGCCAGGCCATCGTCCCCGCCTCCGGACACGGCTCGGACAGACTGGCGGCGGTGGAAGTGAATGGCGGTGTGCAGGGACGCGTCGAGGGCGGCCTGGAACTCCGGGATCACCCCTCGCCCTCGAACACGTCGTGATCCCAGGGGAGGAGGATCGCCTGGTCGGATTCCATCGCGTGGTAGTCGGGCACCCACGGTCCGGTGCGGAAGGAGACCGCCGTGCGAACCTCGGCCGGCTGCCGGGCGCGCACTTCGTGCAGGGCCAGGCGGAGAGTATGGCCCGAGTCGCAGGTCTCGTCGACCAGGAGGACGCGACGACCGCGCAGGAGCGCCGGGGGCGGCGTCACGAGGGCGGGCAAGGCATCGGGAGTGCGGCGCGTGACGGTCATACTGGCAAAATCACGTTTGAGCATGGAGGCGATGATGGCGGCCGGGATGACTCCGGCCTTGGCGATCCCCACGATAATGTCGGGATCGTACTCGCGATAGACCCGCAGGGCCAACACCCGGCAGAGCTCACCGAACAGGGGCCAGTCCACCTCCATCGCCCCCTGCGGGGCCAGCGGGACGGAAACCGGGCGTACGGGATCGGAGGGGAGAAGGGTCATGGCGGGAACCTACCGACCCACCGAACGCGTGTCCATCCCGGGTCCGCGCCCCCCCCCGCCTCGGCGCGCAGAAGTCCGTTGCCTCCCCGGGACCCGTTGGGTAGCTTGTAGAGTACCACCGAGAATCGTCCGTCACCAACCGCCGTGATTCATCACCCCCCGGAGACCCCCACGTCCTGATGAGCTTCTGGCGACGGCTGTTTGGCTCGTCATCCGCGGACACGCTGCGACCCCAGCGGATGGATTATCTCAACGAGGCGCTCGCTCTGGAGCGCCAGGGCGACTACAGCGCGGCGCTGACCTCCTATCGCCTCGGGCTTCGCGACAACCCCAGCGATCCGCGGATCCTCCAGAACATGGCGATTGCCTACACGCGCACCGGGCAACCCGACGAGGCGATCCGGCATTATCTCCGGGCCCTCGACATCGATCCCTCGCTGACCGGCGCCCACTACGGGGTGGCGTTCCTTCTCCTCAAGAGGGGTGACCGGGAGCAGGCGGCGTCCCACCTTCGGGCCTTCCTCGCGCGGCCCCCGCGCGGGTCCGATGCCGACCGGTGGATCCGCCACGCCGAGACGACGCTGCGGGAGCTTGACACTCCACCCGACGGCGAATGATCTCCCGTTCGGGGCTTGGTCTGGCCGTGTTGCTCGCCGGATGTTCCGACCTGACGTCGGTCCAGAACGGTGCGGTGACACTCGAGCTGAGCCCTCCTCCCCTCACTCAGTTGGAAGTGGGACAGACCATCCGCCTCGTGGCCCGGGCACTGGACCTGGGTGGCAATGAGGTCGAGGCCACCATTCGCTGGAGCACACCGGATACCGTCCTGGTGGTGGACGAGACCAGCGGAGACGTCACCGGGAAGCTCGCAGGCGGGGGCTCGGGCCGGGTTCAGGCCATCCTGGATGGTACGCCCTTTCCCCTGGTCTCTCCCTTCCTCACCTTCACCGTGACCGCGAGAGCGGACACCCTCTTCGCCCCGGGCGACACCGTGGTGGTGGTTCCTCCGGGGGACGCATCCTCCCCGCCGCTGGTCACGGTTCTGGCCTCCCGGCAGCCGGAGGGGCCGCTCAGCGGCCGGACGGTCACGTACCGGGTGGTGTCGCCCTCCTTTGCCGATCCCGCGACCCGGACGGTGGAGTTCCCGGGCGGACTCCTCACGCTCACCGCCACCACGGATGGGGCCGGCAGCCCGGCGCCCGCCCTCACGCTCCTGAGCCGCCCCGGCATCCCTCCTCCCGACACCGCCCTGGTGGAAGTGAGTGCCCTCCAAGCCACCGGAGCGACGGTCCCGGGATCCGGGATCCGCTTCGTGGTTGTGTTCGCCCCTCCCGCTCCCTCCCCCTCTCGCAGGCGGTAACGGCCATGTCCTCCCCGGCCACCCTGACCCAACTTTACTTTCAGGCCATGGAGCGGTACCGGGACCGTCCGGTGTACCTGCGATACCGGACCGCCGCCGGGTGGGTCGACTTGAGCTACCTCGCGGTGGCCCGGCGGATCCACCATCTCAGTCTCGGCCTGCGGGAACTGGGGCTCGCTTCCGGCGACCGGATCGGGATTCTCTCCGAGAATCGCCCCGAGTGGGGCATGTGTGACTTTGCGAGCCTGCTCCTCGGGTGCCCCAACGTCCCGGTCTATCCCACGCTTCCCGCCGCCCAGATCCGGACCATTCTGGCGGATGCGGAGGTCCGCGCGATCTGCGTCTCGACGGCGGCGCAGCTCGACAAGGTTCGGGCCATCCGGGAGGAGCTCCCGACGCTCGCGCATGTGATCGCTTTCGGCGCCACGGATGTCCGGGACGGCGAGCTCTCCCTCGAATCCGTGGAGGCGCGCGGGGCCCGGGTCGTCGAGGCGCACCCCGCCTGGCGGGACGAGGCCCTGGCCTTTCCTCCCGACGCCCTGGCCACGTTGATCTACACCTCGGGCACGACCGGCTCGCCGAAGGGTGTCATGCTCTCCCATGGCAACCTCACGTCCAACGTCCTGGCCGTGCAGGATCTGGTGACGACCCGGCCGGGCGACGAGACCGTGAGTTTCCTTCCCCTCTCCCATGTTCTGGAGCGGATGGCGGGCCATTATTCGCACCTGCACCGCGGGATCATCATCAACTTCGCCGAGAGTCCGGAGACGGTGATGCGGGACATCCAGGAGTGCCGGCCCACGATGCTCGCGGCGGTTCCCCGGGTTTTTGAGAAGATTCTCGACAAGGTGGTGGAGACGGCGATGGCGGGAGGACCCCTTCAGCGACAGATCTTTCGGCGTGCCCGCCGCGCCGGCGAGGCGTGGGCCACACTCACGCTCGCGGATCAGGGGGTGCCCTCCAGCCTGCGGTTCCAGCGGTGGTTGGCCGATCGCCTCGTGTTCCGGCGGTTGCGGGCCCGGCTGGGGGGCCGACTCCGATTCTTTCTCTCGGGGGGCGCCCCTCTGTCCCCCGACATCGCCAGGTTCTTTTTCGCGGCGGGACTTCCCATCTACGAGGGCTACGGCCTCACGGAAACCTCCCCGGTGATCTCCTTCAACCGCGAGGGGGCGGTCCGACTGGGGACGGTGGGCCAACCAATCCCCGGCGTGGAGGTCCGGATCGCGGAGGACGGAGAGATCCTCTGCCGGGGGCCGAACGTCATGCTGGGGTACTACCGGCAACCTGAGGCCACCGCCGAAGTGCTGGACCCCGACGGGTGGTTCCATACCGGAGATGTCGGGGAGATCGACGCCGACGGATTCCTGCGCATCACCGACCGGAAGAAGGACATCCTGGTGACGGCGGGAGGAAAGAACATCGCCCCACAACCGATCGAGAGCCGTCTCAAGGCCAACCCCTACATCAGCATGGCGGTAATGCTGGGAGATCGTCGCAAGTTTCCCATCGTCCTCCTGGTGCCGGATTTCGGCCAGGTCCGGACCTGGGCCGAGGCACACCACCTCACCTTCGATTCGGACGCGTCGCTGGCGGCCCTTCCCGAGGTGCGAACCCACCTGGAGAACGAGGCACTCAAGCACCTCCGGGACCTGGCCCGGTTCGAGGTCCCCAAGCGCATGCTGATCCTTCCCCGCGAGTTGACGCAGGCCCAGGGTGAACTCACGCCGAAGATGTCGGTGCGCCGGAAGGTCGTGGCGGAGCACTTTCACGATGAGATCGAAGCGCTCTACGCCGACGCCGAGGAGGAGGGGAACTCGCGCTGACGCCCGGGGGAGCTCAGGGGCGGCGACCGACCCAGCACCCCGGAGTTTCGGCGAGGATTTCGAATGGCATTTCCGGGAGGACGGGACCGGTGCCCACCACGCGGAGCCCCGGCAGAACCGCCCGCCCCGCCTCGGTGACCCAGACCGGGTCCCGGGCCGAGTCCCCCCCGATCACGGCTCCCCTCATGCTGGAGGACTTGATCGGCATCCGCGGTGACCGAATGATGCTGATCGCGATCGAGCCGGGGTGACTCCATTCTGACAACACGAGCGGCACCGGGGGATTCAGAAGCACGAGCCCGACACCGGGGAGCAGGGTTTCCACCTCGGGTGCGAGCTGCGTGGCCTGGTCGACGAGCAGGAGATACCCTCCCGGCCCCTCGATTCCCAGCAGGGCAAGAGCCGCCTCCGCCGACAGGGGAGCCGAGGTTTCTCCGCCTCCTCCTTGCCCGGTCTCCGCGGGGTCTTGCCCGTCATCCCGACCGAAATCGAGGACCCCCTCGCGGAGAGTCACAACCTTTCCGCAGACCGGACACCCCATCTCTCCTCGCATCACGCGTCTCCCGTCCATCACCTCGGGCAACAGAACGAGGAACTGTTCCGGGTGGTCAGAGGGGCACTTGAGGTGATCGGTCAACTCGATGAACATGGGCTCCTCAGGTCTTGGCATGGGTTCATGTTCAGCCCGGAGCGCCTCCCCCCATCCCCAAAGGCAACCACAAGAAGCACAAAAAGCACAAGACCGCGAGTCTGAGCACCGGGGCGCCTCCCTCCCTCCCCGGAATAAGCCGCCGATGACGCTGATGACACAGAGTGAGTTCTGCCCAGGTTGGTCCCGAATCGAGTCGGCCCGGGAAAAGCGAACCACCTGTCGCGGGATCTCGTGTTTCTTGTGCCTTTTGTGCCTCTTGTGGCCCTTCCCCTCCACCGGAGCCCCTCACCTTGTTCCGAAATCCAAGCCCGGGAAGGCGTGACCCGCACGAAACCCGGAGGAGCCTGAACCCGGGGCCTGTCCGTGTCAGGCAGGAACGAGTCGCAGCCACTCGATGTCCACCCGGGCGGGCCGGGTGGCCGTGAAGAGCACGGCGTCCGCCACGTCTTCGGGGCGCAGCATCGATGCCCGGGGCGGGAACCCCTCCCGGGTGTCCGGGTCCCAGGGATCCCAGACCGCGGTGTCCGTGGGGCCCGGCGAGATCAGGGTGCACAGAACACCGGAGCCGTGACATTCCGCCCGGAGCACTTCGTGCAGGCCCCGCACCCCGAACTTCGAGGCGGCGTAGGCGGCATTGTCCGGAAAGCCCACATGGTCGGCGACACTGCCGATCAGCAGGTGCCTCCGTCCCAAGGCGTCCCGGTCCCCCTCGATCGCTCCCGTCGTCCGCATCGCGGGAACCAGAGCCCGGGCCACGAGATAGGGAGCTCGCAGATTGATGGCGATCTGGGCGTCGAAGACCTCCGGAGAGGTGGCCTCGAGCGGCGCCATCGTGAAGGCGCCCGCGTTGTTCACCACGAGACTCGGGACTCCGACCTCACGACAGACGCGCGCCATCACCGTGGTCACGGCTTCCGCATCCGTGAGGTCGCAGGCATAGCCGATTCCGTCGGGTGAACGGCCCTCCGGCACGGTGCGGGCGATCCGCACCACGGTGGCCTCCGCCGCCGCCAGCGCACGAGCCACGGCCGCCCCAATGCCTCGTGAGGCTCCGGTCACCACCGCCACGTAGCCCCGGAGGGAGAGGGGAGACGCCATCACTCGGGGGACCGATGCCCGTGCACCAGTCGCAGAAACTCGTCCCGGGTCATCCCATCCTGCCGGAAGACACCCCGGAGCGCGGAGGTGACCGTCCGGGAGTTCTGCTTCTCCACCCCCCGCATCATCATGCACAGATGCACCGCCTCGATCACGACACCGCACCCCCGGGGATGGAGCACCTCCATGAGGGCATCCGCGATCTGGTCGGTGAGGCGTTCCTGCACCTGGAGCCGCCGGGCGAACACCTCCACGACGCGGGGAATCTTGCTCAGGCCGATGATGCGGCCGTTGGGCAGATAGGCCACATGGGCCCGCCCGAAAAACGGGAGGAGATGGTGCTCGCACATGGAGTAGAGTTCGATGTCCCGGACCAGAATCATGTTCTCGTGCGATTCCTCGAACACGCCGGTCCCCACCTCCTCCTCGACGGACATCCCGTATCCCCGGGTGAGCCACCGCATCGAGCGTTCCACCCGGTCGGGGGTCTGTGCCAGTCCGGCGCGATCGGGATCCTCTCCCAGCGCGGTCAGGATGTGCCGAACCTCGGCGGCAAAGGGCGTGGTCCGGCGTTCAGGTTCCGTCATAGTCCACGAAGTTGCGAGGGGTCTCCCAGAGGCGCACCCGCGCCAACCGGCCAGCGGGAATGTGCGGTGCGAGAGCGTTCCAGCAGAAGAGGGCGATGTGTTCCGCCGAGGGAATGTGGTCGCGGAACCAGGGGACATCCAGATTCAGATTCCGGTGGTCGAGGACCGAGAGGATCTCGCGCTCGACCAGGGCGTGCAGAATTCCCACATCCAGGACATACCCGGTGGCCGGGTCGATCTCCCCCTCGACGGTGACCTCGAGTTCATAGTTGTGGCCATGATAGTTCGGATTGTTGCAGGGACCGAAGGTGTCCCGGTTCCACACCTCGTCGCGTTGAGGGTTGTGGAGGCGGTGGGCCGCGTTGAAGTGCGCCTTCCGCGTGACCTGGCACCGGGGCATGGGAGTCCTCGCCGCGACGGAGTGTGAGAAACAGTGAGGCGCCGCCAGTCACGGAACCGGTCGGCGCCCCAGAGGTCGGCTGGTCACGGGGAGTATTATTGAAGCCCGATGATAACGCTTGGCGCCCTCGCCCCGGCGTTTGCCTTCCCCGAAGGGCATGACAGTAGCCACGGTATGTGGGCCCATCACCAGACCTGTTGGCACAATAATGTGGTTCCCCATGGCCAACCGACAGAGGTATTATACCGGTCCGCGAGAACCTCGTCAACGGATTCCGGAGTTCCTATGTCCCCCCTGCTGATCGGAGCGGTTCTGGCCCTTGTTCTCTGGACCGTGTTCACCTTTGTCGTGCCGGCCGGGCTGGGGATCGTCCACGTGCTCCTGGCCGTGGGGGTGGTGCTGTTGATGCGGTGGTGGGTGGGGCGTAGGGAATAGGCGGTAGGGAAGAGCCCCCTATTCCCCACTCCCCACTCCCCACTCCCTAAGCCGGCACAGCCGGAACCACAGAGGCGCCTCGGAGTCGCGCGTGGGTTTTCTTCGGCATGGGTTCCGGTCCTGCCCGAGTACCTCTCCCCACCCCCAGAGCCAACCACAAGAAGCACAAAAGGCACAGAAACCTCTCTCGCCCCTGGTGGGACCCCATGCGCACCGAGGTGTGCCTCTTGTGACTTCTGTGCTTTTTGTGGCCATTCCCCTTGCACGGCGCGGCCGATGCGATCGCCGTGACCCGAACGGTCGGCGGGGGGGGGTCGGGCGTCGCCCACAATATTGTTGCCGTCTTGCGTTCAATCTTGTCCGTAAGGGAGTACTCCCTGCGGTTCAGATTTCCCAGTTGGACAACAGGATCCCCCTTGCCGGCTCCTGCTCCGGATATCGATCGAGGGTCATCCTCAGGTCGGTCCAATGCACCTGGTACCCTCGATCAATCAGGATCCTCCAGGCGGCGGGTCGAGCAGTCTGGCACCGGATCAGGAGTGAGGTGCCTCCGGCCCGGCGCGCCCCGGCCTCGGTGGCCGCCACCGTGGCGGCGAAGGCGGCCTCGGAGTCCGCGGCCACCTTGAGCATCCGCACCTCCTCCACGCCCCTCCCCTGCGCGAGGGGGACGGAGTGCCAGAGAGCCCATCCCGCTATCTCCCCCCCGGGCTCGTGGCGAACCACCGACAGCCCGCCCAACCCCAGGGCTCGCGTTTCCCGGATCTCCCCTTCCCAGGACACCCCGGGCAGGAGGCGATCCGCCAGAGCCAGGCAGGCCGCGTCCTCTGAGCACCCCGCCTCCGGATCCACCCCGAAGCCCTCCACCGGCCCGGGAATGCGGGCAAGGTCTCCGGCGAGCGTCACGGTGAGGGGGCGCGGAACGAACCCGAGTCGCGCATAGAACCCGATGTTCTCCGCCGTTCGCGGCATGGTTTCCAACCCGATCACCCGGGCCCCCCCGGCCAGGAGCCGAGCGATCCCCTCCTCCACGATGGTGGTTCCGATACCATGGCCCTGGGCGTCGGGACGAACCGCCAGGGGACCCATCCACCCTTCAACCCCGGCCTGATGGACCATATTGAAGGCCAGCAACTGCCGCCGGTCGTCATGCCAGAGGAGAGCTCCCTCTCCGGCGGTGGCGAAGGCATACTGCCAGACCGGTTCGTTGAGGTATGGCACCCTCAAGGTGGTCAGGCCATCCCGCCGGTAGCGATCGGTGAAGGCCTCGGCAAAGAGCTGGTTGAGCGCCGGAATATCGTCCGGGCGGGCGACCCGGGGCCCGACCACCACGGGGGGCGCCGTGCTACGCCGCGGCATGATCCACCCCCCCGATGGGTTCATCCCGGGCGGCGGACACCCCTCGCGACACATCATGCGAGATCCGGATGACCCGGTCCACTCCCTCGCGCACTCCCTCAATGTGGGTGATGAGAATGACCTGGGGAAACCGATCGGCCAGGGACCGCAACAGTTCCAGCACGGCACCCCGCCGGTCCTCATCGAGGGACCCGAAGACTTCGTCCAGGACGAGGAGGGAGAGGGGCTGCCCCGCCCGTTCCGCGATCATCTGGCTGATGGCGAGCCGGAGGGCAAGATTCGCCAGATCCTCCTCCCCTCCGGAGATCACCTCGAGGGGAACCCCGTCATCGATGATCGTGGCGACGTAGTCCTCGGTCAGTTCCAGGTCGGTGTAGCGACCTCCGGTCAGGTCGCGCAGGAAGGTGGACGCGATGTCCGAGAGGTCGGGGCGCAAGGTCGCGTTGAGGTCGGTGCGGAGGTCGGTCAGGGCCCGGTCGAGCTCCTGGTTGAGCAACAGCTCCGACGCCACCCGCTCCCGTTCCCGAAGCCGCTCCTCCCGCTCCACGCGCCGCTCCCTCACTCGGGCCACCTCCGTCGCGGCGGCCTGGCGCTCCCCCTCGGCCCGGGTCCGGGCCAGTTCCGCCTCGCGATGATCCTTCGCCGCCGCGCTCGCGTGGTCCCGGGCCGCCGCGTAGACCTCCGGACTCCATCCCAAGGACTCCAGCCGTCCGCGCAACGTCCGTTCCTCCGCCTCGTGGGTGCTCAACCGGGCTTCCGCCTCCGTCATCGCCGCAGTGAGCCGTTCGGCGCGTTCGGAAGCCGCCCGCAGCCGCTCGGCTTGGAGCACCACCGGCTCGAGCTCCGCGAACCGGCCCCGGAGCGCGGCATGGGCATCTGCGTCGTAGGCGATCTCCTCGGCGCCCGCGCCGACGGCCAAGGTGGCGATCCGAGCCATTACCGTCTCCCGTTCCCGGGTGGTGGTCTCGCGATCCTGCGCCGCGCGTTCGAGCCGTCCCAGGTCGGTCTGGAGCCGGGCCACGTCGGCCTCCACGCGAGCGCGTTCGGTTTCCGCGGTCTCCAGTTCCGCCGGCTCGCGGGAGAGCTGCTCCACGCGCTGGGCAAAGTACCGGCCATTGGTGGTGACCTCGCCCATCTGACGATCGAGCACCGCCAGCACCTCGGCATACTCCCGGCCCAGGGGACGGTTGCACGTGGGACACGCCCCCTCCGGCCCCGCTTCCTGGAGGCGCTGGCGCTGGTCCTTGATGTCATTGTAGTGGTCGAGCAACTGCTGGCGACGGGTCATGGCTTCCGACCGATCGCTGATCCACGTGGACCGGAGACGCGCGGCGCGCTCCGTCGCCTCCGCAGCCTCGCGGCGGCGCGCCGCGAGGGTCTCGCGCGCCTCGATCAGGGCGGTCACCGCCGGAAGCGCCTCCAGGCGGGCCTCGAGCTTCCCCTGGTGGGCCCGCAGCATCTCGAGCTCCGCGCGCTCGGCATTCCGGGCATTGTACGCCGCGGCCCGGCGGTCAAGTTCGCGGAGTTCCTCGCGCAGGGGCGGCACGGTCTCGAGTTGCGGGCGGAGTTCATCGTACCGGGTCCGGGCCGTGATCGCTTCCGCGAGTTCGAGGTCGAGTGCCGAGCAGCGGGCCCGGGCGTCACCGACCTGGTGTTCGGCCACACGGAGATCACTTTCCAGAGTACGGACCTGCTCCTGGAGGGCCTGCAGCTCCTCCCACCGGGGGCGGGCCAGGGCCAGGGCTTCCTCGGCCTGGGCCAAGGCGGCTCGGGCCGCCGCCAGGCGGGACTCCGCCTGGGCGAGTCGCTCGGCGCCGTCGCGTTCCTCGGCGTCGAGCTGGGCGGCGTCGGGAATCGTGCTGGTGATCACCTCCAGACGCGCCCGCAGGCCGGCCCGCTCCTCCCGCAGAATGTCCTGGGCCCGGCGGAGCCGTTCATACCCCATCACCCGGGACAGGAACCGGGCCCGCTCGGCCGGCGGCGTGGCCGACAGGATGGCCAGCTCCTTCTGGCCCGTGAAATAGGTGTTGAAGAACTCCTCGCGTGACATGCCGAGAAGCCGGGTGACCCGCTCACTGACCGCCCCGAGGGAATTGGCGACCGGTTCGCGGGCTCCATCCTGATAGAGCTCCGCCCCGTGCAACGATCGCGTCACCCGATACTCATGCGCCCCGACCCCGAACTCCGCCACCACCTCCACGCGGGATCGGGCGGGAGCCCCGCGCCGCCGGATCGAGTCCCGGGTCCCGCGCGCGGCCGACGTCCCATAGAGCGCCCACGCGAGCGCCTCCAACAGCGTGCTCTTCCCCACGCCGTTCGGACCGATGATCCCGGTGACCCCCAGACCAAACTCCAGGTCGGTGTCCTCGTGCTGCCGGAAATTCCGCAACTGGAGGCGATGGAGACGCATCAGGTCTCCTCCCGGTCGTCCTGCACCCGGGCCAGGAGTTCCAGGCCCCGCGCAAGAACCGTGTCGCGATCGAGTTCCGCCGGCAGGGGGCGCTGCCGCAGGTACTCCTCCAGGAGCTCGGGAAGGGCCTGGCGCCGTCCCGCCGGACCGACTCCCACCAGGCCGGGTTGCACCGGCCGGCGCAGGTCGAGCCGGTAGTGAAGGGCCCGGGCCTTGGCCTGGCGAATGAAGGCGTGGTCGAGATCCCGGGCCACATGCCGGGGGATCCCCTCCACCACCTGGCGCACGAGATCATCCGCTCCCCCATTCGGCAGCCCCTCCACCTGCGCGCGAAGGAGAAGGTCCACTTCGGCGGGGGTGCGATCGGTGGCATCGATGACGGGGAGGTCATGCACCCGCCGGACCGGGGTGAGGAACTGCGGCGTGACGTCTCCGGTCTCCAGATCAACCAGAATCCACCCTTTCCCCGGGAGGTGGCGCGCCGTCTCGTCCCGCCGCTCGCCCCAGGGGTTCGTGGTCACATAGTCGAGGGCCCCCGAATACCAGATCCGCCCGGCCACCTGATGCATCACGTGGTAGTGGCCGAGGGCCACGTAGTGCCACGCCTCGGCTCCGAGGTCGGAGGCCTTCAGTACACCGGCACCGGGGTCGGCCGGGGAGCGGTCCGTGGGATAGGTCCCTTCGATCTCCCCGTGGAGCGCAAGCACCTGATACCGGGCGGACGACCCGGGAGCCAGCACGGGCCGCTCCGGTCCCATCAGGGCCTGATGCGGCACCGCCAGCACCTCCAGATCGAGATGGGGGTAGACGAGCCGCCTCGCCTCGTCGGTGGCCACATCAATGCCGGCGGCTTCGAACAGTCGGAAGATGGTGCCGGTTTCGACGGACCGCGGCGTGTCGTGGTTTCCGGCCAGCAGGATGATCGCCGCCTCGGGAAGCGCCTCGCGAAGCCGTTGCATCTGCTGAAAGGCGAACACAATCGCCGCGTTCGGGGGACGCACGGTGTGGAAGAGATCTCCCGCCACCACGACCACGTCAGGCCGCACCTCAAGCAGAGCGTCCACGACCGCCCGGAAGGCCGTGGCGACATCGGCCTCCCGCTGGTTCAACCCCGATGCGGTCTGCCGGTAGTACTGCCGGTAGCCGAGGTGCGTATCAGCGAAATGCGCGAGACGCACGCGACACCAGCGCGAAGGGGGCTCGATCAGGAGGCATAGGGATCGGGGTCGGACCGGATCGGGCGGACTCCGCGCCGGGGAGCCCGGGCCTCGGGGACCACATGGGTTCCGAGGCATCCGATGAACCAGGCCAGAGGATCCTCGGGCCGGTGCCTCCGGGTGGAATGAAGCGCCGCCCGCACGTCCTCCGGCCGGTGTCCCTCCACGACGTCGCGGACCCGGTCGGTCCGGATCGCCGGGTCAAGGGAGCGAAGCCCGGCCGCGATGGCGTCGGCAAAGGGGAGCTCGGCGGCGGGAGGAAACCGATCCACTCCCTCCCGGCCGGAGAGCATGGCGGGACGGGGGAACCGGACGAAGACGGGCTGCGTGAAGTGGGGGTGACGGATCATGAGCTCACCCTTGGGCAAGGCCGCCAGCTTCGCCTTGGTGGCGAGGGAGAGGGTTCCGTAGCCGGCCATCGCCAGCTCATCGGCGTCCATGCGCCCATAGAGCGCCGTGCCCGCGTTTCCCACCACCCGGCGATGCACCTGAGAGCGAAACTGCTGCGCGGAGAAGAGCACGAGACCAAGATACCGCCCCCGTTCGGAGAGATCGAGGAGCATCTTGCGCACGTAGGTGTCGGGGCCATCGCCGGGAGCATACTTGTTGAGCTCGTCAACGAAGACGATGACATGGTCCACGCCCAATGTCCGTCGCTCCAGATGCTCCCGCAGCTTCGACACCACGCGGGCAAAGACCAGATCCTGGGCCAGGGGGTCGAGACCCGCCACGTCGACGGTGTAGGCCGCCCGGTCCGTGAACGCCCCCCAGGGAAGATCGTTCACTTCGCCATCATCGGTGACGAGGCCCTTGGCGCGGGTGCTGATGTTGCCCAGCCGGTTCCGCACCTTGCGGATGGTGGCGATGTGATGGGTACGCCAGACCTCGCCTCCGCGCCCGAGCGCCTCCATCCAGTCGAAGATGGCGCGGAAGAAGACCTCGAGATCGGCGAAGCTCTGGACCCGGAACGGCGCCTCGCGGAGGGCGTCGTCCCGGTACTCGTGACCCACCACGCGCTCGGCCAGGAAATTGATGAAGGCGTCGGCCTTGGCATCGATGTCATCCCGGTTCATCAGCACTTCGGCGTAATCGAGCACCTCCCGCAGTCCCCAGACCAGGGGCTCGGTGCGGGAGGCCAGGGCCTCGTGGGTACGCAGGGTATTGAGATTGACCCCATCGGCCTTGTACGGGGCATAACAGCGGAAATCGGCCAGGGGGACCGGGGAGAGCCCGAGCCGGTCGTAAATGCGCCGGTCGGCATCGGTGAGGGGCCCCGGCTGGTCGAGGAAGCAGAGGTCGGGGCCCTTCACGTTGAAGCAGAGGGCGGCGACGGAGCCCTTGGCGGCGGGGAAGGTCTGGAAGATGCTGGTGAGGAGGAACTCGACCGCGCTGGTCTTGGTGGCGAGGCCGCTCACGCCGGTGATGTTCAGATGGGCGGCCTCGGGGCCGAGGAGGAACTCCGCATCGAGGTAGACGGGAGCCTCGATCCCTCCGGCGGCGTAGAGCCCGACCGGGATGCCGGTCGAGGCGTCGCCCGTGGCATAGGCATCCATGCGGAGGGACACCATCACGTCGGTGTCCGAGGCGAGGTACACGGCGCCGAGGGGGACGGGCTGCAGCGGCTCCTCGGGCTCCTGCCGGAGGACGGCGGCGGCATAGAGCCGGATCTCGCTCCGGGCGGTCGGGGCGTCCGGTCCCGCCGGGTCACCCTCCGCCGCGATGACCGCGTCGAGTGCAGTGGGAAGATCGGACCAGGCAAATCCGTCGGTGACAACGCCGTACACCGTGCGGCCCCCGCTCTCGGCCCGCACGATGGCCCCGATCCCCACGGGGGAGGTGGTCGCGGTCCAGAAGAAGAACTGGTGGGGCGTACTGGGCCGGAGTTCGGTGGCCACCACCTGGCCGATCGGCGGGGAGACCGCTCCCGGAGGGGATTCCGGCATGGTCATGGAGTGTGTCCGCGGGATTCCAGGTAACGCTCCACCGCCCGCATGCCGTAGAGCTGACGATCCCACCGGCGATCCGGCGTGCTCAGGGGGGCGCGTTCCGCAAGAATCCAGCGTGATATTTCATCTACCCTGCGGGCCGTCTCCTCTCCGGGCGCCGCCTCGATCCGCACCAGCCCATGGAACGGGTCCCGCCCTTCCCAGGCCCGGAGCCGCAACCCCCAGGACCAGACCGGGGCCACCCGGCGCGACGCCGGCTGGAAGATCGAGGTGCGGTGTCCCACCGGTAGCGCGAGGTACCGGTGCAGCGCGGGGCCCTCGAACGGAAGCGTCGCGTGACTCTTGGCGACACCGATCATCCGTCCATCCGCGGCCCAGGCGGGGCTTTCGGCGAGGGAACCGTCCACCACCATCCAGTCCCGGTGCCGTCGCCGGAACGCGTCTCCCACCTCCACCTCCAGAGTTCCGCGATGCTGGTCGAGAACCGCCCGGGCCCGGTCGAGATCCCGGGCGGCATGGGGGATCTCCTCGGCGTCCAGCGTGATTCGGTCGAACCCGTCGAGAGCCGTTCCCGCCGCGGCGAGGACCGCTTCCCGGGCAATGGCGAGCCGCCGAACGCGGACCTCCGCCGCCCGCAGGATCCTCCCCTCCCGGCGAAGCACCGCGGCGGCCGCCGTGCCGATCACCAGCGGAAGCGGGCCGTCATAGGCCACGACCCGGTGGCGCTGGATGCCATCGAGAAAGGCCACATCTTCCGGACAGACAACCGGGAAACCACACTCATACCAGACCAGTTCCGGGTCGTGCACCAGGCGAGCGGGCCGGACGGCGGCGTCCTCCGCGCGGCCCAGGCCACCGGCGCTCCCGTCGGCAACGGGGACCAGGCCGCGGGCCGCGAGCTGCCGGCGCAGGCGAGCCAGGACAGGCGGAGAGGGCTCCGCAGCCGGGGCGATCACTCCCACCGGCCTCAGGCCCCGGGCACGGGGAGACCGGCCCGGGCCAGGAAGGGAATGACCCGGTCCAGGGCACGGGTCAGCTCGGCCTCGGACACCGCGAAGCTGAGGCGGACCCAGCGGTCGTCCCCGAAGGCGTCGCCCGGGACGGTACTGACCCCGGCTTCCTCCAGCAGGCGCTGACAGAAGGTCTGTCCGGTCATTCCGTCTCCCACGCCATCGACCCGGAAGAAGAGGTAGAAGGCGCCGTGAGGCTCCACGAACTCGATTCCCGGTGCCTCGCGCCGGAACCGCTCGACGATCAGGTCGCGCCGGCGGTGGAAGGCCTCGGTCATCCGCTGGACCTCGCGTTCCACCTTGTCGTCGGCGAAGGCGGTGGCCGCGGCCCACTGGGCGGGATGGTTGGCCCCCGTGGTGGTGTGGGACTGCAGGGCATCCATGGCCTTCACCAGGTCCGGGGGCGCCCACGCGGCTCCGATCCGCCAGCCCGTCATCGCATAGGCCTTGCTCGCCCCGGTGATCACCACGACGCGCTCCAGCAGCTCGTCGGGAAGATCGAGCAGGGACGGGGCGGCTCCGGATCCGAAGTAGATCCGCCGATAGATCTCGTCCGCGATGATCCAGATCCCGTGCGTCGCCGCCCAGGTGGCGATGGCCTTGAGTTCGCTCAGGGTGTACACCGACCCGGTCGGATTGTTCGGAGAACAGAGGATGAGGCCGCGCACCAGGCGATCCGTCTTTCGCTCCAGGTCGGCCACTCCCACCTTGAGGCCCCATTCCGGGTCGCCGGGCACGGGGACGGGCTCGGCCCGGGCCAGGCGCACAATCTGCGGATAGGACACCCACGCGGGCGAGGGGATCAGGACCCGGTCCTTCGGTCCGAAGAGGGAGAAGCAGGCATTGAAGAGGGACTGCTTCGACCCGGAGCTGATCATGACGCGCGCGGGGTCGACCGGCCGTCCGCCGGAAAGCCGGGAGAGGTTCCGGGCCACCGCGTGTCGCAGGGGATCGATGCCGAGGTTGGGCGGGTAGCGGGTGTGGCCCTTCTGGATGGCCTGGATCGCGGCCTGGACCACGGGGCCCGGGGTATCGAAGTCGGGTTCCCCCACGCCGAGGTCGATGATGTCCTCCCCCGCGTCCTTCCGCCGGCGCGCCTCGCGGCTCAGGGCGATGGTGGTCGAGGAGACGAGGTAGGCCAGATTCTGGGACAGTGCGTCGGGCATCAATCTCCCCGGTCAAGGCGACAGTGGTGAGAGGGAAGGAACCCCGAAACCTTTCGAGCCACCCGCCGGAAGTCAATGCGGGGAAGTTCGAAGTTTGAAGTTTGAAGTTTGAAGGGGCCCGCGCTACTTTTCCGCCCATCGTCGGAACGTGAACACGCTGTTTGAGAATCGAGGGGCCCGTGTCGGACTGTGTGGAACTGCATCTCGCGCCTGAGGAAGGCGCGGCGCTCGTCGCGTCGGGATGGCCGCTCTCTCTCCCCGCCGTGCGCCAGACAACCCCCGTTGCCGCTCGCGGGAAGCCGCTCGTGGTCCTGACACCCCCCGCTCCGGGTGGTGCCGCCCCGGCCCTGGCCGGCGTGGCCGCCTGGCTCCGTCACACGGAGACCCGCGGGCTGATGCTGGTTCCCGACGCATCCCTCGACGCCTGGTCCCCTCTCCTCGGCACGCTCTGCTCCGGCACCCCCACGCACTGGTCGGTGATCCGCTCGGCCTCCGGACGAGGCCGTCGTCTCGCCCGGATCCCCGGTCCCCAGCTTCTCGTCACCACCGCCACCACCGCTCTCCAGCTCCACGCGGAGTCGGCGCTCGATCCCGCGACCCTTGGCGCCCTCGTTCTGGTCTGGCCCGAACAGTGGGATCACGAGACGCTCCTGCCACCGCTCCTGCAGGAGTTGCCCGAGGCCGCCTCACGCACCATGATCACCACCGCGTCGGCCTCCGCGGCGGACCTCGCGACCCGGTACTTCCATCGAGCCGCCACCATCGGAAACGATCCGGTGACCGGCGCGGAGTCGACGCTCCCCGCCGCCCAACTGGCCTCGGTGCCGTGGGGGGACCGGATCAGAGCGTGTGCCCATCTCCTCGAAATCACAGACCCCTCCACGGCCGTGATCTGGACGGCGGACACCACCCACCACGCCGCCCTGCATGCGGTGTTGACGGCGGGAGGGCTCCTGTCACCCGGGACCGATCCCGCCCATGCCAGCCGGATCATCGTGGGTGACGACGAGCCGGGCCCGACCGATCTGGTCATCGGATTCGATCTTCCGACGCGTGAGCAACTGGGATGGTGGGCCCCGGCGGGCCGGATCGTGCTCCTGAGTCCCCCGGGCACCGAAGGGTGGAGCCGGCGACTCGCCCCGTCCGCGACCCCACTCGACGCCGGCACCGACGTGTCCGCCGCCCTGCAGTCGGCGCACGGCCGGCGAGCCGAACTCCGGCAGATCCTGCAGACCACGGACCTGGAACCCACCCTGCTGGAACTCGCTCCCCTCTTCGAGCAGTACGGTGCCCCGCGCGTGGCCGCCGCCCTCGCGGTGGCTGGCCGGCGCTCCGCAGCCGCGCCTCCGATCTCCTCGCCCACTTCGGCGTCCCCGGCACGGCCTGCGAGCCGCAGCGGATCGGAGGACCAGCGAATCTGGATTGGAGCGGGACGCAAGGACGAGGTGACCGCCAATGACATCGTCGGTCTGCTCACCCGGGAACTCGGCGTGGAGCGGTCGTCCATCGGCCGCATCGAGCTGCGGGACACTTTCAGTCTGATCGAGTTCGCGGGGGACGCCGTCGGCCTGGCGGACCGGATCACCGGCAAGAGCATCCGGAAGCGGCGGCTGGTGGCCCGGCTCGACCGGGGGGCGGGACCCCCGCGCCGTTCCGCCGGGCCGACCGGGCCGGGATCGCGGGACCGGGGTCCCAAACGCTAACGGGCCGCCCAGCGGGGCGGCCCGTAGAACAGCGATTGGCCGGGTTGCCCCGGGTGTGTCCTACTTCTTGGCCTTGTTCACCAGGTCCTTGAGGCCCTTGCCCGGACGGAAGGCCGGAACCACGGACGCCTTGATCTTGATGGCCTTGCCGGTGCGCGGGTTGCGGCCTTCGCGCGCGGCCCGCTTGCGGGTCTCGAAGTTTCCGAAGCCCGTAATCTGGATCTTGCCGCCCTTCTTGAGTTCACCTGCGATGATGCCGGTGGTGGCGAAGAAGGCGTCGATGATCTCGCCCGCCTGCGCCTTCGAGGTCTCCAGCTTCTTCGCGACCGCTTCGACCAGCTCCTGTTTGTTCATGCCCCTCTCCTCTGGTGGATGTGACTGGGGGACTGCCGCGCCCCGAAGATGGCGCGTACCGGCCACAATATGGGGGTCAGGCGGGAAAAACCGCAAGATCTTTCGGGTTTCTTGCCTTGACCCCCGGCAACCGGGCCGCTAGACTCGATTCCTGAGAACCCCCAGAACGAGTCCCTCCCCATGCATCTCCGCGCCCGGCCCGGGTCCATCGAAGTCATTGCCGGCGTGATGTTCAGCGGCAAGAGCGAGGAGCTCATCCGACGCGTCCGGCGGGCGGTCATCGCACGTCAACGGGTTCAGGTTTTCAAGTCACACCTCGACGAGCGCTACACCGGCCTGCACCATGTGGCGAGTCACAACGGCACCGCCATCGCGGCGCTCCCGGTGCAATCCGCCGCCGACATCATGCGGCTGGTCCTGGCCGAGACGGAGGTGCTCGGAGTGGACGAGGCCCAGTTCCTCGATGCCGGCATCGTGGAGGTGGCCACCGAGCTGGCCCACCGAGGAGTGCGGGTTCTTCTGGCCGGGACCGACACCGACTTCCGGGGCGAGCCGTTCGGCGCGATGGGCACTCTCATGGCCATCGCGGACAGCGTGGACAAACTGAACGCCATCTGCCTGGTCTGCGGACAGCCGGCCTCGCGGAACCAGCGGTTGGTGGACGGCCGGCCGGCGCGGTACGACAGCCCGACGATCCTGGTCGGGGGCAGCGAGAGCTACGAAGCCCGTTGCCGGCACTGCCATCGGGTGCCCCGTCGCGATGAGGACCAGACCGCGCTCCTCTGAGCCGTCCTCCGCGGTCGACCCCCTCCATGCTCTCCGTCGCGCTCACCGGGAATGCCGCCGCGGGCAAGTCCACGGTGGCCCGCTGGTTCACCGAGTGGGGTGCGACTCTCCTCGACGCCGACGCCATCGTCCGGGAGCTGCAGGAGCCGGGAACGGACGTGCACGCGGCGATCGTCGCCCACTTCGGCCCCGGCATCCTTGACGCCACGGGAGCCCTCCGGCGGGAGATTCTCCGGCACCGGGTTCTCGACTCCGCCGCCGACCGCGCCGCTCTCGAAGCGTTGGTGCATCCGGCGGTGCGACAGGTCACCGCCGCGCGAATGGCGGAGGCCCGCCGACGGGGCAATGCGATCGTGGTGACGGAGATCCCTCTCCTTTTCGAAACGGGACAGGAGCACCGCTTCGATCGCGTGGTGATGGTGGATGCACCTCCCGAGGTGCGACGGGCCCGGCTCGTCGCGGAGCGCCTCCTCTCCCCCGAGGCGGCCGACCGCCTGATGGCAACCCAGCGGCCCGCCGCCACGACGCGCGCGGCCTGCGACTTCGTGATCGACAACGACTCTGACCGGGACGCTCTGCGGCACCGGGCCCGCGCCGTCTGGGACACCCTCCTCCGCGAAGCCGGGGCCACCGCTTGACCCGGCGTTCCCGCCCACCTATCCTCAAGCGCAACTCATCTGGAGGCGTTTGGTGGCGAACATTCCCGACGATCTGACCTACACCGCCGAGCACGAGTATCTCCGCCCCACGGGCGACGCCGGTGTCTTCGAGGTCGGCATTACCGACTTTGCCCAGGGCGAACTTGGCGATATCGTGTTCGTCAACCTGCCCGCCGTGGGCGACACCTTCGCCGCGAACGGTTCCTTCGGGACTGTCGAGGCGGTCAAGGCCGTCTCCGATCTCTACTGTCCCGTGGCCGGGGAGATCGTGGCCATCAATGACGCACTCGATGCCGATCCGGCGGTCATCAACAAGGACCCTTACGGCGCCGGCTGGATGATCCGGCTCCGTGCCGACAACCCCGCCGACGCCTCGGGCCTGCTCGACGCCGCGGCGTACCGGGCACACATCGGCGCCTGATCACCCCGTCTCCCGAGCATCTCGCCATGTTCCGCATGCCCCGGGTGGTCTCGCCGCCGGGGCATGTTTCGTTTTCACGGAAGACCTCATCATGACCACACCCGGTACCCTCGTCTCCCCCTCCTCCACCACCACGCCCGCCGGCTTTCTTGACCGGCACCTCGGCCCCCGCCCCGGCGACATCGAGGCGATGCTGCACACCATGGGGTACCCCTCGCTGGATGCGTTGATCGACGCCATCGTGCCGAGCGACATCCGCATGACGTCCCCGCTTGCCCTCCCGGGTCCCCAGTCGGAGGTGGAGGTTCTCGCCGATCTCCGCCGCATCGCCTCCCGGAACCGGGTGTTCCGCTCCTTCCTGGGCCAGGGGTACGCCGGCTGTCACACCCCGACGGTGATCCTCCGCAACATTCTCGAGAACCCCGGCTGGTACACGGCCTACACGCCCTATCAGCCGGAAATTTCCCAGGGTCGTCTCGAAGCCCTGCTGAACTTCCAGACCATGGTGTCCGACCTGACCGGACTCCCGATCGCCAACGCCTCCCTCCTCGATGAGGCCACGGCGGCGGCGGAGGCGATGAGCATGACCCTGGCCGTGGCGCGGACCACCGACGCGCCCCGCTACCTGGTGGATGCGGGGTGCCATCCGCAGACGATCGCGGTCCTCACCACCCGGGCCGAGGCCCGTGGAGTGCGGGTCGAGGTGACCCCACCCGAGGCGATGACCTTCGGCGAAGGCGTCATCGGGGCGTTGCTCCAGTACCCGGCCACCGATGGCGGGATTCACGATTACCGCGGGCTCACGGAGAAGGCCCACGGGAACGGAGCGCTCATCACCGTGGCGGTGGACCTCCTCTCCCTGGTGCTCCTGGAGCCCCCCGGCACGTGGGGCGCCGATATTGTGGTGGGCAGCACCCAGCGTTTCGGCGTACCCCTGGGCTTCGGCGGGCCCCATGCCGCCTGCTTCGCCACGAAGGATGGCTGGAAGAGACACATGCCCGGTCGCCTGATCGGGGTGTCAAAGGATCGTGAGGGACGCCCCGCGCTCCGCATGGCCCTGCAGACCCGGGAGCAGCACATTCGCCGGGAGAAGGCCACCAGCAACGTGTGCACCGCGCAGGTGCTTCTCGCCGTCATGGCGGGCATGTACGCGGTCTGGCACGGGCCCGACGGGCTACGCGCCATCGCGGGAGAGGTGCACCGGCGCACCGGGACGCTGGCCGGGGGGCTCAAGGCACTGGGGTGGACGCTCCGGCACCGGGCCTTCTTCGACACCCTCGCCGTCGAGGGCGATGCGGAGAGGATCCGTCAGGTCCATGCGGCCGCCCGGGACGCGGAGATCAACCTCCGGGCTCTCGGGCCCGATGCGATCGGCGTGACCCTCGACGAAACGACCACCGACCAGGACGTGGAGGACCTCCTTCACGTCTTTGCGCTCGGGGCCACAGTCCCCACGACCGGCCCCCTTCCCGGTATTCCCGCGGCGTTTCAGCGCACCAGCCCATTCCTCACCCATCCGGTGTTCCATCGCTACCGGAGCGAAACCGAACTGCTGCGGTACCTCCATCGCCTCGAAACCCGCGATCTCTCTCTCACCTCGGCGATGATCCCGCTCGGATCGTGCACCATGAAGCTGAACGCCACGACCGAGATGATCCCCGTGACCTGGCGGGAGTTCGGAGCCCTGCACCCCTATGCCCCGGCGGACCAGGCCGAGGGATACCGGGAGCTCTTTGCCCGCCTGGAGGCAGCCCTCGCTGAAATCACCGGATTCGCAGGGATCTCCCTCCAACCCAACGCCGGCTCGCAGGGAGAGTTCACCGGGCTGCTGGTGATCCGGGCCTGGCACCGGTCCCGGAACGAGGGACACCGGACCGTGTGCCTCATTCCGCAATCCGCGCACGGAACCAACCCGGCGAGTGCCGTCATGGCCGGGTTCCAGGTGGTGGTGGTGCGCACGGACGCCAGCGGCAACATCGATCTCGCCGATCTCCGGGCCCGGGCGGAGGAGCACCGCGACCGCCTCGGGGCCCTGATGGTGACCTATCCCTCCACGCATGGCGTGTTCGAGGCGGGGATCCGCGAGGTGTGCAAGATCGTCCACGCACAGGGCGGCCAGGTCTACATGGACGGGGCCAACATGAACGCCCAGGTGGGCCTCTGCCGCCCGGGAGACATCGGCGCCGACGTCTGCCACCTTAACCTCCACAAGACCTTCTGCATCCCCCACGGCGGGGGCGGCCCCGGCATGGGACCGATCGGTGTGGCCGCACACCTGGTGCCTCACCTTCCCACCTCGCCGCTCGACGCTGCACCCGGTGCCGCGTCGGCGGGCCCCGTGTCCGCGGCCCCGGCGGGAAGTGCCTCCATCCTCCCCATCTCCTGGGCCTACATCGCCATGATGGGCGGCGAGGGACTCACCGAGGCCACTCGGGTTGCCATCCTGAACGCCAACTACATCGCCTTCCGCCTGCGGGATCACTTCCCCCTGGTGTACAGTGGGGCCCACGGCCTCATTGCGCACGAGTGCATCCTCGACGTCCGCCCCTTCAAGGCCACGGCCGGCATCGAGGTCGGCGACGTGGCCAAGCGCCTCATGGATTACGGGTTCCACCCCCCCACGGTCTCCTTCCCGGTGGCCGGAACCCTCATGATCGAGCCGACCGAGAGCGAGTCGAAGGAGGAACTCGACCGATTCTGCGACGCGATGATCGGCATCCGGACCGAGATCCGGGACATCGAGGAGGGCCGGGCCGAGCGCGGGAACAACGTGCTGACCCACGCCCCGCATCCGCTGCATCTGGTGGCGGGAGACGCGTGGGACCGCCCCTACCCCCGGGAGCAGGCGGCGTTTCCCGCGCCCGACACCCGGGTCTACAAATCGTGGCCGACCGTCACCCGGATCGATGATGCCTTCGGCGACCGGAACCTGGTCTGCATCTGCCCGCCGGTGGATGCCTACGCCTGAGTGGTGGCTCTGGCGGGACGGGCCCCGCGCGGGCCCGGACAACATGGCGATCGACCAGACCCTGCTGGAACGCGCGGGGGATGCGGGCATGGCCGTGCTTCGGCTCTACGCCTGGGATCCCCCCTGCCTCTCCTTCGGGGCCCATGAACCGGCCACCCGCCGGTACGACCGGGCCCGGATCGCCGCCTTGGAGCTTCCCTGCGTTCGGCGCCCGACCGGAGGCCGCGCCGTGTACCACCACGGGGAACTGACCTACTCGCTCGCCAGCCCGCTGGAGCGCTTCGGGTCGCTCCGGTCGGCCTATCAGGAGATTCACTCCATGCTCGCGGAGTCCCTCCGGTCGGTGGGCATCGCCGCCACCCTCGCGCCAACAGGGGGACCGGTTCCCGGAGTCGCGGCAGGTCCCTGTTTCGATGCGGCCGTGGGGGGCGAAGTGCTGGTGAGGGGAAGGAAGCTCATCGGGAGTGCCCAGGTTCGCACCCGCACTGCACTGCTCCAGCATGGCTCTCTCCTCCTGCACGACGACCAGACGCTGGTGCGCGAACTCGCGGCCGGAGACGGATCGACTCCCGGCTGCCTCCCCCCTCCGAACCCTGCCACCCTGGAATCACTCCGAGCCGAGAGAGTCCAGGCCGGGCCAACCGATCAACCGGAGGACACCTGGGAACTCATGGCCACCGCCATCGCCGAGACCGCCCCGCGGACCTGGCCCGGACGATGGCGGCCGCTCGACCCCGCTCCTGTCCTCCGGGATGCCACCCGGCGCCTCTCCCGGTTTTCCGACCCGGCGTGGACCTGGGGACGATGAACCCGGTTTGTCCGTGCGGGGGTGTCGCCGATGATGACCAACTCGGCTCCCCGGGGACAGTACCCGAGCCGCGGCTCCGCCCGCGAGGTGGCGATCCTCGGGAGGGCGTCGCGCCGGGCATGATCCGACCCGTACGCGCCGACCGCACCCGGGCCGGGGCGAGTCCCACCGCGCGCAGCTTCCGGTCGGCGCCCCGCGCCTCCCCTCCCCGATTCAACCACAGAGAACACAGAGGACGCAGAGGGTTGACGGTATCCGCGACACGCTCCTCGTCTCGGTTGGCGGGCGTCGACAGGATGGCCCCCCCCCCACAAAACATCCGAACCTCGGCGCGCGAGACACGGAGCACTGGACATCACACGGAGACCCTCTGTGACCTCCGTGTTCTCTGTGGTGATTCCTTCCCGCCTTACCCAATCCCGTGGGCCCGGGTCGCGCACCGCGGGCCTTTCACGTATCTTGGAGGGATCCCTCAACACCGTCTGCGCCATGCCACCGTTCGTGACCCGCGCCCTCGTCCTGAGTCTCCTGACCACCGCCACCCTGAACGGGCAGGTTCCCGGGGAGCAGGGGACGATGGTCATCGTGGTCGGCCAGGAGGGATCTCTGCCCATCCCCACCCTGATTTCCGGCACCGCCAACCGCGACGTGGCCGATCTGCTCTTTCTCCGGCTCGCCGAACTCGGGCCCGCTCTCACCACCCGCGGCGACACCGGATTCGAACCCCGGCTCGCCCGGTCCTGGACCCGGCGAGACTCCCTTACCGTCGCCTTTGACCTCGACCCCCGGGCCCGATGGCACGATGGAACGCCCGTCACCTCCCGCGACGTGACGTTCAGTTTCGGCCGGTTCCGCGATCCCACCGTGTCCCCCCAGGTGGCCCAGGCGCTGCGCCATGTGAAGGAGGTCCGAACTGAGGGCATCCAACGCGTGGTCTTCACCTTCGACCGGGCCTACGGGGAGCAGGTCTACGATCTGATCCAGCACGTTCAGATCCTTCCGGCGCACCTGCTGGCCAGCATCCCTCACTCCGCCCTCTCCTCCTCGGCCTTCGCCCGCGCACCGGTGGGAAGCGGTCCCTACCGGTGGGTCCGTCGCGATCCGGGGCGCCTGCTCGAACTGGCCGCGGTGCCGGAGTTCTTTCTCGGGGAACCGAAGATCAGGAGAGTGGTCTTCCTGCTCGCCCGCGACCCCGACGCCCAGCTCAATCTTCTTCTCGACGGCACGGGAGACGCCCTGCAGAACATCGCCGCCTCGGCGGTACCGCGGATCCGCCAGCGGGCCGGCCTGGAGGTGGTCCCCGTCCCCACCTTCTCGATCGGCTACCTGCTCTTCAACCTGAAGGCCCCCGGTGATCCCTCCCGGCCTCACCCCATTCTGGGGGACCGCGAGGTCCGGCGAGCCCTTGCCCTCGCCACCGACCGCGAGACCCTGGTCCGCGCGGCCTTGGGGAACTTCGGGACGGTGCCCGAGGGTCCGGTGGCCCAGTTGCACTGGTTCCGCGATGCCACCGCCCGCGGGACCCCGTTCGACCCCTCGGCGGCCCGCCGCATTCTCTCCGAGCGGGGGTGGAGAGATACCGATGGAGACGGGATCGTCGACCGGAACGGAGTTCCTCTTGTGCTCCGCCTCAACTTTCCGGGCACCAATGTGATCCGTGGTGCCATGGCGCCCCTGATCCAGTCACAATGGCGCGCCGTGGGTGTGCGCCTCGACCTGGTGCGTCTCGATGGACCGGTCTGGGCGGAGCGGCGGAATCGCGGGGAGTTCGAGGTGGATTTTTCCCAGGGCGCCTTCGACCCGTCGCCGATGACCCTGAATCAGGGGTTCTCGTGCGCGGCCATCGGCGGAGCCAACGTGGGCGGCTACTGCAACCCCGCGCTCGACTCCCTGATTGCCCGCACCGCGGCGATGCCGGAACCGGGAGCCGCCGAGTGGCAGCGCGTGGTGCGCCAGATCGTGGACGACGCGCCCGCCGTCTTCGTGTACGCCCTCACCAATGCCATGGTCATGCACCAACGGTTTCAGCGCACCCGGATCCCCCCCACGAGCTACTGGTCCGACATCTGGCGTTGGTCGGTCCGCCCGGGCCGCCAGCTTTCCCGCGATCGCGACCAGGACCGCCGGTGACACGGTGGCTCGTCCGGCGCCTGACGCATGCGGCGGCCACTTTCCTGGTGGTGACGATCCTGCTCTTTCTTCTCATGAGGCTCGCACCGGGTGATCCCCTGAGTCGGCTGGTGGACCAACAGCAGATGTCAGCCGACGAGATGGCGGTGCTCCGGGCCCGCTTCGGCCTGGATCAGCCCCTGGGCCGCCAGTTCCTGACGTTCATGACGGGGCTCCCCTCGGGCAATCTGGGCGTCTCCATCGAACACTACCCCGACCGGGTGTCGACCCTCCTGCGCGAGCGGCTCGGCCCCTCCCTGTTGCTCGGGGGCGTCGTGCTGGTGCTCAATTTCACGCTCGGCATCTGGCTCGGGGTGCTGCAGGCCACGCACCGCGGATCCCGGCTCGACCGGTGGCTCACCCGCCTCTCCCTGACCGGATATTCCCTCCCCAGCTTCTGGCTCGCCCTGATGCTGGTGGCCCTGGTGAGCCTCCAGTGGGATCTCCTTCCCGCCGCGCAGATGACCGACCCCCTGCTGAGCGCCGAGGCGCCGTGGTGGGAGAGAACAGCGGACATCGGCCGGCACCTCATCCTTCCCGCCCTGACCCTCAGCATCGTCAGTCTCGCCACCACCATGCGGTACCAGCGCACCGCGATGCTGGAGGTGATGCGACTCGATTTCGTGCGGGCCGCCTCCGCCCGGGGGCTCTCCGCCACCCGGGTCCGCTGGCGTCATGCCTGGCGCAACGCTCTCTTCCCGCTCCTCACCCTCCTCGGGCTCTGGCTCCCCTTTCTGGTGACGGGCTCGGTCTTTGTCGAGGCGATCTTCAACTGGCCGGGAATCGGGTCCCTTGCGGCCGAAGCGATTCTGGGACGGGATTATCCGTTGCTGCAGGGAACCGCCATGCTCGCCGCCGCACTGGTGCTTACCGGCAACCTCCTTGCCGATCTCGGGCATCTCCTCCTCGATCCCCGGACCCGCACCGCATGACCGGCGCGATCCTCGATACCATTCGAACCGCCTGGCGGAGCCCGAGTGGTCGGGCGGGGCTCCTGATCCTGGGGCTTCTGGTGGCAACCGCCATCCTGGCCCCTCCCCTGCTTCCCGATCCCCTGGCCACGCCCGATCCCATCGCCGGGGCCACTCCTCCCGCGCTGGCGCACCCGTTCGGGACCGACCCCTTGAGCCGGGACATCCTCGCGCGCGTGGTGGCCGGGGCCCGGGTGAGTCTGAGCGTCGCCGGGCTCGGGGTAATCATCGCTCTCACCACCGGCGCCCTGGTTGGCCTCGTGGCGGGGCATGTCGGAGGGCTCACCGATACCATTCTCATGCGGACGGTGGACGGTGCGATGGCCATTCCCCGGCTCTTCGCCCTTCTCCTCCTCACGCTCGCCTGGGAGCGCATTCCCCTCGGCGCCCTCATCCTCGTCATCGGCGCCACGGGATGGTTCGGCACCAGCCGGCTGGTGCGCGGCGAGGTGCTCCGCCTCCGGGGCGCCGGCCACATCACCGCGGCACGCGCCCTGGGGGCCGGTTCCTGGCGCCTCATCACCCGACACCTGCTGCCCAACACCACGGGGCCTCTTCTCGTGGCGGCCACTCTGGGGGTGGGAGAGGTGATCCTCCTCGAGGCCGGCCTCTCCTTTCTCGGGGTCGGCGTACAGCCCCCGACTCCGTCGTGGGGAGGGATGATCCTCGATGCCCGCCCCGTGCTCCTCACCGCCCCCTGGGCCTCCCTCTTTCCGGGTCTTGCCATCGTGATCACCGTGCTGGCCGTCAACCTGGTGGGCGACGCCCTCCGCGCCGCCTTCGACCCCAGGAGCGCATAGATGCTTACGGTGCGCAACCTGCGAGTGGGGTTTCACCTGGGCGGTACGCTGGTGACCCCGGTGGACGGGGTTTCCTTCGACATCGCGCGCGGGGAAACCCTGGCCCTGGTCGGCGAGTCGGGATGCGGAAAGAGCCTGACCAGCCTGGCGCTCCTCCGTCTCCTTCCTCCTCCGGGAGAGATCCTGTCCGGCAGCGAGATCCGTCTGGACGGGGAGGACATCCTCGCCCTGAAGGCCCCCGCCCTCCGGGCCATCCGGGGCGGACGGATCGGGATGATTTTCCAGGATCCGATGACCAGTCTCAATCCGGTCCTCACCGTCGGGTCCCAGGTGGCCGAAGCGATCACCGCGCACGAAAGAGTGGGACGGCAGCAGGTCCGGGAACGGGTGCTTGCTCTATTCGACGAGGTGGGGATCCCCGACCCTGCCGATCGCTACCGCGCCTACCCGCACCAGCTGAGCGGCGGGCTGCGGCAGCGGGTCATGATCGCCATCGCCCTCGCCGCCCAACCCGATCTCCTTCTCGCCGATGAGCCCACCACGGCACTCGATGTCACGGTGCAGGCCCAGATCCTGGAGTTGCTCGATCGTCTTCGGGAATCCCGCGGCATGGGGATTCTCCTCATCACCCACGACCTCGGCATCGTGGCCGGTCGTGCCGACCGCATCGCCGTGATGTACGCCGGGCAGATCGTCGAGGAGGGGACCACCGCCGCCGTCTTTGCGAATCCGGGCCATCCCTATACCCGCGGACTCTTCGGGTCCATCCCGTCGCTCACCGGTCCCCGGGTGCGACTGTCACCCATTCCCGGAGTGGTTCCTCAACCCAATCGCTGGCCCTCCGGATGCCGGTTCCACCCGCGATGCCCCGAGGTGATGGATCGGTGTGCCCGCGAGGCGCCGGTCGTCTCGACCCCCGCCCACGGCGGATCCTGCCGGTGCTGGCTCGTCACGGAGGACCCATGACGAGCCCCACCCCCCTTCTGGCGGTCCGCGACCTGGTGAAGCACTATCGGAGCGGAGGGTGGCTCGCCGGACCATCGCGGACGGTGCATGCGGTGAACGGCGTGAGTTTCGAGGTGGCACCCGGGGAAACTCTCGCGCTGGTGGGTGAATCGGGGTGCGGCAAGACCTCCGTGGGCCGCACCGTGCTCCGGTTACAGGACCCGACGTCGGGGCAGGTTCTCTTCGAGGGCTCTGATCTCTTTGCACTCGACCGGCGAACCCTGCGCGCACTCCGGCGCCGGATGCAGATCATCTTCCAGGATCCCTACAGTTCACTCGACCCCCGCATGACGATCGGACGATCGGTGGGAGAGGGTCTGGAGATCCACCGTCTGGTTCCGGCCCGGGAGATCCCCGGACGGGTGGGGGATCTCCTGGCGGAGGTCGGTCTCGACCCCGACGCCGCGGGACGGTACCCTCACGAGTTCTCGGGAGGCCAGCGGCAGCGCATCGGGATCGCCCGGGCGCTGGCGGTCGAACCGGTGTTTCTCGTCTGTGATGAGCCGGTCTCGGCGCTCGACGTGTCGGTCCAGGCCCAGGTGCTCAATCTCCTCACCGACCTCCAGCGTGACCGGGGCCTCGCCTATCTCTTCATTGCCCATGATCTCGCGGTGGTCCGGCATGTGGCCCACCGGGTGGCGGTGATGTACCTGGGCCGGTTCATGGAGGTGGGGGAAACGGCGTCCCTCATCTCGTCGCCCCGTCACCCCTATACCCGGGCCCTCGTGTCCGCCGTGCCCGACCCCGATCCCGGCCGCCAGTACACCCGCATCCTGCTTCCCGGGGACCCGCCAAGCGCCACCGTCCTACCCCCGGGATGTCCCTTCGCGGGCCGCTGCTATCATCGGTTGAAGGACGCCCGGTGCACCTGCGAGCGCCCCGAGCTGCGGCCGGTGGGCGGGTCGCTGGTGGCGTGTCACTACGCTGAGGAGGAGCCGGTGTGACGCCTCCGCCCGCACTGGTCCATGGAGCCCAGGGCATCCCCGGGACCGTCATTCCGGCGAAAGCCGGAATCCATGCTCAGTTTTCAGCTTTCAGTATTCAGTTAGGGGCGGCTGAGTGCCGCACTGGAATCCGGGCCCTGTCATGCCCAACCCCGGGGGCGCTGGAACCACTCGTGTACGAGTATGGGTACGAGTACGGGTACGTGCAGTACTCCGTCCTTCAGGACCCGTCACCGCAGGGGGCGTGGATCGGTTTCATCTGCGTCATCTGCGGTTCCGCCAGAAAGGAAACATCATGCCGACGGCACGACTGTGGCAGATCGACGCCTTCGCCGACCGCGTCTTCACCGGCAATCCCGCTGCGGTCTGTCTCCTCCCGCACGCGGTGCCCGACCTCTGGATGCAGCAACTCGCCGAGGAGATGAACCTGTCGGAGACGGCCTTCCTCCTCCCGGTCTCCGCGGGGAAATTCGGGCTCCGGTGGTTCACACCGACGACCGAGGTGGACCTCTGCGGTCATGCCACCCTCGCCTCCGCCTGGGCCCTGGGCGATGCCTCCCTCGCGCCGCCGGATGCGCCGGTTCGATTTCTCACCCGCAGCGGGGTACTCACCGCCACGCGGGCAGCCGACGGACTCGTCTCCCTCGATTTCCCGGCGACACCCGTCGATCGCGAAGGCGACGAGGTCTCGGCCGCCCTGATCCGGGGTCTGGGAACGGACCGGTTCGAGGTGATCGGCCGCCATGAGGACATCCTGGTCTTCCTCCCCGGCGCGGCGGCACTCCGCGCGCTGCGACCCGACATGACGGCGCTGGCCTCACTCGATGCACGCGGCATCATCGTCACCTCCGCGTCCGACACCGACGGGGTGGACTTCCTCTCGCGGTTTTTCGGACCCGCGGTCGGGGTGCCGGAGGACCCCGTGACCGGCTCGGCCCATTGCACCCTGGGCCCCTGGTGGGCGGCGCGCCTGGGCCGAAACCATCTGGTCGGCATGCAGGCGTCGCGCCGCGGGGGGCGGGTCGAGGTCCTCGTGAACGGTTCACGGGTGACCCTGCGCGGGACGGCGGTGCCGGTGTTCCGGACCTCGGTCGAGCTACCGTAATCGGGCTGGGTCCAAATGGAGGCCCATTGTGGGTGCGCCGATTGGACACCTTGTGGGTGCGCCGATTGGACACCTTGTGGGTGCGCCGATTGGACACCTTGTGGGTGCGCCGCTTGCGGCGCACCAGAGGGGAAGCCCATTTCCTCGTTTCAGGGTGCGCCGCTTGCGGCGCACCAGAGGGGAAGCCCATTTCCTCGTTTCAGGGTGCGCCGCAAGCGGCGCACCCACGGAAGGCAGCCGGAGGTTCTATCACCAGGGAGCAGGCACGGCTCAGGAACTGACGAGTCCTCGCACCCGGATCCCCCCGTTCGACGTCAGGAACGCCGACCGGAGAGCAACCCCCGACACCCGGCTGACCGCAGTGGCCGTCTCCGGCGTCAGGAGGGCCAGCCCAGGCGCCCCGGGCCGCGCCGACCGTGCCAGCTCCCCCAGCTCGGCGTGGACCCCTCTCAGCGCCTCTGGACGCCCCACACGCACCCCATAGGGAGGGTTGCTCACTATCAGACTCCCGGACGACGAACCACGCCAATCACGCAGGTCGGCCCGTCTCCAGGTGACGTCCTCCGCCACACCGGCGCGCTCCGCGTTCCGCTCCGCGGCAGCCAGTGCAGTGACACTCCTGTCTCCCCCCATGATCGGAGCTGTTGCCCGGGGGAGGATTCCGGCCCGAGCCTCCTCCCGGACCCGCGCCGCCAGCGCCGGGTCATGGCCCGGCCACCGTTCGCAGGCGAAGGACCGGTTCAGCCCCGGGGGGATCCGTCGGGCGATGAGAGCCGCCTCGATGGGGAAGGTCCCCGATCCCGACATGGGATCGAGCAGCGGAGTGGTTCCACTCC
Organism: Gemmatimonadales bacterium; assembly: GCA_039794085.1. Taxonomy (GTDB): domain Bacteria; phylum Gemmatimonadota; class Gemmatimonadetes; order Gemmatimonadales; family GWC2-71-9; genus OFTM291. The sequence continues at coordinate 63,345 of JBDIWC010000015.1, forward strand.
ATCCGGATGCCATGAGGAGTGCCGCGGCGATAGTCTCCCGAACCGGCGCCTCACCTCCCTCCGACCGGTATCCCCGCCGGTGCAGGTTGACCCCCGACGAATCCACCCGCACCTGGCATCGATCGTGGGACATACGGACGAGGACGAGCTGCGATGCGCTCTCCTCCACCTCCGACCCGGGGACAACCGTCCAGCCGGAATCCACCTTGGCGAGCACGCCAGCCACCCGCTCGGCGATCCCTCGTTGATGGTACAGGCGCGAAGTACGCGAGGTGACTCGAAGCGACACCGGGACGCCCTTCGGAAGGACCCGTGACCAAGGGAGTGCGGCCAGCCGATCCTCCAACTGGTAGAAGGTGGCCGCATGGAACTCCCCGATCCGCACCAAAATCCGGCTCGCGGTGCGGAGATGAAGGTTGGCCAGGAAGAGACCCCGCGAGTCGGTCCGGATCCCGACGCCCCCCGGCTCCGTTCCATCCACCGTGAGTCCGAGGTCGCGACACTCGCCGGCCGTGATCTCCTCGACTCCCGGAGGCGTCACGACGTGGCACTCGAGCTGCTCAGCTTTCATCGCGGGAATGTACTCGGGGATACCGATGCTTGGAGGGCGCCGCTTGCCGTCGTGGGTGCGCCGCTTGCCGTCGTGGGTGCGCCTTTTGCCGTCGTGGGTGCGCCTTTTGCGGCGCGCCGGGCCGTTCGTGAACGGCCCGTACAATGCGTCCACATCCAACCAGCGGCGGCCTACGGCCGCCGGTGGGTGCGCCGCAAGCGGCGCACCTACAGGTCGTGGTCATCCACAAGTTTGCTTCCTGCAAAATGCACAACGGGGAGGAGCCGAAGCCCCTCCCCGCCGTATGACCTACGTCCTATGTCCTACGTCCTGCGTCCTGCTGGTCCCATCACGCCGCGTCGCTGAGACAACCGCGGACGTTGATCTGGCCGGCGTCCTGCGCCGCCTTGTAGAGCGTGTTCTGCTCCATGACGACGTTGATGGGGAAGGTCACGTCCGTGCCGTAGTTGCCGCCCTTGAAGAACTCGCCGTTGGGGAACACAGCAGACTGGCTCCGGCTGTACTGCCGCACCAGACGGCGGAGATCTCCGTACCGGTGTCCCTCTCCGAAGAGCCAGAAGGCCTTTTCACGGAAGAGGAGATCCTCCCGCGCGGTGGTGCTTCCGGGATCGGTGAGAGGCGCCAGACCCGTGACACCGGCCCGCAGGGCGTTGAGCTTGGCCAGCATCCCCGACGCGTCTCCGGCGTTCAGCAGCGCCTCGGCCTCCATCAGGCGTGCCTCGGTTCCCGAGGCCACCACAACTTCGTCCTCGAAGGTGAGGTACTTGAGGAGGTCGTATTGGGGCGTGCTGGTGTCGAACCCGACGTCGGTTCCACCGCCGGTCCGGGTCCAGGGCACCCGGGGATCGGCCTGGGAGGGGTCGGTACCATTCCCGGCACCCCGGAAGGGGAGTCCGTTGATCCCTTCGTTGTGGGCGATCGACCAGCGCTCGTTCTGCGTGTTGAACACGAAGATGCCGTTCCGGTTTCCGTTGGTGGAGTGGAAGGCGAGATACTGGAAGTTATCCGGCACATTCGCCAGCAGCGCGGCAGCCGCGTTGAACTGGCTCTTGCCCAGGTTCATCATGGCCCGGGCCTTGGCCACTGTGGCAAAGTTCCGGATGACGTTCCCGGCCCCGGGGGCCCCGGCAATGGCGGCGTCGAACCGGGTGATCGCCTCGGTGAACATCTCGGCGGTGGTGAGAGGAGCACCATCCACGAGGTTTCCGCCCTCGTCGAGGCCGTCGAACGGCATCCCGGCGCAGAACTGCTCGCCCGCCATCAGGAAGGCGAAGCCCTCCATGGCGAGCGACTCGGTCACCCGGGCGTCGCCGGCGACCGTGCTTCCGGTGGCGAGCAGCGCCCGCTGGGCCCGGAGTGCCTGAATTCGTGCCGTGTGCAGATTCCGCAGCATGCCGCCGATGGTGCCGTTGTTGGCGTCGTCGGAGCGCTGGTCATAGGTGACGCGGGTGCTGAAGGTTCCGGAGTGCATCCACTCATCGGTCGCCATGCCGCTCATCAAGGCGAAACCTTCCGTTCCCCCGTTGTTCCCGGAGAAGGAGACGGAGAAGAGGCCGACCGCGCCGGAGTAGAGCGCGTTGGCTCCATCCGCCGTCTGCACCGCCCCCGGGGCGATCTCGTCCCGGGGGTTCACCTTCACCAGGTCGTCCGCGATGCCGCTCTCGCATCCGGCAAGGAGGAGCGTGGCGGCGGTGAGGAGGAGGCCACCCGCCCCCGTCCGAAAAGTTCTCATGAGATTCAAGTCCTTGGTATGAGTCACGGGTTCCTCCTCAGAAGCCGATGTTGAGACGCGCGCTGTACTGCTTCGGCGGCGGCTGGGTGAGGAACTCACGGATGGCGAAGTTGCCGTTCCCCTGCCCGTTCAGCTCGGGATCGAGACCGCTGTAGTTGGTGTCGGTCCAGAGATTCCGGCCGGAGAGGGTGAGGCTCAGCCGGTCGGTCCGGAGCGCCCGGGTCCACGAATCGGGAGCGAAAAGGGTCACCGCCACTTCCCTCAACTTGAGGAACTCGGCGTCCTCCAGGAAGCCATCATTGGTGGCCAGACCGCCCACCAAGCCCGCGTTGACAGCCACCGCGCGGATCTGATCGCTGAGCGGGGAGTTGATGTCCGCCACACCGGCGCAGTTCTGGCTGCTCCGGCAGCGGAAATCCTCGTTCAGGTTGTAGAGCAGGTGCCCCTGACGATAATCCCACTGGCTGCTGATCCGGATCTTGCTGCTGAAGAGGTTAACACCGGTGGCCAGGGAGAGCTCCCGCGTGGGGGCGGAATTCCCCTGGAACGAGAGGGTGTCCTCGATCGAGATTTCGCTCGGATCGACCAGACCGTCGCCATCGGTGTCGGTAAAGGGGCGAATGGAGCGGGCAAAGTACCCGCCGAGGGGCAGGCCTTCCACCGCGCGCTGGGTGGTGCCGTTGAGGTTGATCGGCGCCACTCCACCGAGGCTCTTGAGCCGGTTCCGGGAGAAGGAACCGGTGACCGTGGCATCCCAGGAGAGGGTCTGCCCCGTGAAGATCTGGCCATTCAACGTGACCTCGATCCCCTCATTGGTCACGCTGCCCAGGTTGGCGAAGCGTGCAGCCGGAAATCCACCGGACGGAGCCACCGGCACATTGATGAGGGCGTCGGAGGACTTCTTGTTGAAGGTGGTGACTTCCACCGCAACCCGGCTGTCGAGGAAGTTGGCGTCGAACCCAAGCTCCCACTCCCGGGTGGTTTCTGGCTTCAACGCCGGATTCCCGAGACCAGCGAGGACAAGGGCCGCTGCGTCAGACCCATCGGCCACCGCGGCGGTGGTGGCGTCGAAGAAGACCAGCGCCGCCGTGGTGCCGGGCTGCAGACCCGACTTGCCCCACGCTCCGCGGAGCCGGAGCGAGGTCAGGAGCTTGCCTGTGGGGAACCACGATTCGTCGCTGATCAGGTAGCTGATCGCGGCCTTCGGATAGTACTTGACCCCGAAGTTCTCGCCCACCGCGCTGTTCCGGTCAGCCCGGATGGCGCCGGTGAGGAAGAGGCGATCCTTGTAACCGAACACCTGCTCGCCGAAGAAGCCGAGCGTGATCGTTTCGGTCGTGGTTTCGCTGGCGAACTGGGTCGACCCGGAACCAAGCGTCTGGGAACCGGGCGGGAGGAACTGACCGAAGGAGTTGGTGCCCCGGAAGCTGCTCCGGAACCACTGAGCACCACCGGTGGTCTTGGAGGTGATGTCGTCGGTCAACTGGAAGGTGGCGGTGCCACCGAGATCGACGGAGTACTGGAGAATATTCCGGTCGTTCTCGGAGATTTGTCCCTGGCGCAAGGTGCCGAAGTTCGGGCCCTCGCCGAAGAACTGGGTGGCCCGGTCAACCCGGTTGGTGTAGTCCACCCCGACAACGGCACGGCCGGTGAGCCAGCTGGTCGGAGTGTAATTGGCCTGGCCGCTCAAGGTGAGGCGGCGAGTCCGCTGCTGGTTGCCGGAGTTGAAGGTCTCACCGGGACGGAAGAAGCCCCAGAGACCGGGGCCGACACTCGGATCTCCCCGGCCATTCAGGCCGCTGGAGAGAATGCCGAGGACGTTGTTGTCGTTCTCCGGCAGGTCGAGCTTGCTGTCGATGAACCCGGCGCTGACGTTGACCTGGGTCTTGGAGGAGGCCTGTGCCGTGACGTTGGCGCGCAGGTTGGTCTTCCGGATCCGGTTCGGGGTCTTCTCGACGTCCCGGAGACGGGAGCGTCCCGACTCGGCGAGAATCCTCGCCTCCTCGGCCTCGGGCATGTCGAATACGCCGTCCTCCCACTCCTGTTCGGCGGAGAGGAAGTACTGGGCCTGCTCGCTGCCACCCGACACGCTCAAACCGTACTGCCGGCGATAGCCGGTGCCCAGCGGAGACTCGACTTCGTCCAGGAAGGGGTTGAACTGGGCCACCCGGCTGATGGTGCAGGTACCGACAGCCACCTGATCCAAGCGGCAGATCTGGCCCGGGGATCCACCCGCCCGGAGGGGGCTGAAGTTGATCTCGTAGTCGTTGTCGTCATCCAGGGCGCCCTGTTCGGTCCAGGCGTTCCACCGCGGGCGGCCGGCGCTGCCCCGCTTGGTGGTGATCAGGATGACCCCGTTGGCCGCCGCCGTGCCGTAGAGCGCGGCCGCGGAAGGACCCTTGACGATTTCGATCGAGGCGATCTCGTCGGGGTTGATGTCGTTGATACGGGAAGGCGACTGCCCCCCGGTACCCAAGGTTGACGATGCGGCTCCGCTCTCGGCCCGGATTCCGTCGATCACGAGCAGGGGCTCGTTGGACAGGGACACCGAGTTGGCGCCCCGAATCCGGATCCGGGTGCCCGCACCGGTGGTGCCGGCCGACTGGATGACGGTGACGCCGGGAGCCCGGCTGACCAGCAGCTCCGACATGTTCTTGATCGGCGCTTCCTTGGCCAGGTCGTCCACCTGGATCACGTTCACCACATTCCCCAGCTCCGCTTTGCGGGTATCGCCGGTGGCGGTGGTGACGATTTCGTCGAGGGTGAAGGGAGAGGCGGTCAACTGGAAGTTCGCAGTGGCCTGCGTACCCGCCACCACGGTGACCGTCTGCGTGGCCTGGTCGAAGCCGAGCCGCACCACACGAACCTGCACGGTGCCAGGATTCACGTTCCGGAGGGTATAGACACCTTCCCGGTTGGTGAACGTGGCGTTGTTCGTCCCCAGGACAGTGACCCGGGCCCCCTCCAGGGCGCCCCCGACATCGCCGGCTGCGGTGACTGTCCCCGTGATCGTTCCGGTCTGTGCCTGTGCCACGGCCGCTCCAAACAGGAGCAGCAGGGCACTCAGCCCACCGGAGACGAGCGTACGAAATCTGGCCAAACTCATCTGGTGATCCCCTCGGTGAATGGAAACCTGATCGGCCCGCCACAGCGGACCTGTCTGCCCAGGGGCAGACCGAACACAAGCCGAAAACTTCTCAAGCATGGTCATGGAATGACGAGCATCACAGATGACAAGAAACGTACCACTGACAAAAAAACTGTAACACTCTGTCAACAAAATGCTTAAGAATCCACGGTACTCTGGTCCGGGTCAAAACGACACGTTCGGATCGGAAACAAAGCGTGTCGTTTCGACACACTATGCCGTCATCGCGAGGCGGCGGAGCCGCCGTGGCGATCTCGTGAGCGGAGGGATGTGTGGAAGAAGGATGGCGGGCCTTCATACCGGATCCCAACCACTTCAGGCAAGAAGGCCGACCTTCCCCAACCGCGCCGACATCGGCTCACGGGATCGCCACGGGCCCTGCGGGCCCTCGCGATGACAACATTCCCTCCGGGCCCTCGCGATGACAACATTCCCTCCGGGCCCTCGCGATGACAACATTCCCCTGCGGGCCCTCGCGATGCCCCTCCTACGCCCGGGCCAGCATCCTCCGGATCGGACCGATGAGCCCCACCATGATGAGGCAGAACACCAGCGAGAACGCAGTCACCGCTCCAAACAGCTGGGTGAGCGTGAACGACTCGTAGATGCTCGCCACGCTCCCCGCGATGAGATTCCCCACCGCCGCCGCCATGAACCAGACCCCCATCATCATCCCCGTCACCCGCGCCGGCGCCAACTTGGTCATGGCGCTGAGTCCCACCGGACTCAGGCAGAGCTCACCGATCGTGTGGAGGAGATAGGTCAGCAGGAGCCAGATCGGGCTCACCCGGGCTCCCCCGGCGGCGAGCGATCCCGCCGCCATCATCACGGCAAATCCCGCCGACAGGAAAAAGAGCCCGAGCGCAAACTTGGCGGGACTCGAGGGATCCCGGGGACCCAGCTTGATCCAGATCCACCCGATCACCGGGGCCAGCACGATGATGAAGAGGCTGTTGACAGATTGGAACCAGCTGGCGGGGAAGCTCATCCCCAGAAAGCTCGAGTCGGTGCTCCGATCGGCAAAGAGATTCAGAGTCGAGCCCGCTTGCTCAAACGCGGACCAGAAAACCGAGGCTCCGAGAAAGAGCACGAAGATGACCACGAGCCGCCGGCGCTCATCGCGCGACCACCCCCGGCTCGCGAACAGCCAGAGGAAAAAGAGCGCCGCCGAGAGGACCACCCCGATGCCCAGCACCCGGGCCACCCCAACCGCCGTCACCACCAGGACACCCATCATCGAGAGCACCCCGACCACGGCGAAGATCCCGACCACGATACCGAGCCCGTAGGCGAGCTTCCGCTGCTGAACGGCCAGCTCTTCCGGCGTGGTGGCCCCCCCGGGCACCAGCCCCGCATCCCCCAATCGCTTCCCTCCGAGCACGTACTGCACCAGACCGAAGAACATGCCGACCGCGGCCGCCCCGAAGCCCCAGTGCCAGGCGCCGGCGGGGTCGAGCCCCATGTTGGTGAGCATATCCCGGAATCCCTCGCTCTGGGCGAGCCATCCCGTGACCAGAGGCGCCGAAAACCCTCCGATGTTGATTCCCATGTAGTAGATCGAAAACCCCGCATCCCGCCGGACGTCGGCCGGAGTGTACAGCGTTCCGACCATGGCGCTGATGTTGGGCTTGAGGAGCCCGGTGCCGAGAACCACCAGCACGAGCCCCAGGTAGAACGACGAAAGCGACGGCATGGCGAGGCTGATGTGCCCGGCCATGATGAGCACTCCTCCCCAGAGAACCGCCCGGCGGAGTCCGAGCACCCGATCTGCTATCCAGCCCCCGGGAAGGGCCAGCATGTACACCATGGAGGTGTAGGCCCCGTAGATGGCGCCGGCCCGGGCCACGTCGAAGCCGAGTCCCCCCTGAGCCACGGAAGCCGTCATGAAGAGGATCAGCAGGGCGCGCATGCCATAGTAGCTGAAGCGCTCCCACATCTCCGTGAAAAAGAGCGTCGAGAGCCCGGCCGGGTGGCCGAAGAAGGCGGTGTCCCGCGAGTCAGGTGGGGTCATGAACCATCCTTGCCGAGTTTGCGTTTGAGCGCGGCGAGCTGAGCTTCCACGGCGGCCGCACGGGCCTGTCGGTCTGCCGCGGCGGCCTCGTGCGATGACACGTCCGGGTTGTACCCTCTCCCTGCTGACGCCGACGAACCGGAGGGGGGGGGAGGCATGACCCCCTGCTTCGCCAGGCGATAATGTTCCGTCATCTCGGCCAGCTCCGCTTCCGCCAGCCGCAATTCATCCCGCTGGACCGCCAGCTTCCGCTCCAGAAGGGCCACCCGGTCCCGATGCCGGGCTTCGAAACGCCCGGCCACCGTCACAGTCTCCGCGTCACCGATCTCCCCGGCGAGCCGTCCGCGCCGCACGGAGTCTTCCAGATTTCGCCGTTCGGTCTCGACCTCGGCCTCGGTTCGCGCCAACGCCTCCACCAGCACGGCAATGGCCGCCTTCGCCTCCACCAGCGCCCCCTGCAGGTCGGACGCAAAACCCCGGGCGTCCCGGCGGGGGGCGTACCGGGCCAACAGCTCGTCAAATCGGGCGTTCAGGTCGTCCAGGCTCATGAGATCCGGGGGTGGGGCGACCCCAATGTTAGGAGGTTATTATTGTCTGAGCAATGTCTCCCGCCGGGATTCTCGTGATGAGTCGTTTCGTTCCGGTCCTCTTTCTGACAGTTCTGGCCTGCGGTGGAGAGCCCCGGGGGACCCCCGCCTGCGGCATTGCGGCCCTGGCGGCACCGACCCTTCTCCTCGATCAGTTTCGGGTGGAAGGCCGGGTTCTCAGCGTGGCGCCGGACTTTCCACCCGCCGTCCTCCCGGTGCGAATCTCCGCCGGTCCCGCCCTCCGGGGTGTGGTCTCCAACCCGGGGACCGGGTGGATCGTGGGCGTGGATGGCCCTCTCCCTCCGGGCCCTCCCCCGGGTTTTGGCGTCCTGGTGGTCGACCGGATCGAAGGGCCGCGGGGAGTGGTTCTCTACGAGGGTCAGCCGATCCGTGGGGCACCGGTGATCGGCCAGGTGGCGACGTCGCGCGCCTCGATCCCGCTGATCGGCCTCGAGATCCCCTTCGCGGAGTTCGACCAGGTGGCGTGCCCGTTCTTTCCCGATTCCCTGAGGCGGTAGAGGGATTGAGCGAGGTCCATGGCTTGGAAGCCGAGGCCCGAATTGCCCACGGAACGTCACCCCGGCGAAAGCCGGGGTCCATGGTCGAGCATACGGGGAGTCAACGCAAAGGCGCCAGGACGCAGGGACGCAGGGGTCTCTGGTGCCCCAATGGGATCCCAATCCGACGCGTAAGGGGGTGGGGGACTGTCTGCACAGTGAACACCGAACCGGGATTCCCGCGTGCGCGGGAATGACGGGCCATGGTGGTCCCGTCAACCGGTCAGAGTCTCCTGGGGCCCTTTGGCACTTGCCCGCCCCGAGTGGTGATTCGACCTCGGGGCGTGTATCGTTCGAGCATGCTGAAGTGTGCTGATCACCATGGTGGATCATGATTTACGTGTGCATCCCGAGCCGCGACGAGGCGAAGACCCTCGGGCTCCTGCTCTGGAAGGTCCGGCAGGTCTTCGCCGAACTCGAGCGGGAGTACCAGTTGCTGGTGGTGGATGACGGGTCAACCGACGACACGGCCACGATCCTCCCGAACTACGAACGGGCTCTCCCCCTCACCGTCCTGCGGGAGACCACGCCCACGGGAATGCCCCGTGCCGTCACGCGGCTCCTCCACGAGGCCCTGGCCCGCACCGATCGCCCGAGGCGGGATTGCGCCATCGTGCTCCATGCCGATTTCCGCCATGATCCGGAAATCATCCCGGCGCTGGTGAAGCAGATCGACAGCGGGGCCGACCTCGTCATCGCCGAGGGAACCCCTGACGCGGGCACTCCCCGTGGCTATCGCCTGCTCCGCCGCCTCGCTCCCTGGCTTCTCCGGGGACGGGGCCGCATCCCGGGAATCAGGGACACGGTGTCGGGGTGTTACGCCGCACGGCTCGCAACCGTCCGGGAGGCCATGCAACATCAGGTGGGAGACTGGATCGCCACCGACGGCTGGGCCGCCAACGCCGAGATGGTCGCGCGTCTGGCCGCCCGCTCCCGGCGGGTGGTGGGAGTCCCCATGCCCGAGCGCCAGGACCGGCAGCAGCGGCCCCTCCGGGTCCGGCCCTGGGAGGAGGCTCGTCGCCTCTGGACTTCGGCCGGACAGATTCCGCCCGTCGCCACCGCGAGCGCCGCGGTCCCCGTTGCGGATCCCGGCCCGGACCGGGACCCGGGAGAGGAGCGGCCACCCCGGAAACGGCGACGGCGGCGTCGGCCGGCCCGGCGAAGTGCCACCACATGACGGGCGGCCTTTCTCTCGCCCTGCTGCTGATGCAGGCGGGCAGCGGTGGACCGATGGTGACCACCCCCGATACACCGGCGGTGGCCCGGCATCCCTTCGCCGTCGGTGAGTCGCTCAGCTACAGTGCGAAGCTCGGCATCCTCCGGCTGGGTAGCGCCACGGTGGAGGTGGCGGGGCTCGACACCCTGCGTGGAGACGAGACCTACCGGTTCCGGTTCCAGCTCGAGGCGGGGAACCTGTTCTTCCGCCTCAACGATGTGATGGAATCGTGGACCCGGGTCAAGGACCTCGCCTCCCTCCGGATGCGCCAGGACCACGACGAGAACGGCCGCAAGCGACTCCGGGTCTACGACATCTTCCCCGACAGCGGCTTCTACCGGCAGGACGACAGGCCACCCGAACCGACCGTGGCCGCCCCCCTCGACGATGCCGCCTTCCTCTATTTCGTCCGCAGCATTCCCCTCGAAGTGGGGAAAACCTACCGGTTCAACCGCTACTTCCGCCGCGAAAAGAACCCCATGATCATCCGGGTGCTGAAGCGGGAGGAGATGAAGCTCCCCGATGGCAGCCGGGTCATGTGCCTGGTGCTCAACCCCGAGATCGACGAGAAGGGGATGTTTTCGAAGCGGGCCGAGGCCCGTCTCTGGCTCACCGACGACGCGCGGCGCATCCCGGTGCAGATTCAGTCACGCTATGAGTTCGGCAAGGTGACTTTGCGACTGGAGGAGATGCGGGTGGGGGGGAGGTAGGAGGGTGGGGAGGACATAGGACATAGGACATAGTTAGTCCCTTACGGACAGAATTGAACACAAAACGGCAACAATATTTTGGGCGACTCCCGCCCCCCCCCGCCGACCGTTCGGGTCACAGCGATCGCATCGGCCGCGCCGGGCAAGGGGAATGGCCACAAAAAGCACAGAAGTCACAAGAGGCACACCTCGGTGCGCATGGGGTCCCACCAGGGGCGAGAGAGGTTTCTGTGCCTTTTGTGCTTCTTGTGGTTGGCTCTGGGGGTGGGGAGAGGTACTCGGGCAGGACCGGAACCCATCCCGAAGAAAACCCATGCGCGACCCTGAGGGATCCTCTTTGGTTCCGGCTGTGCCGGCTTAGGGAGTGGGCTGTAGGGTGTAGGGAGCAGGGCGGCCTGAACTCTGACCACACCTCATTCCCCCTGTCCGGGGCAGGAACCTCTCCCGGACTCCGTCTCCCTTGGCGCCCTTGCGCCTTCGCGTCTTTGCGTTGAATCAGTTCCATGGACATCAAGAGCCGGACGACAGGGTTAGGGGCCGTTCGCGAGCCCGTACTACACCTGCGACCTCCACCGATCCCCTCGCGGGCTCGGGGCAGGCCCCTCACTCCGTTCGGGATGACGTCGCTTCGGTCGGGATGACGTCACCTCGGGTTCCCGGCCTCAGTCCGCTGTGTGTTCCTTACCCTGGATCAGATCCCGGATCGCGTCGGCACCCTTCGGGAAGAAGACCCGCAGGAGGGTGTAGAACACGAATCCGAGAAACGCGAGCCAGAGGAAAGACCCCAGCAGTCCGAACAAGCCACCCAGCAACCGCATGGCAATCATTACCACGATTGCGAAGCCAGCGAACCCTGCGATGGTCCTGACCATACTATACTCCTTGATGAGGGCAACCGGTGCCCAGCCGTGGGATACGTGGATCCAGTACGGGCAACGTTTCAAAAAGTTTCATAGGATCATAAGTGCCTGTCAAGAGCGACGTTATCATCGTAGGCGGTGGCGTGGTCGGAGCCGCGTGCGCTCGCGAGCTTGCGCTGGCAGGCTTCCGGCCCCTGCTGATCGACGACGGAACCATTGGCGGCGAGGCGTGGCTCGCCTCCGCAGGGATGCTGGCACCGCAGGTTGAGTCGAGCGAGGACGACGATCTCCTGGATCTCGGCCTGGCCGGGCGGGAGTACTTTGCCACCCAGGCCGACCTGCTGAAGGAGGCCACCGGAATCGACATCGAGTTGTGGCAGGGAGGGATCCTCCGGGTGGCCCACTCGACCGGGGAGGCGGAGGACCTGCACCGCCAGGTCGGCTGGCAGCGGCAGCACGGGCACCTCTGTGATTGGCTCGCCCCCGACGAGGTGCGGAAGCAGTGGCCGAAGCTGGTTCCGGGGGAAGGCGCTTTCTGGGCCCCCAACGACGGGTCGCTCAACCCCGTGGCCCTGGTCAAGGCGCTTCGGGCGGATGCCGAGGCCCATGGAGCGACCCTGGTGCAGGACCGGATCCAGCGTCTGGATCTCGACCGCCAGGGAAAGGTGGCGGGGGTCACGGGAGCCCAGCGCTACACCGGGGACCAGGTGATCGTGGCGGCCGGTGCCTGGAGCGGACGCCTGGAAGGGCTCCCGCGTCCTCTTTCGGTTGAGCCCGTCCGCGGACAGATTCTCGCCATCGAATGGCCCGCCACACTCGCTCCCGGCATCTACTTCGGAGGCGGGGTGTATGTGGTACCTCGTGGGGGAAGCATGTGGGTCGGAGCCACGATGGAACACGCCGGGTTCTCCACCTCCACCACGGATGAGGCCCGGCGGATCCTGCTGGATGGGCTGCATACCCTGATCCCGTCGCTGGAGAAACCGACGGTCCTCCGCCACTGGTCCGGGCTTCGGCCGGGAACCCCGGATGGGTTGCCCATCGTGGGACCCGAACCGATGACGCCGGGACTCTGGTATGCCACCGGACATGGCCGGAACGGGATCCTCCTGGCGGGCGTGACCGGAGTGATCCTCCAGCAACTGCTCGCGGGCGAGGCGCCGTTCGAGAATATCGAGGCCCTCCGGCCGGAGCGCTTCTGGAGCTGGTAGCGTTTGAAGTTTGAAGTTTGAAGTTCGAAGGAAAGGCGAAAGCCTTTCGCCCGCGTGGGCGACCCTGAATTGGGCCCGAACAGGGAATGCTCACATGAAGCCACGAAGGCACAAAGGAACGCGGGGTTCCTGGGCCGACACCAGAAAATCATTCTTTCGAACTTCAAACTTCAAACTTCAAACTTCCAAAAAAGGGAGCAGGTTCCGGTGATTCGCTTCGCAGTGCTGGCTGGTCTGACATTCTCCGTCCCCCTCGCGGCCCAGGTTCCCGCGGACCTGGCGCGGGAGCGGGCTGACTACGCCCGCTGGCTCACCGAGGCTCCGAATTCTCCCTTTGCGGCCGTGGTGCAGCGTCCCGTGGGTCCCGGCCTCACCCTGGGCCCCCCGACCGCCGACATCCCCCTGGAGGGGATCGCCCCCGCCACGGTGCGCGGCGAGGGGGCGGTGGCGCGGCTCGCCGACGAGAAGGGGACCCGGGTGCTCCCCCGGCTTCGCGTCGTCTCCCTCGGTTCGTATCGGCTCTATCTGAGCGGTCCATCGGGTCGCAGTGTCCTCACGGTATATGGCCCTCATCGTGGCCCCAAGACTCCCGCGTACCATCCGCACACCACGGACTGGGACCTGACCGTGCGGCTCGTCCCCGCCTCCCGGCCCGGGATCCGGCGCATCCTGGCCTCCGATGGCATGGAAGTGGAGGCGACCGAGGCCGGAACCGTCCAGGTGCCCACGTCCCGGGGCCCCGTCACCCTTCGCGTCCTCCGGATCCCCACCGGGCTCGGTGAGGAGAGCGACCTGGAGGTCTACGTCCGGGACGCGACCAACGGAAACACCACCTACCCCGCTGGGCGATTCGTGACCCTCCTTCCCCTGGGCGGTGATCGCTATCGCCTCGATTTCAACCGGGCACGGAATCCCTTCTGCGCCTACAACACCGTGTACGCCTGCCCGGCTCCGTGGCGAGGCAACACCCTCCCCGTGCCGGTGGCCGCCGGCGAGCGGTACCTCGGCGGCGGCCTGGAGGTGACCATTCCATGAGCAGACCGCACCCCACTCGACCACGCACCCTGGCCCTGATGGCCCTTCTCACCCTGGCGGGGTGCGGAGGGGACAGCGGCACTCCCCTGGCCGGTTCCTGGGCCGCGGCCCTCGATCTGGCCGGCGGCGAGCTCCCCTTCATGCTCTACCTCGAGCGGGATGGTTCGCAGTACACCGGCCGAATCTGCAATGGACCCGGCTGCCAGCCCCTCTCCGCCGTGACCCTGGCCGGGGATACGGTCCGGTTCGAGATCGGGGATTACGATGCCACCCTGACCGCGACCCTCACCGGAGATTCCCTCGCCGGGGAGTACCGCAACGTCGGCAACCGGGGCCCGCGGGTCATTCCGTTCCGGGCCGCGCGGGGCACGGAAACGATCCTGCCCGGCCCCGAGGCGCTGGTCGGACGATGGGATGCCACCTTCATCACCGACACCCGGCGGAGCCCCCGCGTGTTCGAGATCCGGAACGGGGCCACCGGTCTGGAGGGAAACGTCCTCGCCAACAGCGGCGACTACGGCATTTTTCACGGCGCCGCGATCGGCGACAGTTTCTACCTCGCCAAGTTTGACGGGGCCTTCGTCTATCTGGCGGCGGGACGCCTCGACGGCGACACCCTGCGCGGTGTCTTTCACGCGGGACTCCGCACCCAGACCCCGTTCGTCGCGGTGCGCAGCACCGGCACCCGGCACCTGACCCCCCCGAATGAACTCACCCGCGCCGACACCCTCACCCCGTTTCGCTTTGCCTTTCCCGACCTGGAAGGCCGCCTGGTCACCCAGGACGACCCGCGGTTTCGCGGCAAGGTCGTGATGGTGGACATCTTCGGCAGCTGGTGCCCCACCTGCCATGACGCCGCCCCCACCCTCGTGCAGTTCCATCGGGACTATCGGGACCGGGGGCTGGCCGTCCTGGGCCTCGCCTACGAAGTGACGGGCGACACGGCCGTCGACCACCGGCAGCTCCGCCGGTACCGCGACAAGTTCGGCATCGAGTTTCCCCTGCTGCTCGGCGGGATCAACGATGTCGAGGCCACCGCCGCCACCCTCCCCCAACTCGAGGGATTCACCGCCTATCCCACCACCCTCTTCCTCGGACGGGACGGGCGCATCCGGGAGATCCATGCCGGATTCCTCGGACCCGGCACCGGGGCCCAGTACACCCGCCAGATCGAAGAACTGCGCGCCACGATCGAACGCCTGCTGGCGGAAGAGAGCAGGGAGGAGAGAGTAGGGAGTCGGGAGTAGGGAGTCGGGAGCGGGGAGGAGGGCATCACGAAGGCGTGTGCCGTCATCATGCTCCCCCGCAAGTAATGGACCCCGGCATTCGCCGGGGTGACGTTCCTTGGCCGTGCACCACTCCCTATTCCCTACTCCCTACTCCCTATTCCCTATTCCCTATTCCCTATCACTAGTGTCCGGTTAACTTGCGGAGACGGCCTTGTAAGTATGCTGTTTCCGGCAGTTTAGGCGATTTGTCGCCTGTCACCGACTTGAGCCCGGCTTCGACTCCGGGCATCCTCCACTCCTC
>JBDIWC010000016.1:0-76374 GCA_039794085.1 Gemmatimonadales bacterium
GGCTCTGGGGGCGGGGAGAGGGCTCCGGAGGGACAGGAACCCATGCCGAAGCCGGAAGAGCCCAACCCTGAAGTGGATGGACACGTCTGGTGAACCCGAGTCAACTTGCTCCGTGGCCAAGCGGTTGGCGCCGCTTCGGCCATGCCGTTTGCACGGGAATTGGAGAAGAACCCGAACTTCAAACTTCGAACTTCAAACTTCCAGAAAAGACCAGCCGACCCTCCCCCCGAAGCCATCCAACCAACGGATCTTCGCCGGTTCCGCCGGACACGGTCAGGCGGGTGCCGGAGCCGGTTTCGAATTCCATGGGCAGCCTGGCCAGACCGGCCCCCACCAGCGTGAACGCCGAGGCGACGGTCCCGGTGCCACAGGCCAGTGTTTCACCCTCGATACCACGCTCGAAGGTCCGGATCTTCCACAACCCGGTGGTCCCTATGGGGCCCACGAAGTTCACATTGGTCCCCTCGGGGGCAAATTGAGGGGCCCGGCGAAGTTCGCGTCCCCGAACTGCCACATCCACCTCCAGAGCGTCATCCACCAGGACAATGAGGTGAGGCACTCCGACGACCCCGAACCAGGCGTCTCTCTCCCCCTTTCCCAGGGAAAGGTCCGGTTTCGGACCCGGACGAAAGGGGGGAAGCTGAATCTCTGCCAGGTTCCCATCTCCCACGCATCGGGCCTCCAGGACTCCCGAATCGGTTCGGAGTCTCATCCCTTCCGGGCGGGCCATCGCAAGGCGAACGGCGAGCCGGGTGCAACAGAGGGCCGCATTTCCGCACATCGCCACCCTCCCCCCATCGCTGTTCAAATAGATCATGCGGAGGTCATCTTCTTCCGGCCTCAGGATGACGAGCCCGTCTCCCCCCACACCGTTTCGGCGGTGGCAGATCGCTGCCACCCGCTCCGTCGGCCACTCCTCCAGGGAGCTTTCCCGGCCGTCCAGAATCACGAAATCGTTCCCGGACCCCGACATCTTGTAGAAGGTGGTCCCGGTCACAGGCGCCCCAGGAGGCTGTGGAACCGAAGCGACCAGACCATCCAGATCGCTTCCCGCACGATCTTCCGGTTCATCTTGCTCTGTCCCTCCACCCGGTCGGTGAATACGATGGGAACCTCCGCCAGCCGGAAACCCTTCCGCCACGCGCGGTAGCTCATTTCGATCTGGAAGGCGTACCCATTCGAACGCACCCGGTTGAAGTCGATGGCCTCCAGAACCTCCCTGCGGAAGCACTTGAATCCCCCGGTCGAATCGGTCAGGGGAAGTCCCGTGATCCAGCGGGAGTAGGCATTGGCACCGATGGAGAGGAGGAGCCGGGACATCGGCCAGTTGATGACGTTGACTCCACTCTTGTAGCGCGATCCGACCACCAGATCGGCCTCGGCGGCGGCCTCGATAAGTCGCGGCAAGGTGGCGGGATCATGGGAAAAATCGGCGTCCATCTCGAAGATCAGCGAAAAGTCCCGTTCGAGGGCCCACTGAAAGCCCGCCAGGTAGGCCCGGCCGAGCCCTTCCTTGTGTGGCCGATGGAGTACGTGCACCCGGGACATCGCCGAGGCGAGCATGTCGGCCATTTTCCCGGTGCCGTCCGGGGAGTTGTCATCGACCACCAGCACCTCGATCCGCTGGTCCTGGGAGAGGATCATGGGGACGATCTGACTCAGGTTCTGGCTCTCGTTGTAGGTCGGCAGCACCACGAGGAAGCGCTCCGCGGTCGTCGGCAACGGCACCGTGAACGCTCCGGTCATGACCCGGAACTCACGGTATGATCCTCCCGCTTCCGGATGGCCGGAACCAGGACCAGGGCCCCGATCATCGCCAGAGAGAGGAGACTGATGGTGCGTCCCAGCCGGTAGCGCGCGGAGGCGGTGAACGTGAGGGTGACATTCGATGCCCCGGGAGGGAGCACCACGCTCAGGAGGGCTCCGTTCGCCCGATGCACCGGAACCTCCTTCCCGTCCACCCTGGCCTTCCAGTCGGGGTACCAGTTTTCAGCGGCGAGGAGATAGACCGGTTCCTCGCTCCGGCCCTCCAGCGCGATGTTCATGTATCCCGGACGCCACTCCACCAGGCGCGCGGACACGGGCACCGGGTCGGGCACCTGAGCGCCGAGCGGGGCCGGATCGACCGAGGTGGTGTCGGAATACAGGACCACGCGATCGACCGGGAATCGGGCATCGAGAATGGTCGGGGCGATCTGGGCCTCGGGGAGCTTGGCCGCCCCGGGAACGACGCGAACCCAGGGGGGGGTGCTGTCGGCCTCGAGGAGGACCCCCTGCCCTCCGGACTTGACCTGCGCCGGGCCGACCACCTGATGATACCCGGGAATCTCCTGGGCTTCGGCCAGCAGGATGAACCGGACGGCGTAGAGGTCCCAGATGTTGGCACTGACCTGTCCGCCCCACACATTCTTCCCGCCCAGCAATTCGTCGAACGCATTCAACTCGTTGCCGTGGTAGCCCAGGAGCGTGGGGATCTCGTACGCCATGAGCCACGACTTGCCATGGTACACCCCGGCCCCCGCATAGGCTCCGGCCGGATCCCAGGCCCGGAACGGCAGCGGGGCCTGTCGCATCGTGGCGGTCAGCTGGTCGTCGCCGTAGGTGATGGATGCGGGTGGCTGGAAGGTGAAGAACCGGCGATCGACGCTCCAGAGATCAACCAGGACGGCGAGCAGGAGAAGCGCCAGACCCGACTGGCCCCGCAGCGCGCCGCGAGCCACCCCGAGGAGCACCGCACCTCCGGCGAGCATGATCACCACCAGGCGAAGGCTGCCGTCCCTGAGTGCGTCCGCATTGGCAATGACCCGCGTGAGGGCGTCCGGCCGGGCGAGTCCCTCCGCGATCGGCTGGAGAATTCCGAGGACGCCGAGCAGCCCGACCGCGAGGAGGGGAATCCCCCACGCCAGGACCCTCCGGGGCGACACCGCCGAGCGCAGCAGCGCCTCCGCACCGAACGCGGCGAAGAGGGACACCACGAAGGAGACCAGGAAGAAGGCCATGCCGGGGGCGCGCACCGTCTTCATCATGGGGACGAACTCGTACCAGAGCCGGTAGAACGGAGTGTGCCCTCCGAGTGCCACGAGAAGGAAGAGACCCGCGATTCCCCCCAGGGCCATCTTGAGGGAGCGCCGGCCGGGTGACATCACCCCGATGCCCGCCAGCACCACGACGATGGCGCCGAGGTATTCCGTGTGGAGCTTGAGCCCATTGCGGCCCCAGTACGCCTCGATCACGCCGTTGAACTGCGGCAGGATCGTGGACATGATCTCCTCGGGAGGCATGGAAAAGCCGGTGGCATACTCGTAGCCGGCGCTGGGGCCCCCTGCCCCGCGGGGGGAGAAGGGGAGGTACTCCAGCGCCGGGAGGAGTTGAATGGAATAGAGCCCGACGCCCAGGAGGACGGCGAGGGTCGCCAGTCCGAGAGCACCCGCGGTGTTCGTGGAGCGTCGCGCGGGGCGGTCCGGGTCGAGGAAGAGGAGGTACAGCGTCCAGAGGCCTGCGGCAATGAGCAGGTAGGTGCTGAGCTGGGGATGCCCGTGCAGGGAAAGGCCGGCGGCGAGCGCGGCGATTCCGAACCCTTCGAGGCGCCGGTGCCGGATGCCCCGCAGAAGCCCCAGGAAGAGGAGCGGGGTGAGGGCGGTGACGAAGAGCTTTCCGTCATGACCGGGTTGCACCAGGGACGCGGTCATCCCCGACAACTGAAAGGCGAGGCCACCGGCGAGGGCGCCCCCGAAGGAGAGACCCAGACTCCGCAGGAGTCCGTAGGCGAACCACCCCGCCAAGACCAGATGCAGGTAGAAGCCCAGGTTCATCGCCGTGCCGGTCGGGAGGATCCAGCGGAGCCAGGCGGTGGGGTAGAAGATGTCGCCGTGCATCCCCCCGACGAACGGCAGTCCTCCGAGAATGAAGGGGTTCCAGAGGGGAATCGACCCCGTTTCGCGGAATGCCTCGGCCCCGAAGAGCCGGAACCCGTAGCCCGCGATGTACTGGTCGCTGTGAGGCCCGGCCAGGAATGCGTCGCCGAGCATCGGCCAGCAGAGGGTCAGCGCGGTCAGGGCGAAGAGGGCGCCGGCTCGAAGCCAGGAGAGACGAGGCAGCGCGCCCGAGTGCGAATCAACCATGAGGGGGTATCCGTGGGGCGCGGACCAGGAGGAATGGCAGGGCGGCACCGAGTTCGGTCAGGGTCAGGGTCAACCGGGATGCACCGGCCAGGGCGAGGGCAGGTCCTGCTCCGATCGGTTCCCGGAGCATGGCGAACAGAACTCCCTCGCGGAAACCCACGCCGCCGGGTGCGGGGCTCAGGAAGCCCGCCAGATACGATGCGGCCCAGGCCCCGATCGCCGTTCCCGGAGTGAGTTCGGAGCCCGGCAGCGTCCCCATGGCCAGAAGCCAGAGGGCCAGTCCATAGCCGGTCCAGGCGATGCTGTGGGCGACAAGGGCGCGGGCCACCACCGCCAGTCCGGGCGAGGGGACATCGGTGCCCGGGGTCACCCGTCTCCCCACCCATCGAGGGATGGCCGGTGTGCTGACGGCCACGATCGCGGTCGCACTTGCGGACAGCAACAGGATTATGCCGGTCCACCCGAAGGGAACCTGCTCCACCGTGCCGGCCACAAGCGCGGTGACGGCGACCACGGCGGCTCCCGTCCCGAGGGAAATGATCTGAAGCAGAATCGCGGACCCGGTGGCGGCCCACGCTGCCACTCCGGAACTCCGGGCCAGGACCGCCATTCCGGTGATCGTCCAGATCTTCCCGGGGATGTAGCGTCCGAGGCTCGACAGCATCCAGATCCGGGCTGCCTCCCGCCGGGGGAGGTGGGTCTCGGCGCCATTCCACTGGACCACGACTTGCCGCCAGTTGAGGATCAGGAGTCCATACATGGCCCAGACCAGGAGGACGCTGGCGATGACGGGGAGTGGCCGGAGGAGGATGTCCACCTCGGCGCCGCGGATCTCATCCCAGTGGCGGATGAGCGCTCGCGCCACTCCCACGGTGATGATCACCGCAAGGGCCCAACGCAACCACCTCCAGCGCTTACTCACGAGGCAGAGTGCTCCGGTAGACCTCCTCGAATCGCTCCGCGATGGCGGCCGGCGCGAGGGTTGCCCGCCAGGTTGCTCCGAGAAGCTTGGCGGCGCGCGGAGACCGGGGGTCGTCGAGGAGATCGGTGATGCCCCGGGCCACGCCCGCGGGGTCCGGCGTCACCACGCGGCCGGCTCCCTCCTCCGGTACGATGTCCAGCAGGCCTCCCCCGTCGCGGCATGCCACCACCGGTACCCCGGCCATGAGCGCTTCGGCGGCCGACAATCCGAAGCCCTCGTCGTGTCCGAGAGCCGCACTCCACTGCGCCGACTGGTACTCCCTTCGCGCGACGGCGGGAGGAAGCATGCCGAGAAAGTGCACCGACCCCCCGAGCCCTGCCTCCTCCACCTGGCGCCGGAGGGATGCCTCCTCCGATCCCGCACCGACCAGGCGCAGATCGAGGGAACGTCCCTCGCGCCGGAGGAGGGTGAGAGCGTCAATGAGGAGATCGAGTCGCTTCTGCCGGGTCAACCGGGACACGACGACTCCGCCGTGTCGTGGTGGGGTCACGGCGGGAGAGGACTCGTCACCGGCCATGGGCATGGGGATGACGTGTGCCGCGGGGATCGGTCGTCCGCAGGAAGTTTCCACGACCCGGGAGAGTGCCCGGGAGACGGTGGTGACCGCGGTCGCGCGGCGGACGACGCGGCGGCCCAGCATGCGGGCGGGAGCGCTGCGCACCAGCAGGCGGCCATCGGTCCCATGGATGGTGAGCACGAACGGACGCCGGGGAGGAACCGAGAGACCGGCCGGAATCCACCAGTGGGCGTGGAGTATCGTCTGGGGATCGGGTGCGTGGTGCCGCGCCGCTGCCCGGAGCCGGGCCCAGAGGCCGACCAGGGCGAGGAGGCCCGCGGGAGATCGGAGGGTGGCCTGCATGCGCCCCGACCCGGCCCAGGTCTCGTTTCCGGCCCAACTATACCGGATCCGGTGCACCGTCACGCCGTCTTCCCGTGCCGATCCTCCCCGCCCCTCATGGGCCGGCGTGATCACGGAGATTCGGTGTCCGCGGTCGGCGAGGGCATGCGCCAGCGGGACCAGAAAATTTCCGGCGATGTCTCCGGGCCACCGAGGCCAGTTGTGGGTCAGGAACACGACGTCCACGGCTCATTCGGCCGGCGGGGAATGTCGCGCTTCGGTCAACTGGCGCGCGAGTTCCCGGGAATCGTCTCGCATCCCCGCCACCAGTTCGCCGAGGAAACCGAATCCGAACAGCACGATGCCGCTGATCACCATCGTCTCCACCAGGTTCAGCAGGGGCCGGAACCCTATGCCGTAGCCGAATCGGAGCACGAGGGCCACGATCCCGGCCAGCAGTCCGACCAGGAAGAGGATGGCACCGGCCACGCCAAAGAACATCATCGGTTTCCGCCCGAACCGGAGCTGGAACCAGACCGAGAGAAGGTCGAGCACACCGACCGGGATCCGGGTCCAGGTGAACTTGGAGACACCGTGTGCCCGGGGATAGAGGGGGATGGGTCGGGACGTGAGCCGGAACCCCTCGGCCACAGCGATCACCACCATATAGCGGTGCCAGTCGGGACGGAGCGGCACCACGTGCATCACCTCATGCCGATAGGCCTTGACCGAGTTGAGATCCTCCACCTTGACGCCGAAGAGCCGGCGGCAGAGACCATTGTAGACCCGCGACACGAAGGCCTTCTCGTAATGGCCCTGCCGGGTTCCCGTGACGATGTCCGCTTCCCCTCGCAGGATCGGGTGGACCAGAGTCGGGATGTCCTCGGGACGGTACTGCAGATCGGCGGGATAGAACACCAGCACGTCGCCGGCCGAGGCGGCTCCCCCGGTGCGGAGGGCCTCGGCGATGCCGCATTGCCGCCGATGCGTCACGGTCCGCAGAAAGGGGTAGGTCCCGGCCAGGGAGCGGAGGACGGCGGGGGTGTCGTCACGAGATCCGTCGTCGATGACGATCACCTCGAAGGAAAATCCAGCGCCGGGGAGAACCGCCGCGCACTGCCGGAGCAGCTCCGGGAGGTTGGCGGCCTCATCCTTGGCGGGGATCAGGATGCTGACCTCCGTCCGATCGGGGAGGGGGTGGGGGGGGGAGGTCATACCCGCTTCCGCATGCGGGCCGGAAGGACACCGAGCTGGTCGCGGTACTTGGCCACGGTGCGCCGGGCGATCTGGATGCCCTGTTCCTGGAAGAGGTGGACGATCTGCTGGTCGGTCAGGGGCTTCGCGGGGTTCTCCTCCGCCACCATCTTCTGCAGCTTGGCCCGGATGGACCGGGCGCTGGCGTCCTCTCCGGAGGCGGTGGAGAGGGCACTGGAGAAGAAGAACTTCAGGGGCAGCACGCCGCGGGGAGTCTGCACGTACTTCTCATTGGTCACCCGGCTCACCGTTGATTCGTGCATGCTGATCACCTCGGCCACCTCCCGGAGGGTCAGAGGCTTCAGATACTCCACCCCTTTCTCGAAGAAGGCCCGCTGCCGGTCGACGATGAAGTTCATCACCTTCAACATGGTCTGCCGGCGCTGTTCAATCGCCTGGATCATCCAACTCGCCGAGTTCATCCGCTGGCTGATGAACTCCTTGTTCTCGGCGGTCATCTTGCTGCGGTCCCGTGCGATGTCCTGGTAGGACCGGCTGAGGCGGAGCCGCGGAATGCCGGTATCGTTGAGGGACACATGATACACGCCGTCGACCCGGTCCACGATCAGGTCGGGAATGATGTACCCGTCGCCCCGGTCCGATTGGGACAGGCCCGGCTTCGGATCGTAGCGGGAGAGAGTATCGGCCGCGGCCTGCACGTCTCCCGGTTCGACCCCGAATTTCTTGGCGAGATCGTTCCACCGGTGGGCGATCAGATCCGGGAAGGCTTCCTCCACCATGGTCCGGGCCAGCTCATTGCGATTGGGGTCCCGCGCGATCTGCAACCGGAGGCACTCCTGCAGGTCGCGGGCCCCGACCCCGGCCGGATCGAGGCCCTGGAAGATCTGCAGAAAGTCCTCGATCTCCTCCCGGACAAACCGCGGCATGGGCGTGGAAGGGTCCGCCTCCGTGGCCCCGGCGTGGCTGTCTTCTTCGTCGCCCTCGTCCTCGTTCTCGTCTGAATCCGCGGGCTGCCGGGATTCGGCGTACAGGGCGAGAAGTTGGTTGACCGATTCCTGGATCTCCTCGACGGTGGCGGTCAGGTATCCTTCGTCATTCAGTGCTCCCAGGAACTCCTCGCAGAGGAGTTGCTGACGGGGGGTGAGCGACAGGAACTGGAGCTGTTCGCGGAGGTGGTCCACCAGGTTCGGGGTTTCGACGCACACCGGCTCCAGATATTCCTGCACCTCAGTCTGGGCCTTGGTCCCCCCCACATCGAAGCCGTTGAGGAGGATCTCCTCCCAGTCGATCTCATCCTCGCGCTCCGCCTTCTCCTTTTCCTGATCCGCGGTGGGCTCCTCCCGGTCCTCCTCCTCGGGCTCCATCAGCTCCAGGAAGGGGTTGATCATGATCTCCTGCTTGAGGTGTTGCTGCAGGTCCATCATGGGCATGTACAGCATGTCCATCGCCTGGTAGAGGCGTGGATTGATCCGGAGTTCCTGCCGGAGGCCAGTGTGCTGCGAGAGGCCAGTCTTCACTCCCCAGTCTCCATGCGGGCCCGCAACCGGGCGGTCAGGGTCGGTCCGAGATAAAGATCGGCGACCTGGTCGTTGAAAACCAGTTCGCGAACAGCGCCGGCGGCCTGCACCGATCCCTCGAACATGATGTACGCACGGTCGACGATTTCCAGAGTCTGCTCCACGCTGTGGTCGGTGATCAGGACACCAATGCCTCGTTGCCGCAGTCCGGCCACGATCACCTGGATGTCGTGGACGGCGATGGGGTCCACCCCCGCGAACGGTTCGTCGAGGAGCATGAACCGGGGCTCCGTGACCAGGGCCCGGGTGAGCTCGAGACGACGCCGCTCCCCTCCGCTCAGGGTGTAGGCCTTGGCCCGGCGCAAATGCGACAATCCCAGCTCCTCCAGCAGCGCATCGAGCCGGGTCTGG
This sequence comes from Gemmatimonadales bacterium, assembly GCA_039794085.1. Lineage (GTDB taxonomy): Bacteria > Gemmatimonadota > Gemmatimonadetes > Gemmatimonadales > GWC2-71-9 > OFTM291. The sequence continues at coordinate 9,085 of JBDIWC010000016.1, forward strand.
CGCGCGGCCCGGTCAAGGGGCAGCGTCTCCAGGATCGCCAGGACGTTTTCCTCGACGGTCATGCGGCGGAACACACTGGGCTCCTGTGCAAGATAGCCGATCCCGGCCCGGGCCCGCTGGTACATCGGGAGGGCGGTCAGGTCCCTGTCGTCGAGCCGGATGACGCCCTGTTCCGGTCGGATGAGGCCGGTGATCAGGTAGAATGTGGTCGTCTTGCCGGCGCCGTTCGGCCCCAGCAGGGCCACCACCTCACCCTGGGTCACGGTGAGGCTCACATCGTTCACCACCACGCGCCGCTTGAAGGACTTGCAGAGCCCCTCGGCCACGAGCACGCTCCCGTGGGGAGGGCTCGCCGTTCCGGCAAGTGCGGAACGATCCAACCCGGCGGGGAGTCGTGCCTGGAGTGCCCGGGCCACCCCTGCCCTGTCCCGGGCCATGGCGCTCCACCGGTCGGGAGAGATCCGAACCTGGTGCCACCCCTCTCCGCTGGTGTCCAGAATCCATCCGTGGGCGAGGAGTGACGGCAACAGGCGGTCCTGGACCCGGGACAGAATGGTCTCCAGGAACTCGGGCGAATCTCCCCCCGCCCCGTCGTGGCGCGGCTGGACCGCCTCCCGGTATCCCCGAACCAGGGAACTCAGGGCGATCCCCCCCTCGTCGTCGACCCCCTCGATGAGCACGGCCAGGGCCGTGATCATCGGGGGATCGGCCTCCCCGATCCAGGGGTCAAGTCCCGCGTGCGATTGGCTCATTCTCGCTCGGTTCCCCCCGGGTTCGGAGGGCCACCCGGCGGCCGAACGGCTGGTGGTGGTCCCCCGGGGAGCCGGAGGGGAGGAACGGTCGAGGCGGGCTGCAGCTGCACCCCCTGCACCCGGCCGGCGGCCTCCACCCGGTCCACCACGGTCGAGTCGCCCTGCCGCTTCATCCGAATGACGATGGTGTCCGCCGTCGTATAGTTGACCGAACGAAGTCCGGTGGTGTCGCTCATGGCCATCCGGTAATACGCTCGCGCGTTGAGGATGGCGCGCATCGTCTCCAGGTCGGTCCGGGGCTCGGCGTCGGCCGGAGCCGCCGTCGTATCGAAGACCAGCACGAGAGTGTCCCCGGCGAGCCAGTCTCCCCCCTCCGCGGAGTCCGGACGGGCCGCCACGGAGTCGGCCGTGGGAGTCCGGGTGAGGGAGTCCGTCGCGGGTGGGGATAGGGAGTCCTCCGTCGCCGGACCTGCGACCGTCGAGTCCCCGGCCCCGACCGTATCCGCGGGCGCGGAGAAGCCGGTCCAGCCATTGCCGAACCCCCGGATCTCGCGGAGACGGCGGGCGGGAGAGTCGATGGCCAGCGAATCGGCGGTCACCCGGTACACACCCGATCGGGCATCGGGGCGGATGCTGTCACCCCACGCCAGGGTTTCGCGGACAATGCGGTCCTCGATGTCGATGCCGATCGTGTCGCTCGCCAGATCCAGGCCGCTCGCCAGGAGATGGCTGTTCCCCTGAGCCAGGGTGTACGTCACCTCATTGCCGTCGAGAGTGATGTCAATCCGGCGGGCGGTCAGGTCCACGCTGTCCGCGGCCAGGCGATGGATCTCGGCACGGCCCAGGAGCAGACCGTGCTCGCCCGCCCCGGTATCTAACTCCAGGGAATCGCTTTGGGCCCGCAGGTCGCTCCGGTTGATGGTGACGTTGCCACCGGACCAGAATCGGGTGTTGCCCCGGATCCGCACCCGGTCCCCAACCAGGATGTAGGGCTCGGCCTCGGCTCTGGTGGAGTCGGTGGCGGTAATGGTCACCGTGGGGCGTCGAGCGGCGAAGAGTTCCGCGTCGGGACGGATCTCGGGGAGGGCGCGGTAGTAGTCGAGCTCCGGACCCCGCAGAGTGCTGCGATCCTCCCGATTGGTGAACACCACGTTGCCGCGCGCTTCCCACCGATCCCCATCCCGGAAGTAGGTGCCGAAGTCAGCGGTCATCTCCGCCGTGGAGTCCTCGTACACGACCTGGCCAATGAACTGGGCGATCGCGCCCTGAAAGAGGGCGATACTGTCCGCGCGCATGCGCACCTGCTGGCCCCGGCACTGCATGCGGACGTTCCCCCCGGCGTAGTAGTTCTCGATTCCGGGCAACGGCTCCACCCGCAGTCCCTCCCGATCCACATTCAGCAACTGGAAGACGCATTGCCGGTCCTTCTGCTGGGCCGACGCGCCCGAAGGGGAGAGGAGGAGAAGAAGCCCGAGAAACGGGAGGCCGCGGGTCATGGCCGCGGTGCCCCCGGATTTCCGCGCTGTTCAGCCTTCGGTTGCTGGACGCGGACATTGGTGAACTGAATGTCGGAGACGAACCCGTTGCCGGTGAGTCGCTCATTCGGGTTCTGGTACACGAAGGTCGTGTCCCCGACGAGCTGGTTGGCCCCCTTGTTGTAGATCAGGTGCTCGGTATGGAGATACGTGATCTGGTCCACCGAGGTCCACCGGACCGTTCCCCGCGCGTCGAGGGATTCTCCGGTGGGCAGGTAGATCCCGGCATCCGCCGACAGCGTGGAGGTGATCGCGCCCTGGGCATCGTAGAACGTGATCGTCATCCGGCGAAGATCGTACAGATTGCGCGCCTGATACACGTAGGCGGTGTCGGCCTCGACCCGGCTCTGCACGACGCCATCCACGGTGATCACGGTGGTCATGCCGAGCATGACCTGGTCGGCGCTGTCGGTCACGGCGATGACCACCGTGGGTTGCACCCCCTGGTCCACGCAGGCCGAGCCGGCGGCGATCACGCCGGCGAGCAGAAAGAGAGATCGCATCAGCCCACCCCGGCCCGGAGGAGGTCGTGCAGATGGATGACCCCGGCCACCCTCCCTCCGTCCCGCAGGACGGGCATGGCCATGATCCCCACCCGTTCCATCGTGGCGAGGACGCTCGCAGCCCGATCCTCGCGGAGTGCCACATGGGGGGTCCGCGTCATGACGGAGGTCACGGGGATCGCCAGGAACTCGGGTGTGCTTTCAGCGATGCGGGAGAGGTCTCCGGCGGTGATGACCCCCACGAGCATGTCCCCCTCCCCCTCCCCCTCCCCCTCCACCACCAGGGCGAGGCCTCGGTGGTGGGCCAGAACCGACACGACCTCTCGCATGGTCTCCCGGGAAGACACCCGGCCTGCGGGGGCGACCATCAGGTCGGCGGCGCGCAGGTACAGGCGCCGTCCCAGGCTCCCTCCCGGGTGGTGCCGGGCAAAGTCCTCGGCCGTGAATCCCTTGGCTTCGAGAACAGCCACGACGAGGGCGTCGCCCAGAGCGGACGCCACGGCGGTGCTCGTGGTCGGGGTCAGGCCATGGGGGCAGGCTTCCGCGGACACACCCGCGTCCAGCGTGACATCCGCGGCAGTCCCGAGCCGGGAGTCCGGCGCGCCGGTGATGGCAATGACGGTGACCTGGTGCCGGGCGAGGACGGCGAGGAGGGCCGGGAGTTCCTCCCCTTCCCCGCTCCGGCTGATGAGGATGGCGGTGTCCGCCGGTCCGACCAGTCCGAGATCCCCATGCAACCCATCGGTCGGGTGGACAAACGTGGCCGGGGTTCCGGTGGCGGTGAGCGTGGCGGCGATCTTCCGGGCCACCAGTCCCGACTTGCCGAGACCGCTCAGCACGATCCGGCCGGTGGTGTGGCAGAGGCGATGGACCGCGGCGGTGAACCGATCGTCAAGTGTGTCCGCGGCCCGGCGGATCGCGGCCGATTCGTCGCGGAGTACTCGCCGTCCCGTGTCCACGGCCGAAACGGTGTCGGCGATGAGAACCTTCACGAGGGGACCCCCGCGTAGCGGGCGACGATGGCGGTCCATTCCCCGCGGGCACGGAGAAGTGCCTCGATGATCTCCCGCACGGCGCCATGCCCCCCCGGGGCCCGGGTGACACCGGCAGCGACGGCCCGGATCTCGGGGACCGCACCGGGTACGGTGAGGGGGAGCCCCGCCCTCTGCATCACGGCGAGGTCCGCCAGGTCGTCGCCGGCGTAGGCCACCTCGCTCCAGGCGACCCGGCGGGCGGACAGCACCTCCTCCAGGGTCTCGAGCTTGGAGCGACCGTCGAGCTGCAGGACATCGCGGATGCGGAGCTCCGCGGCTCGCTGCGCGGTGGCGGGCGAGGGTCGCGACGAGATCCAGAGCACGTCGATTCCGGACCCTCGCAGGAGCACGAGACCCAATCCGTCCCGAATGTCGAACCGCTTGAGTTCGGTGGGCGCTCCCTGGCCGGGTCCGATCCAGAGCCCGTTGTCGGTGAGGACGCCGTCGACATCGAGCGCCAGCAGGCGGATGACACGGGCCTGAGCCGGATCAAGTGAGAGCGGGCTGGGCATGGGCGCGGTGCCAGAGGTCCAGAACGGGGCCGAGCAGGGCGGCAAGCTCACCGAGTGGCCACTGGGTGTCGCGGTCGGAGGAGGCCCGATCCGGGTGGGGATGGGTTTCCAGGAAGAAGCCATCGGCTCCGGCCACGGAGGCGGCGCGCAGGAGGGCGGGAACATCCCGCCTGCTGCCGCCGCTCGTTCCCCCCGGTCCCCGCCCCGGTCGTTGCACGCTATGGGTGGCGTCGAAAAGGACCGCGGCCCCGGTGGCCTCCCGCAACCGCGTGAAGTTGCGCATGTCGACCACGAGGTCACCATACCCGAAGAAGGTTCCCCGTTCCGTGACGGCGATGTCCCGCGTGCTCCCCTGACGGATCTTTGCCACAGCACCTTCCATCGCCTCCGGGGCCATCCACTGACCCTTCTTCACGTTGACGGGCAACCCGGTCCGCCCTGCCGCGAGGAGGAGGTCGGTCTGCCGGCAGAGAAATGCCGGAACCTGCAGGGCATCCACCACCGCGGCCACGGCGGGAACCTGGGCCGGCTCATGCACATCGGTCAGGACGGGGAGGCCCGATTCGCGGCGGACGCGTTCGAGCTGGCGGAGGCCCTCCTCGAGGCCAGGCCCCCGCGCCCCGTCGGGGCGGGCCCGGTTGGCCTTGTCCCAACTCGCCTTGTAACAGACGGGAATTCCGTGCTCGCGTCCGATCCGCGCCAGGACCTCGGCCACGCGAAGGGGCATGTCACCCTCTTCCAGCACGCAGGGCCCCGCCACGACGAAGGGGGCCGGGCCGAACTGCCAGGTCACAGGGTGGCCCGCGCGACCGCATCCATCCGGGGGCCGTTGAGCGGGATGGAGGCCCGGGCCATGGCCGCACCGATGAAGGACTGAAAGAGCGGATGCGGGCGGGTGGGCCGGGACTTGAGCTCCGGATGGAACTGGCACCCCAGGAACCAGGAGTGACCGGGCAGCTCGATGATCTCGACCAGTCCCCCATCGGGTGATTGACCGGACAGACGCATGCCGTGCTCCGCCAGGAGATCCCGGAAGGCGTTGGAGACCTCCCACCGGTGCCGGTGGCGCTCGCTGATCTCGGTCACGCCGTACGCCTCGGCCGCGCGGGATCCGGCACGAAGCCGGGCCGGGTAGGCGCCGAGCCGCATCGTGCCGCCCAGGTTCGTGACGTCCCGCTGGGAGGCCATGAGTGCGATGACCGGCATCTCGCAATCGGGCTCGAACTCGGTCGAGTTGGTTCCCTCCAGGCCGCACACATTCCGGGCGAACTCGATGATGGCCACCTGCAGGCCAAGGCAGATCCCGAAGAACGGCAGCCCCGACTTCCGGGCCGCTTCGACGGCGACCACCATCCCCTCGATGCCGCGCTCGCCGAACCCCCCGGGAATGAGGAGCCCCTGATGATCCTTCAGCAGGCGATCGGCCGCGGCCGCGTCGGTGAACTGGTCGCTGGCGAGCCAGTCGATGTCCACCCCGGCATCATGGGGGATCCCCCCATGGATCAACGCCTCCTGAACCGACTTATAGGCGTCGTGCAGATCGGTGTACTTCCCGACCACCGCGATGCGGACCCGGAAGGCCGGCGTGAGCACATGGCGCACCAGCGTCTCCCAGTCGTCCAGGGTTGGTTGGGGAGTCTCGAGGTGGAGACGGTCGCACACCAGGCGATCGAAACCCTGGGCGTGGAAGCGCAGGGGAATCTCGTAGATCGAGGCCACGTCGGGACTCTCGATGACACACCCGAAGTCCACGTTGCAGAACAGGGCGATCTTGCGCTTGATCTCATCCGACAGCGGCCGTTCACTGCGGCACACCAGGAAATCAGGCTGAATTCCGATTTCCATGAGGTCGCGCACGGAATGTTGCGTCGGCTTGGTCTTGAGCTCCCCGGCCGCGGCGATGTAGGGGACGAGAGTGAGGTGGATGAACAGGGCGTTCTCGCGGCCGACCTCGTGCCGGAACTGGCGAATGGCCTCCAGGAAAGGAAGCGATTCGATGTCACCCACGGTCCCGCCGATCTCGGCGATCACCACGTCGTGGGAGGGCGCGACCCGGCGCAGGGAATTCTTGATCTCGTCGGTGATGTGCGGGATCACCTGTACCGTGGATCCGGCATAGTCCCCCCGCCGCTCCTTGTTGATCACGGTCTGATAGATGCGGCCCGAGGTGACGTTATTGGCCTGGCCCAGAGGACGGTCGATGAACCGCTCATAGTGGCCGAGGTCAAGATCCGTTTCCGCTCCGTCGTCCGTGACGAACACCTCCCCATGCTGGAAGGGGGACATCGTCCCTGGATCGACGTTGATATACGGATCGAACTTGAGCATCGTGACCGCCAGCCCGCGCTCCACGAGCAGGCGACCCAGGGACGCCGCCACGATTCCCTTGCCGAGCGATGACACCACACCGCCGGTCACGAAGATGTACTTGGTGGAATGCTGCGGACCGGTCATCGCGAAACCTCATGAAGGGCGTGCCAGCAGGCGTCGGCTCGATGGAGATCAGCCGGAGTGTCAATGCCCGGGCGAGCCGGGGTCGGGAGCAGGGCTACCCCAAGGGAGAGACCACACTCCAGTGCCCGCAATTGCTCCAGGTGTTCCGTTTCCTCCAGGAGCGTGCGGGGAGCTGCCGTCCAGGCCAGAAGCGCCTCGCGGGTACAGGCGTACACCCCGAGATGCTGCCAGAAGGAACCGCGCTCCGCCCCGTCCCGCGGCCAGGGGATGGGCGCCCGACTGAAGTAGAGCGCCTGCCCGGTCCCCGTCACCACCACCTTGACGCGGTTCGGGTCCCGGGCTTCGTCCGGAGTGATCGGCACCGCGCTGGTCCCGATCGCATCGCCGGCCCGATGCAGCCGGTCGAGCGCCCCGGACAGAGCTTCGGCGGGAAGGAAGGGTTCGTCGCCCTGGACGTTCACGATCACTTCGTGGTTCCGAAACTCCGGACGTCGCGCCACCGCGGCCACCCGGTCGGTTCCGCTGGGATGCTCCCCGGTGAGAACCCCCCGGAACCCCGCCGCCCGTATCACCTCCAGAACGTGCTCGGAATCGGACGCGACGACGATCTCGTCCACCCCCTTGATGCAGTGGAGGTTTTCCGCCACCCGCACCACGAGAGGAACTCCGCCGAGTGGCTGGAGAGGCTTCCGGGGGAGTCTGGTCGAACCGAGGCGCGCCGGGATGACGCCGAGGACAGGCATGATCCAAATTAACAGTCCGGAGGACTGCCGTCAAAAGTCATGCCGGACGGAAACCCGCCCCGGGATCACATCCCTAGCGGGTTGTGCTGCAAGGAATTACAGTGAGTCCGCTCCAGGGGGCACCAGGGCCGCCAGAGAGTCTGCCGCCCGTTGCGCGTCGCTCCGGAGCCGGTCACTGGCGGCGGCTTCCCGGGCCGCCTTCAACTTGTCCTCCAAGGCCTGCCGGGTGCTGGACGCCAGGGAACTCCTCTCGCTCTCCGGCACCAGAAGCGCCAATCTGTCAACCACCACTCCGTTCCGTCGAATCTCCACCTCGCCAAACCGCAGATAACCCGGAACCGAGTCGGCCTCGGCCTCCTTCAGGCAGCGGAAAGGCGCTCCGGTCTCCACCCGGGTAAGCTCGTCCAGGAGCAGGAGACATCCCGACAAGGAGGCGGTGGAATCTTCGAGATCCACTCGGAGAGCCAGGGAAACGGGAAGATCGGGGGACGCCCCCTGCCCCGGTACCACTCGCACCCGGGTGATGGATCCGGCCCGTGACCCGTCGACCCGGAAGGGAATCAGCGAGGCAGGGATGGAAATGCCCGAAGACACGGCGTTTCGGACACCGGAGCTCGCTTTCCGAACCATCAGGACGGCGCCGTATCCGACCACGAAGATGGCCAGTGCCCCCAGCCCGATGCGGGCCCAATACCAGCGCATGTGGGTCTCCTCTTCTTTTGTTCCATTGTGAAACTATGGCATTCATCCCGCCGTGGCAAGCCCCCAAGACCCCCTTCACTCCACCCCCTTCACTCCACCCCCCTCGAACTTCAAACTTCGAACTTCGAACTTGCCTTCATGCCCGCGGGTGGTACTTCCGGTGGACCGCGCGCAGGTACTCCCGATCCACGTGGGTGTAGATCTGGGTTGTTCCGAGGTCGGCATGGCCCAGCATCTCCTGAACCGCGCGCAGATCGGCCCCCCCTTCGAGAAGGTGGGTGGCGAAGGTGTGGCGCAGGGTGTGGGGCGTCACCCGTTTGGTGATGCCCGCCCGGGAGGCGAGCTTTCGGACGATTCCCCAGGCACCGACCCGGCTCAGGGGGGTGCCCCGTGCGTTGAGGAGCACCCGTCCCTTTCCCTGCCCCCGGTCGAGGGTGGCGCGGGTTGTGTGGAGATAGGTGGAGACGGCGCCGATCACCTTTCGGCCGATCGGAACGAGGCGCTCCTTGTCCCCCTTGCCGATGACCTGGACGAGCCCGTCGCTGAAGAGGAGGCCCTGCAGGGACAGGTCGCACAGCTCGCTCACGCGCAGCCCGGCCCCATACCCCAGTTCGAGCAGGGCGCGATCCCGCCAGGCCAGCGGATCCTCCAGGGAGGGTGCGCCGAGAAGGGCGTCGACCTCCGACCGGTTCAGCACCTCGGGGAGGGTGCGCCAGCGTCGGGGCGTGTCGAGGCGGTCGCTCGGGTCATCTGCGAGGAGGCCTTCTCCAAGAAGAAAGCGAAACCAGGTATGCAGGGCGGACACCTGCCGGCGGATGGTGGCGTGGCCGAGCCCGAGGTCCTTGAGGAGGAAGAGGAAATCGCGGAGCTGTGTGCGCGTGATGTCCCCGGGGTTTCGGATCCCCCGGTTCGCGGCGAAGTCGACGAAGCGGCGGAGGTCCCGGGTGTACGATTCGATTGTCAGGGGACGGTGCCCCGCCTCGAGAGCCAGGTAATCCCGGAAGCCCTCCAGGTGGAAGGCGCGCTCCACCCCGTCGGGGTTCATGGATCGGAGGGGGCCGGTCCGGGCAGGTCGCCGGGGCCGAGGCCCAACATGCTGGCGGCTCGCTGCATCAACCGGTCCTGGTGGGGGGGGGCGTGGTCCCGGCCCAGCATCCGCAGACGTTCCCAGAGTCCCACCCGCTCGCCGAGGGCATAGCGGAGACCCAGGATCCTGGCGAATTCGGCGGGGTCCACCGGGGTTCCGACTGGTGGGACCGCCGCTTCCTCGGGCAGGCGCCACCGCTCGCGGAGATAAGTGGCGATGGCCACATGGTCCTCCGGAGTGAGCCCCTCGTCGCTCCGGGCGAGCTCGAGGAGGAGGATGGCGGTGGCCGCATACGCGGGATCTTCCCGGGATCGGGCCTCGGCCACCGGGTCGTGCTCGAACGCCTGGTGAAAAGCCTGCCAGAGCCGGGCCCGTCGACGGCGCCGCCGGGAGGAGATCACCAGGATGGCCGCTCCCGCCACCACGAGACCGGCGAGAATGGCGAGAGTGATGTTGAGATTGGAGAGGATTCGTTGGATCGTGTCCCAGTTCTCGCCGAGCCGGGCGCCGACCAGAGTGATGCCGCCGTACCACAGACCCGACGCGAGGGACAGCGGGAGCATGGCCCGCCAGGTGGTCATCGGAACGAGGCCGGTGAACGGGGCCACGACCGACCGGAATCCCGGCAGGAGCCGCATGGCAAGAATGCCGGCCATGCCGAACCGCAGGTAGCCCCGCTCCATGACCGCGAACGCATCGGGCTGCACCACCAGGCGCCCGAACCGGCTCCGCAGGAAGGCCGGTCCCCACCGGCGCGCAAGTCCGTGGACCAGGAGTGCTCCGGCGACGCTCCCTCCCCATCCCGCGAGGAAGACGCCCCACGCGGTCGTGATGCCCCTGTGGACCAGGAACGCGCCCAGGGCCACAGCCACATCGGCGGGAATGGGCGGGACGATGTTCTCGACCAGCGTGCCGGCGGCCAGAACCAGGTAGATGATCGCGGGCGGCCACTCGGCGACCTGCTGCAACCACGCGTCGATCAGCGGACCTCCACGGTGGCGACGGCGATGACCGCGACGCCCTCACCCCGGCCGATCCACCCCATTCCCTCGTTGCTCTTCCCCTTCACGGAGATGCGATCGGCCGGGAGATCGAGAACCCGCGCCAGGGCGACCCGCATCGCCTCCCGGTAGGGACCGATCCGGGGTTGCTCGACGATCACGGTGATGTCGGCCTGTTGGGGGGCGGCTCCCCGCTCCCGCAGGTGCTGCACCACGGCATGGAGCAGCATCAAGGAGTCGGCGTTCTTCCAGGTGGGATCGGTGTCCGGAAAGAGGGTGCCGATGTCCCCGGCGCCGGCCGCTCCGAGGAGGGCGTCGATGAGCGCGTGAGAGACGGCATCGGCGTCGGAGTGTCCGGCAAGCCCAAGTGCGTGATCCATGTGCTGGCCCGCGAGCACCAGCTTCCGGCCTTCCACAAAGCGATGCGAGTCGTACCCGATCCCCACGCGGATCATCCGGCCACCGGAGCGAGAAGTGAATAGTCCTGGCGCCGGCGGCGGGGGGTGAAGCCCGCGTCCGCGATGGCCCGTTCCATTTCCTCGATGGTGGCACGGTGCGTGGTGCCGGCGGCGGACACGACGTTCTCCTCCATCATGAGACTTCCGAAGTCGTTGGCCCCGAACCGGAGGGCCACCTGTCCCACCTTGAGTCCCATCGTGACCCAGCTCGACTGGAGGTTCGGAATATTGTCGCAGATGATTCGCCCCAGGGCGAGAGTCCGCAAGTAGGTGACGGCATCGGTCCGCGGCAGATGCGCCAGTTCGGTCCCCTCGGGTTGCAGGGGCCAGCAGATGAAGGCGGTGAACCCGCCGGTCCGCTCCTGCACCTCGCGAATCCGCAGAAGATGTTCCACCCGATCGGCGTTGCTTTCCCCCATCCCGTACATCATGGTCACCGAGGTCTTCATCCCCTGCCGGTGCGCCTCCTCCTGCACGCCGAGCCACTCCTCGGTCATCGCCTTCTTCCCGGCCACCCGTCGGCGCACCGCATCGACCAGGATCTCCCCCCCCCCGCCGGGGATGCTGTCCAGACCCGCCGCGCGGAGATCGGCGATCACCTCGGCCACGGGCCGCCGGAACCGTTCCGCGAAGAAGACCACCTCGGAGGGGGAGAACCCGTGCACATGAATCGGGTGGTGTTCCTTGATGTACCGCAGGAGATCGAGATACCACTCGAAGGGAATGTATGGGTTGTGTCCCCCCTGGAGAAGGATCTGCTGCCCTCCGAGGGCTCGGCACTCCTCGATCTTCTCCCCGATCTGCTCGAACCCGAGGACATACCCTTCCTCGTGGCGGGGCCGCCGGTAGAAGGCACAGAAGGAACAGTCCGCCACGCACACATTGGTATAGTTGATGTTCCGGTCGACGATGTAGCTCACCACCGGCTCGGGGTGCCGGGCCCACCGAGCCTGGTCGGCGAGATGCCCGAGTTCGAGCAGGCTCGCACGCTCGTACAGGTCGAGGAAGTCCCGGAACGCGCCGCTGGTCCGGTCAACGGGTATCATGGTCAGGCCGCGCTGATGAAGGACAGCGATCCATCCGGCACCACCCCGTCCTGGGCGAGGCGGCGAAAGAAATCCGTCAATCCCGCCAGATGGCGATAGGAAAGGGCATAATCGAGATCGGAAAGGTAGGCCCGGCAGGTGTCCGGGTCGATGCCGGTATTGTCGGAGGCCAGGGCGGCGAGCTCATCGCGATGGTCGAGGCCCCAGGCCCGGCTGGACAGGAGGGCCTGATGCACGGCCTGGACGCGGGCCACCGGGACCTCGCGACGGGCCGCCCAGACAGCAAAGACGAACGGGAGCCCGGTCCACTCCTTCCAGGCCCGCCCGAGATCGACACAGACGGGATACTGCCGAGTGGCAGCGAGCATGAGGGCGGCGTCACCGATGACCAGCACGGCCTCATGGGGAAGCGAGGACAGTGAGGCCAGATCCCCCGCCTCGGCCCGAGCAGGAATGCAGTGGGGATGAACGCCCCAGCGATGACGGCAGAGCAGCTCGAGAAGCAGCACCGACGTGCGGGAGGAGGCGGAGACGAGGACAGGGACCTCGTGGAGCTCCTCGACCGGGCGTCGGCTGAGAAGAAGCACGCTGCGCACCGGACCGTCACAACTGATGGCCAGATCGGGGAGCAGATGCCAGGAACCGGCATTCCGGGCATACTCCACGGCGGATACGACGCTGACGTCGAGTGCCCCCGCCGCGAGGAGGCCATTCAGCTCGGAGGCCGTGCCGGTGACGCGGGTGCCCGGGCAGGCCACGAGATTCCGATCGATCGCGGCGTAGATCGGGTAGCAGTTGATCCAGGGGATCCGGCCGAGTCTCATGCGACCGCGGTGGCGGGAGATACCCCCGCCGTCCAGGCCGGCGGCAGATCGGTGAACTCCTCCCGCACGGACCGATAGAGGCTGTCCCGTTCCACCGGTCGACGCCCCGCCCCGGTGATGAGGTCCACCAAGGCGCCATAGTGGAGGTGCATTTCGGTCCGAGCGCCGGCCTCGTGGTAGACCCGCTCATACACCACGGTGCCCTCCACGTCATCGCAGCCAAAGCTCAGGGCCACCTGCGACATGAAGGGCGTCACCATGGGCCAGTGCGTCTTGACGTGGGGGATGTTGTCGAGCAACAGCCGACCCACGGCGATGTTCTTGAGGTCCTCGAACCCGGTGGTGGCGGAGCCCACCCGTCCGAGCTCGGCCCCCAGTTCGTTGTTGTCGGGGTGATAGGCGAGGGGAATGTAGGTGAGGAACCCGCCGGTTTCGTCCTGCAGCTCCCGCAGCATCAGCAGGTGCCCCACCCGGTCCTCCGCCGATTCGACATGGCCGTACAGCATGGTGCAATTGGTCGGAATGCCCAGGCCATGGGCCTCCCGGTGCACCCGGAGCCATTCCTCGCCCGTCAGTTTCCGCTCGGCGATCGTGGCCCGCACCGCGGTGCTGAAGACTTCCGCTCCTCCGCCGGGGAGGCTGGTCAACCCCGCCTCCTGTAGCGCGCGGAGGACATCGACACTGGTGCATCGCTCGATCCGGGCGAGGTGGGCAATTTCCACCGCCGTGAGCGCCTTGATGTGGACCTCGGGATGGCGACTGCGCAAACCGCGGATCATGTCGGTGTAATACGCGAGCCGGAGCTTCGGGTGCAGCCCGCCCACGATGTGGAACTCGCGGGTGGGCATCCCCCGCGCCTGTTCAGCCTCGGCAAAAACCTCGTCCAGGCTCCGGGTGTAGGCCCCCTCCTCCTTCGGCATCCGGGCGAACGAGCAGAACGTGCAGGTGTTCCGGAGGATGCAAACGTTGGTGGGATTGATGTGCTGGTTGGCCGAAAAGAAAACCCGGTCCCCGTTGCGGGCCCGGTTGGCCGCGTCCGCCAGTTCGCCCAGGCCGAGCAGGTCGGATGTGGCGTAGAGGGTGAGACCATCCGCGGCGGTGAGGCGTCGGCCTTTATCGATCGCATCAGCCAGGGTTCGAAGGGAGGGGTCGGTGATCCGAGCGATGTTGATCTCCACCATCAGGCCTCTCTCCGGGTCCGGGCGTCACGGGGACAAGGAGACAATCTAGTCCGCTCGCGGGGGATCCGGCCAGTGGAACGTGCCGGGCGTCCCGGGAAACCGCATTCCTCCGAGGGGATCATGCCGGGACGTCGCCGTCATCCCCGCCATCCGCACACGGCCAGGGTGGCGTTGTGACCCCCGAAGCCGAAGGCGTTGGAGAGGGCCACGTCGACGTCCCGGGTGACCGCGCGGTTCGCCGCGCAGTCGAGGTCGCACGCGGGATCGGGGTTCACCTGATTGATGGTGGGGGGGATCTGTCCGCGGGAGGCGGCGAGCAGGGCGATGATCGCTTCCATCGCGCCGGCGCCACCGAGGAGGTGTCCGGTCATCGATTTCGTCGATCCGAAGATGAGCCGGTGGGCATGGTCCCCGAAGACCGCACGCACGGCGGTGGTTTCGGCGATGTCCCCGAGCGGAGTGGAGGTTCCGTGGGCATTGATGTAGCCCACCCGCTCCGGAGAGATGTGGCCTTGCTCCAGGCACATGCGCATGGCGCGTTGCGCTCCCTCCCCTTGCGGGGCCGGGGCACTGATGTGGAAGGCGTCCGCGCTCATTCCGTATCCGAGTACCTCACCCAGAATGACCGCCCCGCGCCGGGTGGCGTGCTCCAGGGACTCGAGCACCAGGGCGGATCCTCCCTCCCCGAGAACAAACCCGTCCCGGTCCCGGTCGAAGGGGCGGCTGGCACCGGCCGGATCGTCGTTCCGGGTCGACATCGCCTTCATGTTGTGGAAGGCCGCCACCGTCAGCGGGGTCACACAGGCTTCCGCCCCCCCCGTGACCATGGCGTCCACCAGACCCTCCCGGATGAGCCGGTAGGATTCCCCGATGGCATGCGCGCTGGAGGCGCAGGCCGACACCGGTGCGTAGTTCGGTCCCTTGAACCCGAACCGGATCGACACGAGGCCCGCGGCCATGTTGGGGATGAACATCGGGACGAAGAAGGGCGAAACCCGGTCGGGGCCCTTCTCCAGGAAGGCGCGGCAGTTGTCCTCGTACGTCTTCATGCCTCCGATGCCGGTCCCGATGATGACGCCGATGCGATCGGCGTCGGCGTTCTCCGCGGACAAGCCCGCCTGGGTCACGGCCTGCTGCGACGCCGCGATGGCATACTGCGCGTACGGATCGTACCGGCGTGCCTCCTTGCGGTCGATGTACTCCAGCGGATCGAACCCCTTGACCTCGCAGGCAAACCGGACCCCGAACCGCGCGGGATCGAAGTTGGTGATCGGCGCCGCCCCGGACGTCCCGGCCAGCAAGGCGGACCAGGAGGATTCGACGTCATGACCGACTGGCGTGACGAGGCCCAGGCCGGTGACCACCACGCGGTGTGTCAACTCAGGCTCCCAGCTTTTCGTGCAGGTACTTCAGCGCGTGCCCCACCGTGCGGAGCTTCTCGGCGTCCTCATCGGGGATGTCGATGTCGAACTCCTTCTCGAAGGCCATGACCAACTCGACCGTGTCGAGACTGTCGGCCCCGAGGTCCTCCATGAAGCTCGCTTCGTCGGTCAGCTTCTCCCGCTCGACCCCCAGCTCCTCCACGATGATATCCTTGACCCGTTCGTCGACGTTGCTCATGACTCCCTCTCTGGGATTGGTTGGATGTGCACTACTTCTTCAGGACACCATGCCCCCGTCGACCACGAGCACCTGGCCCGTGATGTACGAGGCATGCTCGGAGGCCAGAAAGACCGTCATCGAGGCGATGTCCTCGGGACGCCCCAGGCGGCCGAGCGGGATACGGTCTAATAACGCCGCCCGGGCCGCGTCCGGCAAGGCAGCGGTCATGTCGGTCTCGATGAACCCCGGGGCGATGCAATTGGCGAGGATGTTCCGGCTCGCGTATTCCTTGGCCACGCTCCGGGTGAATCCGATCAGGCCGGCCTTGCTTGCGGCGTAGTTGGCCTGTCCCGGATTGCCGGTGAGGCCCACCACGCTGGTGATGTTGATGATGCGACCGGCCCGCCGCTTCATCATCCCTTTCACGACCAGGCGGGTGGTATGGAATGCGCCCCGGAGATTGGCGTTCATGACGTCGTCCCACTCCTCCTCGGTCAGACGCAGCAGGAGGTTGTCGCGGGTCAGACCGGCGTTGTTGACCAGAATGGACACCGGGCCCAGCTCCCCCTCCACCCTCCGAACGGCCGCCTCGATCTGGGAGGCCTCCCGCACATCACATCCCACTCCCAGGGTGCCCTCCCCGATCGCGGCGGCCACGCTCGCGGCCGTTCCGACCTCCCGGCCGGTGATGGCCACCCGGGCACCGGCCCGGTGCAGGGCCGAGGCGGTGGCGAGGCCGATGCCGCGAGTGCCCCCGGTGACGAACGCCACCTGGCCCGAGAGATCGATCGTCATCATGCCAGAAACGCCTCCACGTCCGCGACGGTTCCGAGGGAGGTCACCGAGCGCTCTCCTAGGATGCGCTTGACGAGACCGGCGAGGACCGTGCCCGGCCCGAGCTCCACGAACCGGGCGCCGGGCCCGGCCAGCTCCGCCATGCGCTCGACACACTGGACCCAGCGCACCGGGGCCGTGAGCTGCTCGGCCAGGAGGGCGGTGGCGCGTGCCGCATCCCGCACCGGTTCGGCGGTGGCGTTGGCCACGACAGGGAAACGGGGATCGTCCATTTTCTGATCCGCCAGCGCCACGCGAAGCCCGGGCACCGCGGCGGCCATGAGGGGGGAGTGGAAGGCCCCGCTCACCTTGAGCGGCAGGACCCGACGGGCCCCCGCCCGTTTGCAACCCTCTCCCGCGCGTTCCACCGCCTCGGGATTGCCGGAGATCACGGTCTGGTCCGGCGCATTGAGGTTGGCGGCGACGACCACGGACCCGTCCCGGCTTTCCGCGGAACACACCTCTTCCACGGCGGAGCTGGCAAGCCCGAGAACGGCCGCCATGGTTCCGGGCCGCTCGGTGCCGGCCTGGTGCATGAGCTCCCCCCGGCGGCGGACCAGGCGCGCGGCCTCGGTGGCCGAGAGGGAACCGGCGGCGACGTAGGCGCTGTACTCGCCGAGACTGTGCCCCGCGGCCGCGACCACCGAACCAAGCCGATCGGCCACCACGGCCAGGACGGCCACCGAGTGGGCCAGGATGGCGGGTTGGGCATGGCGGGTCTGGAGCAGATCGGATTCGGGGCCATCCCACATGACACGCGACAAGGGTTCCTCCAGCGCGTCATCGATGGCGGCGAACGTGTCCCGGGCCACCGGGAAATGCTCCGCCAAGTCCTTCCCCATGCCCACCCTCTGCGCCCCCTGGCCGGGGAACAGCAGCACCGTTACCACCGGATCACCGCGGCTCCCCAGGTGAACCCGGCCCCGAAGGACACGACGAGGATCAGAGAGTCCCGGCGCAGACGTCCCTCGCACTGGGCCTGGTGGAGGGCCAGGGGGATGGAGGCGGTGGAGGTGTTGCCGTACCGATCCACGTTCACCATGACCTTGTCCATCGGGATGCCGGCATGGCGCGCGGTGGCCTCCATGATCCGAACGTTGGCCTGATGGGGGACGAGCAGCTCGATGTCGTCCACGCCCACTCCGGCCCGGGCCAGGGCGTCCTCACACGCGGTGGCCATCGCGAGCACGGCGGCCTTGAACACCTCCCGCCCCTTCATCTTCATGAACTGGGATCGTGCGTCCACGACCTGGTGGCTGATGGGGTCGGCGCTCCCCCCCCCCGGAATGCAGAGCAGGTCGAGAAGGGTTCCGTCACCTCCGAGCACGCAACTGACCACGCCCCGTGGTCCGCCGTCGGCCGGCCGGACCAGGGTTGCGCCGGCGCCATCTCCGAAGAGAATGGCCGTGGACCGGTCCTCCATGTCGGTGATGGTGCTCAGCTTCTCACCCCCGATGACCAGGATGTTCCGGGCCCGGCCCGCCGCGATGAACCCTTCGGCGATCGCGAGGGAATAGATCCACCCCGGGCACGCCGCGGCCACGTCGAAAGGAATGGCCTGACGGGCGCCCAGCATCGCCTGGATCTCGCAGGCGGTGGAGGGGAGACGGTGGTCCGGAGTCACCGTCCCCAGAATGATGGCATCCACCTCGGACGCGTCCACACCCGCCGCGTCCAGAGCTTCCCGGGACGCATCGGTGCAGAGCGAGGCCAGGGAGGTCTCGGGGCCGGCCCACCGGCGCTCCCGGATCCCGGTCCGGTCCACGATCCACTGATCGTTGGTGTCGAGCCTGGCTTCGAAATCGCGGTTGGTGACGACCCGGTCCGGCACGGCGATGCCGATCCCGTCGATCCGGCAGATCGGTGTGGCGCTCATGGGGAGGGCTCCGGGGCCTCGTGAAGGCTGAACTCGGCTTTGATATGGGCGTCGAGGTCGGACTCGACTGACTGCACCGCGACGCGGATCGCATGCTTGATGGCGTTGGCCGGGGAGGATCCGTGACACACGATGGAGACTCCGCGGATCCCGAGGAGGGGTGCCCCGCCATATTGGGAATAGTCGAGCATGCCCAGTGCTTCGCGGACATCCTCGCGTTGGAGCAATCCCGGAACCCGTCCCAGAAGGCGGTTGATCATGTGAATGACGGATTCGTAGAACTTGAGCACCGCGTTTCCGACGTGGCCGTCACAGATCACCACATCGACCGGACCGTGCCGCGGATGGCCCGGCAGGATGTCGCGACCTTCGATGTTGCCCAGATACCGGATCCGGGGCGCGGACCGGAGAAGCCGGTGAGCCTGCTTCACCACGCTCCCTCCCTTTTCGTCCTCCTCGCCGACATTGAGAAGACCGACGCCGGGATTGTCCCGCCGCAACACATCACGCATGTAGGCGCTGCCCAGGTAGGAAAAGTTGACCAGCTCCCGCGCGGAACAGTCGACGTTGGCGCCGGCATCCAGCAGGAGCACGGGGCGGTCCGCGGTGGGAAGGAGAGCGCCCACCGAGGCACGATCGACGCCGTCGTGGAGCCCCAGCAACATCGTGGACCCCGCGAGGAGTGCCCCGGTGTTGCCGGCGGACACGAAGGCGTCCGAGCGACCCTCGGCCTGCATCTGGAGACCCACCGCGAGGCTCGACTTCGGCTTGCGACGCATCGCGGTCAGCGGCTTCTCGCCCATGCCGATGACGTCGGGGGCTTCATGAACTTCGATGCGGGAACGATCGACAGCGGGGTGGCGCGACAACTCCGCCTCCAGGACGTCCGTCGGCCCGACGAGTTGTACGAGAAAACCCGGTGGCAGGTCCCGGAGGGCGCGGAGAGCGCCCTCGACCTCCACCCCGGGTGCACTGTCTCCGCCCATCGCGTCGAGCGCGACGCGGATCACGGTCAGCTGTCCTCGACCTCGAGCCGCTTGACCCCGCCGTAATACCCGCACGAGGGGCATACGCGGTGGCTCCGCTTGGGGGAACCGCAGCGGGCGCACCCCTGAGGGGCGACCGAGGCGGCGTGATGATGCCCGCGGCGAAGTCGTTTCCGGGACTTCGAGGTTCTGCGCTTGGGAACCGCCATAGCTACCTCACTTCAGGGTCATCCGGGGCTCCACAGCGGCACGCCCCGTCGTTCAGATCCATACCGCACCGGGCACACAGACCGGCGCACGACTCCCGGCACAGCGGGAAAGGCGGCACCAGAAGCGCCAGTTCCTCCCGTACCGCCACCCCGAGATCGAGCGCGGTCATTGCCGGGTCCACCGGGTACACGGCCGGATCGGACTCCAGGTCGGGGTCGGAACTGAAAACGACGCGGATTTCCCCGTCGATCCCGGTCCGGACCTCTTCCAGACACCTCCGGCAGATTCCGGTCACCACCCCGCTGAGGGTGGCCTCCCAGATGTGATTTCCATGGGCCGCCCGGGCCACCACTCCCTGAACCGTGAGCGGGCCATCCAGAGGGACATCCAGGCCTTCAAACGCCTCATGATCGGGCGCCAGAACGAAATCAGTCCGAACCGGCCCCCGGAGGAGGTCTCGAATGTCAATCCGGAGCATAGCCTCTAAACATACGCAGCCACACGCCTTATGGCAACTGAACCAGGGGATCAGCCCGCCAATCGGGCCAGTTCCCCTTCCGGGAAGAAAAAGCCGATTTCCCGTCTGGCGTTCTCATCACTGTCCGACCCATGCACGGCATTCCGCCCCTTGGATTCAGCGTACAGCTTCCGGATGGTGCCCTCGGCGGCCTCGGCCGGATCGGTGGCCCCGATGGTGGCGCGGAAGGCCGAGACGGCATCCATGGCTTCCAGGGCCATCGGAAGGCAGGGGCCGCTGGTCATGAATTCCACCAGTTCTTCGAAGAAGGGGCGGCCCCGGTGTACCTCATAGAACGCCTCCGCCTGGGCCCGGTCCAGTCGGACCAGGCGGACCGCCCGGATCCGGAAACCCGCGCGCTCAATATGAGCCAGGATCAGCCCCGTTTTTCCGGAAGCGACGCCGTCCGGCTTGACGATTCCCAGAGTATCATGACCAGCCATGTCCGTCGGCTCCCGCAAAGAATGGGTGAACGAAATCAAAAGGTCAGAGACCAAGGCGCTCGCGAACCATCCGGACCACGTCGACCGGGCGCTCCATGACGGAGATGCCGGCCTCCCGAAACGCGGTCAGCTTCTCCTCCGCCGTCCCCGACGATCCCGAGATGATGGCTCCGGCGTGACCCATCCGTCGCCCCTTCGGGGCGGTTTGTCCCGCGATGAACCCGATCACCGGTTTGGAGGTGTTTTCGCGGACCCAGGCCGCGGCCTGCTGCTCGTCGGTGCCACCGATCTCGCCCATCATGACGATGGCATCCGTGCCCGGGTCGGTCGCGAAGGCCTGGAGCACATCGATGAAATTGGTGCCGATGATCGGATCCCCCCCGATCCCGACGCACGTACTTTGACCGAGCCCCTGGCGCGTCAGGTGATTCACCACTTCATAGGTCAGCGTGCCGCTCCGCGAGACCAGCCCGATGCGGCCGGGGGCGCAGATGTTCCCCGGGATGATTCCGACCTTGGCCACGCCCGGAGTGATGAGTCCCGGACAATTGGGTCCGATCAGGCGAACGCCCCTCTCGCGGACATAGGGCATCACCCGCGTCATGTCCATGACCGGGACACCCTCGGTGATGCACACGATGAGACTCACGCCGGCATCGGCGGCCTCGTAGATGGCTCCGGCGGCCAGGGCCGCGGGAACATAAATGACCGACGTGTTGGCCCCGGTGTGCGCCACCGCATCGGCCACGGTGTTGAACACGGGGACCGTCTCGAACTGTTGCCCTCCCTTCCCCGGTGTGACTCCCGCCACGACGGGTGTTCCATACTCCAGCATCTGCCGGGCGTGGAAGGACCCTTCGCGGCCGGTGATGCCCTGGATGACGAGCCGGGTGGATTCGGTGACGAAGATGCTCATGCGACCCCCTGCGCCAAGGTGACGACGCGCTCCACCGCCTCGTCCATGTCGTTCAACGCGGTCATGCCGGCCGCCTCCAGGATGGTGAGGGCCTCGGCCTCGTTGGTCCCGGTCAGCCGGATGACGATGGGAACCGGGACGGAAAAGGACCGGGTGGCCGCGACGATGCCATTGGCCACGTCATCGGTCCGGGTGATGCCACCGAAGATGTTGAAGAGGATCGCCCGCACCGAGGGATCGCGGGTGATGATTTTGAGGGCGTTGATGACTTTCTCGGGATTCGAGCTGCCCCCGATGTCGAGGAAATTGGCCGGTTCCCCCCCGTAGTACTTCACCAGGTCCATGGTGGCCATCGCCAGGCCGGCCCCGTTCACCACGCAGCCGACATTGCCATCCAGCTTGATGAAGGAGAGTCCCGCATTCCGGGCTTCCACCTCGCTCGGATCCTCGGCGGAGAGATCCCGCAGGGCAGCCAGATCGGGCCGGCGATCGAGTTCGTTGTCGTCGATGGTGATCTTGGCGTCCAGCGCCACCACGTCACCGGCCGGCGTCGTGACCAGGGGATTGATCTCCGCCAGGGAGGCACCGTTCGAGACGAACACCTCATACAGCTGCTGGAGGATGCGAGCCGCGGCGCGCACCTGGGCAAAGGAGTCATACAGACAGAAGGCGAGGCCCAATGCCTGGTGCGGCAGGAGGCCGTAGCGGGGGTCCACTCCCAGCCGCGTGATCTTGTCAGGGGTGGTTGCGGCGACCTCTTCGATGTCCACACCGCCCGCGGGGCTGACCATGAACACCGGTCGCTGCGTCTCCCGGTCCATGATGATGCCCACGTAGCTCTCGCTCGCGATATCGGCGGCCGGCGCCACAAGCACCCTCTCGACCGTCAACCCCTTGATGCTCATGCCGAGGATGGCCTCCCCATGCCGCCGGGCTTCCGCACTGGTGGACGCCAGCTTCACGCCACCGGCCTTCCCGCGTCCTCCGGTGTGGACCTGGGCCTTGACCACCACGGGCCGGCCAAGCCGCCGGGCGATCGATTCGACCTCGTCCGGGGTGCTGGCAACATCGCCATCCGGGACCGGGATGCCCGCCGCCTTGAGCAGGGCCCGCGCCTGATACTCGTGCAGGTTCACGCTGGACCTCGAGTGAGGGTGTGAAACAGGTGCGCCATCCTTCTCCGGTGACGCGGCGCGCGTAAGGTAGTCCGACCACCCATCGCCTACAAGCGGCTACCGGAGCAGGAGGTCGCGCAGAGCGGTGAAGGCGCTCCCAAAGGCCGCCAGGTCGCCCCGGCGCAGGGCGGAGTCCGCCAGGTGGAGCCAGACTCGCGCCTCCAGGAGCGTGCTGTCGGGTCCCGTCGGCAGGGCCGGATCACGCTGCCCGGCCAGCACCTCGAGCGCGCTCTCGAGGGTGCGCTCGACCCCGATGCGAGCGCCGCTGGCCGCCGAGACGGCCAGGAGAACCGGCGGACCATCGGACGGCACGGCGTACCAGGGTTGGTAAGCGAGCAGGGTGTTTCCGGAGACCTGGTATCGCAGCCCCCCGCGAAGGGCCCGTCCCCCCGAGGCCAGGACCGAGTCCCGCATCTGGCGGAGGAGCGGATTGCGATTCCATCGTGGCTCCAGGGACTCCGGAGTCAGGCCCCGCATGACCGAGTCGACCGGATGGTATCGTGGCCCTCCCTGCTCGCCGAGGCCCGCTCCCGGAGGAAGGAGCACTCCCCGCAACAGGGTGTGGTCGGCCGTGCCAATGCCGAGACCGCCGATCTCCGCCCCCGCGAGCGGCGATCCGAACAGGTGGGCCTGAAGTTCGAGCACCCCACCGGGATACCGCGCGATCCGTTCCAGTTCCGAGGGGATGTCACTGGTGGGGGAGATCATCGGAGCTGCCACCGCGGCCCAGGCGAACCCGATGGGCCCGGCGTCGGGACGGAGGTAGATCCGGACCGACCCCTCCTCGGCTCCGATCACCGCGAGAAACTCTGCGCGGGCAAAGGCCACGACCTCTCCCCTCCACAACAGCCGCCGGCTGGCCGGGAGGATGGGAGCGGTGACGACACCATCCACGAGCCAGACCGGCTTCCCCTCCAGAAGAACCAGCTCCGGTCTCACCCAGTCGGCAAACGGGGCCACGGTCCGGAGCCGGTCCACCGGATCGAGGTGCCAGATGACCCGAGCCCCGGGATCGGCCGAAACGATGCCACCCTCCTGAAGAACCCAGGCCAGGAGAAGGCGCCGAGGCCAGGAGCCTGCGGGCACTCCGCGCCCGGCCGCGGAATCGGGGAGGATCGCATGGGCCGGAGCCCCTGGCCGGATCGTGCCAGGACCCAGGAGGGGTTGGTCTCCTGCGGCCACGGCAGGAAGTACCGGGGTCCCATCGCGTGCCACCTGATCGTCGGGGATTTGGCGGACGTCGAATCGGGTTCCATTGCCCCGGTTCACCAGAACCCACCAGGCGGGGCTCGGGACATCCGCGGTCGTCCGGCCGCGGTTGGCCCACTCGACCCGGTGAGAATCGGCTGCCGGAAGGGATCGCATGACCTGGTCCCGGTCCCACAACGCTCCCGGAGGCGTTGAGGCGGGCACCGATCCGGGCCATGGCCGAAGAGTATCGCCCAGCACCCGGGTGTCGACTCCGTATGCCGCGCGCTCGATGCGCCACCGGGCATCGAGCCAGGTGGCGTCGCCCGATCCCCCACTCGGAAAATTGGGAGGAGCGAGAAACCGGACGATCACCATGGCGGCGAGGAGGACGAGCCAGGAGGCGACCGCCGTCATGTGTGTGGCCCGGAATCCCCAGGCCAGGGTCAGGGCCGCCACCGCGCCCGCGGCACCGGCAAGGACGAGGGCGGTGGTTTCATGGAGTCGCACTTGGGCGGGGGAAACCACCTGGGGAAATCCGCCGGCCACTTCGGCCGGGACGAGGAGGTATCCCCACGCGATGCATGCGGCCACGGTAGCCCCCAGCAGGCCGAGATGGCGTCGTGCGCTGGAGGAGACGAGCAGGTGGCCGCGACGGATCGCCAGCGCCCCTCCCAGGCCGTAGGCCACCAGAGACCCGACGGTCGCGAGGAGGACCAGGCTGACGATCGTGTCGTGGATGTGATTCCAGAGTGGAATCGCCGCCACCCAATCGCCGATGTCCCTGCCGAATGAAGGATCCCGGATTCCGAACGGGACTCCCTGCCACACCAGCACGACCTCGTCGGTCCACCGGGAAAACCCGGCTCCGGTGAGGACTGCGAGAAGAAAGGCCAGGAGGATGGTGACGCGCCGGAGCACGGGCCGGGGGATGGTGCCGAGGCGGCTGGGCCCCATCTCTCCGGACGGATCACCGGGACCCGCACGGGTCACCGCATGCAGGAAATGAAGGAGGAGCCAGGAGAATCCGATCGCGATCGCCACCGCATCCAGCGTGGTGCCGAGCAGGTGCCACCAGGTTCCAAAGGTGGCCAGGTCGGTGATCAGCGCGCTGCGCCACCAGCGTTCGACGGCGAGTGCCGCCATCCACCGCGACACCACCAGGACCCCGGCAAGACCGGCCAGCACGAGCGCGGTGCGCCGGTTCAGGGCGAACATGACCTACCCTGACGCCACGCCGCGAGCGGCAAGCCACGACATCACCTCGTCGCGGTATTGCTGAAGGGTCGCTTCCGTGTTCGCCTCGAACCGCGCCACCAGGACCGGTTGGGTGTTGCTGGCCCTCACGAGTCCCCACCCGTCGGGAAAGGCGATGCGAACCCCGTCGATGGTGTTGACGGGATAGCGGTCCGCGAAGACCGCGGCGGCCTCCTCCACGATGGCGAACTTGCGTTCTTCCTCGCAGGCCAGCCGGAGTTCCGGCGTGGCCACCGTGGCAGGGATGTCCGCCAGCAGAGTGGCCAATCCCCCGGGTCCGGAGGCCGTGATCTCCAGAAGGCGCGCGGCGGCGAACAGGGCGTCGTCGAAGCCGAACCAGTCCCCGCCGAAGAAGATGTGTCCACTCATCTCACCGGCCAGGGGAGCCCCCGTCTCCTGCATTTTCGCCTTGATGAGGGAATGACCCGTCTTCCACATAATCGGCTCCGCCCCGGCCGCCGTGAGGGCTGCGGGAAGGGCATTGGAGCACTTCACGTCAAAGATGACCGGGATGCCGGGACCGAACCGGCGGACCGCGTCCCGGCCGAAGAGGATCATCAGTTGATCCCCGAAGAGGATGCGCCCGGTTTCGTCCACCGCCCCGATGCGATCACCATCTCCGTCGAAGGCGACCCCCAGTTCCGCCTGATGCCGGCGGACCGCATCCTGAAGGTCCCGGAGGTTCTCGGGCACCGTGGGGTCGGGATGATGATTGGGAAAGGTGCCATCCGACTCACAGAAGAGGGGAATGACCTCGATCCCCAGGGCCTCCAGCGTGGCGACCGCCACGAGGGAGGAGACCCCATTCCCGCAGTCCACCACAACCCGGATCGGCCGTGCGACCCGATGCCGGCTCACGATCGCCTGACGGTAGGCGTCGAGAATCCCCCCCTGCCCCTCGACGGTTCCCGCCCCGGTGTTCCAGCTCCGGGACACGATAAGATCGCGGAGACCGAGGATGGCGTCGCCGTGCATGGTCCCGGTCGCGAGCGCCAGCTTGAAGCCATTGTATTCCGGAGGATTGTGGGACCCCGTGACCTGAACTCCCGCAGCCGCCTGGAGGTGGTGTACCGCAAAATAGAGAGCGGGCGTGGGGAGCATGCCGATATCGATGGCCACTCCCCCCGCCGCGGCGATTCCTCGACACACCCCCTGGGACAAGGCCACCCCGGAGGGGCGGTTGTCCCTCCCCACCACGATCTGTGGCGGGCTCGTCACCGAAGCTCGTCGCTGAACCGCACTGCAGAAGGCTCTTCCGAGCATCGCGGCGAGAGCCGGCGTCAGTTCGCTGTCCACCAGACCGCGAACGTCATACTCCCGGAAGATATGGCGCGGAGGCACCGTCGTATGCTCGGTCATGATCCCCTCCGTTGGTTCATCGGGTCTGGAGGGTGGCTTCGACGAGAGCCCGGGCACCCTCCAACGCCGTGTCGAGCGCGGGCAGAGGCCAGAACCCGAAAACGATCACCAAGGCGACCGCAAATGCCACGGTGGCGGCGGCGGGGGAGCTCATCCAGACATGGGCGTGGGCCTCGTCATCCGCTGCCGGGCGCATGTACATCGCCATGATGACCGGGAGATAGAATCCTGCGGACACCAGACTCGTCACGACCAGGAGCACCGACAGGACGAGGTGATGCTCACTCACGGCGGCGGTCAGGATGGTCCACTTTCCGATGAAGCCGACTGTTCCCGGGAAACCGAGAAGTGAGAGCATCGCGATGGTGAGGGCCAGC
The DNA here is from genome assembly GCA_039794085.1 of Gemmatimonadales bacterium. Taxonomy (GTDB): domain Bacteria; phylum Gemmatimonadota; class Gemmatimonadetes; order Gemmatimonadales; family GWC2-71-9; genus OFTM291. The sequence continues at coordinate 35,657 of JBDIWC010000016.1, forward strand.
GAGAGGCCGGGGCGCGTCCGGCCCAGCCCCGCGATGGTGTCGAGAGTCACATCTCTTTCCCCGCCCCGACCGAGCACGGCCAGTATCCCGAAGGTGGCCAGGGTCGTGAGGACGTAAGCCAGGAGATACACCAGCATGGCGGTGATCCCGAGGCGGGTACCGGTCGCCACCGCCAGGAGCAGATACCCGGCGTGGGCCACGGAGGACCAGGCCAGCATCCTCTTCAGCGAGCGCTGCGAGAGCGCCACCAGATTTCCCCCGATCATCGAGGCGCCGGCCAGCACGCCCACCACCGGCATCCAGACCGAGGTGGCCCCCGGGAGGGCTTCGATCAGGACCCGGGTGAGCGCCACGAACCCGGCCGCCTTGACGCCCGTGGCCATGAAGCCGGTCACGGGAGTGGGGGCTCCGTCGTAGACGTCGGGAGCCCACATGTGGAAGGGGACTGCCGAGACCTTGAACGCGAGCCCCACGAGGAGGAGGCCGATGCCCAGCGCCCCCATTGTGGAAACCGGTGGTTGGAGAATGAGCCCGATGCTGCGGAAGTCGGTATGGCCGGTGGCCCCATAGAGCAGCGCGATGCCGTACAGCAGGAAGGCGGAGGCAAAGGCCCCGATCAGGAAGTACTTGAGGGCGGCCTCACTCGAGAATCGGCTTCGGCGATCGTACCCCGCCAGCACGTACACGCCCACGGACATGACCTCAAGCCCGAGAAAGAGCACGATGAGATCGGTGGCTCCCGCCAGGAACAACATGCCCGTGGCGGCGAGGAGGATCAGGACGTAGTACTCGGGAGCGTTCATCTCCTCACGTTCCATGTAGGCAAGGCTGAAGAGAATGGAGCCGGCCGTGGCGAGGAGGATGATCCCGAGAGAGGCGTAGCGGAACCCGTCCATCGCCACCATCGCCAGGGAGCCGCGGGAGTCCGGGGACCAGGCCCAGAGGACGCCGAGGGCCACGGTGGCGAGCCCGGTGCCGGCCAGGCTGATCCATCCGACGAGGCGGGAATCGGCCGGGGTCGTGTGCCGCCACGCGGTGGCAAGGAGGGCCACCACAGCGGCCAGGGTCAGCACGAGCTCGGGGAGCAGCGCGAGCGTGATGCCGAGGGGAGTGTCGAGGTCGAGGATCATCGTGCACCTCCCGCGACGACGGGGCCGGGACCGGGGGGTGGAGTGGGGATCCCCACCGTCTCCAGATAGTGCCGGGTGGCGGGCTCGATCCGCCGAAGGACAGGGTTCGGGTAGAGACCCATCCAGAGGATGCCCGCCAGGAGGGGCATCAGCACGAGCAGCTCACGGGAGGTGAGGTCGGGGAGACCGGCATTGGTGTCGGGGTTGAGACGTTCGAAAATGATGCGCTGGAGAGCCCACAAGAGATAGGCTGCCGCGAAGATGACACCGGTTGTGGCGAGAACCGTGGCCAGAGGGAACGTGCCGTAGCTCCCGAGGAGCACCAGGAATTCCCCGACGAACCCGTTCAGTCCCGGGAGGCCCACCGAGGCGAGGGCCACCACCGTGAAGATGAGACTGAAGACCGGCATCACGCGGGCCAGACCGCCAAAGGCGGAGATCTCCCGGGTGTGGCGGCGCTCATACAACATGCCGATGAGAAAGAAGAGCGCCCCGGTGGAGAAGCCATGCCCGATCATCACCATCATCGCCCCTTGCACGCTCTGCACCGTCCCGGCCCAGATGCCCAGCATGACGAACCCGAGGTGACTGACCGAGGAGTAGGCCACCAGCTTCTTGATGTCGGGCTGAACCATGGCGACCAGGGCACCGTAGATGATCCCGATCACGGCCAGCACGGCCACCAGGCCCGAGACGAACGAGCCGAGGGCCACCTCAGGGAAGAAGGGAATGGCGAACCGGAGAAACCCGTAGGCTCCCATCTTGAGCAGCACGCCCGCGAGGATGACGCTTCCGGCCGTCGGCGCCTCGACGTGGGCGTCGGGCAACCAGGTATGGAACGGGAAGACCGGAACCTTGATGGCAAAGGCCAGGGCGAAGGCGGCGAAGAGCCACGGCGCGAGCGAACCGAGGTGGCCAGCATGGGTCAAGAGATGCTGATAGTCGAACGACAGGGTTCCCGTGGCCTCGCCGATCCGCCAGACCATGGCGAGGATGGCCACCAGCATCAGCAGCGACCCGGCCATCGTGAACACGAAGAACTTGATCGCGGCGTACAGACGATTGTGACCACCCCAGATCCCGATGAGAAAGTACATCGGAATGAGCATGAGCTCCCAGAACACATAGAACACGAAGAGGTCGAGCGCCAGGAAGACGCCGAGCATCCCGGCCAGGAGCGCCAGGAGGAAGCCGTAGTAGCCGCGTTCCTTCGTGGTGATGGAGGTCCAGCTCCCCAGCACCGCGAGCAGGGTCAGTCCGGTCGAGAGCAGAACCATGAAGAGACTGATGCCATCGATTCCGAGCGTGTAGTGGATCCCCCAGGCGGGCAGCCAGGGAGTCGAGGTCACCAGGGCCATGGTGCCGGCCGAGAGGTCCACCCACCAGAGACCCAGGGAGAGCACGAACTCCAGGGCGGTGATACCCAGGGTGAGGGATCGGGCATGGCGGGCGGGAGCCAGCGCCACCGGAAGGACCCCGAGGAGCGGCACCACGATGAGGGCGTGGAGGATCCACTGCCCGTAGAGAATGGAGTCGAGGAAGGCGGCCATGGTTCTAGCGCCCCACGGCGTAGAGGACCCACACCACGCCGGCCAGGAAGAAGATGACGTAGACTCCCACCTGCCCGGACTGCAGGCGGCTTCCCACCCGTCCCAGGCCGCGCATCAACCGGGCGGAGCCGTTGGCCAGCCCCCCGTCGATCACCCCCTGGTCCATGCCCTTCCAGAGCACCACCCGGGACAGGGTGACCAGAGGGCCGACGATGAACTCGTGGTACACCTCGTCCACCCGATACTTTTCGTACAGAAGCCGGGCCCAGCCCACGTCCGGTTCGGCATCGCGGGCGGGAACGGTGTCGGCCCGGAGCGTAGCCCGGACTCCCCAGGCCAGGCCGATCACCGCGATGGCGATCGCTCCGAGAATGAGTGCCGTCTCTGTGGCACCGCGAGGCAGTTCCACGGAAAGGATGGCGAGCGCGGGCGCCAGAACCGGCTCGAGCCAGTCATCGAGCAGATGATGCGGCCCCGCGGGCATGAAGGCGGGCAGGTTGAGCACTCCCCCGATCACCGCCAGCACGCCCAGCACGGCGAGGGGGCCGGTCATGATCCAGGGAGCCTCATGCAGGTGGGGTCGCTCCGCCGGTCCGGTGCGGTTGGACCCATGGAAGGTCATGATCATCAGGCGAGCCATGTAGAACGCCGTGATCAGAGCCGCGAGCGCTCCCATGGCCCAGAAAAGGTACCAGATCGGCTCGTCCGCCCCCCGGGAAAATGCGAACGCCAGGATCTCGTCCTTGGAGAAGAATCCGGAGAACCCGGGAACGCCGGCGATGGCGAGGGTGGCGAGCCACATCAGAATCCAGGTCCAGGGAAGCGCCGAGCGCAGCCCCCCCATGTTGCGCATGTCCTGAGCGTCTTCGTGGGAGTGGGTGGCATGGTAGGCATGGTGCATCGCGTGGATCACGCTGCCGGCCCCCAGAAAGAGGAGTGCCTTGAAGAAGGCGTGGGTGACGAGGTGGAAGATGCCCGCGGCCCAGGCCCCGGTGCCCACGGCGAGGAACATGTAACCCAGCTGCGAGACGGTGGAGTAGGCCAGGACCTTCTTGATGTCATACTGTCGCAGCCCGATGGTGGCGGCGAAGAGCGCGGTCAGCGCCCCGACCCCCGCGACGACCATTCCGGTGGTCGGCGCCAAGGCAAAGAGCACGCTGGTACGGGCCACCAGGTAGACCCCGGCCGTCACCATCGTGGCGGCGTGGATCAGGGCGGATACGGGCGTCGGACCGGCCATGGCGTCCGGAAGCCAGACGTAGAGGGGAATCTGGGCCGACTTGCCGGTGCAGCCGAGGAAGAGAAACAGGGTGATCGCCGTGATGGCCGCTCCCCCCATCGGGAAGAGTTCCGGCGCGCGGGCCGCGAGGTCGGTGAAGCTGAGGCTCCCCACCGTCTGCCACAACATGAACATCGCGATGAGTACCCCGAAGTCTCCGATCCGGTTCACGATGAAGGCCTTCTTGCCCGCGTCGGCGTTGGCCTTCTCGGCATACCAGAAGCCGATGAGGAGGTAGCTGCAGAGTCCGACCCCCTCCCATCCGATGAAGAGAACCGGGAGGCTGGATCCGAGCACCAGAACCAGCATGAAGACGACGAACAGGTTCAGGTAGGCGAAGTAGCGGGCATATCCCGGGTCGGTCCTCATGTAGCCGACACTGAACAGGTGAATCAGGCTCCCGACTCCGGTGACCACGAGCAGCATCACGAGGGAGAGCTGATCGACCTGGAGCGTGAGATCGAGGGAGAGGCGTCCGGCCGCGATCCAGGACCAGAGGGGGATCAGCGCCGGCTCATGCGCTCCGGACCCGCTGTATCCCAGGAAGGCCGCGACCGCCACACCAAAGGCGGCGAGGAGAACGCCCGGCCCGATCAGGGACACCAGCCCGGTGGCCGTGGGTCGTCGGAGGGCCAGGATACCATTGGCCAGAAACCCAGCCAGCGGCAGGGCGATCGTGAGCCAGACGAGCTGGACGGCGACGGGGAGGTGTCCGTTCGCCGCCTCCTGGGTCACGGCCAGCGCCGGGAAAAGGAACGAGGACATGCTCATCCGTGCAGGAGGTTGGTGGACCGGAGGTCGATGCTGGCCCCGTGACGGAACATGGCCAGGATGATGGCCAGGCCGACAGCGGCCTCGGCGGCGGCGACCGTCATCACGAAGAAGACCATCACCTGCCCGCCCAGGCCATGGTATTGCGCCAGAGCCACGAACGTGAGGTTGACCGCGTTGAGCATGAGCTCGACGCACATGAAGACCACGATGGCGTTTCGGCGGACGAGAACACCCACCGTGCCGATGCAGAACAGCAGGGCCGAGAGGGTCAGGGCGGGGCCAAGGAGCATCAGAGTTTCCGCTTTGCGAGGACAACCGCCCCGACCGCGGCGGTGAGCAGGAGGATGGACGTGATCTCGAACGGCACCAGGTAGCTTCGGAAGAGAGGCTCGGCGACGACGCCCACCGCGCCCCGGGTCTCCGTCAACAGGCGGAGAGAATCCCCCATCGCGAGGACGCTGGTCGCCCCCCCGGCCGCGGGTCGGCTGGTCACGTCCACCACGAGCCGATCGGGGGTGTACCGGCCCAGCACCATCAACTCCACCACCAGGGCCAGCGCGAGGCCTGCCGCCATGACCCAGATGGGGCCGGTCCGGAAATCACCCTGGTCGCGGCCCAGATTGAGGAGCATGATGACGAACAGGAAGAGGACCATCACCGCGCCGGCATAGACCAGCACCTGGATCGCGGCGATGAACTGCGCGCCCAGCAGCACGTAGATGGCCGCCAGGGCGAACATCGTGGAGACGAGCCACATGGCCGCCGCCACCGGATTCCGTTGCACGATCGTCAACAGGGCGGACACCAGCGCCGCCGCCGCGAAGATGTAGAAGACGAGCTCGGTCATCATTCGCCCCGGGGGTCCGCAGGGTCCCACAGGGTGGACACGGCGTGGGTCTGGGCGGTCAACCTTTCCAGATCATACACGAAGCGCTCCCGCTGGTATTCGGCGTTCTCGAAGTGCACACCCACGTGGATGGCCTCCTCGGGGCACACCTCCTGGCAGTAGCCGCAGAACACGCACCGGAACTCGTCGATCTCATAGATCAGGGGGTAGCGATTCCCGTCCTCATCTTCCCCCGGAACCAACTTGATGCAGTTGGCGGGACAGATCTGGGGACAGAGCCCGCAGGCCACGCACTTCGAGCGTCCCTGCTCGTCGGCCATCATCCGGTGGGTGCCCCGCCACCGCGGCGAGAGGCTCCACTCGTCGGTGCTCTTCTGCTCCGGGTACTGCATCGTGACCTTGGGCTCGAACATGTGGCGGAATGTGAGGGACATTCCCGTCAACGCGGCCCGGATGTAGCTGGTTTCCCGTCCCGGTCGGGTGAGAACCTTGACGCCGATCGCCATCAGGACACTCCCTCGGAGCGGCCAGGCTCCGCCATCGGAAGAACAGACCGCCGCGGGCCCACCCCCGCAATGATGACCCCGCGGTCAAGGATGAAGAACACGAGATACCCCAGGACCAGATTCAGCCCGAACAGGAGGAACATCTTGAGGCGCGGACTGGTCACCCCGAGTCCCTGGTCGATGCCGACGATGGCAAACCCGGTCACCATGATGTACGCGAGAGCCAGGGGGAGCATGAACTTCCACCCGATGGCCATCAACTGGTCATACCGGAACCGGGGAAGGGTCCAGCGGATCCACATGACGAAGAAAATCCAGAACAGCACCTTGAGGAACATGACCCCGGCCGTGGCCACCGCCGGCACTATCCCTCCCCCTTCGTCCCAGCGCGTGAACGGGATGTCCCACCCGCCAAAGAAGAGGGTGACGACCATCGCCGCGATGGTCACGATGTTGGCATACTCCGCGATGAAGAACATCGAGAACTTCATCGCGCTGTATTCGGTATGATATCCCGCGACCAGTTCGGACTCCGCCTCGGGCATGTCGAACGGGAGCCGGTTCGTTTCCGCAAATCCCGAGATCAGAAAGATGAAGAACGAGAGGAAAAGTGGCAGCACGAACCAGAGCCCTTGCTGCTGCTCCGCGATGATGGCACTGAAGGACACGTTGCCCGACAGGAGGAGCACGGGAATGAGGCTCATCCCCATCGCGACCTCGTAACTCACCATCTGGGCACTCGCCCGCAGGCCGCCCAGCAGGCTGTACTTGCTGTTGGAGGACCATCCGGCCAGGGCGATCCCGTACACCCCGAGGGAGCTGATGGCCAGGACGAAGAGAAATCCGATTGGCAGGTCCACCACAGCCAGGGGCATCAGCCCCTGGTGCACGAAGCGTCCGATCAGAGGAAGCGTGAAGTCGAAGTCGACCTGGAGCGGAGCCCCCCAGGGAATCACCGCGCCGAGGAGCATTGCCGGGATGAAGGAGAGAGCGGGAGCCAGCATGAAGATGATCGGGTTGGCCTGGCCCGGGAGGGTTTCCTCCTTCAGGATGTTCTTCACCCCATCGGCGGCGGGTTGCAGGAGGCCGGCCCACCCGACCCGGTTCGGGCCCCGCCGGTTCTGCATCCAGGCGGACACCTTCCGTTCCATCAAGGTCAACAGCGCCACCCCGACCATGGTGACGGTGAACACGGCGAGCATCTTGATCGTGGAGAGGAGCAGGAACCCCTTGAGTTCCGGCGTCATGCCTGCGCTCCCGCGTCGGCCACGATCCGCCCGGTCAGTCCCAGCCGCGAGGGCGTGATTCCGTCGAGCGCCGGGATGACCGATGCCACACTGGCCATGGCGTCATCCACCCCCGCCTCCGCTTGTCGCCCCGGTTCAAGCCGGGACCAGGCTTCGGCCGCCACCCACCAGGCGGGTCGCGCCATGCCCGGGGCATGACGGGCGGGATGGTACGCCTGGGCTCTGCCGTCGCGGTTGATCCAGGTTCCCTGCTCCTCGGCCATCGTCGAGACCGGGAGCACCTGGGCCACGGTGCCGGGCCACTCCCGGTCAAGGGTGTCGAGCAGGCACACCGTCCCGGTGGCCGCAGCGAGCCGGTCGAGGAGCTCGGGCAGGTGCAGATCCAGGACCATCACCAGGGCCGCTGAGGCCACCCGGTCGAGCGTGGCGTCCCAGGCATCGGTGTATCCGACGAGGCGGGCCCCGAGAGCATTGGGGACCCGCTCTGCCCGCAGGGCAAGATTGGGTATGCCCGGAAGCGAGTGCTCCTCGCCCTGCGGGATGTGGACCGCGGCGCTCACCGTCCCCCCCGCGGCTTCCGCGAGGCGGCGGAGCAAACCGAGCGATTCGGTGGAGGCACGTGCGGAGGCCAGGAGGACCACGTCCCCCTGCCCCGCGTCCCGGACGGCGGCGGCGAGCCGATCGAGCGCATCGTCCCAATCAGTGGCCCGCAGACGTCCCCCCTCGCGGATCAGGGGGGCCTCGACCCGGTCGCCCCGGTTCATCCACCGGTAGTCGAGCCGACCATGGTCACAGATAAAGTGGCGGTTGACATCGAGGTTGGGTCGCGGGCGGAGCCGAACCACCACATCGTCGCGCGTGTCGATCATGATGTTGCATCCCTGGCTGCAGCCGGGGCAGACACTCGGGCTCTTGTCGAGATCCCAGGCCCGGGCCTTGTGCAGGAAATCCTTCGAAATCAGGGATCCCACCGGGCAGAGATCCACCACGTTGCCCGCCCACGGATGATCCAGGGCGTGATCGGGATCGATGCCGATGTACGCCCGGTCCCCCCGCTCCGACACGTTCAGCACCGGCGTCTCCGCCACGGCGTCCATGAATCGCACGCACCGGGTGCAGAGGATGCAGCGGTTGGGGACGTAGAGGACATCCGGTCCGAACTCCTCGACCGGATTGAACCGTTTCGGATAGTCGGCGTAGCGGGTGCCGGAGCGGCCCTCCTGGAAAACATAGTCCTGGAGCTCGCACTCCCCCGCCTGGTCACAGATGGGGCAGTCGAGAGGATGGTTGATGAGCAGGAACTCCAGCACTCCCTCGCGCGCCTTTTCCGCAGCCGGACTGTGGACCTGAACCACCTGACCCTCCGCCACGGTCGTGACACAGGCGGGCAGGAGTTTGGGTGCCTTCTCCACCTCCACGAGACACATCCGGCACACCGCCGGAGAGGGGAGCGAAGGATGGTAGCAGTAATGCGGGATGAGAACCCCCGCCTGCTTGGCGGCCTCGATCAGCGTCGTTCCCTTGGGAACGGAGACCGTGGCACCGTCGATCGTCAGGGTGACCAGTTCGGTTGTCATCGGTTCATACTCCGGCGAGCGCGTGGGTGCGCCCGGCCGTCAGGTAGGCCTCGAAATCGGCGCGGAACTTCTGAATGCCGCTGACCACCGGTGCAGCGCAGGAATCGCTCAGGACGCAGATGGTCTTGCCGGTCATGTTCTCCGCGAGATCGAGCAGCAGATCCAGGTCGCTGGCCTTTCCCTCGCCCCGGAGGATCCGTTCGAGAATACGGACCGTCCACCCGGTCCCCTCCCGGCACTGCGTGCACTGAGCACACGACTCATGGGCATAGAACCGGGTGAGCCGGTAGATCTCGTAGACGATGTCGGTGGAATCGTCCATGACGATCATTCCCCCCGAGCCGAGCATCGACCCCGCCGCCACGACGCCCTCGTAGTCGGTCACACAGCCCTCGACCTCCGTGGTGTTCAGGATCGGCACCGAGGAGCCGCCGGGAATCACGGCCTTCAGGGTACGTCCGGGACGCATGCCGCCACACAGGTCGAAGATGAGATCCCGCATCGGGGTGCCCAGCGTGATCTCATAGTTTCCCGGCCGCATGACATGACCGCAGACCGAAATCAGCTTGGTCCCGGTACTCTTGGGGTTGCCGAGCGACAGACCCCGGTACCAGTCGGCCCCGCGGGTCAGGATATGAGGGACGGCCGCCAGCGTCTCGACGTTGTTGATCGTGGTCGGAAGGCCGAACAGCCCCGCCTGGGCGGGGAACGGGGGTTTGATGCGGGGATTGCCACGTTTGCCCTCGATGCTGTTCATCAGGGCGGTTTCTTCGCCGCAGATGTACGCCCCCGCTCCGCGATGCAGCACGATGTCGATGCGGCGGCCCGACCCCAACGCCGAAGAACCGAGTACGCCGACGGCATAAGCCTCCGCCACCGCCTCGGTCATGATGCGCCATGGTTCGGTGAACTCGCCGCGGATGTAGATGTAGCAGCGCTCGGCGCCGATGGCATGGCTCGCGATGGCGCACCCCTCGATCAGGGCGTGGGGCGTCCAGCGCATGATCTCGCGGTCCTTGAACGTGCCCGGCTCCGATTCGTCCGCATTGCAGACGAGGAAGTGCGGTCGGCCGTCCTCCTTCGGCATGAACGACCACTTGAGGCCGGTCGGGAACCCCGCGCCGCCCCGGCCGCGCAGTCCCGACGATTTCACCACCTCCACGACCTCGCTGGGGGGCATGGCGAGGGCCTGGCGCAGGGCGGTATATCCCCCGCGCTCGACCCAGCCGGCGTGAGAGCGGGCTCCGGGGTCGCCGAAGTACGTCGAGAGAACCGGGGTTTCCCCGGGATGGAGCGGATGGGGAAATCCCATTATTCGTACCCCTGCAGAAGACCGGCGACCCGCTCCGGCGTCACGCTCTCGATGAAGTCGTCATCGATCAGCATCGGAGTGGCAAAGCCGCACGCGCCAAGGCACTCGACCTCGACCACGGTAAACCGTCCATCGGGGCTGGTCGCGCCTAATTCACCACACCCGGTTTCCTTCAGGAGAGCGCCCACCACGTCGGCCGATCCGTTCAGGTGACAGGGGGACGTGGTGCACACCTGGATGACGTGGCGGCCCATCGGGTGCTGATGATACATCGTGTAGAAGGTCACCACGCCGCGCACGTGGGCCGGCGTGAGCCCGAGGACCGTGGCCACCTCGGCGATGGACTCGGGACTGATCCAGCCGCGAGCCTCCTGGATCATCCAGAGAGCGGGCAGGAGGCACGCCTGCCGGGTCGGGTAGCTGTCGTAGAGCGCCTCGAGGCGCGCGAGGGTGTCCCCGGTGAAAACGGGCGAGTGGGTTCCCGCCTCGGTCGCGTGCGCGGCACTCATCGGTCGATCTCTCCCATCACGATGTCCACACTGGCATTGATGGCGATCACGTCGGAAAGCAGAACTCCCTCACACAGGGTGGGCAGCACCGACAGATTGATGAAGGACGGGGGACGGATCCGCCAGCGCACCGGCTTGGCGGTGCCGTCCGACACCAGGTAGGAGCCGAGTTCCCCCTTCGGATTTTCGACGCCGAAATAGGCCTCGCCTTCGGGCGCCGCCACCCCCTCCATCACCTGCTTAAAATGGAAGATCATCGCTTCCATGTCGCTCATGGCGCGGCTCTTGGGGGGAAGAATCACCCGGGGGTCGTCCACATTGATCGGTCCCGGCTCCAGCCGGTCGAGGGCCTGCTCCAGGATTCGGGTGGACTGGAACATCTCCTCCAGACGCACCCGGTACCGGTCGTAGACGTCCCCATGTTCCCCGATCGGCACGTCGAAATCGTATGTTTCATAGTCCAGATACGGGCGATCCTTGCGCACATCGTAGTCCACTCCGCTGGCCCGCAGCATCGGCCCCGTGAGGGACCAGTTGATGGCGTCCTCCCCCGAGATCGCGCCCACGTCCCGGGTGCGTCCGATCCAGATGGCGTTCCGGGTGAACATCGTGTCCACCTCGCGGAGCGTGTCGGGAAAGGTGCGGCAGAAGGTCCGCAGCCGGTCCGTCCATCCGTCCGGGACGTCTGCCATCATTCCCCCGACTCGCGTCAGGCTGGTGGTCAGGCGGGCGCCGGTCCACGCTTCCTGCAGGTCGTAGATGCGTTCCCGTTCCTGGAACGACCAGAGGAACGGAGTAAACGCGCCCAGGTCGATTCCCGTGGTGCCGAGCCAGACCAGGTGGCTGATGATCCGGCTCATCTCGCAGGCGATGACCCGGAGCACCCGGCACCGGGGGGTGATCTCGATGCCCATGAGCTTTTCCGCGGCCAGGGCGAAGCCCACGTTGTTCGCCATCGGAGAGAGGTAGTCGGTGCGATCGGTCAGCGGGATGATCTGATTGTAGTGCCGGTACTCACCGAGCTTCTCGAATCCCGAATGGAGGTACCCGATGTGGGGGACGACGCGCCGCACCGTCTCGCCGTCGAGCTCGACCAGCAGCCGGAGCACGCCGTGGGTCGCCGGATGCTGCGGTCCGAGGTTCACGATCATCGGCTCCGCCCCGGGATCGATGGCGGGGGAAGCGACGCCGAGTGGATGGCGTACCGCCCGCCCCCGTTCGTCGAGGCCGGGAGTGGCCAGGGCCAGTTCCACGGTCCGGGTGGTCATCGGACTTCTCCCTTTCTTCCCTCGGACAGCCGTTGCCGCATGTCCGCGGGGAGCTCCCGCGAGGCGGCGGCCAGGGAGAGTTCCTCGTGGGAATAATGCGCCTCCGGCTCGGCGGCGAGCGCCTGCCGGACCTGCTCGGACCGGGAGAACCGTCCCCGCAACGGAAAGGCCTTTCGCAGGGGATGGCCCTCGGCGTAGGTCTCCCACATCAGAATGCGGCGCAGGTCGGGGTGCCCGGCGAATCGGATCCCGAACATGTCATAGACCTCCCGTTCCAACCAGTTGGCCCCGCGCCAGATGTCGGTCACCGAATCCACTTCAAGATCGGGGCTGTCGGCGGGGAGGGCGATCTTGACGCGCAGATCAGCCCGTCGAGTCAGAGACCGGAGCTGGTAGACGACTTCCAGGGGGCGCTCGGGATCGCGGTACTCCACCGCCGTGATGTCGGTGAGAAAGTCGAACTTTTCCCCGGCGTTCTCCCGGAGCCAGGCCAGGATCTCGTGGGCCCGGTCCCGATCCACGTAGACGATGGTATCGCCGCAGGAGACGACACTGCGACCGATGGCGTCCCCGAACATGGTCCGGAGTGTCGCCACGGAGGGCGAGAGCAAAGCGGCGCTCATGCGCTGCGGGTCTGGTGGATGGAGTTCCCGAACGGCTCCGACAGTTCGTCCACCCGGTTCGGCGGAAGGAAGAGCCCGGTTTCCGGGTCGGTGAGATGCTCCACCCGCAGGGAGGTATCGGAGAGCCGTTCCCCGCGGATCTTCTTCTGAAGCAGCATGATGCCGTAAATCAGTCCCTCGGGCCGGGGAGGGCACCCGGGGACGTACACATCCACCGGGATGATGGTGTCGATTCCCTGCACCATCGCATAAGTGTCGAAGATCCCTCCCGTCGAGGCGCACGCGCCCATCGAGATCGACCACTTGGGCTGGGGCATCTGATCCCAGACCCGCCGGATGATCGGCGCCAGTTTGAAGGGGAGCCGTCCGGCGCAGATGAGGACGTCGGCCTGGCGTGGCGAGAAACTCATCCGCTCCATGCCGAACCGGCTCAGATCGTACCGGCTGGCGGCCGACGCCATGAACTCGATGGCGCAGCAGGCGGTCCCGAACGGCATCGGCCAGAGGGAGTTGGACCGGGCCCAGTTCGTGACCCAGCTCCCCAGCGCATCGAGGCGTGTCGTGAGAAAGTTGGCCGACGCCTCCGGAGGAAGGTCGGGGAGATCGGGTGCTTCCGTCGTGGGGGTCAATCCCATTGCAACGCTCCACGCTTCCAGATGTACACGTATCCGACCGCGAGAATGGCGACGAACACGAACATTTCGATGAGGAGAAGTCCCGCGAGATCGCTCAACTGCCGCACCGCGACGGCCCAGGGAATCATGAAGACGGTTTCAATGTCGAAGATGATGAAGAGCATCGCCACGAGGTAGAACTTCACCGAGAACCGCTCCCGGGCATCGCCGAGGACGGGGACACCCGACTCATACGGCGCCAGCTTGACGGGACTGCGCCGGTAGCTGGACAGCATATGCGACAACATGAGCATCATGATCGCGTTGACGACCACGAATCCTAGGAGCACCAGCACTGGCACATATGGCTGCAACATGAGACCGAACCCCGGTGGCGGGTACCGTGACCGCAGGGACGAAGCCCAAATCTATACCGTTCCGGAACGCAGTTCAAGCCGCGCAATCGTCCGCAAATTGTGGTTCCGGCTATATTTACCGCGCACATCGTTCCCGTCCCCTTCCCTCTCGCCCCGGACCCGCCCGATGTCCATCAAGTCCGACCGCTGGATCCGCCGCATGGCACGCGAACACGGCATGATCGAACCCTTCGTCGACGGCCAGATTCGGGAGCCCGCGGCGGACGGACTTCGGGTTATCTCCTACGGCGTGTCGTCGTATGGGTACGACATGCGGGTCGCCCCCGAGTTTCGCATCTTCACCAATGCGCTCTCGGCGATTGTGGATCCGAAAAATTTCGATGCCCGAAGCTTCGTCGAGTACGAAGGGGAGATCTGCCTCGTTCCCCCGAACTCCTTTGCCCTGGCCCGGTCGGTCGAGTACTTCCGGATTCCGCGAAACGTCCTCACCATCTGCGTCGGAAAGTCGACCTATGCCCGCTGCGGGATCATCACCAACGTCACCCCGTTCGAGCCGGAGTGGGAGGGGCACGTCACCCTGGAGATCAGCAACACCACTCCCCTCCCCGCCCGGGTCTACGCCAACGAGGGGATCTGCCAGGTCCTCTTCTTCGAGGCCGACGCCGATGATGAGTGTCAAGTGAGCTACCGGGACAAGGCCGGAAAGTACCAGGCCCAGCGGGGAGTGACGCTTCCCCGGATGTAGTGTGAAGTTCGAAGTGTGAAGTTTGAAGTTGTTCGAATTTCGGGCCGATGTCGCGGGAGCAAGATCGGGACGGTTCAATCCGGGGAGGGGCAGGACTCCTTCAAACTTCGAACTTCAAACTTTCAACTTCCTCAGGCCGCTTCGCCGTCCCGCGACACCAGGCTGGCCCGAAAGAAATCGGCATTGAGCCGCGCGATCGCCTCCAGGGGAATCTCCTTCGGGCAGGCTTCGTGGCACTCCCCGAAGTTGGTGCACCCTCCGAACCCCGCCTCGTCCATCATGTGCACCATGGCCATCACCCGCCGGTGCCGTTCCGGCTGGCCCTGGGGGAGGAGGCCGAAGTGCGTCACCTTGGCGCCGGTGAAGAGCATCGCCGAGGCGTTCGGACAGGCCGCGACGCAGGCGCCGCACCCGATGCACTGCGCCGCGTCCATGGCACGGTCGGCCGCCTCCTTGGGAATCAGGATGGCGTTGGCGTCCGGAGCACTTCCGGTGCTCGCGCTGATGTACCCCCCGGCCGCGATGATCCGGTCCAGCCCCGACCGGTCGACGATCAGGTCCCGCAGGACGGGAAACGCACTCGCTCTGAACGGTTCGATCGTGATCGTGTCGCCATCCCGGAAGAACCGCATGTGGAGCTGGCAGGTGGTGGTGGCCCGGTTGGGGCCGTGTGGCACCCCGTTGATCGTCATGCTGCATGCCCCACAGATCCCCTCACGGCAGTCATGGTCGAACGCGACCGGCTCGGCGCCCTTCGCAATCAGATCCTCGTTCACCACGTCGAGCATTTCCAGAAACGACATCTCCGGATTGACGTCTGTGGCCTGCACCGTCTCGATCCGTCCCGGAACCGAGGGGCCGGCCTGGCGCCAGATGCGCAGGGTGAGATTCACTTGTAGCTCCGGGTGGCGAGGTGGATGTTCTCGAAGACGAGTGGTTCCTTGTGGAGGATTGGAGGACGGCCGTCGCCGGGGGTCTCCCAGGCGGCGACATAGGCGAAATCAACGTCGTTCCGCTTCGCCTCCCCATCGGGCGTCTGGTGCTCCTCCCGGAAGTGACCGCCGCACGACTCTTCCCGGTGCAGCGCGTCGATGCACATGAGCTCGGCGAACTCCAGGAAGTCCGCCACCCGGCCCGCCTTTTCCAGCGACTGGTTCAGGGCATCCCCGGATCCGGGCAGCCGGAGGTCGGCCCAGAACTCCTCCCGGAGCGCGGGAATCAGCTCCAGGGCCCGCGCCAATCCAGCCGCGTTCCGGGACATGCCGCAGTGGTCCCACATGATCTTTCCCAACTCCCGGTGGAACGAGTCCACCGACCGGTGACCCCCGATGCCGAGCAGCCGGGTGATCCGCGCGCGGGCGGCGGCCTCGGTGGCCCGGACCTCGGGATGGTCCCGCGGGACGGGCGCGGGGCGCGTGGTGGCGAGATAGTCCGAGATGGTGGCGGGAATGATAAAATATCCGTCGCCCAGTCCCTGCATCAGAGCGCTCGCGCCGAGACGGTTGGCCCCATGATCCGAGAAATTGGCCTCGCCCAGCACATGGAGGCCGGGGATGGTGCTCATGAGGTTGTAGTCCACCCAGAGTCCGCCCATGGCATAATGGGCGGCGGGATAGATCCGCATGGGCACTCGGTACGGATCGTCGCCGGTGATTCGTTCGTACATCTCGAAGAGGTTTCCGTACCGTTCCCGGATCGTGTCCTCGCCCAGCCGGCGGATGCTGTCCGCGAAGTCGAGATAGACACCCAGGCCCGTCTCCCCGATGCCCCGCCCCTCGTCACAGACCTCCTTGGCACTGCGCGAGGAGATGTCCCGCGGCGCGAGATTGCCGAAGCTGGGATACTTCCGCTCCAGGTAATAGTCGCGCTCGGCATCGGGGATCTCGCCGGGCCGACGGGTGTCTCCCTGGTTCCGGGGCACCCAGACGCGCCCGTCGTTCCGCAGCGACTCGCTCATGAGCGTGAGCTTGGACTGGTAGTCCCCGCTTACCGGAATGCAGGTGGGGTGGATCTGGGTATAGCACGGGTTGGCAAACGCCGCCCCCCGGCGGTGGGCCCGGTAGCCCGCGGTGACGTTGCAGCCCTTGGCGTTGGTCGAGAGGTAGAAGACGTTCGCGTAGCCGCCGGTGGCGAGGATCACCGCATCGCCGAGGTGGGAACTGATGTCCCCGGTCACCAGGTCCCGCACCACGATGCCCCGGGCATGGCCGTCCACCACGATGAGGTCGAGCATCTCGGTGCGGGGATGCATGGTCACGGTGCCCCGCGCGATCTGGCGTTCCAGGGCTCCGTAGGCGCCCAGCAGAAGCTGCTGCCCGGTCTGGCCCCGGGCGTAGAAGGTCCGGGACACCTGGGCGCCGCCGAAGCTGCGATTGGACAGCAGGCCGCCATACTCCCGGGCGAAGGGGACGCCCTGGGCGGCGCACTGGTCGATGATGTTGACGCTGATCTCGGCCAGCCGGTGCACGTTGGCCTCGCGCGAGCGGAAGTCTCCCCCCTTCACCGTGTCGTAGAAGAGGCGGTGAACGCTGTCTCCATCGTTCTGGTAGTTCTTGGCCGCGTTGATCCCGCCCTGCGCGGCGATGGAGTGGGCCCGCCGGGGCGAGTCCTGGAAGCAGTAGCACTCCACCCGGTACCCGAGCTCGCCGAGGGTGGCGGCCGCGGAGGCACCCGCCAGCCCGCTGCCCACCACCAGCAGGGTGTGTTTCCGCTTGTTGGAGGGGTTGACCAGTTTCAGGTCGAACTTGTGCCGGGTCCACTTGTCGGCCAGGGGGCCACCGGGAACCTTCGGATCGAGTGTCATCTGCGGCTCCTACTGCACGACGCGGAAGAGAACGCCCACCACGATGGCCATGAAGCCGATGGGCACGAGGACCGCCAGCAGGGTGGCGAGACCACGCCGCGCCAGGTCGAGGTGGGGATGGCTGATCCCCAGAGTCTGGAAGAGGCTCCAGACCCCATGATGGAGATGCAGGGCGAGGGCCACCATCGCCAGGAGATAGAACCCCGCGACCCAGGGGACCTGGAACCCGACGATCACGTTGGTGTAGACGTCAGTATGACTGAAGGAGGGGTGGACCGAGCCCACGGTGAAGTGGAGCAGGTGGTAGACGATGAAAACCAGAAGCAGCACCCCCCCCCAGCGCATCGTGTATCCCGACCAGGTGCCGGCCCGGTGGACCAGCCGGTCATACGACGCGGACCGGGCCGCGCGCGCGAGACGGGTGAGCGACCACGCGGCGTGGGCATGGAGCAGAACCGAGGCCAGGAGCGTGAGGCGGACGCCCCAGAGCACCACAGCCGAACTCTTGAGGAAGGCGGCGTACGCGTTCAGGGCCTCGGGACTCTTGTAGATGAGGAGATTCCCTGCGACATGCCCCACCACGAATCCGGTGAAGATGATTCCGGTCACGGCCATCACGATTTTCTTGCCGATCGTGGAGCCGTAGAACCGACCGATCCAATGCATGATATCTCCGGCGTCAGCCGTTGTCGATGACCTGCTGGACACTCCGAACCGCTTCGGCGGAGGCGTGCAGATCCCGGTGTTCAGCCTCCGTCAGGGTGACTTCCAGGATCGCCTCGATGCCGGCGCGACCGAGCTTGACCGGCACCCCGCAATATACATCCCGGAGGCCGTACTCCCCCTGCAGCCAGGCCGATGCCGGCAGGATGCGCTTCTTGTCGAGCGCGATCGCCTCCAGCATCTGGACCGCGGCCGCACTGGGAGCGTAGTAGGCCGAGCCCGTCTTCAAGTGCCCCACGATCTCCGCACCTCCGTTCCGGGTGCGGGTCACGATGGCCTCGAGCGCATCGGGGCTGAGAAGCTGGGAGACGGGGATGCCGCTCACGGTGGTATAGGACACCAGCGGAACCATCGTGTCTCCATGGCCTCCGAGCACCATGGCCTGGATGTCCTCCACGGATACCTGCATCGCCTCCGCCAGGAACATCCGGTACCGGGCGGTGTCGAGCACTCCGGCCATGCCGATCACCCGTTCGCGGGGAAAGCCCGAGGCGGTCCGGGCCACATAGCACATGGCATCCAGCGGGTTCGAGACGACGATGATGATCGACTCGGGGGCCACACGACGGATCTGCCCGGACACCGAGCGCACGATCCCCGCGTTGGTCTTGACCAGGTCGTCCCGGCTCATCCCCGGCTTCCGGGCGATGCCCGCGGTGACGATGAAGACCTCCGACCCCCGCGCGATCTCGTAGTCATTGCTGCCATAGACCCGGGCGTCGAACCCCTCGATGGGCGCCGATTGCCACTGGTCCAGCGCCTTGCCCTGGGGGATCCCCTCCACCACGTCCACCAGGATCACCTCGCGTGCCAGGTGCTTTTCGGCCACCCGCTGCGCGGCCGTGGCCCCGACGTTGCCCGCACCGACCACCGTCACCTTGTTCAGCATGTCATATCCACATCTGAAGTTGTCGCCTCCCGCAGGATGCCTCCAAAACGTAACCCAGTTTAATCGGATGACGCCCGATTCTCCACCGCGCGGGGTGCGGATCCCGGGAGGCCCGTCGATTCTGACTCATTGCGGTTCTGTCGGCTGTCCGATACTCTTTGTCCTTCGTCCGATAGACCAGCAGGACCCCTTCACCCGTTCCAGGAGCGACGCATGAGCACGCCTTCGCAGTGGCAGCCGGTTCGTGCAGGGTTCTGGTGTTGTCTGTTCCTCCTCGGCAGTGTCGTTCCCACCCGGCTGATGGCACAGTCCCAGGCGACCACGGGCGTGATCCGGGGCATCGTCTCCGACTCGGCGGGGAATCCGCTGCCCGGTGCCCAGGTGGTGCTCCGGAATCTCGAGACCAACGCGGAGCGGACCGTGACCACCAATTCCCGGGGGATCTTCGTCGGGTCCCTGCTGCGGGTCGGGGGGTACACGGCCACGGCCCGCCTGGTGGGTTACCAGGCAGCCCGGCGGGAGGGCCTGACTCTTCGACTGGGTGAGGTCCTGCAGGTGGATTTCCGGCTGGTCCCGGTGACCGTGCAACTGGCGGACCTCACGGTTGCCGTGTCGGAGCCGGTGGTGGATCCCACCCGGGTCGCCTCGGCCACCCGTCTGGAACCCCAGGTGGTGGCGGGGCTCCCCAACAACGGCCGCAACTTCCTGAATCTCACTCTGCTCACCCCCAACGTCGGGATCGTCCAGGGCCCCGATGGGGATGAGCTCACGATCGGGGGACAGCGGGGTATCCACAACAACGTGAGCGTGGACGGGGCCGATTTCAACAACCCCTTCTTCGGGGAACAGCGCGGGGGTCAACGACCGGCGTTCACGTTCAACCTCGACGCGATCCAGGAAATCGTGGTGGTCTCCCAGGGAGCCAACGCGGAGTTCGGTCGCTCGGGAGGTGGCTTCGTCAATGTGATCACCAAGTCGGGCACCAATGAGTTCCGGGGCACGGCACACTACTTCGGGAAGTACGATGGACTGTCCAAGGACTTCCGCACCGAGAATCCGAACTTTCGCGGATTCGAGCCCGACTTCACTCAGCACCAGTTCGGCCTGACCTTCGGGGGGCCCATCGTGCGGGACCGGGCCTTCTTCTTCGTGGCCTACGACCAGCAGGAATTCAATTCCACCAAGCAGCAGGACCGCCTCTCGCTGATTGACCCCGCTCTCCGGGCCTTCACCGACACGGCCTTCGGGGGGGCTCTCCAGGGTGACTTCGGGGCGATCAAGCGCACCAACGACGCCAACGCCCTGATGGCCAAGGTGGACGTCCGGCTCGATGACCGGAACAACGCCAGCCTCAAGTACAACTACACGAACTCGCGCCAGGAGAACGGCACGTTCGACGTGGATCTCTGGGGTCGGAGTGCCAACGGTCTCGAGAGGGATTTTTCCCACGCGATCAACGGCAGCCTCAACTCCGTGCTTTCGTCCTCCGTCTTCAACGAGTTCCGCTTTCAGTGGGCCCGGGAGGAACGCCCCCGCCCCTACGACGGCCCCGTCAACCCCCGCACCGGCCGCCCCTTCCCCGACACCGACATTTCGTTCACCGGGTTCCGGATCGGGATGCCGTTCTTCCTCCCGGTCGAGGCCCATGATACCCGGTTCCAGGTTCTGAACAACATCTCCGTGGTCGAGGGGAACCATCTGTTCAAGTTCGGCGCGGAGTGGAACCGGACCAATGTCAAGCAGACCTTCGTCGGGTTCGGCAACGGAAGGATGGCGTTCAGCTCCGTGGATGGGTTCCTGAACTTCGTCCGCCTGGGCAACGGGTATGTCGAGTGCTCCAACGGATCCTCGTCGACGACGGGGTCGTGCCCGGCCGGAACCGAGATCACCGGGCCCGTGGTGCTCTATCTGCAGCAGGCGGGCGTCGGGGGCCTGACGGTGGAGCAGTCCGGCACCCAGTCCATCACCCAGAACGAGCTCGCCCTCTTCCTGCAGGACAGCTGGAAGCCGCACCCGAACGTGACGATTGACTACGGGGTGCGCTGGGAGGCCCAGATCCAGCCCGATCCCATCACCCCGGCGGAGGACGTGTTCTTTGCGCCCTTCCTCGGCCAGACGGTCACAAATCAGCAGGGCACCTTCGCTTTCCCTTCGGACGGCGGGATTCCGTCGGACTACTCGATGTTTCAGCCCCGGTTCGGCATTGCCTGGGACGTCAACGGGGATTCCCGCCAGGTGCTACGTGCCAGCGCGGGACTCTACTACGCGCGGACGCCCGGGCTGAACCTGGCCAGCACGAGGAGCACCAACGGATCGATCGGTCAGACCATCTTCCGCAACAGCGCCCTGACCGGGATCCTCGGCGCTCCGCCCAACTACGGGGAGCTTCTCCCCACGCCGACCGGGGCACCCTTTCAGCCCGGTGTCTTCGTGTTCGACAAGGACTTCGAGAACCCCCGCACCTTCAGCGCGACCGTTGCGTACGAAAGAGAAGTGGGGGGAGGTGTGGCGGCGAGCCTGAGCTACACCCATGCCCGGACCGACAATCTGACCCGGTTCATCGATCGCAATGATCCGGTTTTCGGTTCGCCCTGGGCCACCGGTCTTCCGGGGGGCAACGGCGTCGGGGTTCTCACCGTGGTCGAGAGCAGTGCCCGGTCACGCTACAACGGATTCACCGCCGGACTCAAGCAGATGCTTCACCGCGACTTCCAGTTCCAGGTGAATTACACCGTGTCCTTCGACAAGTCCGACGATGACAACGAGCGGGATCCGTTCAGCTTCCGCTACGCCCGGGCCGACAACCTGGGCCCCGAGTTCAACTGGAGCGACCGCGACCAGCGCCATCGGCTCAATGCGTGGCTCCTGGCCCGGATCCCGGGCGACATCTTCCTGAACAACCGGATGTCCTTTTCGTCGGCCCAGCCGACGTCCGAGAAGTGTGTGAACAATCGGCCCAGCGGGGAACGGGCCGTCGGGCCTCAGGACCGCATCTGTACCGACGGGACCATCCTCAAGCGCAACACCCTGCGCAAGGACAACGCCACCTTCGCGTGGGACATCCGCATCTCGCGGCCGTTCCGCAGTGCCGGCGGCACGATTGAGGCGGTGTTCGAGGTGTTCAACATCACCAACGCCGACAACTTCAAGGATCCGTCGTCGCAGGGTCTGTTCCTGAACTTTGATGGGACGGTGCGAAGCGGCCTGGGAGAGCCGCGGCAGGCCCAGCTCGGCCTGCGATACATCTTTTAACCCTCACCCCCTGGCCCCTCTCCCACGGAGTGGGAGAGGGACAGGGGTAGGACGTAGGACATAGGACATAGGACGTAGGACATAGGACGTAGGACATAGGACGTAGGGCATTGTGGGCCTCGACCGCCTACCGCCCATCGCCTACCGCCTCTCGTTGCTGGGGCACGGGCGACGCATGCGTCGCCCCTACTCCCCACTCCCTACTCCCTCCCGTTTGCCGGAGCGCCTCGTAGAGCACGATCCCCGCGGCGGTGGCCAGGTTGAGACTCCGAACCGGCCCTGACATGGGAATCCGGAAACACCGTTCCGGATGCTTCTCCAGGATCCGCTCCGGCATCCCGTCGGTCTCATTCCCGAAGACGAGGCAGCTGGCCGGCGTGAAGCGAGCATCCCAGAGAGGGACAGTGGCCCGCGCGGAAAAGTACAGGCAGCGCTCCCGGGAGATCGCCTCGCGGAACTCGCGCCAGTGCGCATGGGGCCAGAGGTCGACCGCATCCCAGTAATCGAGCCCGGCCCGCAGAACGTCCGCCGAGTCGAGCGAAAAACCGAGCGGACCGATCAGGTGGAGGCCGGTTCCTGTGGCAGCGCACAGGCGCGCGATGTTTCCGGTATTCGGCGGGATCTGCGGCTCGATGAGGGCGATATTCAGGGCCATGAACCGTCACCCACCTCTCGTGTGCATTTCCAGGCGGGGATCCCTCCGCAACCCCTGCACCGGGTAGAGCACCGAACGCGACACATCACGCAGGCGGTCCTCCGCTCCCCGGTCGGTCCGCCGCGCCCATCCCTCCTGGACCAATGCCAACAGATCGGACTCGGAGGCGCCTGCCCGGAGCGGCCCCCGGAGGTCGATCCCCTCCCGAGCGTAGAGGCAGAGGTACCAGGTGCCGTCCGCAGTCAACCGGGCCCGATCGCAGGTGGCACAAAACGGCTGCGTCGTCGAGGCGACGATGCCGAACATGGTTCCGTCTCCCGCGCGGAAGCGTTCTGCCGGCGCCCGCGACCCCGGTTCGGAGACCGGCACCACCGGCCCCAGCGCGTCGCCGATCCGGTGCAGAATCTCCGCGCGGGACACCACCAGTGCCGGATCCCATCGGGTGGCCCCCCCGACATCCATGTATTCGATGAATCGTAGTTCGGCTCCCTCAGCCTTCGCAAATCGCAGGAGTGGGACCAGCTCATCATCATTGAATCCCTTGAGCGCCACCGTGTTCAGCTTGACCGGAAGCCCGACCCCCCGGGCGGACCGGATTCCCGCAATGATGTCCGCATGGTGGTCGGTCCCTGCGTGGGCACGCATCCGGTCGGGTCGGAGGGTGTCGAGGGAGACGGTCACCCTCCCGAGCCCCGCGGAACGAAGCGAGGCGGCGCGCGCCGCGAGGAGCAGGCCGTTTGTGGTGAGGGAGAGGTCATCGACCCGGGGGGCAAGCCGCCCGACGAGGTCCGCCAGGTCTCGGCGCAGCAGAGGTTCCCCTCCGGTGAGCCGGATCCGACGGACTCCACTCTGGCGGAAC
This sequence comes from Gemmatimonadales bacterium, assembly GCA_039794085.1. Taxonomy (GTDB): domain Bacteria; phylum Gemmatimonadota; class Gemmatimonadetes; order Gemmatimonadales; family GWC2-71-9; genus OFTM291. Next base: position 59,196 of record JBDIWC010000016.1, read on the forward strand.
AGACCCGCCAGGCGATCGATCTCCTCGAAGGTCAGCAGCGACGACCGGGGAAGCCACGTGTATTCGGCTTCGGGCATGCAATACTGGCAGCGCAGGTTGCATCGGTCGGTCACGGAAATCCGCAGACTGCCGAGAGGGCGTCCGAGACGATCGGACACGGTCGTGCCTCCGTCGATCCCCGTCATCCCGATTCGCCCGGCAGGGTCGGCACAGTCGGGTCCACCCAGACCTCTCGACCATCGGCGTACCGCTCTCGCTTCCAGATCGGAACCCGGGCCTTCACCTCGTCGATAACGTGACGGCACGCCAGGAAGGACTCCTCTCGATGGGCCCCCGCCGCCACCACGAGAACCGACGATTCCCCCACAGTCAACCGGCCGATTCGATGCCGCACCTCCACCCGCACCCGCCACCGGCGCTGGGCCTCATGAATGATGTCCTCCAGGGTGACCTCCGCCATCGGGAGATAGGCGGTGTACTCAAGGGAGGTCACGGAATGTCCCTGGTGACTATCGCGCACCACTCCCTCGAACAGGACCACGGCGCCATGCCCGGAATCCGTCACCAGCGCCCGCAGCTCGCCCGCATCGAGGGAAGTCTCCACAACCCGCCGGGGCGCGGCACTCATCCGCCCGCCACGGGAGGAAGGATCGCCAGCTCATCGCCGCTCCGGACCTCGCTGAGCAGGTCGGTCTGACTCCGGTTCAGGGCCACCAGAGGCCGGGGTGGGAGCGCGTGCGGCCGGGAGAGCCGAGCCCTGACCAGGTCCAGGACTCCCCCGACGGTCGACCCGGAGGGAACCTCCAGGGTCAACGAATCGGTGCCGGCCTCTTCGGCGTACCGGGCAAAGAGGAGGACCTGAACGGTCAATGGCTCGCGGACAGACATGGGAGGAGTATCGCCGAGTGATGGGATTGGAACAAGGAAGCCCCCGGGACCGGGGGCCTCTGGGACTGTGGGAGGGGTGGGATGTCAGTTGTGAAGTGGCGGCATCGCACCCGCTGTGCCTTCGGGATGATTCCTTTCCTCGGCCACTTTGGCGCGCAACTCCTTGCTCGGCTTGAACACGGGAACCGGGCGGGCGGCCACTTCGACCGGATCACCGGTGCGTGGGTTCCGAGCCATCCGGGTCTTCCGGCTTCGAATCTTGAAGGTGCCGAAGCCACGGATCTCGATGTTCTGCTGGTCGGCGAGGGCGTCCTTCACCGTATCGAGAAAGGTATCGACTACCCGGGCACAATCCTTCTTGGATATGAGAGGCCCCGCCGTTCGCGCCATGGCAGCGGTCACCAGTTCCACCAGATCAGCCTTGGTCATGCGTCCCCCGTCCGGGTCACCTGGAGCGGCTGCCCTGCGCAACCGCATAGAGGCGATACTAGGAGCTTACCTGTTGTCTGTCAAGAGCTTGCGACCCCGTCACACAGGAATCGGCCTCAGGAGGCTCATGAAGTCCCCGAAATGAGGCCATGCATCATGCGGGCCAGGACTTGCTTCGGGATGGTATTGCACCCCGAACATCGGAAGTTGCTTGTGGCGAATACCTTCCACGGTTCCGTCATTCAGGTTGATGTGGGTGACGGCCAGTTCGGGGGCCCCGGGGACCCCATGTTCATCACCGGCCACGGCGAATCCATGGTTCTGGGCGGTGATCAGCACGCGCCCCGTCGCGAGGTCCCGCACGGGGTGGTTCCCTCCCCTGTGCCCATAGGGGAGTTTGGTGGTGTGCCCTCCGAACGCGAGTCCGAGCAGTTGATGGCCCAGACAGATCCCGAAAGTGGGAATGCCCCTTTCCACGAGGGCCCTGATGGTGTCGGCTGCCCACGGGATGGCGGCTGGGTCTCCAGGGCCGTTCGAGAGGAAGATCCCGTCGGGGGAGAGCGCCTCCACTTCGGCCACGGTGGTTCGGGCCGGGACGACCGTCACCTGGCATCCCGCCCCGACCAGCATTCGCACGATGTTGCGCTTCATCCCAAAGTCGAAGGCCACCACGTGCGGGCCCTCCGATCCCTCGTGATATGCGGTGGCGACTCCCGCAGTGGAGGCGAGATCCCGTCCGCTCATGGAGGGCGAGGCCTGAAGCCTGCTGTGGTCCTCCTCGCGGGGCGATTCGCCCGGGGCCACGAGGCCGCGCATCGCTCCCTGTTCTCGGAGGTGGCGCGTCAGGGCACGCGTGTCCACCCCTTCCAGGAGGGGAACCTGGTGCCGGGTGAGCCATTCGCCGAGGGTACCCTCTGAGCGCCAGTTCGAGGGCGAGGGTGACAGCTCCCGAACCACCACTCCGGCAACCTGGGGCGTGGTGGCCTCGCAGTCGTCCGATGTCACCCCGTAGTTACCGATCATCGGGGCCGTCATGACCACGATCTGGCCGAGATAGGAGGGATCGGTGAAGGTTTCCTGATAGCCGGTCAGGTTTGTGGTGAAGACGACCTCGCCAAATGCCCGGGTGAGAGTTCCGCAGTACTCTCCCCGGAACCAACGCCCATCCTCCAGGAGGACGAACCCCGGCCGTGGCTCCGGCCGAGGTGCAGAGTCCGGGAAACTACTGACCGTTGCCACCGGGGGCGGGCGGTGGGGTCACCGGGGCAACGGGGGAGATCGGGGCGGGCTGGAGGGGAGCGGGCGCCGTGGGCTGCCCCTGCTGTAGCTGCTGCTGAACCGCGCTTGTTCCCCCCGCGGTTCCCGACATGAGCGAGAGAAGGAGTGAAATGACCAGGAGCGCGCCTCCCGTGATCCAGGAGGCCTTGGTCAGAACGGTCGTGGCTTGGCGTCCCCCCAGAACGCTTTCCGTGGTCCCGCCTCCGAGGGAAGCGAGACCGCCACCCTGCCCCGCCTGCAACAGCACGACGGTGGTCAACAGGAGGGCATCGAGAATGAGCAGAATGAGGAGAAAGTAGAACATGGGCGACCTTGTAGATGTTCCGGACCAGTCCTGAAAGATATCAGGGGAAGTGTCGGCGGGTCAACCGGTTCCGGTCGATGCCCCCGAGCGGACCACCTCCGCCCAGGTGGCCGGCTCGAGGCTCGCCCCCCCGACGAGCACACCGTCCACCTCCTGCTGGGCCAGAAGCGCCCCGGCATTCCCCGGATTGACGCTCCCCCCGTAGAGGACGCGAGGCGCGGAGGCCCCGAATCCATCCAGCGTGGCCCGGATCAGGGCGTGGACCCGTGCGGCATCCTCGGGAGTGGCATTCCGTCCGGTTCCAATGGCCCAGACTGGCTCATACGCGACCACCACCCGGGAGACCTCCTCGGGGCCGAGTCCCTCCAGGGCAGCTTCGAGCTGGCGCAGAACAACCGCCATCGTGTCGCCGCGCTCGCGCTCGGCCAGGGTCTCCCCCACACAGAGCACGGGGGTGAGTTGACCGGACAGCACCGCCGCAACCTTCCGGCGCGTGTCGTCCTCGGTCTCCCCAAACAGCTGCCGTCGTTCGCTGTGTCCCACCAGGGCGAGGGTGGCTCCCGCGCCGGCGGCCAGGGAAACCGAGAGAGCGCCGGTGAACGCGCCGGCAGGTTCCCAGTGGACATCCTGGACACCGCAGCGAATGTCCGGGCGACTCCGAAACGCGGTCACCGCCACGCCGAGGGTGACCGCGGGCGGGAAGAACCAGATCTGGCGATGGGATTCCAGGGGAACGGCCGAGAGGAAGACCTTGGCAAATCGCCTTGCCTCCGCCGGGGTCATGTTCATCTTCCAGTTGGCGGCGAAGATCACGGGGTGACCTCGTCGAGCGCGGCGACGCCCGGGAGGGGTCTCCCCTCCAGGAATTCGAGCGACGCTCCACCTCCGGTGGAAACGTGCGTCATGCGGTCACTCAATCCCGCCTCCGCCACGGCCGCCGCGGAGTCTCCCCCCCCTACGATCGTGATACACCCCCGATCGGTGGCTTCCGCCATCGCCTGGGCGATCGTGATCGTTCCGACATGGAATGGGGGAACCTCGAAGACGCCCATCGGTCCGTTCCAGAGCACGGTCCCGGCCTTCCTGATCCAGTCGACGAACGCGGTGGTGGTGTGAGGGTCGATATCGTACATGGCGAACCCCACGGGAATGCGATCTCGGGGCACCGACTGGGTCGTGATCCCCTCGATGAGTTCGGGGGCCACGAGGGCGCCTCCGGGGAGCACCAGCTTGGTACCCGCCCGGGAAAGAAGGTCCTGTGCCATTTCGAGGCGGTCGTCCTCCACGAGACTCAATCCGGTTTCGAATCCCATGGCGCGGAAGAAGGTGCACGCCATGGCCCCTCCAACCAGGAGGGCATCGACCTTGGGAAGCAGGGCATCCACCAGGTCGATCTTGCCCGAGATCTTGGCGCCGCCGAGAATGGCCACGAAGGGACGGGCGGGGTTCTGGAGGGCCTCTCCGAGATAGTGCAGCTCCCGCTCCAGGAGAAATCCGGCCACGGCCGGCTTGACGAGATGGGCCACCGCCTCGGTGCTGGCATGGGCCCGGTGGGCGGTTCCGAACGCATCGTTGACGAACAGATCTCCGTGCTCGGCCAATAGCCGGGCAAACTCGGGGTCGTTCCGCTCCTCTCCCGGGTAGAAACGGAGGTTTTCCAACAGGGCAATTCCCCCCCGGGGGAGACGGCGCGTTGAGGCCACCGTCTCCGCTCCCAGAGGAGTCTCCAGAAATTCGACGGGAGCGGCCAGGTGCTGCTCCAGGGATCGCCGGACCGGGGCCAGGGTGAACTCCGGACTCACGGTGCCCTTGGGCCGCCCCAGATGGGAACAGAGCACGATCCGGGCGCCGTGATCCCGGAGCCAGGAGATGGTCGGGAGAGCGGCCTGGATTCGCGTCGCGTCGGTCACCACGCCCTCGCGGATCGGGCAGTTGAAGTCCACGCGAACCAGGGCCCGCTGTCCCTCCAGGCGGCTGGGGTCGAGGGAGGCGAGGGTTCGCTTCATGTCAGCCTCGGCTGGCGATGTACCGCATCAGATCGACGCATCGCGCCGAATACCCCATTTCGTTGTCGTACCAGCCGGACACATGCACCATGGTGTCGCCGACCACGTTGGTGGAGAGGAGGTCGATCGTGCAGCTGTTCAGGTTGCCGATGTAATCGCAACTGACCAGCGGAAGATCACTCACCGCCAGCACCGCAGCCAGGGGTCCCGTTTCCGCCGCCGATCGGAAGGCGGCGTTGACCTCATCGATCGAGGCGGGTCGGCGGACCTCGCAGGTGAGGTCCACGAAGGACACGTCGGCGGTCGGCACGCGAAGGGCCACTCCGTCCAGCTTTCCCTTCACCTCGGGAATGACCAGGGCCGTGGCCTTGGCCGCACCGGTGGTCGTGGGAATGATGGAAAGCATCGCTGCCCGGGCCCGCCGGAGGTCCTTGTGCGGGAGGTCGAGAATGCTCTGATCGTTGGTGTAGGAGTGAACCGTGGTCATGAACCCCTTCACGAAGCCGAATTGCTCGTGGACGATCTTGACCATCGGGGCCAGGCAGTTCGTCGTGCAACTCGCGTTGCTGATGATCCGGTGACGGGCGGGGTTGTAGTCCTCCTGGTTGACCCCGTAGACCACCGTGACGTCCTCCTGTTTGGCCGGGGCGGAGATGACCACCCGGGAGGCGCCGGCCTCCAGGTGCTTGGAGGCCCCGAGGCGATCGGTGAAGCGCCCCGTGGATTCGAGTACCAGATTCACCTGGAGGTCGCGCCAGGGCAACGCGGCGGGATCGCGCTCCGAGAGCACCTTGATCACCCGCCCGTTCACCACGAGTCCCTCGGACGTCGGTTCCACCGTGCCGTCAAACCGGCCATGGACCGAGTCCCAGGTCAGTAGATGGGCCAGGGTCCGGGTATCGGTGAGATCGTTCACGGCCACGATCTCCAGATCGTCGATCGCCATCCGACGTGCTGCTCGGAGCACGTTGCGTCCGATCCGTCCAAACCCGTTGATCGCGATTCTGGTGGTCATGATGTGTCAGGTCTCCCGCCATGGAAGGTTCAGGTCACGGTGCGTGTCACCGGCGTCCACCCCATCGAGGGGACGGAGCGCACGACCGAAAGTAACGGCGGACACCGCGGAAGCGCCCGCATCCCAGAGAGCGTCAGCGACAGCAAGGAGAGTCGCGCCCGTGGTAAAGACATCGTCCACCAGCACGCAGTGCAGTCCGGTGGCCCCGTCGGCCTGGAAGGCCCCGGCCAGGTTGGCCCGCCGCTCTTCCGGGGTGAGGCGGGTCTGGGTGACCGTCTGACGGGTGCGTCGGACCCGCGTCGCATCCACCACCATCCCCCGGAGCCGGCCGATCTCCTCCGCCAGCACTTCGCTCTGATTATAACCTCGTGCCCGACGCCGAGCGCGTCCCAGGGGAACCGGAATGAGCACCGCGTTCGATGACGCGAGAGGAGCGAGCGGGAGCATGACGGCGGCCATCGCCTCGACGGCGCGGGTCCACCCATGATACTTGAGGGCATGGACCGCGCGCCGGGCCGAGTCGTCGAGCCAGACGGCACTGCGCACCTGGGGGATCGGCGGGGTCCAGTCGGCGCACAGGCGGCAGGGCAAGCCCGCCTCGTCCGGCTGGCCACACCGCGGGCACTGGGGTTCGGGAAGCCGCCGCCACCGGCTCCGGCAGAGGTCACAGATGAGGGGATCCCGGGCGGCGTCGGTGGGTGTCCGGCAGAGAAGGCACTCTCCGGGAAATGCCCATCGCTCCACCGCCACCGCCACCCGGGCCAGATCACCCCAGGACACGATTCACCACCGCGCGCATCACCTCCACCGGGGGGTCCACACCGGGGAACCAGTGGCGAAAGGCAGCGGCACCCTGCGCCACGAGCACGGCCCGCCCATCCGACACCGGCACGGACCGGGCGGCGAGGGCGCGTGTCCAGGGGGTGCCGGCCGGTCCGTAGACCAGATCGAGGGCCACCGCTCCCGCCGGAACGAGATCAGGATCCAGAGGCAGAGGGTCCTCGGGCCCGAGGCCGAGGGGCGTGGTGTTCACCACCACCCGGCACGTGTCCCGTGATGCCGGCGGGACGCCCAGCGCCGCGGCATCGGACAACAACTGCCGGGCACGCGCCGGGTCCCTCGAGGAGACCGCAATGCGGGCTCCGGCCCGGCGGGCCACCTCGATCACCGCGCGAGCGCTCCCTCCGGTGCCGAGGATCCACCAGTCACCGGACACAACCTCGAGCTGCGCGAGCGCACACCGGATCCCTTCCACATCGGTGTTGGTGCCGACGAGCTCCCCGCTCTCGTCGCCCCAGAAGGTGTTGCAGGCCGGCACGAGAGACTCGAGAGGTCGATCGAGCGCCTCGACCGCGGTCTGTTTGTGGGGTATGGTGACGTTTCCACCTCCCCCTCCCCGCGCGATGGCCCGCATCACCACCGCGACATCGTGGCTTCGGCAGGGCAATCCCACGTATGTTGCATCGAGTCCCATCGCCTGGAACGCCGCCGAATGCATGGCGGGAGACAAGGAATGCGCCACCGGATCGCCGAGAAGCACAAAGAGCCGGGTCCGACCCGTCGTTCTCATCGTGCCTTCCCCACCGTATCGTCGGTGGAGTCGGCCGCGATCCGGTCGGCCACCCGGGCCACCAGCGGTTCCAGACGGTCGAGCAGGTTCCGGTAGGCGGAGATGTCGCCGCCGAACGGATCGGGGATCTCCTCCGCGGCGCCTCCGGCAAAGCTGCTGAGGAGATGCGCCGGGACCTCCGGATCGAGGGCCTGGGCCCCCCGCACATGCCTGGGTGTCATCCCGAGAACCAGCGTCGTTCCGGCCAGGAGAGTGTCAGTGAGGGGGGCGGCCCGATGGCCCGACAGGTCGATCCCCCGCTCCAGTCCCACGAGGTACGAACCTTCGCTCGCCGGCGACCCCTCCAGGGCATCGGTTCCGGCCGAGCCGACCGTGACCCCGTCAATGCCCCGCTCCGCGAGGATGCGGGCCAGGAGCCCCGCCGCCAGGGGGGACCGGCACGTGTTCCCGGTACAGACAAACAGGACGCGCAGGGGGCGAGTCATGGCGCCAGACGTCCCACCGCACGGCGGAGTTCGCCCCGGGGCAGCGCGCCCTCCCGGACCAGCCGGGGGACCACGGTGGTGCAATCCACCAGCGTGGAGGGCGGCACATTGCCCAGGACTCCTCCGTCGAGGACCAGCAGGTCACCGGAACGGACTGCGTCGGGGAAGAGCTCCTCCACGTGGGCCGCTCCGGGAGCCGTCGGCCCCCCGGGGCGGTTGGCGGAGGTGGATGTGAGCGGTTGTCCGAGAGCCTCGATCAACTCGGCCATGCCAGGCTGGGAGGTGTGACGGACCGCGATGCCCCCTTCCTGCCCACGGAGCGAATCGGGGAGACGACCCTCGGCACCGGCCAACACCAGGGTGAGGGGCCCCGGCCAGAAGGCCTGGCTCAGCAGGTTGGCGGAGGGGGTGAAGACCAGTCCGTGGCGCTCCGCCATCGCCCGGCTCGAGACGAGGAGGAGAAATGGCTTGCCCTCGGGACGCCCCTTCATCGCCGCCAAGCGGGAGAGGGCGCCTTCCTCCGCCAGGGACCCGATTCCGTATACCGTTTCGGTCGGATAGCCGAGCAGCCCGCCGGAGCGGAGGTGGTGAATCACCACGGGAATAGCCTCCCGGATCTCCGTACCGGTCTGGAAGGGGATCATCATGGGGGACTCAGGGCGGCGATGGCTTCGGCGAGGAGGAAATCGCCGGGGAACGTCACCTTGATGTTCGTGGGGTCCTCCGCAACGAGCTGAACCGGCACGCCAAGCGCCTCCACCAGCATGGCGTCGTCCGTCGCTGCGGAGAGCATCTCCGTGGCCGCCTGCGCGTGCGCCCGCTCCAGCAGGGCACGCGGAAACGCCTGGGGGGTGGCGGCTCGCCAGAGCGTCTCCCGGGGAATCGTGTGCGAGACAACGACTCCGACACCCGCGGGGCCCGGAGAGCCCGCCTTGATGGTATCGGTCACCGGAATCGCGGCGATCGCCGACTGCCCCTCCCGGGCTGCGGACACCACGGCCTCGATGGCCCTCCGGCTCGGAAAGGGTCGGACGCCGTCATGCACCACCACCGTGTGGCAGTCCGGAGGCAGTGCAGCGAGCGCCGCCCGAACACTGTCTGCCCGCGTCGCTCCACCGGCGATGATCAGGAGTCGTTCCCCCTCCACCGCCCGGACCCAGGCCTGAGGATCGACGACCTCGTCGGGGGGGAGGGTGATCACCACCGCACCGAGCGCTTGATGCCAGGCGAAGGCTCGCAGGCTGCGGAGGAGCAAGGGGACCCCGGCGACATCACGGAACTGCTTCGGGGTTCCCCCTCCCGCGCGGAGCCCGGCACCGGCCCCGAGCAGCACCAGCCCGACGTCACGCGGCAATGACATGGGCCAACTCCTCGACATGTTCCAAGGGAATGTGCCGGATTCCGGGCACCGACAAGGTCATTCGCGCCGGAGCAACGGCCCGGCGGAACCCGAGTCGCTCGGCCTCTGCCAGCCGCCGGTCGCCCCCGCCAACCGGCCGAATCTCCCCGCCGAGGCCCACTTCCCCCAAGAAGAGGAGGTCGGAGGGTATGGGAACATTGGTTCCACTCGAGAGGAGTGCCGCCGCCACCGCGAGGTCGGCCGCAGGCTCGGTCAGGCGCACCCCGGCCGTGACCTGGACGAACACATCGAGGGATCGGAAATCCGCCCCTCCGCGCCTCTCCAGGACCGCCAGGAGCACCGCCAGGCGCTTGGGGTCGAGACCGGTCGCGACCCTCTGGGAGGTGCCGTACCCACTCGGCGAGGCGAGAGCCTGCACCTCCACCAGCACGGGGCGGGTCCCTTCCATCAAGGCCGTCACGGCGCTTCCACTGGTGGAGGACGTCCGCGCGGCGAGAAAGAGGGCAGACGGATTGGGAACCGGAACCAGCCCGCGTCCCGTCATCGAGAATACTCCGAGTTCATCCACCGACCCGAAGCGGTTCTTGGTGGCACGCAGGAGGCGATAATCGAGCGACGGCTCGCCCTCGAAGTAGAGGACCGTGTCCACGATGTGCTCCAAGGTCCGGGGGCCGGCGATTCCTCCATCCTTGGTCACGTGTCCCACCACGATCACCGCCGTGCCCGTTTCCTTCGCGCATCGCATGAGACGCGCCGCGCATTCCCTTACCTGGCCGACACTTCCGGGAGCGCTGTCCAAGGCCTCCGTGTACACGGTCTGGATCGAATCCAGGACGAGAAGATCGGTCTTGGTTTCGGCCGTGGCGGCCACAATGGCCTCGAGCCCGGTGGCCCCGGCCACGAGGACCCCCCCGGCGTCTTCCTCCAGCCGGTCGGCCCGCATCCGGATCTGCTCCGGAGACTCCTCGCCGCTGGTGTAGAGGACCCGGCGACCCGAGCCCACCAGGCGGGCCGCCACCTGGAGCAGGAGAGTCGATTTGCCAATGCCCGGTTCACCCCCGATCAGGGTGATTGATCCGGGAACGACGCCACCCCCAAGGACATGATCGAGTTCCCGCAGGCCGGTGGGCCACCGCACCAGGCGCTGTCCGGTCACTTCCCCGAGGGGCTGTACCTCCGCCGACGGGGTGCCCCGGCCCCCCGCCCCCCGGCGGCCCCGGCCCGGTGGCGGCCGAGTCCCCGCTTCCTCGGCAATGGTGTTCCAGGCGTGACACGCCTCACACCGACCGGCCCAGCGCGGGTGAGCGTGGCCGCATTCAGTGCACCGGAAGCTCGACGAACCGTGCCGCGCCATCGCCTATTCCGGATCGCTGCGAGGAGAAAAGTCCTGGAAGAGCGTGAACTCCCGGTGGAAGTGAAGGGTCACCTCGCCCGTGGGACCGTTCCGGTTCTTCGACAACATGATCTCGGCCACACCGCGCTTCGATTCATCCTCGCGGTCATAGTACTCGGGACGGTGGATGAACATGACGAGATCGGCGTCCTGTTCGATCGCGCCCGAGTCCCGCAGGTCCGAGAGAATCGGGCGCCGTTCCCCGCCCCGTTGCTCCGAGGCCCGGGACAGCTGCGAGAGCGCGATGACCGGGACGGCCAGTTCCCGGGCCAGCCCCTTCAGGGAGCGGCTGATGTCGCTGATTTCCTGCACCCGGTTGTCGGAGTACTCGGGGCTCCGCATCAGCTGCAGGTAGTCCACGATGATCAGGCGGACGTCGTTGTCCGCCCGGAGCCGGCGGGCCTTGGATCGCATCTCGAGCAGGGCCAGAGCGGGAGTGTCGTCGATCCAGAGCGGGCAGCTCTGGAGAATCCCGGCGGCGCGGGCCAACTGGGTGAAGTCGGCGTCCCGCAGGGATCCGGTCCGCACCCGCTGGGCATCCACCTGCGCCTCGGCGGTCAACATGCGCTGCACCAGTGCCTCCTTGGACATTTCCAGCGAAAAAACCGCCACCCCATATCCCTCGATCGCGGCATGCGCGGCCAGATTCAGACAGAAAGCCGTCTTGCCCATCGACGGGCGGGCCGCCACGATGATCAGTTCCGACTCCTGGAACCCGCTGGTCAACCGATCCAAATCTCGGAAACCACTCGGAACTCCGGTAATCGATTTCCCGCTCTTGTGGAGCGTTTCTATGCGCTCCATCGTGGGCCAGAGCATCTCCTTGATCCGGGTGAAGCCGGCATCCCGTCGCTCCTGGGAGATGGTGAAGATCCTCCCTTCGGCCACATCCAGGAGATCGGAGGCGGTGGAGCGCCCTTCGTAGGCCTCGGTGATGATCGTGGTGGACGCCTCGATCAGTCGGCGGAGGATGCTCCGGTCCCGGATGATCTTGGCGTGGAACTCGAGGTTGGCCGCGGTGGCCGTGGCCTCCAGCAACTCGGCGATGTACTCGATGCCGCCGGCCGCCTCGAGATCCCCCCGGCGGGTGAGTTCATCGCGGAGGGTCACATGGTCGATGACGGTCCGTTGTTCGGACAGGGAGGCCATGGCCCGGAAGAGGCGGCGGTGCGCCTCCCTGTAGAACATGGTGTAGTCGAGGAGTTCGACGGCCCGAAGGGCCGCATCCTGGTCGAGGAGCATGGCCCCGAGCACCGCCTGCTCCGCCTCCAGGCTCCAGGGGGCGGCCCGGCCGATCTGCGGTTCAGCCGTCGAGGAGCTGTCGGGCAATCCGTACGTCATCCCAGGTCGGTTTCTTCCACTGCGGGTTGCGAAGGAGTGCTGCGGGGTGATAGGTCACGATGAGTGGAATCCCGTCGTATCGATGCACCGCCCCGCGGAGCTGTCCCAGGCTGCCGCGGACGTCGAGCAGCGCCTCGGCCGCTGTTCCTCCCAGCGCCAGGAGGACACGGGGCTTCACCAGAGTAATCTGGCGGTGGAGATAGGGGAAACAGGCGGCCATTTCGTCGGGCAGCGGTTTGCGATTCTTCGGGGGCCGGCATTTGACCACATTGGCGATGAACACCTCCTCCCGGGTGAGCCCGATGGCGCCCAGGATCCCGGTCAAGAGTTCACCGGCCCGCCCGACGAAGGGGCGCCCCGTTTCATCTTCGGTCGCACCCGGTCCTTCCCCCACCAGCATCAGCCGAGCCGTCGGATTCCCCTCGCCGGGGACCGCGTTGGCCCTTTCGCGGCACAGGGGGCACGCGTCGCACTGGCGAACCGCATCGGCGAGCGCCCCGAGGTCAGGGAAAATCGCCCGGGCCGAAGATGCCAGACCGGGTGCAGGGGTCACGGTTCGTCCGGGTCCGGGGATGGCGGGGGCGTCGACCCGCCATTTGTCGCCGGGAGACCCCGAACGGGTGGACCCGGCCGGTGTCGACGGGGACCCGGGAGCGGGCGCGGCCCCCTGGGCCCGTGTCGTCTGCCGAGGCCGGGGTGTCGTTGGGGCGGCCGCGGCCAGATCGATTCCGGCCGGGAGGATCACGTCCGCCCCCCCCATCTCCATCTGCTGTTGGAGATAGCGTCGCCGCAGGTCATCGGGCAAGGCGACCCTCCACTGTGGCGAGGATGGCGTGGGCAACCTCACTCTTGCTGGCCAGCGGCACTTCGGTGACCCGCCCGGTCCGATCCACCAGGGTCACCCGGTTGGTTTCCACGTCGAACCCGGCCCCCGGTTCCAGAGCATCGTTGATGACGATGATGTCGAGATCCTTCCGCTCCAGCTTGGCGCGTCCCTTGCTCACAGCGTCTCCCGTCTCCAGAGCAAACCCCACGATGACCGCCCCGGGCTTCCGTGCCTCCCGGGTGGAGAGAAGAATGTCCTCCGTCGGCTCGAAGTCGACCCGCAGGGTGCCCTCGCTCCGGGGCCGCTTCCGGTCGGCGGATCGGGCGGGCCGGTAATCCGCGGGTGCCGCGGCCATGATCAGAACGTCGGCCGAGGGGAGCGCCGAGGCCACGGCGGCCTGGAGGTCTGCCGTGGTCGTGATCCTTTCGAGCGTGACACCGGTGGGAGCCGGCTCCGCCGAGGGCCCCGTGATCAGGTGGACATCCGCCCCGCGCTGCCAGGCGGCCTCGGCGAGCCGGAAGCCCATCTTGCCGCTGGACCGGTTGGTGACGACACGGACCGGGTCGAGGGCCTCACGCGTGGCTCCCGCCGTGACAACCACTCGGAGGCCGGAGAGGGGGCCGGCGCCGTGAAGGAGACGGGCCGCGTGATCGAGGATGGTCCCGGGTTCGCTCATTCGCCCTGGCCGGTCCGAGGGCCCCTCGGCGAGAGGTCCCACCTCGGGGCCGACCAGGTGCACCCCATGGGCCCGCAGGGTGGCGAGGTTGACCTGAGTGGGCGGGGCGGCATACATCGCATCGTTCATGGCGGGGGCGACCAGGAGTGGTGCCGTTCGTGCGAGGAGGAGCGAGGTCAGCAGATCATCGGCCTGGCCGTGCGCCAGCCGGGCAATCAGGTGGGCGGTGGCGGGGGCCACGACGATCAGGTCGGCGTCCTGCCCCAGCCGCACATGCGAGAGTGCCGCGTCCGGGGCCCAGAGGTCGGTCAGGACCGGTCGACCACTCAACGCCTCGAAGGTCAAGGGACGCACGAATTCCATGGCACCGTGCGTCAGGATGACGTCCACCCGGGCCCCCGCCTCCACCAGGCGCCGGAGCAGAGTGCAGCTCTTGTACGCGGCGATGCCTCCCGTCACGCCCAGGACGACGTGCCGGTTGGCGAACGACATCAGGCCCCGGCGCGCCGACGCCGCAGTTCCCGGAAGTTGAGCGCGCCGGTCGTGAGCTTCTGGAGGGCCAGGGTGGTGAGCTTCTTCGGACGATCCTCCCCCTCGACCTGGAGCAGGCGATCGCGGGGAAGCTCGTTGACCTGCCGGGCAAAGCGAGCCGCCACCAGAATGCTCCGATACTTGGTCCCGGCGTACCGGGCCGTTTCCATCGGTGTGAAGATCTCCATTATGCGTTCTCCCGGACGGTTGGTTCCGTCGCTTCAGTAAGAGCCACCGTCCCGAGATCGGTACGGAGCTTTTTCACAAAGGCCTCGAGGCCGGCCCGGCGGCTGACCCTGGTGCCCTCCGCATCCAGAATGGCGGCCACCCGGTCCACCGCGTGAACCAGGTCGTCATTCAGGACGACATAGTCGTACTGGGCCACATGGGACAGCTCTTCCTTCGCGTGTGCGATCCGCTGTGCCACGGCGTCCTCCGAATCGGTCTTCCGTCCGGTCAGTCGTTCGACCATGGTCCGCGCGTCGGGAGGGACCAGGAAGACGTGAATCGAATTGGGCATCCGCTCTCTCACCTGGGCCGCACCCGCCACCTCGATGTCGAGGACCACGTTCTTCCCCGACGCCAGACAGGACTCCACCTCGGATCGAAGGGTACCGTACCGGTGGCCCCCGTAGGTGGCCCACTCGAGAAACGCCCCCGCGTCCACCTGCGCCTGGAACTGCGCCGGCGTCAGGAAGTGATACTCCACCCCGTCCTGTTCGCCGGACCGCGGGGCCCGCGTCGTGGCGCTGACCGAGTAGGCCAGGTCATCCCGGGCCGCCAGAAGGTGCCGGGCAATGGTCGACTTTCCCACCCCGGAGGGAGAGGAGAGGACCAGGAGGAAGGGCGTCACTCCAAGTTGTCGAGTTGCTCGCGAAATTTCTCGAGTTCTCCCTTCATGGTCACGACCAGTCTTGCCATGGCGGCGTCGTTGGCCTTCGATCCCACGGTATTGACTTCCCGCCCCATCTCCTGGGCCAGAAATCCCAGCTCCTTCCCGATCGGACGATCGGCCCCGAGGAGCTCCCGGACGGCGGCAAAGTGAGTCTCCAGCCGGACCAGTTCCTCGGAGATGTCGAGCCGATCGGCCAGCAAGGCAACCTCCATCGCGATCCGATCCTCGGGAGCGGGACGGCCGTCGAGCAGTTGGGCGACGGACGCCTTCAGGCGATCCCGCTCCCGGACGAGGCGTTCCGGAGCCAGATCCCGAATGGCCGCTGCCGCTCGGGCCAGTTCCGTCACCCGCCCGACCAGGTCGTCGGCGAGGGCCTTCCCTTCCCGGGCTCGCGCGGCGCGGCAGGCCGCCGAGGCCGCGTCCACCACCGTTGCGACGGCGTCCCAGGACGGGGCCTGTCCGGTTTCCTCCTCCGGCGTCCGAAACACATCGGGCTGCCGGGCCAGGAGCTCGAGCGGAATGTCGCCGCTCTGGCCGACAGCCATCTGCAGCTCCCGGAGCCGTGCCATCGCCTCCCGGGCCCGCTCCACGTCGAGCAGGAGGGGGGGCGATTGCCCGGGAGGTCGATCAATCCAGCGACACTGCACCGTCACGGATCCGCGGTCGACCTCCCGGCGCACCCGTTCCCGAATCGCAGCTTCCCAGACGGCGAGGTCCGACGGGGCGCGTATCGTGGCCGAAAAATGCCGGTGGTTGACCGTCCGGATTTCCACCTGGAGGCGGCCGCCGTCGACGTCTCCCTCAGCAACCCCGAACCCGGTCATGCTCCGTGGCACAGTTTCCCCCGGTTGAGCAGAGACAAGCCATAAAATCTAGTCGGGGGACGGGTGGATCGGAAGGCGGCGGCGGCTGAGGACCTGGGACCTGGGACATAGAGACTGGGGCCCCTTACTCCCGACCATGTCCCGTGTCCCACTCGTCCTGCTCGAAGGATATAGCCCCGCCTCATTCCAACGATCAATACCGCTGGTCCCCTGCCGTCCGTATTGTTGTTCTGGTGCCGGGCTTTGGGTGAGTCGGGAGCAACCCGGCCGGTAATTTTCATCAGGAGGGCGCTCATGTTAGTAACCGTTGCGATCGTACTGTTGGTGCTCTGGCTCCTCGGGTTTGTTGTGGTTCCCATCGGCGGGGGGTTGATCCACCTCCTTCTCGTCATCGCCCTCATCGCCTTCATCTGGCATTTCGTGGGAGGTCGCCGTGGCACGCTCTGAATGGGCTCTGGGAGCTCGGAGGGGGTTCCCTCCGGGGGCGCCGCTCTCTGCGGGGGGCCAGCTGCACCGGGCGGGCGACGAGGTCGGTTCAAGAGGCCTCGCGACCGACCCACCCGCACCAGGGCGGGTGAATGGTCAGGCAGCCGTGGGAGAACCGTCCGAGGGGTCCGCTGAAAGCCCGACACTCATGCACCGAGGATCAATCCGATGAACGCGAATCAGATCAAGGGTGAATGGAAGCAGATCCGAGGCAAGGTGGCCGAGCAATGGGGCAAGCTGACAAACGATGATCTCGATGTCATCGCCGGGAAACGGGACCAGTTGCTGGGTCGACTCCAGGTGCGGTATGGCAAGACGCAGGAGGCGATCGAGGAGGAAGTGAAGGAGTTCGAGGATCGGTTCAAGAAGCCGAAGTCGGCGCGCTAGTCGGCCAAGCGGCCCTGACCAATTGGCGGGCATCGTCACCAGGCCAGGATCCGGCCTAGGACCCAGGACCCAGGACCTAGGACATACGACATAGGACCTAGGACCGGGGACCGGGGACCTAGGACCGGGGACATAGGTGGACCGGCCATCGGTCATCCCGAGCCGAAGGCAATGGATCTGTGAACGTGGCAGGTGTACTTCGCGTCGTCCGGAACCCGGAATCCGCATGCTGTGTTCACCTCCCTCCGCGGTTCCGCGTGTCCTATGTCCTACTGTCCTACTGTCCTGCGTTCTATCTCCTGCCCACCCGTCCTGCGCCGCACGGTTAAGGAAACTCTGATCAATTCCGCAACGTAACAGGAGTGAGTCCTTTCTCACCCATTGTGCCCTTTGCGTTGGAGCGTACCCATGTCGCAGCTGACCCTGTCCGAGGCCGGATTTGACAAGTACCGGAAGGTGACCCGCCGCGAGCAGTTCCTGACGGA
>JBDIWC010000017.1:0-74585 GCA_039794085.1 Gemmatimonadales bacterium
GAAGGCCAGGTGTCGGGCCGCATCTGGTCTTGGGAGTAGGAACCCCGCAGACCGCGAGCATACCCGGGCAGTATCTGTGGCTCCGAGTGTGTAAGCCTCTTTGGTTCCGGCTCTGCCGGCTTAGGACGTAGGACATAGAAGGTGGCGGACGACCTGGGTTGAAACCCTGAGTCCTCATCTACGTCCCAGGTTCTATGTCCTACGTCCTACGTACTCACTTGCGTCCCCCCCCTCACCCCCCCCCCGGCCACCGCCACTCCTTCTCCCACCCGTTCCGGCCGGTCCTCGCCCGATTTTTCCCGGAAGATGAAGTGCTCGGCCAGCAGCGTTTCGTAGCCGCGATGGGTCTGGATCCGGGTCAAGCGGTGCCCGAAGAGGTCGGTTCGGCGGGTCGTCACGCCGGGAAAGATGGGGACGACTTCGTACCAGTGCTTGGGCTTGAGGTGGGGGTAGCGGAGGCGGTGTTCTTCACGGAGACAAGCTTGCTTGCTAGCCATTGGGACATTTCCTGTCAAAAAGTGATCAGGGGACAGGTATGCAGTGGAGTCCATACAATGGTGCAAAGGAAGGTTTTGCGCAAGTCCTAATATTCATGCAGTGTCGTGATTATTGACAGTTGAAGCCTATCGGCGGAAAAGGTGGGCGAAGCGCCATTTGAAGTGCTGCTTCCGCCGAACCTGGCTGCCGGGGGGCACCCCGGCACACCGGTGTGCCGCGTGACTGTCCCATCCCTCCGGCCACCTGTGGAATACCATCTCGTGACATGCCGGACACCGCACCCGGTGGCCGATAACCTGTCCGGCGGTCAGCTCCTCCGCGTTGGTGATGGTGCCCGTCGCATCGGTTTGGGGGAGGAAGGAACCCTGTCGCAGAAGGTTGGCCGGGGCGAGGAGACCCCGGACTCCCTCATGGAGGACGGCGAGCAGGGTCGGGAGGGGGAGGTGAGGGTGCATCTCGCGGAACTGCTCGGGGGTCTCTCCCCGGGCCAGGGAATCGGCCAGGACCCGAACCGGGATGTCGGTGCCGGCCAGGACGGGGGTCCCGTCATCGAGTGTCCCGATTGCGCCCTGCGGGGTTGGCGTCCTCGGCACGGTGGGGCTCCATCTGTCGCGGGTGCGTTGACCCGGCCGGGGTCGCGCGGTAGACTCCTCCCGCGAGAACCCCTGCCGACCGTCACGATGGAACCTAGCGATGCCGAACGTACATGTCAGTAGTCTGGGCCAATGGACCGACCAGGTGGTCACCGTACCTGGGTGGGTCATGACCACCCGGTCGAGCGGGAAGATCGCCTTTCTCGTCCTCCGGGATGGAACCGGCTACCTCCAGGCGGTGATTCCGAAACGGGAGGTGACCGAGGAGGTCTGGGCCCGGTTCGGCACCCTCACCCAGGAATCGTCCGTGGCGGTGACGGGGACGGTGCGCGCCGAAGACCGCGCCCCCGGGGGGTACGAGCTGCTGGTGACCGGCCTGGAAATCCTCGGGACCTCGGTGGACTATCCGATCACCCCCAAGGAGCATGGGTCGACGTTCCTGTTCGAACACCGCCACCTCTGGCTCCGCAGCCGCCGGCAGGTGGCCATCGCCCGGGTGCGACATGAGGTGGTCCAGGCGATTCGCGATTTCTTCTACCAGCGTGGATTCACGCTTGTCGACACACCCATCCTGACCGGGTCCATCGGGGAGGAGGCGGGGAATCTCTTCGCCACTCCGTATTTCGACCTGGGCACGGCATACCTGGCCCAGACCGGTCAGCTTTATCTCGAGGCCGCCGCCGCCGCCCTCGGCAAGGTCTACTGTTTCGGTCCCACCTTTCGAGCCGAAAAGTCGAAGACCCGTCGCCATCTCACGGAGTTCTGGATGGTGGAGCCGGAGGTGGCCTTTGCCGACTCCAACGATAACATGCAGCTGCAGGAGGACTTCCTCTGTCACATCGTGGGGTGGGTGCTGGACCGGTGCCGGCCCTCACTCGCCGAACTGGACCGCGACCTGGCTCCCCTGGAACGGATCGTTCCCCCCTTCCCGCGCCTCAGCTACACCGAGGCGATCGAGCGACTGCGATCCGATGGCTCCGACATCACCTGGGGACGGGATCTTGGCGCCGATGACGAGACCCGTCTGGCCAGCGCCTTCGATCGTCCGGTGATGGTGTACAACTATCCTCGCGAGGTGAAGGCCTTCTACATGAAGGAGAACCCCGACGACCCCCGGACCGTGCTGAACAACGATTGCCTGGCCCCGGAAGGGTACGGGGAGGTCATTGGAGGGTCACAGCGAGAGGACGACCCCGACCGCCTTCTGCAGCGCATTCTCGACCAGAAACTCGATCCCGAGGCGTATCGCTGGTACCTCGACCTGCGGCGCTACGGCACCTTCGTGCACTCGGGGTTCGGCCTGGGGGTGGAACGAACCGTGGCCTGGATGTGCGGCATTCCCCACATCCGGGAGGCCATCGCCTTCCCGCGCCAGCTTCACCGTCTCTACCCCTGAACGAAGGGTGATGACTCCTTCCCTCACGGATCGACTCAAGGCGGATCTCTCCGATCGATACACCATTGGCCCCGTGCTCGGCGAGGGGGGGATGGCGATCGTCTACCGGGCGGACGACCTTCGCCACCGGCGACCGGTGGCCCTCAAGGTCTTCCGCCCCGAGCTGGCCCGGTCGCTGGGCCCCGATCGGTTTCTGTCGGAGATCCGGATCGCCGCGAACCTGGTGCATCCCCACATTCTTCCCCTGCACGATTCGGGTGATGCCGGCGGACTCCTCTATTATGTGATGCCCCTCATCGAAGGGGAAACCCTGCGGGCCCGCCTCGAACGGGAGCGCCGCTGCCGTCCGGTCGAGGCGCTTCCGCTCGCCGCCGCCGTCGCCTCGGCGCTGGCGTATGCCCATGGCCGCGGGGTGGTGCATCGCGACATCAAGCCCGAGAACATCCTTCTGGCCGGAACGGAGCCGATGGTCGCCGATTTCGGCATCGCGCTTGCCCTGCATGAGGCCGCCCCGCCCCGGGTGACCCTCGCGGGGATGACCGTCGGGACGGTGGAGTACATGAGCCCGGAGCAGGCCACCGGCGAGGCCACGGTCGACGGCCGAAGCGATGTCTACAGTCTCGCCGCGGTTCTCTTCGAGATGCTCTCCGGAGTCACCCCCTTTGGCGGGGGAAACCCGATGGCGGTGACCGCGAGAAAACTGAGCGGGATGCCGCCCGATCACTCGGTCCTCCCGGTCCTTCCCCCCGGCATCAAGGAAGTGATCCTGCGTGCCCTCGCCTGGAGTCCCGCCGACCGCTTTGCCACAGCCGCGGAGTTTGCCGAGGCCCTGCAGGTGCCGGCGGGGTATCACACGGCCCTCGGTGTCGCCCCGGCCGTGGCCCCCGTCGCGGGGCCGGTGTCGCTCGCGGTGCGACCCTTCGCCATGAGTGGTCTGCCACCGGATCAGGCCCTGCTCGGCGATGGCCTCGCCGAGGAACTCATCCTCGAACTGGGCCACCTTCCCGGTCTCCGGGTCGTGGCCCGGAGTTCCAGCTTCGCCCCGGACCTTCCGGGAGACGCGCAGGCCGCGGGCCGGGCATTGGGGGTATCCAGTGTTCTGGAAGGGAGCGTCCGATGTGCCGGGGACCGGGTGCGCGTCACCATCCGACTCGTGACGGTGCACGACGGCACCCAACTCTGGGCCGGACGATACGAGCACGCCCTGGGGGACATCTTCGCCTTGCAGGATGACATTGCGGGTGAGGCGGTGCCGCAATTGGGGAAGGTGCTGCGACCCGGTATGCCCACCGCCATCGTTCTCCCGGTGGTGCGCACCGAAGGAACCGCCTATTCCCTGCTGCTGCAGGGGCGCCAGTCCTGCGCTCTCCGCACGGAGGAGGGCCTCGCTCGGGGGGTGGAGTTGCTGGAGAAGGCGGTACAGGCCGATCCCCGCTTCGCCGAGGCCCGGGCGGAGCTCGCCGCGGGTTTGATGACGCTCGGCGTCTACGGTCTGCGCGCTCCGGATGACGTGATGCCCCGCGCGGCGGCGGCGGCGGCGGAGGTTCTCGCGCGCGATCCTGGTGCTCCGGGGGCTCTCACCGTGCAGGCCTGCGTCCAGGCGCTCTTCCAGTGGGATTGGCACGGGGCCCTCACGGCGTTCCGCACCATTCTGACGACCTCTCCGAACCAGGTGGCCACCCGCTACCTCCTGGCCATGAACTGCCTCGCCCCCCTCGGTCGGTTCGGTGAGGCGCGGGAGGAGATCCTCCGCGCGGCGGCGCTCGATCCGGTGGCCCCCACCGTGCATGTGAGCCGGGCTCTCCTCGAGTATTTCGAGGGAGACCATTCTCGCGCCCTCGACGCCTGCCGCAGGGCTCTCCAGGTGGCGCCCGAGTTTCCTCTGGCCCTCTATGTGAAGGGACAGGTCCTCGACGCCGAAGGCGAATGGACGGACGCGCGAGCGGCCCTCGAGGACGCCGCGCGGTTGGGAGGAAGAGCCCCCGAGGTGCTGGCCGCCCTGGGCCATGCCGAGGCCCGGGCCGGAAACCAGGACCGCGCCCGGGCCCTGGCCGCCGAGCTGGCCGCCGCGCGGGCGGCGCGGTTCGTCTCTCCGGTGGGCGACGCAACCATTGCCCTGGCCCTGGGGGAGAGGGACCGGGCGGTGGCGTTCCTCCGCACGGCCATCACCGAGCGGGCGACCGACCTCGCCTGGCTCGGCGTCCGGCCGGTGTTCACCCCCCTGAGGGACCACCCTGCGTGGCCGGGACTCCTCGCTTCGGTCGGGTTGGGGGGACCGGACTGAACCTGAAAGCAGTCCCCCTTGCCTCATTCCGGAATGGCGCCTAGCATCCTCTGCCTTCATCATGTGACCGCCACCGTTGCGGAGGCGGTTCCCGACCTGCGGTGGTACCGGGACCTGCTGGGTCTCCGTCTCGTCAAGCGCACGGTCAACTTCGACAACCCCGCGGTCCACCACTTCTACTATGGGAATCGCGCCGGCAGTCCGGGATCGGTCTTCACCACGTTCCCGTACGCAGGTCAAGGGGTCAGGGCCGGCACTCGCGGGGCGGGACAGATCGAGTCCACCCGGTTCTCGGTTCCGGCGGGTGCTCTGCCGTTCTGGAAGGAGCGCCTGGGGGAGGCGGGAGTGGCCGTCTCCCCGAATCGCTTCCTCGGCGAGGAATCGCTGCGGTTTCAGGACCCCGCCGGTCTCATCCTCACCCTGGTGGCAAATGCTGGTGACGCGCGCCCCGCCTGGACCGGCGAGGTCGACCCGGTGGCGGCCATCCAGGGCCTCCACAGTGTCGTCCTCCCCGTGCGGGATCCCGATGCCTCTCTTCGGTTTCTGGTGGAGGTCCTCGGCGGGGTGGCTGTTCCGGGTGACCAGGGAGCCACGCGGGTCCATGTGGGTGCAGACCGGCCTGGTCACTGGGTCGATGTTGTCCCTGCGGGCGACCATCCCGAGGGTGTGAACGGTATCGGGACCGTGCACCACGTGGCCTTTGCCGTGTCCACCCCTGCCGAACAGGTTGCCGTGCGGGAGGAGTTGCTGCGGCGGGGTGTGAAGGTGACCGAGGTGCTGGACCGGAAGTACTTCCAGTCGATCTACTTCCGGGAACCGGGAGGGATTCTCTACGAAGTGGCGACCACGGGCCCTGGTTTCACGGTGGACGAGCCGGTGGAGACGCTGGGGAGCACCCTCTGCCTCCCTTCCTGGTTGGAGGACAGGAGGGAGGAGATCCGCGAGGCGCTGGTGGAGACCTCAGGATGACAATCGGCGCGCAGGGCTTGTCAGGGACACTCCTGGGCGCCGGCATCCCCGTGCCGCCCGCGGTCCACGCCGCCTGTGAGATGCTGGGGCTCGATCCGCTCTACGTGGCCGATGAGGGCGTTCTGGTGGCTCCTGTGCCGGCGGGAAGGGTCGAGGAGCTCTTAGACGCGTTGCGCGGCCACGCAGGGATCTCCATTCCACGCAGCATGACGAGTCTCAAGACAAAGTTGCGCGGAACGCAGGGACGCGATGTGCATGGAGGCCACCGGTTCCCACTCACACCGTGAAGGGAAACCGGAAGGGCTCACACGAAGGCCCGTAGGGCTCGGCTACCGGTGAATCACGATGGTGCCTCCGCCGAGGGTCGTGGCCGCGTCCGAGTCATCAAACTGGCCCATCTGGTTGTCGTACACGATCTCGCCTGTGGCGACGTTCCAGAGCTTGATCCTGAAGCGGTCCGTTCCGCCGCCCCCCGGGATCGCTCCGTCGATCGCGGTGAGGAGGAATCCGTAGACAGCAGGGTCGGCGTCAATTGCGCCTTCGCCCTTGAACTGCGCACGGGCCCCGGCGACGACGAGCCACTGATAGTCGGTGCTCTGGAACGCCAGGCCCCCTGCCTTGAACTGGAATGCGGTGTGGCCGCTTGGTGTCGTGGCGCCCTTCTGGTAGCGCGAGACGAAACCGAACGACGCCTTGCCGGTGGTGCTGCCGTCCGTGGCGCAGCCGCTCCAGAGGCAGGCACCCGTCGGCGAATCGATCCAGCCGCCCCCGGTCACGAAGCCGCCCGACGGGTCATAGACCACGATGTATGCCGGTCGATCGTTGCTGCTCACACGCGACCCATTCAGATCGCCGTCGTTTGTCGTGGCAAGCACGGTGTAGACGCCTGGCACAGTGTAGATGTGCGAGGCGCCGAACGTACCCGAGCCACTGGCTTCCGTGACGACGGCAGCGGACGTCGTGCCGTCGTTCCAGTCGAAGGTAGCGGTGTGCGCATCGTTCGGATTGGCGTCCGTGAACGAGGCCGTCACGGTCACGGTCGTTCCGACCGGGACGGGTCCATCCGGGAGCGTGATCGTTGTCACGACCGGGGCGGAGTTCTCCTCGGTCCCGGGGATGAAGCTCGTGTTGGCCGGACTGCCCCAGCATTCGATGGTATGGTCCGACTTCACCGCACATGATTGATTCTCCTTCGCCTCCAGGTGAACCACGGTGCCCAGATCCGCTGGCACGTTGGTCTGTCCAAAGAAGTTGCCTCCCCAGCAGGTGACGCTGCCCTCGCTCTTGCGGGCGCAGGTGTGAAATCCTCCGGCGCTCACCTGGGTCGCGCCGCCCAGCGCTGCCGGCACGGTCGCCTGATCAAAATTGTTCCTCCCCCAGCAGGCGATGCTTCCCTCGCTCGTGAGCGCGCACGTGTGGTTTCCGCCGGCGCTCACCTGGGTCGCGCTGCCCAGCGTCGCCGGCACGGTGGTCTGCCCAAAGAAGTTGTCTCCCCAGCATGCGACGCTTCCATCGCTCGTGAGCGCGCACGTGTGGTCTGCGCCGGCGCTCACCTGGGTCGCGCTACCCAGAGTTGTCGGCACCCTTGCCTGATCAGAATTGCTCCTCCCCCAGCAGGCGACGCTTCCAGCGCTCGTGAGCGCGCAGGTGTGAAACCCTCCGGCGCTCACCTGGGTCGCGCTGCCCAGCGTCGCCGGCACGTTGGTCTGCCCAAGATGGTTTTGTCCCCAGCAGGCGACGCTGCCCTCGCTCGTGAGCGCGCACGTGTGGTTTCCTCCGGCGCTCACCTGGGTCGCGCTGCCCAGCGTCGCCGGCACGGTGGTCTGCCCAAAGAGGTTTACTCCCCAGCAAACCACGCCGCCGTCGGTGTCAAGCGCGCATGTGTGGAAAAAGCCCGGACTGATACTGGCAAAGGACCCCTCGACAGGTTCCCCATCGAACGCGCCGAAGCAGGTAATGCCACCACTGGATCTGAGCGCGCATGTGTGAGTTCCTCCGGCGCTCACCTGGGTCGCGTTGCCCAGCGTGGCGGGCACTGTCGTCTGGCCAGAACGGTTGTTGCCCCAGCAGGCGACGCTGCCCTCGCTCGCGAGCGCGCACGTGTGGTCTCCTCCGGCGCTCACCTGGATTGCGCTGCCCAGCGTCGCCGGCACGGTGGTCTGGCCAAAACTGTTGTCGCCCCAGCAGGCGACGCTGCCCTCGCTCGTGAGCGCGCACGTGTGGGTTCTTCCGGCGCTCACCTGGGACGCGCTACCCAGCGTCGTCGGCACGGTGGTCTGCCCAAAATAGTTATCCCCCCAGCAGACGACGCTGCCCTCGCTCGTAAGCGCGCAGGTGTGATCTTCTCCTGCGCTTACCTGGGTCGCGCTGCCCAGCGCGGCGGGCACTGTCGTCTGATCAAGATTGTTCCTCCCCCAACAGGCGACGCTTCCATCGCTCGTGAGCGTGCAAGTGTGGGTTCCTCCGGCGCTCACCTGGGTCGCGCTACCCAGCGCTGACGGCACGTTGGTCTGCCCAAAGAAGTTGTCTCCCCAGCAGGCGACGCTGCCATCGCTCTTCAGCACGCAGGTGTGATTGCCTCCGACACTCACCTGCGTCGCACTGCCCAGTGCTGTCGGCACCGTTGCGTGGCCCAAACCCCAGCAGGCCACCTTGCCGTCCGAACCAATGGCGCACGAATGATTACGTCCCGCGTCGATGGATGCCGTCGGCCCTGCCAGCGCAAACACCGGCTGGGTGGCCGATGACGATTCCGGCTCAACCGGTATGTTCTGGCAGCCGACCAGCCCTGCCGTGAAGAACAGCAGAACCGCCCGTATGCCATCCGCCATGTGGTGCCGCATTTGTGGACCTCGCCGTTGGGGTATACCTGTTCGTGGATGGGCAAGAAGCGCGTTGTGCCGCCCAGGTGCCGATGGCGCATCAGCGCTGCATATCTTGTGGGTCGCTGGTCACAAGAGTGCCACTGGTGATCGGGTGATCTGCTCCTTTTGCAAGCCCGTATCCTGCCCCCCCGGTTATCGATGTTCGGAGGAATGCGATGCCCCGTGACTCCGACTGTTGCACTGCCAACGTGATGTCAGGCCGCATTCGGCAAATGCGTGCTCAGTTAGGCGCGGGGGACCTCCAGAGCCGTTGCGGGTGATCGCCCGGGTCGGGCGGAGGCCTTGGATCGCCTGACCACGCTGGTGCCGGAGTCGTTCTGGGTCGCCTTCGCGGTGGCCGAGGCCTTGGATCAGAAATCCCCCCGCGCGGCTCTGCGGCACCTGGCTCGCCTGGGCCCGGACCGCGTCTGGTACGGACGACCGTGGGGCAACTACTTTCGTGCCTCCGCGGCGGCGCATCACATGCTGGGAGACTACCAGTCCGAACGTGACCTTCTGCGGGAGTGGCGCGGTCGCGAGGACCTGCCGCCACCGCCTCCGGTCCTGGAAGTGAGAGCCCTGGCCGGGTTGGGGCGAACCGCCGAACTCTCCCGGCTCGTCAATCGCCTCGTCGCCGACGAACGCGGGCCCCTGCCTCTCGGCCTGGCTGACGAGTTGGCCGGGCACGGGTATGATTCCCTGGCCCGCCGCGTGCACGGGCAACGGCTGGCGGCGCTCAGCGTCTCTGACACCGGCGACGAGGCCGACCCGAACCCGGACATGGCCCTCGTCCGCACTTTGATGCGTCTGGGGCGTCTCGACGAGGGCCGTCTGGTGGTGGAGCGGCTTCTTCAATCTCCCGGGGACTTGGAGGGGGTGCTTCGCGGAGACCTGGGACGCATCGCCGGTCTGCAGGGTGATGTGGCCACGGCGCGGGCCCAGGCGGACTGGTTCGCGAGGTGGGAGACCCGGCATACCGGGGGGTGGTTCACCGCCAAGCGCGCCCAGATCGCGGCTGCCTTGGGGGACCGGGAGGAGCTGCTTCGCCTCATGGCTCAGGCGGAGCAGGAAGGGTGGGTCTGGGCCCATGAGCAACAGTTCTCGCCGGAGTACGCCATTTTTCAGACCGACCCGGGCTTCCTGGCGTTCTTCCAGCCCCGGGGTTGATCACGGGGTTTTGATCTCGCCAGACCATGCTCGGCCATGCTCAGCAGCCGGTTCGCATCTGGGCGCTCGCCCGACCGCGATCACCCCTGGGCAGGCGTGGAAGGGCCGTCAGACGAACTGGATGCCGGTCCCCATCGTCACGGCACCGACCCGCCATGCGGGGGTACTCGTCTTCCCGGCCGCCGTGATCACCTCCGCCGCGTCGTTCTCCGCGACGGCCGCGATCATCCCGACGCCCAGGTTGAACACATCCCGCATCTCCTCCGTGCTCACCTGTCCCGCGTCCGCGAGGAGCTGAAAAAGCGGCGGCCAGGTCCACGAGCCGGTGTCGATCACGGCACCCACCCCCCCGGGAAGCACCCGGGCCAGGTTGCCCGCGATGCCGCCTCCGGTGATATGGGCGAGGCCATGGACCCGGGAGAGAATCGGGCGGAGCAACCCGTCGTAACTGCGATGGACGGTGAGGAGCGCGTCGGCTACGGTCGTGTCGAGGCCGGGAAGGAGTGCATCCACCGTGAGGCCGAGCCGGTCGAAGAGGATGTGGCGGGCAAGGGTGTAGCCGTTGGTGTGGAGGCCCGTGGACCCGAGGGCCACCAGCACGTCCCCGGGAACGATCCGGTCCCCGTGCAGAGCGCTGGTCCCCTCCACCACGCCCACGATTGTACCGGCCAGGTCGAAGTCTCCGTGACGGTACAACCCGGGCATCTGCGCTGTTTCCCCCCCGGCGAGGGCCATGCCGTGGGCCCGACAGCCCCGGGCCACTCCCTCCACCAGTGCGGCCACCTCCTCCACGCCCAGGCCGGCGCCGGCCAGATAGTCGAGGAAGGCGAGCGGGAGGGCGCCATGGACCAGGATGTCATTGACGCTGTGATTCACCAGATCCTCGCCCACGGTGTCGAGACGCCCGGTGTCGCGCGCCACCAGCACCTTGGTCCCCACGCCGTCGGTGCTCATCACCAGCACCGGATCGGTGTAGCCGGGCGGAATCCGGACCATCCCTCCGAAGGCCCCGACCGCTCCGACCGAATGCAGGGTCCGGGCGCTCCTCACCGCCTCGGCGATGCGGGCCTTGGCGCGGTCCGCCGCCTCCAGGTCGACTCCCGCCGCCGCATACTGCCGTTCGGTCACAGCACCTGCTCCGCCCGGTCCACGTGGGTGAGATCGGCAAACTGGGCCACGCGCCGCTGAATGTCCGCGGTCGTGATGCGGTCGAACCCCTTGATGCCGAACCCGGCCACCGCGTACGAGCCCATCGCGGATCCGTAGACCATCGCATGCCGGAGGTGTTCCCCCGTCAGATCCGCCCGACGGGCCAGGTAGGCCATGAATCCCCCGGCGAAGGCGTCGCCCGCCCCGGTGGGATCGAACACCTCCTCCAGCGGCCAGGCCGGGGCGTAGAAGGTCCGGCCCGGCTCCATGAGGATGGCGCCGTGTTCCCCCTGCTTGATCACCACCCGCTTGGGACCCTTCGAGAGGATCCAGCGGCCCGCCCGGTGGATGTTCCAGTCCCCGGAGAGTTCGCGGGCCTCGCTGTCGTTCACCATCAGGATGTCGACCCGCGTGAGAAGCTCGAGCAGGGTATCCTTCTTCGACTGGATCCAGTAGTTCATGGTATCACAGGCGATGATGGCCGGCTGCACCATCTGGTCGAGAACGCTGAGTTGCAGCTCGGGGTCGATGTTGCCGAGGAAGACGAAACGCGCCGCCCGGAAATGGGCCGGAAGCGTCGGCTGAAAATCGGCGAATACGCCCAGTCGGGTGTCCAGGGTTTCCCGGCTCTGCAGGTCGTAGGAATACTTCCCCTTCCACCGAAAGCTCTCCCCCTCGGCGTGTTCCACCCCGCTCCAGTCGATCCCGCGCTCGGCGAGCCGGTCGAGTTCGTGTGTCGGGTAGTCGGAACCCACCACGCCCACCACCTGGACCGGGGCGAGGAGCGAGCCGGCCACGCTGAAGTACACGGCCGAGCCGCCGATCGCATCGGCGGTTTCCCCGAAGGGGGTGTGAATCGAGTCGAGGGCCACACTGCCGACAACGAGCAGGCTCATGATTACATCCGATCGGGGGCGGAAATGCCGAGGACGGTGAGTCCATTGGCGAGGACGATGCGGGCAGCCTGCGCAAGAGCCAGACGCGCGCTCTCGACGGAGGGAGGTTCACCGAGGACCCGGCACCGGTGGTACCACCCGTGCGCGGTCCGGGCGAGGTCCTCGAGATAGGCGGTGACCTGGTGGGGCTCCCGGTCGCGGGCGGCCCGGTCGACGAGGTCGGGGAAGAGCATGAGCTTCTTGAGAAGCTCGGTGTCCTCCGGGGCCGGAAGGTCCGCGGGGTTCCCGTCGGTGATCACGGCGGGATCGCGCTCGGCGGTGCGGAAGATGCCGCTCATCCGGGCATGGGCCATCTGCACGTAGAAGACGGGATTCTCGTCGGTCTGCCGGGTGGCGAGTTCCACGTCGAACACAAACTGGGCATCGTGACGCCGCATCAGGAAGAAATAGCGGGCGGCATCCACGCCGACCTCATCCACCAGCTCCCGCAGGGTGACAAAGTCGCCCGCCCGCTTGGACATCTTCACTTCCTCCCCGCCTCGGACCACCTTCACCAATTGGACCAGGGCCACTTCGAAGAAGGAGTCGGGATATCCCAGTGCCCTCAAGGCGGCGCGCATCCGCGGGATATAACCGTGGTGGTCGGCTCCCCAGACATCGATGGCCAGGGTGAAGCCCCGGGTGTGCTTGTCCCGATGGTAGGCGATGTCGGGCACCAGGTAGGTCAGCGACCCGTCCGACTTCCGGAGAACCCGGTCCTTGTCGTCTCCAAAGCGGCTGGTGCGGAGCCAGAGCGCCCCCTCCGCCTCGAACGTGAGCCCCCGCTGGGCGAGTTCCGCGAGCGTGTCCTCCACCTTTCCGTCGTCGTACATCGCCTGCTCCGAGCCCCACACGTCGAAGTGTACCCGGAGGTCCCGCAGGAGGGTGTCCTGTTCGTCCCGCTGGGTGCGGAGAGCGAACGCCCGGCAGAGCGAAAGGGCCTCGGCCCGGTCGCGGTCGGCGAGGGCAGGTCCCTCCTCCGCCAGCAGAGCGCTCGCGGCCTCCACCAGGTACTCCCCATGGTATCCTCCCTCCGGGATGGACGCCTCCTGCCCGGCCTGCTGCCGGACCCGGGCGAGGAGGCTCTCCGCCAACCGGTCGATCTGGACCCCCGCGTCGTTGATGTAGAACTCCCGCGTCACGTCGTGACCGGTCCACTCCAGAAGGGAGGCGATGGCGTCTCCGAGTGCGGCGCCCCGCCCGTGCCCGACATGCAGGGGTCCGGTTGGGTTGGCGGACACGAACTCCACGTTCACCCGCTGGTCGGCGCCGACGGTGGATCGGCCCCAGGACGGGCCGTCACGCAGAATGGTCTGCAATGCCGAGCGGAGAACATCCTCCGCCAGCCAGAAATTGATGAAACCCGGTCCGGCGATCTCGGTGCGGGCCACGATCCCGTCGGGAAGGGCCAGCGCCGCCACGACCTCCTGCGCCAGGGCGCGGGGGTTGGTCTTGCGTCCCTTGGCGAGAACCATGGCGAGGTTCGTGGCCCAGTCCCCGTGAGTGGGGTCGCGGGGCCGCTCGAGCACGAAGGGGGCATCCGGCTCCCCGAGCCCGGCGGCGATCCGTCCCAGTTCGGCGCGGAGGAGATCGCTCACTCGCCGCCCGTGGGTCTGGGCGGCTTCGGGGCGCGGGAGGCCTTGGCGGCAGGGGCGGAAGCGGGTTCGGTGGACGAGGAGGAGGTGGCCTCCGTGCCGGATTCCTTGGGCGCTTCCGTCGGGGCCCCCTCGCTCTCCGGTTTGCGAGGGCCTTTCCCATCCTTCCCGTAGTCGGTGATGTAGAAGCCCGAACCCTTGAACACGAGGCCCGCGCCCCCGGAGATCTTCCGGGTGGCCACCTTGCCGCATTCGGGACACCGGGTACGCGGCTTTTCCGAGATCTTCTGCATGACCTCGAACTCATGATCGTTGGGACAGCGGTATTCGTACGTGGGCATCGGGTCTGACACTCCTTCAAGATCGCAAACAGCCAAAAAAGTTATGCGGAAAGCAGGTTCCAGACAACCGGACAGGACTCCCGGCGCCGGCCGGGGCGACCGTGTCAGGGATCGGCGGCAAGGGCCGACACATCCACACGGTGGCCTCCCGGGAACCGTGTCAGCCGATGGGGAACGTCCGCCTCCTCCAGGCGGGCAACCTCCCGGGACACGACCTCCGGAGTGAGGTAGGGGTCTTCGCGTCCCACCATCAGGTGAAGCGGGGCGCGGAGTGCCTTGCGCAGGTGCGCCAGGTTCAGGTCCGGCGGCACGCCACCCCCCCAGAGCACGAGCCGATCCACGGCGAGTGCCCCGTTCACGGCCCAGCGTGCCGCCGTCGCGGCGCCCTGGGAGAATCCATGGACCTCCACTCGGAGCGCCGAGGTCGAGAGCCGCGGCACCAGCTCCGCCGCGATCAGGTCCAGGAACCGGATGTAGTCGGTGATCTCGGCATCCCGCTCCAGGCGGGTCATCCAGCTGGCACCCACCTGATCCTGAGTTCCGCCGACATAGGCCCGGGAGAGTCCTTCAGGAGCCAGGATCACTCGCCCGGGCAAACTGGCCGGGCCAAATGCGCGGAGGAACCGGTCGGCCGCCTGCAGGTAGCCGTGGCAGACGATCCAGAGCTCCGTCGCCTCGGGGCCGGGTTCGCCCAGGGTGAAATACCGTGCGGTGCGGGGCACCAGGAGACGGTGAGGCTGCGGCTCCGGTGTCCCGGCTTCATCCATGGTGCTCGTGGCGCTCCGAGGGACGGACCGAGAGATCGAGGGCCAGGAAAAGGGTCTTGGCAAAGGGGTAGAAGATCAGGGGCGTCAGGAGAGCCAGCGCCGGGAGCCCGTATTGCAGCAGGGTCCATGGAGGTGAGGGCCAGGTGAGCAGCAGGGTCCCGATGAACAGCGTGGCGGTCACGCCCTCGGCGAAGAGCAGGTTGAGCCAGAAGCCGCCGAGGGAATACCCGTCCTCCTTGCGGTTCAGCGTCAGGTGGCAGGAGGGGCACTGGTCGCTGATCCGCACCCACTGCCGAAAGATGGGGCCCCCGCCACAGACGGGGCACCGTCGGCGCAGAGCACGCCGGAACAGGGTCCATCGCCCCGGCAGGGGGGGGGCCGGGTCAGGGACGGTAGATGCCGAAGACGTCGCGAAGTGTGTCACTGATCTCTCCCAGGGTGGCCCGCACGCGGACCGCCTCGATGATGAAGGGTATGAGCGGGTCGGTGCCCGCGGCGGCCACGCGCAACTGGCCCAGAGCGTCGGCCACGGCGGCGGAATTTCGAGCGGCGCGGGCGTGGCTCAGGCGGTCACGCTGCCGGGTAGCCAGGGCGCGGAAGTCCGGCGCGGGAGCAATCGGCCGGGTGGAATCGTCGGTGAAGCGGTTCACCCCGACGATCACCAGGTCCCCCCGTTCCCGGGCCTGCTGCTGTTCCCAGGCGCTCCGTCCAATCGCCTCCTGAAAGTAACCTCGTTCGATGGCTCGGGCCGACCCGCCCAGCGCGTCGATGTCCTCGACGAGGGCGCGAGCCTCGGCCATGATCCGGTCGGTCAGGGCTTCCACATGATACGACCCGGCCAGCGGGTCCACCGTGCGGGTGACTCCGCTCTCGTAGGCCAGGATCTGTTGGGTTCGGAGCGCAAGGGTGGCGGCCTCCTCGGTCGGGAGGGAGAGGGCCTCGTCGTATCCGTTCGTGTGGAGCGACTGCGTACCTCCGAGAACGGCCGCGAGGGCCTGCACCGTGACCCGGACCACGTTGGTGAGGGGCTGCTGAGCCTGGAGAGTCACCCCCCCCGTCTGGGTATGAAACCGGAGACGGCAGGCGGCATCCCCCGCGGCGTAGCGCTCCCGCAGGAGGAGTGCCCAGAGGGTTCGTGCCGCCCGGAACTTGGCCGCCTCCTCGAAGAGGTCGTTGTGCGCGGCAAAAAAGAAGGAAAGCCGGGGGGCGAAGCGGTCCACCGGGAGGCCTGCCGCCACGGCGCGCCCCACGTATTCGAGCGCGTTGGCGAGGGTGAACCCGACCTCCTGGACCGCGGTGGCCCCCGCCTCCCGCATGTGGTAGCCGCTGATGCTGATCGGGTTGAAATCCATGCCGGCGTCGGCCGTGAAGCGGAAGATGTCCACGATGAGCCGCAGCGACGGCTCCGGCGGGAAGATCCAGGTGCCCCGGGCGATGTACTCCTTCAGGATGTCGTTCTGAATGGTCCCGGCCAGCTGCGTCCGGGAGACGCCCTGCTCCTCCCCCACCACGACATACATGGCGAGGAGAATCGCGGCGGTGGCGTTGATGGTCATCGAGGTGGAGACCTGGTCCAGGGGAATCTCCCGAAACAGCTCCGCCAGGTCGTCCACGGTGTCGATGGCCACGCCAACCCGGCCCACCTCTCCGTCGGCCATCGGATGATCGGAGTCGTACCCCATCTGGGTGGGAAGGTCGAAGGCGGTCGACAAGCCGGTCTGCCCCGCGGCGAGGAGGGCCCGGAATCGTTCGTTGGTCTCCGCCGCGGTCCCGAAGCCGGCGTACTGCCGCATGGTCCACGGCCGCCCGGTGTACATGGTCGGATAGATGCCGCGCCGGTACGGGAACACGCCGGGCGTGCCAGGGTCCACCGGGGTGGTCGGGGGCCCCACCACCGGATCAACCGGGAGGAGCCCCGGATCGCCACTCATTCCCCGTGCTCCCGCAGCATCTCCATCACGAAGGCCACATCCGCGGCCGACCCGATCACCAGGGGAGTGCGCTGGTGGAGACGGTCGGCCTGGATGTCGAGGATCCGGCGGGTTCCGTCCGTGGCGGCGCCCCCGGCCTGTTCCGCAATGAACGCCATCGGCGCCGCCTCGTACGAGAGGCGAAGCTTCCCCTCGGGGGCGTGGCGATACCCCGGATAGAGAAAGATGCCTCCGGCGATGAGGTTGCGGTGGAAGTCGGCCACGAGGGCGCCGATGTACCGGCTCTTCTTCCGTTCCATCCGCTCCGGCAGATCGCCGTGGAAGCCGCGCACCGCCATCTGCATCCCGCGGCTCCAGTGCGCATAATTGCTCTCGTTGACGCTGTAATAGGTCCCCCGGGCCGGTGTGCGGATGTTTCGATGCGACAGCAGAAACTCCCCGATCGTCGGGTCGAGGGTGAATCCATGCACCCCCTGGCCCGTCGTGTAGACCAGCATCACGCTCGATCCGTACAGCACATAGCCTGCCGCCACCTGCTCCGATCCCCGCTGCAGCACGTCCGCCATGGTGCCCGAGCCCTCCATCGACACCCGGCGATAGATGCTGAAGATGGTGCCCACCGAGCAGTTGACGTCGATGTTGGAGGAGCCATCCAGGGGATCGAAGAGGATGGCGTACTTCCCATGCCGGTACTGCTCGGGAATCGGGATCAGTTCCTCATCTTCCTCGCTCGCCATCACACACACCCGCCCGGTGTGACACATCGCGTTCTTCAACGTTTCGTTGGCGAAGATGTCGAGCTTCATCTGCTCCTCGCCCTGCACGTTGGTCTGCCCGGCCGTGCCGAGAATGTGCACCAGACCCGCCCGCCGAATGGAGGCGGCGATGATCTTGCTGCCCAGGGCGATGTCGTAGAGCAAATTGGACAACTCCCCCGTGGCATCGGGAAAGTTGCGCTCCTGGTCGATGATGAACCGCTCGATCGTGGTTACGGACGTTCCGTTCAGCACGGCGATTGCTCCTGGTGCGCGTGACGACACCCCGCGGCAAACCGGAGGTGCCGGTCCTGCCCGGTCACGGTCACCGACTGCCCGTCGGTGGTGACCGTGATCGTTCCCTCTCTATCAGTCCGCCACACCTCGGCCCGGGCCGAGGCGAGACGGGCCAGGGTTTCCGGGGCGGGATGGCCGAACCGGTTGAGGCCCAGACTGATGACCGCCACCCGGGGGCTCAGCTCCGCGAGCCACCCGGTCCCGGTGGCGCTCCGGCTCCCGTGGTGCCCCACCTTCAGGACATCGACGCGTCCCACGGTGCCCGCCAGGTGCTCCTCGGCCGGCCCACCCGCGTCTCCCGCAAGCACCGCCCGGAATGCACCGTACTCCACCAGCAGCATGGCCGAATCCTCGTTCAGGTCGAGCCCCCAGGCCCGTCGCGTCGTGTCGGGGTGCAACACCCGCCAGCGCACTCCGTCCATTTCCCACTCCTCTCCCGATCGGGCGGCCAGGAGGGGAATCCCGAGTTCCTCCACCTGATCGAGCAGGTGACGATACACCGTGTCGGACACCGGAACCACCGGTTCCATCAGCCAACCGGGGCGGAACTGGTCCAGGACCACCGAAACCCCGCCCAGGTGATCGAGGTGGGCGTGAGAAACCACCACGCCGGCCAACCGATCCACACCCTGTCGGCGAAGGAATGGCGTCACCACCCGGCGTCCCGCGTCCCACCGGGGCGATCGGGGGCCGGCGTC
Organism: Gemmatimonadales bacterium; assembly: GCA_039794085.1. Lineage (GTDB taxonomy): Bacteria > Gemmatimonadota > Gemmatimonadetes > Gemmatimonadales > GWC2-71-9 > OFTM291. The sequence goes on from JBDIWC010000017.1 coordinate 18,240, forward strand.
CACCAGGACCCAGCGCCCGGCCGGAGTGCGGATCAGGGCGGCGTCTCCCTGTCCCACGTCGAGAAAATGTAATGCCAGCGTTCCCGGTTCGTGACGGATTGATCGCCAGGCGGTGGGAACCAGGAGCGCCCAGGCGAGTCCCGTCACCACCCAGAGGGTGCGACGAGCCGCTTCGTTCCGCCGCACGACGCCTCCTCCGGTGACCCACAGCGCCACTCCGAGGGCCACCAGGGGACCTGTGGCCGCGGCCGGACCCGGTTCCATCACCCATTGCCCGGAGGGGATCCCCGCCCCGTGGGTGGCGAGCCCGGAGAGCAGGTCGAGAAGGGCACCCGCACCCGCCGCCAGTCGAGTGGCCACGGCCGGGAACACCGGAGCCAGGAGAAGGCCCCCCAGGATGCCGGGGATCATGGTGGCGGCGAGAGGAATGGCCACGAGATTGAGCGCCACCCCGATCGGGGCCACCGATCCGAACACGACCGCGGTGACCGGTGCCGTCGCCAGGGTGGCGCCGACGGAACTGGCGAGGAGTTGGGTCACGGTTCCGTGGAAACCGGAATCACGGCACCAGCGAAGGGCGTATACGGTGCCCCAGACGGCGGCGAACGACAGCCAGGCCCCCGGGGAGAGAAGGGCGGTGGGCTGGAACCAGAAGATGAGAACGGCGCTTGTCCCCAACACCCCCGACGGCCTCACTCGGCGTTGCCGCACCCGGGCCCAGGCGGCACAGGAGGTCATGATCGCGGCGCGGGCCGCGGGAACGGGCCACCCCAGGGCCGCCGCATACCCCAGCGCCACCAGACCGGCTCCTCCCCAGGCCCACGGCACGGGAGCTCGCAGGAGGCGAAGGAGGAGCAGAACCCACCCCGCGACCAGGCCGACGTGGAAGCCGCTGATGGCCAGGAGGTGGGCCAGACCGGAGGCCGCAAAGAGGTCGCGGAGGGCGGGGTCGAGGTTGGTGCGGCGTCCGATCACCATCGCCTCGACCAGGGGCGCGCGACGCGCTCCGTACTGGACGGCGATCGTGCGCCGAAGCCACTCCTGAATCCGGGCCGGCAGGGGACGATGGGCGGAGTCCGCCGTCTCGATCCGGCGCAGGACGAGGATGCCGGGTCGCGGACCATTGGGAGCGATCCAGCGGCCTTCTCCCCGCACCCGGGACCCCACCACGGGGACCGGTCCCCGGGTCGGCCATCGAGCCCGGATCTCGCCCCGGCAGTGTGCCTCGCGGGGCCGAACCACTCCACCTCCCTCGCTCCCGTCGACCACCTGGAGGGTCAGGTGCACGGGCCCGGCGCGGAGCCGTGCCTCGCAGCGGGCCTCCTCCCTTCTCAGGGCCAGCATTCCCGAGGCGACGCCCGCCACCAGGATCGTCGCCACGAACCCGGCCTCCGGGGCCCGTTTCCACAGGAGCAGGGCCACGCCAAGAAGCATTCCGACGCCTCCGGGGGTCCCAAAACGCAAGAGGCCGGTCAATAGACCGGCCCCGGTGGTGAGCGCAACGAAGGCGACGGTGGGTCGTCGCCGGTGGGTCATGGGGTCATGGCTGCTTCTCCCGGCCGCAGCGGGGGGCCAGGTGGATGCGGCGGAAGGCGTCCAGCAGGACCACGTCGATGTCGGTCCGATTCTGCGACCGGTCGAGACTGAGCTCACTGATGACCGTCCCTTCCCGGCTCGCGACGTAGCGGGCGGGGAGCCGGTTCAACGCGTACACCAGCACGTCCGCCCGGCAGATGTCACACCCGCAGAAATCCGGGAAGTGACCCTTGAGAGCGTTGAACGCATCGAGCACGTGCTCCTGCACCAGGTTGCGAATCATGACAACACCGCCAGGGAGGGAGTGTCCACGACGCCGGTGAATGTGGAACCCGTGGTTCCGGTAAGACGGGCTCGGCACCAGGTTCCCAGATGCTCGGGGCCGAGCGGAAGCAGCACCAGATGATTGCCCCGGGTGCGGCCCAGAAGCAGGTCGCCCCGGCGGGCCTTCCGCTCCACCAGCACCTCCTGCACCGTGCCGACCCGGGTGGCGTTGCGACGCCGCGCCTGGGTGCGCACCACCTCGATCAGGCGGGCAAGCCGGTCGGCGGCGACCTCCTCCGGGACGTGGTCGGCGAGGCGGACCGCGGGCGTGCCCTCGCGCACCGAATACCGGAAGGTGTAGGCATCGTCAAACCCGGCCTCCTCCACCAGGGAGAGGGTCTCGCCAAACTGGGCTTCGGTTTCGCCCGGAAAACCCACGATGATGTCCGTGGAGAAGGTGATCGCGGGCAGGGCGGCCCGAAGCCGGCCCACCACGTCGAGATAGACTTCGCGGGTATAGCGCCGGAGCATTCGGCGCAACACGGCGTTGGACCCGCTCTGCACGGGCAGGTGCACGTGCTCGCACACGGATGGGGTCTCGGCCATCGCGGCGATCACCCGGTCGGTGAAGTCGGTGGGGTAGGGGCTCGTGAACCGCACCCGCCGGATGCCGTCCACCGCGCCGACGGCGCGAAGCAGGTCCCCGAAATCGTGGGTGCCATCGTTCCAGCTGTTGACCGTCTGCCCGAGTAGCGTCACCTCGCGGGTTCCGGTGCTCGAGAGCATCGCGACTTCCCGCACCACATCCGCGAGGGCGCGGCTCCGTTCCGGTCCCCGGGTGGTCGGAACGATGCAGAACGTGCACCGATAATCACACCCCCGTTGCACGGTGACGAAGGCCGTGGGCCCCGGTTCCCGGATGGCCGGCACATCCTCGTAATGCTCCCAGGACCGGAACTCGGTGTCCACGCTCCGTTCTCCCGCGGCGGCGGCGCGGATCAGGTCGGGCAGGTTGCGGTAGGCATCCGGGCCCACCACCAGGTCCACCCGGGGAACCTGGGCCAGGAGGGCGGGACCGAGGCGCTGGGCCATGCACCCCACCACCCCGAGCACATCCCCCGGCCGTTTGTGGCGCTGCAACTCGCCCATGCGGCCGATCACCCGCTGCTCCGCATGATCGCGGACCGCGCAGGTGTTGACCAGCATCACGTCCGCGTCCTCCGGGGTCTCGGTCCGGGAAAAACCGTCACGCGCCAGCACGCCGAACATCGACTCGGTGTCGGCCACGTTCATCTGGCATCCGTAGGTCTCGATATAGACGCGTCGCATCGATGGCTCAGGGGCGGATGCTGACGCCGACGGTCAGGATCGTGGCGTTCTCGGTGAAGGCCGACCCCTGGGTGCGGCGGATCCGTTCGACCGAAACGTCCACGCCCCCCCGGTCTCCGCTGAAGCGGAACCCGGTGCCCAGGGACACTCCGAACTCCGACGGCCGGTCTCCCGAGGTGATGGGGAAGGGAAGGGTGCCATACCGGACCCCGGCCCGGAGGGGACGATGACCGGGGCGGGACCGGGAGGTGAGGAACTCGACGCCACCCGACACCTCGTAGGTGTTGAGCGCCCCGAGGCCGCCCTGCTCGATGATGTCGGCGTTGGCCACCGACCAGCTCCGCCAGGTGGATTGCCCCACCACGGTCACTCGGCGGTTGACGGTCCACATCGCCCCGGCGGAGAGGGTGGTGGGCAGGTCGGTGCTTCCGATGCGGGTCGAATCCTGGTCGAGACGGACCTTTTCGTCGGTCCGTGCCATGCCCGCGATGGTCAGGCCGGGCAGCACCTGGGCCATGACCCCGACCGAGATCCCGAGCCCGCCGAAGGTCACGTCGGTGCGCTGGATCGATTGGGCGAAGGAACTGTCGCCGAAGGTCCGCCTCGACTCGAGCTTCACCGATCCCGTGATTCCATGGAGCCCGAGGCCGACGAAGAGCCGGTCGTGGAGACGGGCCCCGAAGCCGAGCCGGATGTCGCTGAGGCCGCCGCGACTGAACAGCGTGTCGTTCACGCTCACCGGGCTGCCCCCGATGGAGATCGTGTCGGCGCTCGCCAGAGCGAAGCTCCGGTCGGTGTAGGCACCCACGGTCAGGCCCAGGCCAAATCGTCGTGACCGGCCCACGGGGCCCGCCACGAAGATCTGCGGAAACCGGTTGTCCTGGGCCGAGGCCTCGCCACTCGGATTTTCCGAGGTGCGCCAGTTCTGGGCCCCGGTGAAAGAAGCCGTGAGGACCCCCAGGTTGGCGAGCGTGGCGGGGTTCATCGCCGACTCGCTGTCGAACAGGCCAAACGCCCCGCCCATCGCGAAGGAGCGCGCCGACAAGGCCCGGCCCGGAAGGCCCAGCCCCCGTACCCCGAACTGGCTGCTCTGCCCGGCCAGGCCGGTCCCGGAGACGGAGAGGAGGGATACGACCCCCCCGAACACCAGGAGCGCGCGGAGGCGGGGGTTCATGGTTGCTCCGGATTGGCGGGCAGGACGTACGTGATGCGCAACCGTGGCCCGCCCCCGCTTCGGGTGGACCGGAACCGGAGCTGGTTGAAGGTCGCGGCTTCGGGAGCGAGGGCAAGGACAAACCCTTGGGGGATGTTTCCTCCCCGCCATCCCCGCACGATTTGGAGAACGTCAAGCACCACCGGACTGGTGACCCCCGCCTCCAGGGGTGTCCGAGCCACCGGGGACGCGCTCGCCACCGATTTGCCCCCGAGGTCGGCCACCAGTCCCCGGGCTTCGATCGTTCCGGGATCGCCCACCAGGCCGCGCACCGGCAGGGCGGGGTCGAGCTCCAGGAGGGCCCGCACGACGCTGGCCGTGTCCCGGATGAAGGGTGGGATGCTGTACCGCAGCACGGTCCGGGCCGACGGCACGCCGCCCAACACCAGAGTGTCGCCCATCTCCTCGGTGTCTGGATTCTCCAGAACAAAGCCGCCTCCCAGGGTCTGGTTCTGGAAGAAGGTGGTGTCGTTGGTCTCCGTCCCCCGGACAAAGAGGACGAGGAGCGGCCCCAGTCCCGTGGTGGTGCGCGGGCTCTCCAGTCTCACGCCGGCCGGCCCGTCCGCATGGGTCTGGAATCCGATGGTGATGAATCCGCTGTCCTCCGGGGCCGGCCGGAGCCGCGAGAGGGGGAGGGAGTCCGTCAGCAGAAGCTGCAACGCCCCGACCCGGAGGGAATCGGGGATGGAAAGGCTGTCGATCAATCGATCGGGGGTGAACAAGGCATCGATCTCGGGAAAGGTGATCGCGGAATCGATGAGCCCCGGCAGACGGTAATAGAGCAGCCGCAGGTTGCGCGAGGTGGTGTCGCGCCCCAGCAGATTGATGCTCATGGTGACCGAATCGAACGTGAACGGCTGCCGCTCCGGCCCGATGTCGAGCGTGTCACCGACCGGGGTGAAGATCAGCCATCCCCGGGCATCTCCCGCGGGGAGTCCGTCGGACACCAGCAACCCGAGGCTCTGGAGGCCGGTGACGAATCCGCGGAAACTGCTGTCGGTCGCGAACGCCGGGGTGATCACCGTGTCGAACACGAGGGGGCTTCCGCCGGGGCAGAGGCCCGGACAATCTCCCGGTGTGGTGAGGTCTTCCTGGCAGGCGGTGAGGGCCACCAGGCCCGCCGTCACCCACAACGTCACCCGCGCCCTCCAACCCGTCATCTCAGCTGATCCCTCGTGAAGGCACGGGGGAGAAGCTCCCCCAACGACCACTCCTGATGCGATGCGGGCCCCACCCCGTCCACCCGCAGATCGAGCCCGAATTCCGCCAGGACCTGCCGGCAGGCCCCGCACGGGGGTGCCGGGGGATCCCGGTCGGTGACCACCACGAGGCGGACATAGGACCGGGCACCCGCCGCCACCGCGGCGCCGACCGCGACCCGTTCCGCGCACATCGTGAGACCAAAGGACGCGTTCTCCACATTGCAGCCGACGAAGACCCTCCCATCGGTGGACTCCAGGGCCGCCCCGACCGGAAAGTGCGAATCGGGGGCATAGGCGTTGCGCTGAACCTCCCGAGCCGCCTCGACCAGGGGATCACTGCCCATCGAGCACCTCCGACAGAAAGGAGCGGCCACTCGCCAACGGGGCCGCCCCGAGGTATTCCGCCACCGTCTGGCCGATGTCGGCGAAGGTGGAACGTCGTCCCACGGAGACGCTCCGGACCCCCGGACCATGCACGAGCACCGGCACGACCTCCCGCGAATGATCGGTGGACGGGGTGGTCGGGTCGTTGCCGTGGTCCGCCGTAAAGATAACCAGATCGTCCGTTCGGGACCGGCCCAGCAGGCGGGGAATCCACTCATCGAGCTCGGCGAGCCCCCGGAGATAACCCGGCACGTCGTTCCGGTGGCCCCAGCTCTGATCGAACTCGATCACGTTGGCAAAGAGAAGTCCCCGCTTCAGCGTCTCCATACCTGCCTCGATCAGCTCGTACGCCTCGGCGTTGGTCGCGGTGTGCCGACTGGTGATCCCCCGGCCCGCGAAGAGGTCGTCCACCTTGCCCACGCCGACCCGCGGAATCCCCGCGTCCTCCAGATGGTCGAGCAGGGTGGGCGCGGGTGGGGCCACGCTGAAGTCCTTCCGGTGCGCGGTGCGGTGCCACGAGCCGACGCCTCCCGTGAAGGGCCGGGCGATCACCCGGGACACCCCATGCTCACCCGTGAGCATCGCTCGGGCGTCGGCGCAGGCCCGATAGAGCTCCTCCAGGGGCACCACCTCCTCGTGGGCCGCGACCTGGAAGACGCTGTCCGCCGAGGTGTACACGATCCACGCCCCGGTCCGGACATGCTCCTCGCCGAACCGGTCGAGGATCGCCGTCCCCGAGGCCACCTGGTTGGAGAGCACCCCCCGCCCGGTGCGCCGGGCGAATTCGGCGATGACCTCCTCGGGAAACCCATGCGGATAGGTGGGGAACGCCTGCTCGAGAATGAGACCGCAGAGTTCCCAATGCCCCGTCGTGCTGTCCTTCCCCGGGCTCTTGGGCTCGGCGATGCCGTGGGCGGCGTGTACCGGCGCGGAGGAGGAAAGTCCCCGAAGCTCGGCGATCCGCCCGAGTCCCAGGCCCTCCATGTGCGGCAAGGTGAGACCCGCCGGACCCGCTGCCCGCGCCACGTTCCCGAGGCTGTGGCTCCCGGTGTCGCCATAGGCCTCGGTATCGTGCGCGGGGCCGGCCCCCATGCCATCGAGCACGATCAGGGCGACCCGCCGCCGGTTCATCCGGTCCCACCCTGCTTCACGAAGTTGAACCGGAGGGTCGTGATGGCCTGGGTGAGCAGCGTCGCCTCATCGGGCTCGAGGTTCCCCTTCGTCTTCTGCTCCAGCATGCCAAGGGTGTCGATCAGCGACCGCGCGATCTCCTTCGAGTCGGTGGCTCCCGCTTCGGCCGCCCCGGGCGGGAGCGAGCCACGCAACGTCGACTCGGCCTGCTGCGCGAGCCCCAGAACGAGGGATGCAAAATGGGGATTCATGGAGCCTCCACGGGTCGCCGGACGACCCGCGGGCCGATCCGGGTGAGAAGTTCATAGGAGATGGTGCCGGCCGCCCGGGCCTGGGTGTCGAGGGAGACACCCCCGCTTCCACCCCAGATCGTGACCACGTCCCCCCGGCGTGCCGCGACATCGGTCAGATCCACCATGGTGAAGTCCATCGCGACTGTGCCCACGATCGGAACGAGGGTCCGGTGGACCTCGACCCGGCCCACGTTGCCCAGGGCCCGCGGCAACCCGTCGGCATAGCCCGCGGCGATGGTGCCGAGACGGGTCGGGCGGGTGGCCGTCCAGGTCGCATCATAGCTCACCGTGTCGCCTGGCGAGAGCGTCCGGATCGACACGATCGGGGCCCGGAAGGCCGCCACCGGTTCCCCCGTGGCCTCCGCCACCGCTCCACCATAGAGAAAGATACCGGGCCGGACAAGATCCTCCTCCCGATCCGGGAGGGCCCGCACGGCGTCGGCGCTGCTGGCCAGGTGGACCAACGGAGGCCGCCGGCCGATCGTCTCCACCACCGCGGCGAGGCGCCGTCGCTGGAGGGTGACGGATGCGGGGTCCTGGTCGGGCGAGTGAAAGTGAGTGCAGATCCCCTCCCACGCGGAGGTCTCCGCGAGCCGGGAGGCGCAGTGCGCCAGCGCGTCCCGATCGTTCCACCGGATTCCGCATCGGGAGAGACCGGTATCGATTTCGAGATGGAAGGGACGGTTGGTGGGGAGCCAGGCCTCGAGACTCTCCACGTCCCCGAGCACGGGGCGGAGGTCGTGGGCCAAACAGAGATCGCGTTCCCGCGGGTCGAACGCCGAAAAGACCAGCAGGGGCCGCGCGATTCCCGCCGCGCGAAGCGTCGCCCCCTCGGCGGGGAGGGCGAGCCCGTAGCCCCACGGATCGATCGATTCGAGGGCATGGGCGACGGCCAAGGCTCCCAAACCGTAGGCGTCGGCCTTGAGCATCGGCAGGAGGGGACGCACCGCCCGGGACCGCACCAGCCGGGCGTTTCGAACCAGGGCCCCGAGGTCGAGATCGACCCAGGCGTGGGAAAATGGAGAAGGGGGAATGGGATGCTCGATTGACATGGCCAACGCGGCGGGTAGAATACGCCGCCGGGAGGGTAAATGCAAGAAAAATCTGCGCTTGAGCGCGCGATGGCGATGGTGGCGGACCTGCGGGAGCGCTGCCCCTGGGACCGGGCCCAGTCCCGGGAAACGCTCCGCCCCTATCTGCTGGAAGAAGCCCACGAGCTGGCCCACGCCATGGGGACGGGAGACGTGGACGCGATCCGGGCCGAGGTGAGTGATCTTCTGCTCCACCTCGCGTGGCAGCTCGTGCTGGCGGAAGAGGAGAAGGAGTTCACACCGGATGATGTGGCCACCGACCTCGAACAGAAGATGCGGCGCCGGCACCCTCACCTCTTCGATCTTGGCCCCCGCGAGTCATGGACCGCGCTCAAGCGTCGGGAACGGCGGGAATCGGAGGGACTGCTCGACGGTCTCCCTCCCACCCTGCCGGAACTCCTGATGGCGTACCGGCTGCAGGAGCGAGCGGCCGGTGTGGGGTTCGACTGGCCCGACACCGTGGGTCCGGCGGAGAAGGTGCGGGAGGAACTGGCGGAGGTGGAGGCCGAGCTCGATGCGCGGGCAGGTCATGTGGTGGGAGACGGTACCGCCACCGCTTCCGGGGCGCTGGAGGAGGAGATCGGGGATCTGCTCTTCGCGGTGATCAATCTCTCGCGGAAGGCGGGAGTGTTTCCCTCCTTCGCCCTCGAGAAGGCGAACACCAAGTTTCGGGAACGATTCCGGGCGCTGGAGCTACTGGCGGAAGAGCGGGGGATCGAGGTGCACGCCTCGGACCTGGCGGCGCTGGACCGGCTGTGGAATGAGGTGAAAGTAGGGAGTAGGAAGTAGGGAATAGGGTGTAGGGGCGACGCATACGTCGCCCGTGCCCCAGGTGGGAACGAACAAGCGATAGGCGGTTGTCGGGGCGAATTACATTCGCCCATCCGAATCACGTTCGTTCCTCCGGACGTCATCCCGAGCGAAGCGAGGGATCTGTGAACTCCGTCGGTGTACTTCCCGTCGTCCGGATTGCGACGACGGTCGACGAGGCCGCCTTGCGTCGCCATTGCGGCCACCTTACGCGGGGACTATCATTCGGCCCACTCCCCACTCCCCACTCCCCACTCCCCACTCCCCACTCCCCACTCCCCACTCCCCACTCCCCAAACCAGGAGCGACACCGATGCGCCTGCTCCCTCGCCCCCGCCGACCGGCACCCCTGGCCGCCCTCGCGACCCTCGCCGCCTTGCTCTCAACTGGTTGTGACAGCGGCGGTGGCGGCCATGCGCTCGCCGTGCCGGTGTACGACACGCTTCCGGGCGGGATTCCCCGGGTGATGAGTCCCGGCCCGACGCGATGGGAGGGGGAGACGGGGTGGCAGCTCGATCTGGTCCAGGAGTTCCGGGGGGAGGAGGGAGAGCCCTCGGAACTGGTCAACCCCCAGAGCCTCGCCGTCGATGACAGCGGGCGCGTCTACGTGGTGGACCAGAAGCCGGCTGTCATCAAGGTCTACGACCCGGCGGGAGCTTTCCTCCGGACCATCGGAGGGGAGGGCCGGGGGCCCGGCGAGTTCGAGGCGGGTTACATCGCGTTGTACGAGGGGCGGATCGTCCTGAACGATCCTCAGCTGGCTCGCACCTCGGTGTGGGACACCGCGGGAGCCTTCGTCACGTCCTGGCCCTCCGCCTGCTGCAATTACGCCGACATTCACGTGGACCGGGAGGGTCGCATCTCCGTTCCGGCATTACTCCAGAGTCCTTCGGCGGAGGGGCCAGCGGGAGCACCCTTTTGGATCCGCTGGTCGATTCAGGGTGCACTGATCGATACTGTCTGGATGCCGGTGCGACAGAACGAAGCCTCACCGTGGACAGTGGTGACCAGAGCCGGGGGTCGCGACGTGGGCCAGATGACTGTGACAGTCCCCCTTCGGGCCCAGATCATCACCGGATTCGATCCGGCTGGTGGCTTTCTCTTGGGCTGGTCGGATGAGTACCAGGTTGCCCTCGCACCAAATGGGAGAGATACCGCCGAGGTATTCGGACGCACGTGGCATCCGGTCCCGATCAGCTCGGAACGACGCCAGGCCGTTGTGGAGGACATGGTTCAGAGGTTCAGCCAGAACATGGACGAAGACCTGCTCCGCCGTTCGTTCACCCCCGACGCGATCCCCGCGACCGCGCCGGCCTTCACCGCCCTGTACGTCGACCGTGACGGGTACCGGTGGGTCCGTCTCGATCCGGGGCTGGACTCGACCGTGACCCGCTTCGATATCTTCGACCCCGACGGAGTGCTCCTCGGCGCGGTGGCTGTGCGCCCGGCCCTTCCCCAGTATGGGCGCCTGGCCTTCGGGAGGGGGGAGCTCCTGACGATCGGAACATCAGAGGAGGGCTACCCCGTCATCCGGCGGTACCGGGTGCGTCGCGAGGTGGCCGGTGGGCGGTGAAGGGAGGGGAAAAGGACGTAGGACGCAGGACGTAGGACATAGGACGTAGGACATAGGACGTAGGACATAGGACGTAGGACATAGGACATAGGACATAGGACATAGGACATAGGACATAGGACATAGGACGTAGGACATGGAACACAGTGCTTCCTGCTGTCCTAGGTCCTAGGTCCCATACTCTTTATAATAGCATATACCATATGTTATCACATATCATTACCCCATAACCGACCCCCCGGAGGACACCATGCTGAGGCAGATCAGCACCCTCACCCTGCGAAAACACCTCGGCACCGTGCTCGACCAGGTGGCCGAGGGCGAGCCGGTCCTGGTCACGCGGGGGGAGCAACCCCTCGTGGTGCTCGTGGCCCCCGAACGCTATGAGGAGCTGACGGCGGGGCGGGAGGACCGGCTCCGCCGAGCCGCCGATCGGGTCGCGGAGTGGCGCCGGGAGTATCGCATCGCCGCCACGGGGGCCGACCCCGTGGCTCTGGTGCGCGCCGACCGGGGCCGGGTCAAATGATCCGGGTGGTGGATGCCTCGGTGGTGCTCTCCTGGCTCCTCCACGATCCGCCCCCCGCCCGGGCCCTCCAGATACTGGAAGAGCACATCACGGGAGAGATCACGGCGGTGGGGCCGGAACTCCTTCAGTACGAGGTGGCCAACGTGCTGGCCTGCGGCGCGGGGCTTCCCGCCGCAGGGGCCCGCGCCGGCCACGAGAGATTCCGGGCCTTGGAGGTCGATACCTTGGCGCTCGGAACCGGCGAATACGAGACGGCGCTGTCGCTGGCCCTGAAGTTCCGCATCACCGTGTACGACGCCTCCTACCTGGCCCTGGCCCGGTCGCTTGGCGTCCGGGTGGCCACGGCGGACCGCAAACTGGCACGACGGGTGGCCCGCCTCGACCTGGTCGACGTGGTGTAAACCACTCCCTACTCCATAAGCCGGCAGAGCCGGAACCAAAGAGGGGCCTCGGGGTCGCGTGGTTTTCCCGGGGCTTTCGCCCCGGGCTCGGCGGCGAGAGGCCGTTCACACGGCCGGGTGTTCGTCTGGGCTGCCGGTGGCGTGAGCCACCTCCCCTGGCCGAGCAAGGGGCGTCAGCCCCGGGAAAAACCAATCGCCTGGTCACGGCTCGCTCCGCGACCCGAAGGCACACAAGTTGGATATATTCCGAACCGCCGTCAAACGCAGTACCGGCGCTGGTTCCCGGGCGTCGCCCGAAATATTGTTGCCGTTTTGCGTTCAATCCTGTCCGTAAGGGACTACTCCCCACTCCCTATCTCCGGAGATCCGGCTCGATCTCCGTCTCCATGCAGCTGGGGCAGATGCCGTGGCTGAAACGGGACCTGGTGTGCCGCGAGATGTAGTTCTCCACGGAGTGCCAGAAGTCCTCGTCGTCCCGGATCTTCCGGCAGTAGGAACAGATTGGCAGGATGTCCTGCAGGGCACTCACTTCAGTCAGGGAGATTTCGAGATTCCGCAGCAGTTCCGCTCGCTCGGCCTCGGCCTCCTTCCGCGCAGTGATGTCCCGGGCGACTGAATAGATCACCCTCTCGATGGATCGTGGCGTCGCGTTCCACAGGAACCAGCGAAAGGAGCCGTCCTTGCAGAGGTACCGGTTCTCGAAGCCCATCGCCTGCCCGCCCGCCCTCACCCGGGCATTCTGTTCCAGGGTCCTCTCACGATCATCAGGATGCACGAACTCAATGAAGGGTCGGGACATCAGTTCCACGCGGGTGAAACCGAGGGTCCGCTCCCAGGCCGGGTTGAGCCGCCGGAAATACCCGTCGAAGTCGAGGAAGCAGAACATGTCGTGCGACGTGTCGAAGAACTCGCGTAGCTCGTGCACCGCCGTGGACGCCTCGTGTCGATGGCGGGCCAACTCCAGCGTGAGATGCAATTCCCGGTCGCTCCATTTCCCGGTCTCGGCACCGAGGAGAACGACCGGAACCGTCCAGTGCCGGCGAATGGCGGCGACCGCCTCGGTCCCGTCCGGGTCGCGGCGGAGGGGCAGGTGCACCAGCACGAGGTCGGGTTTCAGGGTCGCGGTCAGGGCACCCGTTTCGGCGCCGGACCGGGCGACTGGCATCACGGCATGCCCCAGCGTGGTCAGCCGAACCTCCAGGTCCGAGGAGGTGTCCCTGTCTTCATGCACGAGAAGGAGGCGCAGTGCGGTTTCCTGGAGTTCGTAGCCTGGTCGGTGGGCCGCGCGATAGAGAACATGGGGGAAACGCCGACATCGCTGCCCGGGGAAGACCGGAAATCTAGCACCCTTCGCGTCCTGTCAGTTTCCCGCCGAGGCCGTGGCGTTCCAGATGTCCACCACGTTCCGCCATACGCCATCCGGATCCTTGCGCCACACCGTGACCGCCTTCCCGTAAGTCGTCAGGGGATTCCCCAGCGAATCGTGGATCGTGGTGGTTGTCCGCTCGAGGAGATGCCCCATGTCCCCGGCGCGGGCCACACTCACCGAGACCGGCTCCCAGCCGATCTGGAAACCCGGCAATTGCAGAGCGGCTTCGATGTAGTTGCGGATTGCCGCTTTTCCCTCCAGGGGTGGTGAATCGGGAGGGAGCAGCACGGCGTCCTCAGCCCACGGCTCGAGGATCGCCTCCAGGTCTCCCGACGCGATGACGTTCGACCAGGCTCGGCTCCGCTCCATGAGGGCCGCACCCTCGGCCTCCAGGTCCAGGGCCGGAGGCTGGCATCCGAGGACGAGGCCGAGGAGCAGAAAGGGAAGGGGGTTCGGACAGTGCCGCATGGGTGCCGCTCCTTTCAGAAACGAGTTGGGCGTCGGCCACAGGGTGTCGGTCGCAACCGGCCACCGCTGGCAGGCCTTCGATGTGACACATTGCTGGAATTTGTCTGCTGATTGACGAAGCGGAGTGTACGCTGCCAACTCGAATCCCGCAATGACATGGTCGGGTTTCGACTCGGGCCCTGGTCCCCCTACCTCCAGGTCGCGGACCCAGGGCGCGGCGGGCATCTGGCGGTGGGTGGAAACTACGCCTACCTCGATGTCAACGACGAGTTCGACCTCTTTGCCAACGGCAACAGCTTCGTGGGCGCCGACTTCGAGCGGTCCACGCCGAAGCGCCGCCTGAATGGCCGCCTGGAACTGGATGTGTACGGCCGCTACTTCTCCTCCACCAGCCGAGTGGGCATGACGGGCCCGACTGCGGGGTTTGCGCTGACCCCGGTGGGCGACCTCTTCACCATGGACGCCCGCGTGGCCGTGCGCGTGGCGAACTAACTCGGGGTTCGCCGTGGTCGCCGGCGAAGTCAAGGCCCTGGCCAGCCAGACCGCCCAGGCGACCGAGGAGATCGAGCAGGAAATCCTCGCCATGCAGGACGCGAGTCAATTCGCCGAGAAGGCCATTGGTGACATTCTCCAGCGCATCACGACCGTCGAGCACCATGTGAGTTCTCTATCGCCACCGCCGTCCGGGAGCAGGACTCGGCCACTGAGGAGATCGCCCGCACGGTGGAGTCGCTCTCGGGACAGGCTCATTCCGTGAGCACCACGATCACGAGCATGCGAGAAAGCACGGAGACCACGCAGACGGTGGCCGGGCGTGTGCTGGACGCCGCTCGTCACCTGAACGTCCAATCCGGCACCCTGACGTCCGAAGTCAACCGCCTCCTCGCCGATATCCGAGCGGCCTGACCCGGTCCGGCACCCGGGGACATCAGGTCCCCGGGTGGGCTCGACTCCATTCGCCCACCGACTCGTTGGCCGGCGCCTTCCGGGAAGCCGGGGGCCGTCACTCCTCCCGATCTTCCACTCTCCTTGGGTCACGGAAAACTCTCCGCGTTGGCTCGCGACCCAGGGGGCAATGGCTTGCGGACCATATCGGGTTGTGTGGTGCAAAGGGAATCCGGGGGGGGAGGGACAACGCTCCAGGGGGAACAGGAATTCCCGCCGATACCCTGAAGACCCTCATCCCATCCAGCCTTCGCCATATCCCACGGACTGACACCCCCCGAGGTCAGGGGGTGTCTTCACACACCGATAGTCATTCGGCGATTCGTGAGAGGGTCAGATCTGACCTGTGCTCCAGTTTGGTCCCGGCCGACCGATAGTCCGGGATGCCCCACGTCCCCCGGTGGATTCCGAGGAACTGGCTCAACCCGCCTCTTGAGGAAGGAACCATGCTGCGGCTCTCGAATCTGACCATCGGCACCAGGCTCATCGGAAGTTTCACTCTCGTCCTGCTCGCGGCCCTCGGCCTCGGCCTGTTCGCGCGAGGCAAGGTGAACGCCGTGGCCGACCTCACGGACCGGCTCTACCGCCATCCCTACACGGTCACGAGTTCCGCTCTGGAAGTCGAGGGGCACATCACGGCGATGCACAGGAGCATGAAGGATGTGGCGCTGGCCACGACCCCGGAGGCAATCTCCGCCGCGGTCGCGGACGTGAACCAGCACGAGACTGCGGTGTTGGAAGCCTTCGATCTTATCGAGGAACGGTTTCTTGGGGACAAGAAGGACGTGAAAAAAGCCCGCCAGACCTTCGTGGAGTGGCGTCCCATTCGGGACGAGGTCATTGCCCTGAGCCGGGACGGGAACATGGAGGGGGCGGCCTTGGTGACCCGGGAACGGGGGGCCGGGCACGTCAAGGAGCTGAATGACCAGGTGGAGGGCATCGTCGCATTCGCCAAGGAACGGGCCTCCGCCTTCATCGCCTCGGCACAGGATGAGCGGCAGAGGGCGAGCACGAGCATCTGGTGGACTCTGTCCGGCCTCCTGGCGGCCAGTGGTGTCTTGGCCTGGGTGGCGACTCGCTCGATCACGGGGCCGATGAACCAGCTCAAGGAGGCGATGGCGTCCATCTCCGGGGGGAACCTGGACACGGTGGTTCCCGGACGGGACCGTGAGGACGAAGTAGGGGCGATGGCCGCGGCTCTGGATGTCTTCAAGGGCGAGGCTCAGGAAAAGCGTCAGCTCGAAGCGCAGCGCGTGGTAGAGGAAAAGGAACGGGCCGAACGGGAACGCGAGGCAGCGGAACGTGCCCATCGGGCCGAGGATGAACGCAAGGCGGCGGAGGCGGGAGTGCGCCGGCAGGCCCTCCTCGACCTCGCCACCTCCTTCGAGCGCAGCGTGCTGGGACTCGTGGATGATGTGGCGGCCTCGACCGAGGAGATGAGGGCCACGGCCGCGTCGATGTCCTCCCTGGCCGGGCACACCCGGAACCAGTCGGAGATGGCCAAGAGTGCCGCGGAGCTGACCTCCGGCAACGTGCAGGAGGTGTCGGCCGCCGTCGAGGAGCTGTCCGCGTCGGTCGCCGAAATCCGGAGACGGGTGGAGGGCGCCGCCTCGGTGAGCATCACCGCGGTGGACAAGGCGGAGCGGTCCTCCGCCACGGTGCAGCGACTGACCGAATCGGCTCATCGCATCGGGGAAGTTGTGGGGCTGATCGCCACCATCGCCAAGCAGACCAACCTCCTCGCCCTCAACGCCACCATCGAGGCGGCCCGGGCCGGCGAGGCTGGCAAGGGATTCGCCGTCGTGGCATCGGAAGTCAAGAATCTGGCGACGCAGACCGCCCAGGCCACCAACGACATCACCGCACAGATCGAGGAAATTCAGGCGTCGACCCAGGAGGTCGTGGGTGCCATCAACGACATCACCGGGACCATCACGGAAATCCGGGAGATCTCCTCGGGGATCGCCACTTCGGTGGAGCAGCAGGGTGTGGCCACCCAGGAGATCAGCCGGAATGCCCACGGCGCGGCTGGAGGGACGGGCCAGGTGACGGACACCATCGCCCAGGTCCTGCAAGCAGCGGCCGAGACCGGGGACGGAGCCTCCATGGTCCTGACGGCCTCGGACAACCTCGCGGACCGGGCGCGCATGCTCAGCCAGCAGGTGGGGGAGTTCCTCGACAACGTGCGGGCGGCCTGATCCCACCATGAAGAATCCGCTCATGAACCAGACGGTTTCTTGGGGGGCAGGTGCCGTTCTCGTGATCTGCCTTGCCACGGCACCGGCAGCGGCCCAGACCGCCTCGCCTTCCCCGAGCTGCGGAAGCCTCGCCCCGGCCGTGGCGGGGTCTCACAAGGGAGTCTACTTCGCGAACGACTTCGGGTACCTCCGGAGTTCGTGCCTGTCCGCCGCGGGGGGACGGGATGCCTTCGTCCGCGCCACGGACCGGTTGAAGAGAATCTCGCTGGGTTCGGGAGTCCTCGTCGAT
This sequence comes from Gemmatimonadales bacterium, assembly GCA_039794085.1. Classification (GTDB taxonomy): domain Bacteria; phylum Gemmatimonadota; class Gemmatimonadetes; order Gemmatimonadales; family GWC2-71-9; genus OFTM291. The sequence continues at coordinate 35,262 of JBDIWC010000017.1, forward strand.
CTCGGAGGTGAGTTTCGGCTGCGGTCCCATGACGAGAATCGGTTCGCCTTGACTCGCCTCTCCGGAGGGGACAACAGTTTCACCCTCAGTCGTCTGCGCCTGTATGCCAACGTCGAAATCGGCTCTCATGTGCGGTTGTACGCCGAGGGGCTCGACGCCCGGAGCTTCGGGGAGGAGTGGGCGCCGCGTTCCATCGAGGTGGACGAGGTGGACCTGTTGAACGGGTTCGCCGAGGTCCGGGTGGGGAACCCGGCGCGGAAGGGCTTTGCCCGGGTGGGGCGCCAGGAACTGCTCCTGGGAGCGCAGCGTCTCATCTCCCCCCTGGACTGGGGCAATACCCGACGGAGCTTTGATGGCGTCGCCGGCGGATATCAGTCCGGAGACTTCCGCCTCGATGCTTTCGGGGTGTTTCCCCGCACGGTGCGTCCCCACGAGGCGAACACGAGGGATGACAGCCAGCGGTTCAGCGGGGTGTACCTCAGCAAGGGGCGCCCCGGCGCCGTCCAGGCGGATGTGTACCTCCTCAACCTTCGGGAAACCCGAGGGGCAGTGTTCGACTACGACATCTGGACCGTGGGCGCCCGCAGCGTCGGCACCTTCCGGTCCTGGACCTGGGATGTGGAGGGGGGATTCCAGTGGGGAGATCATGACCAGGAAGGACAGCAGCGAGCCGGATTCTTCTCTGCGGTGGCCGGGTCTGGACTCCCGGTGCCGGGTCGAGTGAGGATCGAGGCCGGTTTTGACTGGGCCCAGGGGGATGAGGATGCCACCGATGGAACCCGCAGGACCTTCAACCAGCTTTTCCCCCTGGCCCACGCCTACCTGGGGTACATGGACCTGGTTGCCCGCCAGAACATCGTGGCGCTGAGTCTGCGGGCCAGCGCCCAGCCCCTTCCGAAGCTCTCACTTCAGGCCACCGGCTTCGACTTCCGGTTGGAGAGCGAGACGGACGCCCTGTACAACGCGGGCGGAGGGGCGATCCGGCGGGATGCGACGGGGGTCTCGGGCAATCGCGTGGGACGGGAACTGGATTTCCTGGCCAAATACACCCTGACGGCTCGGAGCGATCTCCTCGTGGGGTGGTCACGATTCTGGGGCGGTCGCTTCATCGAGGCGACCAATACGGATGGCGTGAGCGGCGATGCGGACTTCGTCTACACCCAGCTGGCTGTGCGATTCTGACCCCCATGACCGACGTCGATCATTGTTCGGGATCCACCAGATCATGAGGGTGGTAGGGGAGCACCGGTGTCTGGCGGGAGAAGAGCCGCCGCGCGAGCCATCAGGGCCGTCGGCGCTGGCGTCAACCAGGCAAGGTTGAGGAGCCCGTTCGGGAGGGCCCTCCGCATAGTAGTCATCGTTGCCGAAGTCGACGAGAGTGGGGCGCCAGAGGCCCAGATTTCCGCCATCCACCAGGTCACAGGAACAATCCCTCGTATGGTATGGATTGCCGGAATCGTGCGTAGGGGCACTCCGGTTCACGTATCCGAGTCTGTAGACGAAGTCGGGGAGGCCGGCGGGATGGCGGTGGAGAGTCCGGCCGTCGCGGTCTGCGTCACTGTCGTGACAGCCTCGATGGTCAGAGGTGATGGGCGGGGGCCGGTGGGATCCGGTGCACCTTCCCCACCACCACAGCCGGACAGGAGACCACAGAAAAGGACGAGCGGGGCAGAGAGCCAGTGAGGCGTGCGTTGCCAAGTGCCCATGTGCAATCTTCCCTCTGGGGTTCTGTCATCCTGCCGTGGCAACCGGGTTTGGGTGATGTCTCACCAATGGTATAGTGGACTGGATCGCAATTCAATCCCGGTTGTCGGCCGACAAGTACCCCGCGAGACCTGTCCGTGGTTGGGATGGGGTCCCGTTCCAGGTGGCTGGACGTGATGGCGTGCGTGGAAAAACCTGGAGACGTTATCAACAATCAACATGAGGTGAACTCGAATAGAATGCTGGTGTCAAAGAAGTTGAACGTGGTTGAATAAATCGCCGTTGAGCCACGGAATCAAGGGGTTCTTCTCCGGCTAACCTTCGCTGTTCACCGTGGTCCTGGACAGAACATGGACGGCTGTGATGACCGTCATCGGTTCCCGTTTGTGGATAAATTCCTCCAGTTTCCCACGCAAATCTCCGCGATCCCAATTCGCCCTTCTCCTGGCGGCAGGGTAACATTCAGCACCCCCGCCAGACCGCCACGGCCGGAACCCTGTAGGGGGATCAGGTGGGATACGAACTCTTCCTCGGAGTCATCGTGACACAGCGCTGCTGGAGGTCCCTCGGTGTGACCGCCCTGATCGCCCTCGGAGCTGGGTTCGGCTTCGGAGCACCGGGGAGAATGGGTGAACAGTTTCCGGTGATCATTGACGGCGCGTTCGATGACTGGGAGGCCATTGAACCGATCCTCCGTGATCCCCCCGATGCGCCCGGGGCGGCAGTGGACCTCCGGGAGCTCCGGGTCCAGGACGACCCGACCTGGATCTACTTTGCCCTTTCCTGGGACGGAACAGTCAACGCGCAGGGCATGCCCGGAAGCGTCCGGATCCTGCTCGATGCCGATGGGGACCCGGCAACGGGGGCCCGCGTCGGTGATCTGGCCGGCGTCGACGCGGTGGTCGAGCTGTCCCGGCGCGATCGGCCTCGCGGGAATGGTTACGGCTCCGGAAATGGTCTTCGGCCGGTGACGTCCGAGGGGAGAGATACCGCCAGCATCCTGCCCGGGGCACTCGGTGGTCTCACAGTGGCGCCGACCCATGCGGCGTCCCGCATCGAGCTGCGGGTCCGGCGCGGGACCGAGCTGCCGGGGGTGCGGCCGCTCTTCCTCGGTTCCACGCTCCGGATTCAGGTGCTGTTCGAGACCGAGTCCGGCATCGACGATCGCACCGATGTCGCCACCCATGCGGCGCTGACTCCGGCCTCTCCCGTGGTCCCCCTGGCTCCGGCGGACTCGGTGGCGCGCCAGCCGGGGCAGGTGCGGGTCGTGGCGTGGAATGTCTCCGGCACCAAGCCGCGAGATGAGCCCGAGGCCTTCGGGCGGGTGATCGCTGCCCTCGCCCCCGATGTCATCCTGCTGGATGAGGTATGGGAGACGGTGACGGAGGATGCGATTCGGGAACTCCTCGCCCCAATCCCTGGCGAGGGCCCTTGGAACGTTCATGTCGCGCAGAGTGGCGGGCGACAGAAAACGGTCGTCGCCTCGCGGCACCCGGTGCGGGCGGTGGACGCCATGCGCATGATGTCCTATCCCCCGGGTGCCCTGGACAGCCTGGTGCGCACCGCGGGACTCCGTCCCCGCCTGGCGGAGATCGAGGAGCGGGGAGGACTGGCCATGACCGGTGCCTGGGTCACCCTGGAGGGACGGGAGGTGCTCTTCGTTCCCTTCGATCTCCAGAGTGCGGGGTATGCCGGTTCTCCCGAGGACCGCCTCCGTGTTCTGCAGGTGACGATCCTGCGGGATGCCGTGCGGGAAGCCCTTCGCGGTGCACGGGATTCGCTGGTCATCCTCGGCGGTGACGTCAATCTGGTCGGGTCGGACGAGCCCCTGCGGATCCTGGAGGCCGACGGTCGCCAGCGCGCACGGCTGGTACGCCTCGCCGATGGGACCCTGGACACCTGGCGGAACCCGACGCAGGACATCTTCACCCCCGGTCGGCTTGATTACCTGATTGCGGGGGGCGCCGGACTGCGGTTTGTGCGGGGCTTCCCGTTCGAGTCCGCGGAGCTGGATCCCGACGCATTGCAGCGATTCGGGCTCCGCGCCGACGATGCCGTGACAATCTCCGATCATCTGCCGCTGGTGGGAGATTTTCAGATTCTGCGATAAGACATGATGGTCCCGGGCGGCAGGACTTCGCCTTGCCCATGGTGATGTGGCCCTTCAGGCTTTGGCATGGGCCATGTCCAGCCCGGAGCGCCTCCCCTCACCCCAAAAGGCAAACCACAAACAGCACAAAAGGCACAAAACCGCCAACCTGAGCACCGGAGCGCCTCATCTCCCCCCCCGGAAGAAACCGCGGATGGCACTGATGACGCAGAGTGAATTCTGCCCAGGCTGGTCCCGAGTCGAGTCGGTGTGGGGGGTGTGGCTCGGTGTCATCTGCGTCATCTGTGGTTCCGCCTCCCTCCCGACAGCGAGCCACCCTCCGCGGGATCTCGTGCTTCTTGTGCCCCTTGTGCCTCTTGTGGCGATTCCGCCGCCCGCCTGGCCACCGGAGCCCTCACCTCACGGCGAAATCCAACCCCAAGAAGGCGTGAAGCCCTGGGAAATGGTGGGCTGAAGGTCTCCTTACCCTCACGAAACCCGGATGAACCAGTGATGTGGGGTGCTGCGCGATCCTGTCACCCACAGGACGGCGCCGAAGCTTGGTTCCCACCATCACGAGCAGATCCGGCCCGAACGGCCATGTCACCAGCGAGGCCACGGGAGAGGCAGGCGCTTGGCGGATTGGGCGTCCGTCTACGGCAGAACCTTGGCGGCCGTGAAGTCTCCGGGGCGCGGTCCTGGGTGAAGCTGCCATCCCTCGGCGAGTGCGAGTCTCCATCCCGGTCCTTCGATTACCGTGGCGGTGGCGTTCATCCCTGCCGGCACCGGAATGCGAACCTCCCGATTGTCGGGAGCGACGAGAGCGCCACCCCGTTCCACGGTGAGCACACCCCAGTCGGCCCGGAAGGTGCCCGTCGGGTAGACGGTCCCATCCGATCCGAGCGGGATCAGGTTGTTGGGGTTGAAGCTGCGAAACATCTCGTCTGCGCGGAGAATGATGACCGGACCTTCCACGAGTTGAGTCCGGTACTTGGCCACGGCGCGCGCCCGGGCCTCCGCGCGTTCGTCCTCCTCCCGAGCCAGAGCCTCCCCTCCGTACCGTGCCGCCGCTGTCTCCACCGCAGCGGACAGGTCCTCTGGTGCCGTGAAGCCGAGTGCGGGGGGCAGTTGAGCGGCGAAGCCCTTCTCCTTGACACCGATCCGCCACTCCGGAGCGTGCCGATCGAGCAGGAGGCCCAGGAGCGGGCCGGTCCCGTAGCCGAGCGCCCGGACGTAGGTGGGGCGGTTCTCGAAATCGGCCGCGGCCTCGGCTGGTCGTGCCGAGGGGAGGCCGGTGGACGCGAGGGACAGCCGGGTGCCGGTGTACTCGGCCAGGCCTTCCTGGATCTCAAGCGCATTCTCCAGCGAGTCGGACCCGGGGTATCGGTGATTCCGGGCGGCCCGGAAAAGCACCGCATCACGGGCCGCCTGGCGGGAAGTCCCGGAGTCCGACCGAAGGGCCGCCGCCAGGGCCCGGAGTTCCAGCCGCAGGAGGTACCGGCCATCGCGCTCATCGAGGTGGGCGTTGATGGCGTCTCGGGCATTGAGCCCAAGATCGGGCTGGATCCGATGAAAGGCCTCGTGGACCAGCAGGCGGATCCGGAGGAACGGATCGTCGGGGAGGGGGAGCCGCACCGTCGACCAGAGCCGACCCTTCCACGGAATGGCGGTGTTCGCCACCTGCATCCCCTCGGGCACCCTGCCGATCCAGAGGTTGCCCTCGCGCTCGAAGTGTCCTTCCGGGGGCCGCTCTGTGGCGACGGCGAGTCCCGTTCTTCCATCAACAACGATCAGCGGGCCGCAGAGGGATTGTCCCCACAGCCGACCGCCATCCTGGCCACACACCCGGACAAACTCCCGAACCCCGGCCAGTGCGGCGGAGCTGTCGGCGGGCGTCTGGGCTGCACGAACCTGAGGTGCGAGGGACGCGAAGCAGAGGGGCAACAACAAGACGAGGCGCGCCGGGGGCATGTGCGGTCTCCGTGAAATTGGGAGGCGGAAGGCGTGGGGAGCGGTACGCTGTCCTGCCTTGGATGCTCCACTGCCTTGGATGCTCCACGCTCTCCATTCGTTGCGCTCGGCCCCGATCGCCGATTCCTGCATCGGCCGATTGTCAGGGCGGTGCCGCTGCTTGACGATCTCTTGACTCCCCGGGCGTTGCGTGGTGTGTCGTTGTCCATGAGGGGCGGCGGCGGAACTCAGACAAGCGAAAGGAGTACACCGTGCGAAGAAACGGAGTTCTTCTTGCCCTGATGGTGACGGGGCTGGTGGGGTGCGAGTCCGTGGGGACGCCAACGGCGCCCCCCCAGGATCCGGATCTCAGCCGGTTCGGGCGTCCCGACATTGTGGTGCTGCCGGGCACCTCGATCCAGGACGCCATCGATCGGGCGGCGCCGGGAGATCGGATCTTCGTGCGTCCCGGAATCTACCGCGAGACCGTCACCATCTCGAAGCCCGGAATCGCCCTGGTGGGTCTGGGGCAGCGCAATGGCACCCACGGAGTCCCGGTGATCGAGAACCCCGGCGGTGCCGACGACGGGATCAAGGTCACCTCGGCGGCGACGGGAGTCGAGATCGTCAACCTCGTGGTGCGAGGGTTCGAGGAGAACGGGGTCTATCTGCGCGGCGTGTCCGGGTTCGTGCTCCGGGACATCGTCGCCGTGGACAATGGGGAGTACGGCCTCTTCCCGGTCTTTTCCTCGGGCCTCGTCGAGCGGTGCATGGCCAGTGGGCACAGCGACACGGGCATCTACATCGGACAGTCGAGTCAGGTGGTGATTCGGAACAATGTCGCCTTCGGGAATGTGAATGGGATCGAGGTCGAGAACAGCACCGACATTCAGGTGCTCGACAACGACACCCACGACAACACCGCTGGCATCATCGTCGTCCTCCTCCCCGGGTTTCCCACCAAGGTGTCCTCGAGCATCCTGGTCGAGGGCAACAGGGTCAAGGACAACAACCTGCCGAACTTTTCCACCGGTGGGTTCGAGCGGTTCGTTCCGGCCGGATCGGGGATTCTGGTGGTCGGCGCCGATCAGACCACGGTGCGCAACAACACGGTGCACGGAAACAACTTCGTGGGCATCGCCGTGGCCAACACCGGTTTGCTGGCTCAGTTGGCCGGAGTACCGATTGACGTGGAGCCGTTCCCCGATGGCGCCCGCGTCGAGAACAACACGGTCACGGGCAACGGAGGGACTCAGCCCATTCCGTTCCTCCCGCCCGGAACCGACCTGCTGTGGGACGGGACCGGTGTCGGTGCCTGTTGGACCGGGAACACCTTCCTGACCAGCCTGAACCTCGATCTCCTGGGTGGGAATCCGAGCCCGTCTCTTCCGGCCTGTTCATAGCTGATTGCCAACCAAAACGGACCGGCCGTGATTCTGAACGCCTCGCTCTCCGCGGGGCGTTCAGCATGTCCACCCCGGAAACCCATGCCCGCTCTCAGATGGATACGCCAACGAGCTGATGGTGTGCGCTTGCCGCGAGGACGGCGGGTGGCGTATACTCGGGCGCACCGCCGCGTTGTCCCCTCGTTCACCCCATCCGGAGTCGTGACACCCGCATGCGCGCCCTGCTCGCCTTCGCCCGCGCCGTGGGCCGCCTTACCGACGCAGTGTATGCCGCGATCCGGTGGCTCACCCTGGCGATGATCCTGGTCGGTGCGCTGAACGCGCTGGCGCGCTACGCCACGCGATACACGGGGGTGTCGCTGGCGTCCAACGCCGCGTTCGACCTGCAGTGGTACATGTTCAGCCTGATCTTCCTGCTGGGCGCGGCGTACGGCCTGCGACACGATGTTCATGTCCGGGTGGACGTGCTGTACAGCCGGGTGGCCCCGCGCACCCGCGCCTGGATCGACCTGGTCGGCACGGCGCTCTTTCTGGTCCCCTTCTGTGTCATGATGCTGCTGACCTCCTGGCCCGCCGTCCGCAACTCCTGGGCCGTGCGCGAGGGGTCCCCCGATCCGGGGGGACTGGCCCGGTACCCGATCAAGACCGTGCTGCTGGCCTGTTTCGCTCTGCTGCTGCTCCAGGCCCTGGCCCAGATCATCACTCGCATCGCGGAGCTTCGGGACGGGACCACGGAACTGCCGACCGGGGAGTCGCCCGGCACGCCCGTCCCGGGGGGTCTCTGAATGGAGGGGCTCTGGGGTCCCGCGATGTTCGTAGTCGCCCTCATTCTCATCTTCAGTGGGTTTCCGGTGGCCTTCGTGCTGGCCGGAACCGGCCTGCTCTTTGCCGGGCTCGGCACTCTGACGGGGCATTTCGATCCCGCCCTGCTGCTCGCCATGCCGGAGCGCGCCTTCGGCACGATGTCGAACTACACCCTGCTGGCGGTTCCCTTCTTCATCTTCATGGGGGCCACCCTCGAGAAATCCCGTCTCGCGGAGCAGCTCCTCGAATCCATCGGGATCTTCTTCGGGCGGTTCCGCGGTGGTCTCGGTCTCGGGGTGGTCGTGGTGGGGGCTCTCCTCGCCGCGGCGACCGGGGTGGTGGGCGCCTCGGTGACGGCGATGGGGCTGATCTCGCTTCCGGTGATGCTCCGCCATGGCTACCAGCGCGAGTTCTCCCTGGGGGTGATCGCCGCATCGGGCACCCTGGGCCAGATCATCCCCCCGAGCATCGTGCTGATCGTCCTGGGGGACCAGCTCGGAGTGTCCGTCGGATCGCTGTTTCGCGCCGCCGTCGTCCCCGGTCTCGTCCTCACGGGATGTTACGCGCTCTTCGTGATCGGCACCGCCGCCTTCCGGCCCAGGGTGGCTCCGGCCCTGCCGCGAGAGGTTCACGACATCGGCACGCGGCGGCTGGTGCGGCTGTTGCTGGGTTCCCTCCTGCCCCCACTGTTTCTGATTCTCGTGGTGCTGGGGAGCATCTTCGCCGGCATCGCGACACCCACGGAAGCGGGTGCCCTCGGGGCCATCGGGGCGATGATCCTCGCCGCCCTCAACCATCAGTTCACCCGCGCGGGACTCTCGGACGCCATGCACGAGACCACCCGGCTGACCATCATGGTGGTGTTCCTGCTGATCGGGTCGATGACCTTCGCCCTGGTCTTCCGCGGGCTGAACGGGGACCTCTGGCTGGAAGGGCTCCTCACCAATCTGCCGGGGGGAGTGATCGGTTTCCTGATCGTGGTCAACCTGATCGTGTTCGCCCTCGGGTTCTTCATCGACTTTTTCGAGATTGCCTTCATCATCGTGCCGCTGGTGGCGCCACCCGCCGCCCTGCTCGGCATCGACCTCACCTGGCTCGGCGTTCTCCTGGCCATGAACATGCAGGCGTCGTTCCTGACCCCGCCCTTTGGCTTCTCGCTCTTCTATCTGCGGGGGGTGACCCCGGCCGAGATCCCCACCACGGCCATCTACCGCGGGGTCATCCCGTTCATCATCATCCAGGTGCTGGTCGTGGCGGGGATGGTGCTGATCGGGAGGTGACCCGGTCGCTGCCGCGGCGCACCTCCGTTACTTGCTGAAGGTGAACGCCGCGTAGGCCTGCTCGGCCCCGTTGAAGTAGCCGAAGGCCTGTTCCCGGAAGGCCTTCCACGGGTCGTAGATCCGTCGGAACGCCGGGTCCCGGCCGGCGTGATCCTCCAGCAGGGCGTTGCTTTCCCGCCAGGCGGCCTCGAGGAGATCGACCGGGAAGGGTCGCACCTCGACTCCGGCGTCCCGAAGCCGGGTCAGGGCCGGCGGGTTGAGCGCATCGTAGCGCTCGAGCATGGCCTGATTCTGCTCGGCGGCCGCCACGGCCAGCGCATGCTGATAGGTGACCGGGAGTGCGTCGAACGCGCGGCGGTTGACCATCAGAGTGAGCGTCACACCCGGCTCATGCCACCCCGGGTAGTAGTAGAACCGCGCCACCTGGTGAAAGCCCAACCGCTCGTCGTCGTGGGGCCCCACCCATTCCGTGGCGTCGATGGCACCCCGTTCCAGGGCGGGATAGATCTCGCCGCCCGCCATGACCTGCACCGACACGCCGAGCCGGGACATGACCTCGCCGCCCATGCCGGGAATGCGCATGCGCAGGCCCCGGAGATCGGTCACCGAATCGATCGGGCGCCGGAACCATCCGCCGAACTGAGCTCCGGTGTTGCCACAGGGGAACTGGATCACCCCGAAGTCGGCGTAGACCTGCCGGAGCGCCTCCATTCCTCCCCCTTCCCTCTGCCAGGCGTTCTGCTGGCGGGCGGTGAGGCCGAAAGGAACCCCCGTGTCGAAGGCGAGGGCGGGGTTCTTGCCCAGATAGTAGTAGCTCGCGGTATGCCCGGCGTGCACCGTTCCCTGCTGCACCGCGTCCATCACCTGGAGGCCGGGTACCAGCTCTCCCGCGGGGTAGCTGCGAATGCGGAACCGGCCCCCGGTGAGCTGGTCCACTCGCTCCGCGAGGTGTTCCGCGGAACCGTAGATCACGTCGAGACTGCGCGGAAAGCTGGAGGCGAGCCGCCAGTTCACCTGCGGTCCCCCGGCGGTGCCGCCTTCGCCCGCCGGGCTGGAGTCCGCCCCCACACAGGCCCCGGCGGCCGCGGTACCGGCGGTGGCCAGGGCCGCTGTCTTCAGAAAGTCCCGTCGCTGCATCGTCATGCGTCTGCCCGTTCCGAGAGGGTGGAGTGGTCCGTGCTACTGTCGTCCGGCCGCGGCTCGGCCTCGTTCCAGGGTTGCGGCTCCCCCCGGCGTCAGGCCCCCATCGCCAAAAGCCACCGTCACGAAGTTGAACCCCTCCCGGAGTCTCTGCTCAATGGTACCGGCTCCCGTGGTGATCCCGATCGGAATGTTCCGAGCCCGGGCTGCCCGGAGCACCGTCTGAATGGCCTCCTCCAGCGCGGCCTGCCCCTCGGCCCCCGTCCCGCCCAGCGAGAGCCGAAGGTCCGCCGGTCCGATGAAGATCGCGGAGATGCCCGGTACTGCGAGGATCTCATCGACATTGCGGACTCCCTCCCCCGTCTCGATCTGGAGCACTGCCATGAGCTCACCCCGCGGATCGAGGGGCCAGACGTCCGCGCGGTCGGTGTAATCCGGAATACCCCAGAGCCAGGCTGCGTTACCCGCTCCGGATCCGCGAATCCCCTCCGGCGCATGGTCGGGGACACCCCGCGGCTGGGGATAGCGGACCGATCGGACCGCCCGCAGGGCTTCCTCCGCGGTATTGATGTGGGGGAACATCACTCCCATGGCGCCGACATCCAGGACCTGTTTGGCGACATGCGTCGTCATGTCACCCCCGTTGACCGGGATCCGGACGATGGGAGTCACATCCGGCTGCAGGTTGCCCTTTTCCTGGATCCGGCGGCGGTCGGTCATCCCGAGCAGGAAAATTCGCAGCCGCTCGATGTCCAGCGGCCCATGTTCCATGTCGATCAGGACGAAGTCGAGCCCCGACCGGGCGAGCGCGCGGGCGTTTTCCAGCGACCGGTCATGGCTGAAGATGCCGAAGGTGGGCTGCCCCCCCTCCAGCAGCTCGATGGTTCGGTTGAGGCGTGCGGTCGGAGGGGAGGTCGCCTGTGCTCCGAGGGAGGCGGGGGCGGGGGCAATCGCCAGGAGGAGGGCCGTGGGGACGGCCAGCGTGAGGTGGGTCACGGAGATCTCCGGAAGGGTGTGGGGTGCCGTTGAGAACAATCTACCTCTCTCCCCGGCCTGCGGTGAGGGGGTCACGCGGGAGGCCCCGCGAGGGACTAGCCCGACGGCCGGAGTGGGGCGTAAGTTGTCAGGGTGTGGGGACCGGGAGACCGGGACGTCGCGGACACCATTTTCAAGGAACAGTGATGCGCCTTCCCCTCGTGATCCCGGGGTCGTGTCTCCTGGCGACCCTGTCGGTTCCCGGAACCGCGGCGTCGCAGATGACCGCACCGAACCCCTATCAAATGCCGGCGGAATCCTGGGGGCAACTCCCCGCGGGACGGACCTGGGGTGCGACGAGTGGCATCTGGACCGCGCCCGACGGCCGGTCGATCTGGGTGGCGGAGCGGTGCGGTGCCAACCAGTGCGCCGGATCGCCCCTCGATCCGATTCTCCTCTTCGATTCGTCCGGCCGGGTGGTGCGCAGCATGGGGGCGGGGCTCTTCGCCTGGCCTCACGGACTCCATGTGGACCGCGAAGGCAATGTCTGGGTCACCGATGCCGTGGGGTTCGGCGAACAGCCCCCCGGGCTGGGGCACGTGATTCACAAGTTCAGCCCCCGTGGCGACCTGCTGATGACCCTCGGGGAAAAGGGTGTCGCGGGGCGGGGACCTCGGCATTTCCGCAAGCCCTCCGCGGTTCTGGTGGCGCCGGGTGGGGAGATCTTCATCGCCGATGGCCACGACGCCGAGGGGAACAACCGGATAGTCAAACTCGCCCCTGACGGTAGCTTCCTTCTGGAATGGGGCGACACCGGCTCCGAGGCGGGTGAATTCCGGGATCCGCATGCCCTGGCGATGGATTCCGCGGGGCGCCTCTTCGTGGCGGACCGGGGGAACAGCCGCATCCAGATCTTCGACCAGAACGGGCGGCATCTCGCCACCTGGACCCAGTTCGGTCGCGCGAGCGGGCTCTTCATCGATGGAGACGACATGCTCTACGCGGTGGATTCGGAATCGAACACCCGTCGCAATCCGGGCTGGCGGCGCGGCCTGTACATTGGAAGTGCGCGCACCGGCTGGGTGAGTGCCTTCGTCCCGGACCCGGAACCGGACCCCGATGGGTCTGCCACCAGTTTCGCGGAGGGGGTCGCGGTGGACGCGGACGGCCGGGTCTACGGTGCCGAGGTCGGATCCAGATCGGTGCGTCGGTACGTCCGGAGGGTACCATGAGCACCCCGAACCTGAGGAGGGGAGCCACCCTGGGATTCGCCGCTCTCGTGGCCTCCCTCACGACGTTGCCCGCACAGAGCGCCGAATCCGCGGACTGGCGCTACTGGGGAGGGGATATCCGGAGCACCCGTTCCTCCCCGCACGGCCAGATCACCGGGGAGAACTTCGGCGACCTGGAAGTGGCCTGGCTCTGGCACGCCGAGAACTTCAGCCCCGGCGGCGACGGGCTCCTGCGGGCCACGCCGATCTACGCCGAGGGAAAGCTGTTCACCGTGGCGGGGAGTCGGCGGTCGGTGGTGGCGATCGATCCCGCCACCGGCGAGACCCTCTGGATGTTTCGTGAACCCGAGACCAAGCGGTGGCGCGACTCGATGCGCAAGGATTACGGCAAGGGAGTGGCGTACGATGTGGTGGACGGCCGGGGCCGAATTCTGGTGGTGACACCGGCGTTCTTCCTCCATGCGCTCGACGCCGAAACCGGACTCCCGGTTCGCGACTTCGGCGAGAACGGCACCATCGATCTCCTCGATCATCTGGGGCCGTGGGCCCACGACCGGGATGCGGGGTTGCCGGAGGACGTCGGCTACATCACCAATTCCTCCCCGCCAATCGTGGTCGATGGCGTCATCATCGTGGGAAACTCCCATGAGCAGGGCTACTACCAGAACCGGCGGAAGAATGTGCCCGGAAACATTCTGGCGTATGATGTGCGCACCGGTCGGCACCTCTGGACCTTCAACGTCATCCCGCGTCCCGGGGAGTTCGGGCATGAGACCTGGGGCTCCGACGCCTGGAGGGACATCGGCAATGTCTCCTCGTGGGCTCCCCTGTCGGCCGATCCCGAGCTGGGTCTGGTCTACATTCCGACCGATCCGCCCACGGTGGATTACTTCGGAGGCATCCGGCCGGGAGACAATCTCTTCGCCACCAGCATTCTCGCGCTCGATGTCCGGACCGGTCGCCGCGCCTGGCACTTCCAGACCGTGCACCACGACATCTGGAATTACGACAATCCGCATGCCCCGCAACTCGTGGATCTCACCGTCGAGGGCCGGCGGGTTCCGGCCCTGGTCCAGGTCACCAAGCAGGGCTTCACATTCGTGTTGAATCGCCAGACCGGTGAGCCGGTGTGGCCCATCGAGGAGCGCCCGGTCCCGCCCTCGGATGTGCCGGGCGAGCACACGTCTCCCACCCAGCCCTTCCCCACGCGTCCCGCCCCATTCGAAATGCAGGGCCTCACCGAGGATGACCTGATCGATTACACTCCCGAGTTGCGCAGACGCGCCCGGGAGGCCGTCTCCCGGTTCCGCCTCGGCCCCCTCTTCAATCCGCCGGCGGTGCAGGGGGCCCACGGTCTGGAGGCCTCGATTCACTGTCCCGGTGCCAACGGTGGGGCCAACATTCCCGGAGGCGCGGCCCTTGATCCCGCCTCGGGCATCCTCTACGTCGCGTCGGTCAAGGGGTGCAGCGCTCCCCGTCTGGTTCCGGGTGTGAGCGTGGATTCCGCGTCGGACGTGGCATGGGTTTCGGTGGGCCCCGGCGGGGTCGGTGGCGTGGAGGGACTGCCCCTCTTCAAACCTCCGTACGGACGGATCACGGCCATCGACCTCCTTACGGGCGATCACCTCTGGTGGATTCCCAATGGGGACACCCCGGACGCCGTGCGCAACCACCCGATGCTCCAGGGCGTGGACGTGGGGCGGACGGGCGCGGGCACCCACGCCACGCCGATGGTGACCGGGACGCTGCTCATCTATGGCGAGGGGAGGGGAGGGCGTCCTCTGCTGCACGCGGTGGACAAGCGCACCGGGGCCGAGCTCGCCACCGTCGCCCTCCCGGGACCGACCATGACCGCCCCGATGACATTCATGCACCGCGGGGTGCAGTACATCGTGAGTGCCATCGGGGGTCGCGACGTCCGCGCCGGTCTGGTGGCCCTCCGGCTGCCCGAGTGAGCGACCGATGACACGAACACGGGTGTTTCTGGTCGCCATGGTGTTGGGGGGCGGAGGATCGGCCGCGGCGCAGGCCGATTCCGATTCCGTGGCTCCCGCTCCCGCCGTCGCCGCGCTCTACACCTCGGATCAGGCGCGGCGAGGACAGAAAACCTACGAGAAGAATTGCGTGAGCTGCCACAACGCTTCGGCCTACACGGGGGCGGTTTTCCGCCGGGTCTGGGGGGGACGCAGCGCCTTCGAGATCTGGGAACAGATTCGTACCACCATGCCCCAGGATGCGCCGGGTCGTCTCAAGCCGGGTGAGTACGCCGATATCGTGGCCTATCTGCTGCGGCTCAACCGTTATCCCGCCGGCGAGGAGGAACTGCCCGCGGACCCCGATCGACTGCGTGAGTTGATGATTGCCCCCTCCCCGCGCCCCAGGAGTCCGTGATGGATCGCCGCACCTTCGTGACGCTCTCCGCGGCCGAGCTCGCTGCTCTTGCCGCGTCCGGATGCGCGAGCCCTCGGCGTGCACCGCTGGTCTTCCCCCCTCCCGATCCCGCGCCCCCTCCCTCCGGGAAGATGGACCGGTTCGACGTCGCCGTCATCGGGGCGGGTGCCTTCGGGGGGTGGACGGCCCTGCACCTGCGGCAGCAGGGAGCCCGCGTGGTGCTGGTGGACCAGTACGGACCGGGCAACTCGCGATCGACGTCGGGAGACGAAACGCGGGGGGTCCGCTCCTCCTACGGGGACCGGCCCCACGGCCGGCAGTGGATGCGGTGGGCGCGACATGCCATGCTTCGGTGGCGGGCATTCGATGAGGAGTGGAAGGACACCATCGGCGGTCAGCTCTTCTTCACTACAGGAGACCTGATCTTCCGCGATGAGCCGGTGGAATTCACCACCCGCACCCTCGAGTGGTGGAAGGCGGAAGGGGTCCCCCACGAGGTGATGGATGTCGAGGAGGTGCGTCGCCGGTGGCCCGTCATCAACCTGGAGGGGATCACCCAGGTGCTCCATGAGCCGGATGCCGGAGTGGTGAGGGCTCGCCGGGCCTGTGAGGCCGTGGGGGTGGTCTTCCGCAAGCTGGGAGGGGAGATTCGCATCGGCCACGCCCGGATGGCCGAGCGGGAGGGCCGGGTGCTGCACACCATCGGCCTGGCCAATGGCGACCGGATCGCGGCCGACACCTTCTGCTTCGCCTGTGGCCCCTGGCTTCCCAAGATCTTTCCGGCAGTCCTCGGCCCGCTCATGAACCTGCCCGTGGGCCACGTCTGCTACTTCACCACGCCGCCGGGCGATGACCGATTCACGGTGCCGCACCTGCCGAGTTGGAACTTTCCTGGCGTCACCGGGTGGCCGGCGCTGATTCCGGACAACCGGGGATTCCGGGTGCGCACCAGCGGGGAGCGGGCCTTCGACCCCGACCTGAGCCCCCGGTTCGTTCCGGCGGCGAGCATTGCCCGCAACCGGGCGGTTCTCCAGGCGCGATTCCCGCTGCTCGCGACCGCGCCGATCACGGAGACCCGGGCCTGCCACTACGAATCGAGTGCGACCCGCAATTTCCTCATCGATCATCACCCCGATTTCGACAATGTGCTGATCGCGGGCGGGGGCTCGGCCGAGGGGTTCAAGTTCGGCCCGGTGGTTGGAGACTATGTCGCCGGCCGGGTGCTGGGGAGGGAGGGGGATCCGGACCTCGCCGAGTCTTTCAGCATCCCGGTGGAGGAGCCCGAGCCGGATGACGATGGGATGTCCTATGAATAGGGGTTCGTCTTCTCAGAAAGCTTCTGTCCAATTGACGGACAGCCAATGGTCGTCATTTCCGCGCACGCGGGAATCCACTCTCGCCTCATCCGGGTTTCGTGTGGTGGGGGGAACTTCAACCAGCCATTTCTCGGAGACTCTTCACGCCGTCTTGGGTTGGATGTCGGAGTGAGGTGAGGGGGGGTGAGTCGCTCCGGTGCTCGGTAGGCGGTCTTGTGCCTTTGTGCTTTTTGTGGTTGCCTTTTGGGGTGAGGAGAGGCGCTCCGGGCTGGGAACGTGGCCCCATGCCAAAGCCTGAAGGGGTCCGTTTTCACTCCCGAGATTCAGCAAGATGGATCCCCGTTTTCGCGGGGATGACGATTGATCGGAGATTCCTTTTCACTCACCCACCGGAGTTGCGTCTCATGCGATACTGTCCTCCTGCCGCGTTGCTGGCTGTTGGTGTTCTGGCCTGGGCCACCACTCCGCTCACCGCTCAGCGGGAGCGGGAGATTCTGCCTCAGCCCCCCGCGGCGGGCGCCACGCTCAGTCCGATCGTGAAGGTGGGCGACATGCTCTACCTGTCCGGGCAGTTGGGGACGGTTCGGGGACGGGGTCTCGTGGAGGGGGGCATCGGTCCGGAAACCCGTCAGGCACTGGAGAATATCAAGGCGCTGCTGGAGCAGGTGGGGAGTGCCATGGACCGGGTGGTCAAGTGCACCGTGTTTCTGGTGGACATCGGCGATTTCCGCCCGATGAACGAGGAGTACCGGACCTTCTTTCCCTCCGGGCCTCCGGCGCGGTCCACGGTAGCGGTCGCCGGCCTGGTGTTGAACGCCCGGGTGGAGATCGAGTGTCTGGCCCTGGCCGGCCGGTCGTAGCGGCCCATCACGCCAGGGGCTGAAGAAATCAGGCGGGCGGCTGCTTGGGGGGAAGGATCTCGATTCCGACCTCCGAACACCACTCCCGGAGGGCGCGCTCCTCACACTCGGCCTCATGGGCGAACCATTGCTCCAGGAAACCCCGCGTTGCCAGGAGAGCCTTGAACCTTCGCCACCCCCCTCGGTGCCGGAGAAGGAAATCGACCTCATCGTACAGGTCAGGCAATTCACGGGCGACGAAGCGCAGGGCAAGGTCTCGGCCCAGGTCGAGGTCGTACCGGTGGGGGATCTCCACATACCGGTCCGGATCGTCAAGATCCTCGGGGGTTTCCTCGTCGTCGAGGGGGTCGTCGTCGGACACCCAGTGGATCGCTCCGGTTTCCCGGTTGATAAAGGCCTGGTTCAGGAGAGGTGGACCCGCACTCACCCAGTCGAAGGCCACGGAGAGTTCCGTCCATGCAACGGTTGTCATGCCACGCTCACGAGTAGAGTCCCTCGTCACGGCCCGCGCGGGCACGGACCCGTACCATGGTACGATCCGCGGTCCGCCGCCGCAAGGCTCACCCGCTCTCGCCTCCCCTGACCGTCATCGCCCGCATTGAGCCGACAGGTCCCGTTCCTCCATCGGCAGCACCCGGAGCCGGTCCGGGCGATTGCCCACGGTCGTCATGATCCCGTGGACGAAGCGGCCGACCCGGGCACCATGCTCGAAGTCGATGTACTGCACCTCGTCGGTGAGCTGGTGGTAATCGCGCGAGTAGCCCAGGGAGAAATAGGTCACCGGGATGTCCCGGGAAAAGAAGGAGACCTGGTCACTCCGGCAGAACCGGTTGAGCTTGTTGGTGCGATCCCACGAATAGTCGATCACCATCGGCTCGGAGCGCACCGCGTTCACCGAGTCGATGAGGTCCCCGAACTCGGCGGAGAGCCGGCGCGATCCGAGCATCTGTACCGCGGCCGGTCCCCCGAACTGGACGTCGGTGACGCGCCCCTTGCCCAGCATGTCCATGTTGTGGGCCGCCACGAGGGCATCCAGCGGCACGGTCGGATGCTCGACCCACCAGCGGGAGCCGAGGAGTCCCTTCTCCTCACCCGTCACCGACAGGATCAGGACTGAGCGCCGGGGCGCGGGACCGGTGGCAAACTTCTCCGCCACCTCCAGCAGGACCGCGGTGCCCGATCCGTCGTCGTCGGCGCCGTTGTAGATCGAATCGATCCTCGGGGGTCGGATGCTTCTCGCCTGCGCCACCAGGGCGTTGATCCGGGCCCACTGTTCCGCCGTCGGTGGCTCGGGCCGGTCGTTGGCCCCCTGGGGCCGCATCACGGTATTGAAGGCCCGGAGGGAATCGTGCTCCACGGCGCGGTCGGCCGGGACCATGCCGACATGATCGCTATGGGCCGAGAGAACCACGTACTGGTTCGTGAGAACCGGATCGGATCCGGGAATGATCCCGATCACATTGCGACCGGGGTTCTGCGCCATGGTCCAGGCATATTCCCAGGCGCCGGTGACGGTTTCACCTGGGGTACCGATCGCCAGGGCCTCCAGGTCCCGGCCGCCGAAGAGCCGACGTGCCGCGGCGAGGCTGATCGAGGCACCGGGCACTCCGTCGGGCGGACCCTCGGGGGGCTTCATCGCGATGCGACGGATGAAGGCGCCGGCGACCTGCGCCGGATTCACCTGATCGAGCCCGGCCACCAGCACGGCAGCCGCCCCCGCCTCCTCGGCGCGACGATCCCGCACGACGGCCGGGCGGCGGCCCGGCACCAGGGCCGGCGCCACAGCCGGGGCAAAGATGACCACCTTGCCCCTCACCTGGTCCGGTGACAGCCGAACGGTGTCACCCCAGACCCCACCATAGATCGTGGTGAGATTGCGGCCGGCGAAATTTCCGGTGATCCCGCCAGGGCCCGAGGGATTCATCGGGATCCAGTCTTCACCCGGTGCCAGTGTGGCACGGCCCACGGCGAGGCGGGATGAGGCGATGTCGTAACCGGTGGGACCGAGCGGGAGATCCTGGAACCAGGTGCCGTTGTCGCCGCCCGGCAGGAGCCCCATCCGCTGGAATTCGGACGCGATGTACTCGGTGGCCTTGAAGTTGCCGAGCGTGCCCGCCTCGCGCCCCATCATCGAATCGTGGGCGAGGATGCCGAGCCGGGTGCGGAGATCGTCGGCGGTGATCTCCTTCTGCGTCGGCCGCGGAGTCCAGGGCCCTGATTCGTCGGGCCAGACGACCTGGGCGTGGAGAGGGACGGGGGAGGCGACAAGGACGAGGGCGAGGAGGGCGCGGGAGGTCACGTCGGCAAGTCCTGGGTGAGAGTCAGTGGGCATGCATGCTCTACGGGTGGGGAGCGGGGATTGTTACCGATGGGACAGTAAGGCTCCCCGCCGAGCCTTGGTTGGGTTGGTTCCTGTAACATTCATAAATCACATGTATTTACATTAGATACTTGACATGATCCAATATCAGGTTTAATATTGTTGAATGCTCGATCCATCTCAAATCCTTCGGCAACACTCGGTGCAGGTCACAGCCCAGCGACTCGCCGTGCTCGCGGCGGTGTCGGGTCGGCCGCATTCCACCGCGGATGACGTGGCCACGGCGGTGCGAGCCGGGATCGGGGTCATATCCCGTCAGGCCGTCTACGATGCCCTCGCACTCCTCTCCGAGAAGGGCCTCATCCGCCGCATCCAGCCCGCGGGGTCTCCCGCGCGCTACGAGGACCGGACTGGTGACAACCACCATCATCTGATCTGTCGCTCCTGCGGCCGGATGGTGGATGTCGACTGCGCGGTCGGCGCGGCCCCGTGCCTCACCCCCTCCGAGGGAGCGGGGTACGAGGTGGACGAAGCCGAGGTGATCTACTGGGGCCGATGCCCGGAGTGCGTCGCGCATCCGCCTGCCGGGTCTCGAACCTCTGCGCGGGGCCCCGTTCACAACCATACTCCCCCCTCATGAGAGACGATAGAATGTCAGACCAAACCCGCACATGCCCGGTCACGGGCGGACAACGGAAGAGGGCAACCTCCAATCGGGACTGGTGGCCCCATCAGCTGAACCTGAGAATCCTCCACCAGAACTCCGCTCTGTCCGATCCCATGGGGGAGGGGTTCGACTACGCCACGGAGTTTTCGAGTCTCGATCTCGCCGCGGTGAAGGCGGACATCGAGGAGGTGATGACCACCTCGCAGCCGTGGTGGCCCGCCGACTACGGACACTACGGCCCGTTGTTCATCCGGATGGCCTGGCACAGTGCGGGCACCTACCGTATCAGTGACGGCCGGGGCGGGGCCTCCTCGGGGACGCAGCGTTTCGCCCCCCTCAACAGCTGGCCGGACAACGCCAATCTGGACAAGGCCCGCCGGCTGCTCTGGCCCATCAAGCAGAAGTACGGTCGCCGGATCTCCTGGGCGGACCTGATGATCCTGGCCGGAAACTGCGCCCTCGAGTCGATGGGGTGCCCGACGTTCGGGTTCGGGGGAGGTCGAGTCGACGTCTGGGAGCCGGAGGAGGACATCGACTGGGGAACCGAGACGACATGGTTGGGCGACGAACGCTACAGCGGGGACCGGGAGCTTGCGGCGCCCTACGGGGCCGTGCAGATGGGGCTGATCTATGTGAACCCCGAGGGGCCGAACGGGGAACCGAGCGCCCTCGCAGCAGGACGCGACATTCGAGAGACCTTCGCCCGCATGGCGATGAACGACGAGGAAACCGTCGCCCTCGTTGCCGGTGGACACACCTTCGGCAAGTGCCACGGAGCCGCTCCGGCGGGCCAGTACGTCGGCCGGGAACCCGAGGGGGCGGGTCTGGAGGAGCAGGGGCTGGGGTGGAAGAACACCTACGGGAGCGGCACCGGTGGCGACACGATCACGAGCGGCATCGAGGGCGCCTGGACGTCGACCCCGACGCGGTGGGACACGGGCTACTTCGACATGCTCTTCGGCTACGACTGGGATCTGGTGAAGAGCCCGGCCGGCGCCTGGCAGTGGGTCCCGGTCAACCCCGCCGGAAAGGACCTCGCGCCCGCGGCTCATGATCCGTCGACCCGGGTGACGACCATCATGACCACTGCGGACATGGCGATGCGGATGGACCCGGTCTACGGACCGATCTCCCGTCGGTTCCACGCCCATCCCGAGGAGTTTGCGGACGCGTTCGCCCGGGCCTGGTTCAAACTGGTCCACCGCGACATGGGGCCGGTGTCGCGCTACCTCGGTCCGGAAGTGCCGGCCGAACAACTGCTCTGGCAGGATCCCATTCCCGCGGTGGATCATGAACTGATCGGCCCGGAGGAGATCGCCTCCCTCAAGAATGTCATTCTGGCCTCGGGAGTGTCGATCCCGGACCTGGTGACGACCGCCTGGGCATCGGCTTCGACCTTTCGTGGCTCCGACAAGCGCGGCGGGGCCAATGGGGCCCGCATTCGGCTCGCTCCGCAAAAGGATTGGGCGGTCAATCAGCCGGTCCGCCTGGCCCGGGTGCTCCGCACTCTCGACGGGATCCGGCAGGCGTTCAACGAGTCGCAGGCCGGTGGTCGGAAGGTCTCCCTGGCCGACCTGATCGTGCTGGGAGGGTGCGCCGCGGTCGAGCAGGCGGCGCGGAATGCCGGCCACGACGTGGCGGTGCCCTTTGCCCCCGGGCGGATGGATGCCTCCCAGGAGCAGACCGATGCCGACTCGTTCGCGGTGCTCGAGCCCGTCGCCGATGGGTTCCGCAATTACCTCGCCGACCGCGGTGATCAGGCGGCGGAACACCGGCTGGTGGACCGGGCCCAACTGCTCACGCTGACCGCGCCCGAGATGACGGTGCTCGTGGGTGGCCTGCGGGTGCTGAAGGCCACGGTGGGGGAGGAGGGTCATGGCGTCTTCACTACTCGGCCCGGAACCCTCACCAACGATTTCTTCGTGAACCTGCTCGACATGCGCACCGAGTGGAGGGAGTCCCCGGTGGAGGGGGTGTTCGAGGGATACGACCGGACCACGGGCGCCCGACGGTGGACGGGGACCCGGGTCGATCTCGTGTTCGGGTCGAATTCCCAGCTCCGGGCCCTGGCGGAGGTCTACGCCTGTGAGGACGCGCCGAAAAAGTTCGTGCGGGACTTCGTGGCGGCCTGGACCAAGGTGATGAATCTCGATCGCTTCGATCTCGCCTGAGGGGGGAGCCCGGCATCAACACATCACGTCCCCGGGAAGGGCCGTGTCGCCGAATGTCACCGCGCCGGTCTCCACGTCGGTTGGTTCCCGCCTCGCCATCCCCGGCGGGCTCGGCTTGGACCGGTGTTTCCCGGGGCTGGGCTGACGCCCCTAATTGAGGTGGCTGGCGCCACCAGGACCTGGGCCGACCCTGCACGCTGTACCGCGGGTGCCTGGCGATTCGCTCCGCTGCCAAAAGCATCGGCACCGAGGGTTCTACGGCAGCACGGCTGACCACGTCCCGCGGAGCGTGCGGAGTTCAGACGGTCCGGCGAAAATGTTCACTGGCGGGTCACGGGCGACCTCGCCGAACATGCGAGGAGGGCTTTCCAGGTCTTACCAAGTCTGGTTCGTCACGTTGAGCCCGCCGCCTCGCGATCACCCGGGGTTCCGAGTAGATTGGGCACAAGGCATTGGACGTAGGACGTAGGACGTAACCCGCCTACCGCCTACCGCCTATCGCCCAAACCCCAATACCCAACACCCTACTCGCTACTCCCTACTCCCTACTCCCTACTCCCTACTCCCTCCCGTGTCTTCCCCCCTGACTCTCCCGCTTTCCCTCGCCCTCCGCGGCTGGGGACGGGTCCACCCCAATCCGGTGGTCGGTGCCGTCGTGATGCGGGGTGATGAGGTCATCGCCGAGGGGTGGCACGCGGAGTTCGGGGGGCCGCACGCGGAGCGAATGGCCCTCGATGCCGCGGGCGACGGGGCGCGGGGGGCCACCCTGGTGGTCACCCTCGAGCCGTGTGCCCATACGGGCAAGCAGCCTCCCTGCGTCGACCGGATACGGCAGGCCGGGATCGCGAGGGTGATCCTGGGGATCCGGGATCCGAACCCCGAGGCGGGTGGTGGTGTGGAACGGTTGCGGACCGCGGGCGTGGAGGTCGAGGTAGTGACCGGCGAGGATGGCGCAGCGGTCGAGGCGCAGCTCGCGCACTTCACCCATCGGTTCCGGAACGTGGAGAGACCGTTCGTCGCCCTCAAGCTCGCCACCTCCCTCGATTTCAAGATCGCGGATCGCGATCGCGTCTCCCGGTGGATCAGTGGTCCCGCGGCCCGGGAGTGGGTCCACTGGCTCCGGGCCGGGTTCGAGGCGATCGGCGTGGGTGGCGCCACGGTCGCGGCCGACGACCCCTCGCTCACGGTGCGCGGTCCGGTGGTGCCTCGGGTGGCACCGCAGCGGGTGATCTTTTCCCGGAGCGGACAGGTTGCCCCGGACTGTCGACTCCTTGCCACCGCTCGCGAGGTTCCCACCTGGGTGGTGACGGGACTGGAGCCACCCGCCGCTCTGGTTCATGCGCTGGAAGAGTCGGGTGGGCACCTCGTGGCGGCTGCTACCCTGGCCGACGGTCTCCGCCGGCTGCGGGAGCGGGGCATCACGACGTTGCTGGTCGAGGGGGGCGGCCAGCTCGCCGGAGCGCTTCTGGCTGCCGATCTGGTGGACCGGTTCCACTGGATCCAGAGCCCGGTTTTTCTGGGAGACTCGGCCGTGCCCGCCCTCGCGGGTCTCCCGGACGTGCCGCTCGCCACCTCTCCGCGCTGGACGGTGACCGGACGACTCCCCCTCGGCGCCGACACGCTCCTCACCCTGGACCGGGTGGTGACGGAGGGCTAGGGAAGGTCACGCCCGGCCTCGGGAGTGCAGGGGGCTCCTTGCGGATCGCCAAATGGCATATTATCTTTGGCCACGTGGCACATCGCAGGAGGTTGCTTCATGCCCGTCACCTCAGAACGGCCGACCGCCGATATCACCGAGTTCCTGGACCGACTTGGTTCGGGGCATCGCGAGGGGCACTACTATGCCGCCCTGATCGGATTCCGCAAGTATGATCCGGTCCATCTGGCGAGTCAGATCCAACGCGGGTTCTCCTATTCGGCGTTCGAGAGGCTTCTGCGCAACACCGCGCTCACGCCTCGAGCGCTGGCCCACTTCGTCGAGATTCCGGAGCGCACGCTTGCACGGCGAAAGGAGGCCGGGCGCCTCGAGCCCGACGAGTCGGACAGGCTGGCTCGTGCCTCACGCATCTTCGCGCGTGCGATCGAGCTCTTCGAAGGCAATGCCGAGGGAGCCCGGGATTGGCTCACGCACCCACACCGTGCCCTGGGTGGCCGAACCCCGCTTGAGTTTGCGAAGACCGATGTCGGGGCGATCGAAGTGGAGAACGTCATCGGACGGCTGGAGCACGGAATCCCCGTCTAGTCGATGCGGGTCTGGCGTCTCGTGAAGCACAAGCATGCGTCGTCCGCGTTTGATGGCGAAGGCGCACGCCGCTACGGCGGGCGGTGGAACAGCGTGGGAACGCGGGCGGCCTATGCGTCCGACAGCGCGGCCTTGGCAGTCTTGGAGGTGCTTGTCCACCTTGAGGACGTTCGCGTCCTCCCCGCGTATTCTCTGGTCACCGCGGTGATTCCTGACGGACTGATCGAGGATCTTGATCGGGCTTCTTTGCCCAGGGATTGGGACGCGTTTCCCGTGGCCCCGCAGGTCCAGGCGATCGGTGACGCGTGGCGCAGGTCGGCTCGCGCGCTCGGCCTGCGCGTTCCCAGTGCTGTGGTCAACCCGGGGATCAACGTTCTGATCAACCCCGCACACGATGCCTTTGCAGAGATCGTCGTGGATCCGCCCACGCCCTTCCGCTTCGATACTCGTCTGCTCGGATAGGCTCTCCCTCCGCACCGAGTCCTCGCCACCACCTGCCCCATGCCCGTCCACGTACCCGTACCCGTACACGAGCAGGTTCTGATGTCCTCTGTCCTCTGTCCTCCGTCCTCCGTCCTCTGTGAATCCCGGCCCCCGCCGGCCCCGCGCGGCGCCCGAACGACACCGATATATTCCCCGCCATGTTCACCGGTCTCATCACCGCCGTGGGTGACATCCAGTCCCTCAATCCGGAGCCGGAAGGTCTCCGGCTCGCGATCACGTCTCCCTACAAGGGACTGGAACTCGGCGAGAGCATCGCGGTGGACGGGGCGTGTCTCACCGTCCGGGACAAGGGCCGGGGCTGGTTCGAAGTCCAGGTCGTGCGGACCTCCCTGGAACGGACCCTCTTCGGCGACTATCGCCCCGGGCGGCGGGTGAACCTCGAACGGGCCCTCCAGGTGGGGGATCGGCTCGGGGGGCATCTGGTCCAGGGGCACGTGGACGGGGTCGCCGAGGTCATCGATACCCGGGAACGGGAGGATGGGCGGCTCCTGACCCTTCGGCTCCCGGCGGCGGTGGCCCGGATCACCATCCCCCTGGGCTCGATCACCGTGGCGGGGGTGAGCCTCACGGCCCAGGCGATTCCCGAGCCGGGCAGCGCTCAGGTTTCCCTGATCCCGTTTACATTGGAGCGCACGACGCTCGGATCCCTGCAGCAGGGCGACCGGGTCCACGTGGAGGGCGACACCATCGGCAAGTACGTCGAGGCGCTGCTTCAGGCGCGCGGGGACGAGTCGGCAGGCATGTAGCATGGAGGGGTGCCCCTTGTGGGTGCCCCCGACCACCAAGGCACAGGACGAATGACTTTCGGAACCATCGAGCAGGCCATTCAGGACATTCGCAACGGCCGCCTCGTGATCGTGGCCGACGACGAGTCGCGCGAGAACGAGGGCGATCTGGTCTGCGCCGCGGAACTGGTGACGCCGGAACTCATCAACTTCATGACGATCCACGGGCGGGGACTCATCTGTCTCACCCTCACCGGGGAGCGGTGCGAGGAACTCGGCCTTCCTCCGATGACGGAGCGGAACACCGAGGCCCTGACCACCGATTTCACCATCAGCATCGACGCCGATCATCGGTTCGGCGTCACCACCGGAATCTCCGCGGCCGACCGGGCGTCCACCATCCATGTGGCGATGAACCCCACCACGCGCCCCATCGACCTGCGCCGCCCGGGACACGTGTTTCCCCTCCGGGCCAGGCCGGGCGGTGTCCTGCAGCGCGTCGGACAAACCGAGGCCAGCGTCGATCTGGCACGCCTGGCGGGGCTCCAGCCCGCCGGGGTGATCTGCGAAATCCTCTCGGCCGACGGCACCATGGCCCGTCGTCCCGAGCTCTCCCGCTTGGCCGGGGAACTTGGTCTCACCTTTGTCACCGTGGCCCAACTGGTGGCCCACCGTCTCCAGACCGAGCGCCTGGTGACCCGCGTGGCCGAGGCCCGTCTCCCGACACCGGAGGGGGTGTTCCGGGTGATCGGGTACCGGAACCAGGTCGATGTCCATGAGCATGTCGCCCTGGTGTATGGAGACGTGGCCGGCGAGGCCGACGTGCTGGTGCGCATGCACTCGAAGTGCCTCACCGGAGATGTCTTCGGGTCCCGGCGCTGTGACTGCGGATCGCAGCTGCAGAGTGCCAAGGAGCAGATCGTCGAGGCCGGTCGCGGAGTGATCGTCTACCTCGACCAGGAAGGGCGGGGGATCGGTCTCCTCAACAAGCTGCGGGCCTATGAACTGCAGGACCACGGCGACGACACGGTCGAAGCCAACCAGACCCTGGGCTTTGCTCCCGACCTCCGCAATTACGGCATCGGGGCCCAGATTCTCCGCGATCTCGGGCTCTCCACCATCCGTCTCCTCACCAACAATCCGAAGAAAGTGGTGGGGCTCAACGCCTACGGCCTCACCATCACCGAACGGGTGCCGCTGGTGACCCAATGCACCGACGACAACCGGGATTACCTCGCCGCCAAGCGGGACAAGCTCGGCCATTTCCTGGCCCACTGACCGATGCCCCGATATGAGGGACGCACCCGTCCCGTGGCGCGCGTGGGGATCGTGGTGAGCGGATACCATGAGATGGTCACCGGCCGCCTGCTCGACGGAGCGCTCCGCTGTTGCCGGGAGGCGGGCATCGACGAGGAATCGATCGATGTGCTCCGCGTGCCCGGGGCCTTCGAACTGGGAGTGGTTGCCGCCACCCTCCTGGAAGACGCGCGCCATCAGTGTCTGGTGGCGCTCGGCGTGGTGATCCGGGGGGAGACGCCCCACTTCGAGTATGTGGCGGGTGAAACGTCCCGGGTGCTCGCCACCCTGGCCGTGGAACGCGGAGTTCCCGTGGGGTTTGGTCTCCTCACGGTCGACACCCTCGACCAGGCGATGGCCCGCTCCGGTGGCCCCGCGGGAAACAAGGGGTATGAAGCCGCCGAGGCCGCACTCCAGACCGCCGATCTCCTCCGCCAGGTCCGCGATGCGCGCACATCGGGCTGAGACCCGCGCCCGGGCGCGCGCCCTCCAACTGCTCTACGCCCGCGAGGCCACCGGCCGTCCGGTGGAGACGTTGCGGGGAGGGTTCTTCCGCCTCCTCCGGCCCGACCTCGCCCTGCTCGATGCCGCGGAACGTCTGGCCGCCGGGGTCGTGACCAATCTGACGGCGATCGATCGCGTCTGTACCGAGGCCTCGGATCATTGGCGGCTCGATCGCCTCGGGGTGGTGGAACGGAACATCCTCCGCCTGGGCGTGCATGAACTCCAGGCCGGCACCGTCCCCCCGCGGGTGGTGATTGACGAGGCGCTTCACCTCGCCCATCGGTTCGGAGGGCATGCCTCCGCGGCGTTTGTCAACGGGGTCCTCGACCGGGCGGCGAGGATTCTCGGGCGGCTATGAAGATTCTGCTCGTCAATTGGCAGGATCTCCGCAACCCCGCCGCGGGGGGAGCGGAGGTGCATCTCTTCGCCCTGTTCAGCCGCCTGGTGGCCCGAGGACATGAGGTGCGGCTGGTCTGCGCGGGCTTCCCCGGTGGCGCCCCCGAGGAAGTGGTCGAGGGCATCCGGGTTCTCCGGGTGGGAGGGAGGTGGTCGTTCGCTCTCCGGGCGTGGCGGGCCATCCGAAGGTCCCTGGCAGAGGATCCGCCGGATGTCGTGGTGGAAGACGTGAACAAGCTCCCCCTCTTCACCCCCTGGCTCACCCGCCGTCCGCTCTGCGTTCTCGTTCCCCACCTCTTTGGCGGTACCGCGTTCGCCGGCGCCTCCTGGCCGGTGGCCGCGGCGGTGTGGCTGGCCGAGCGACCGATCCCCCGGGTTTACCGGCGGGCGGCTTTTCACGTGATCAGCGAGAGCACCCGCGACGATCTGGTCCAGCGGGGGATTCCCGCGTCGCGCATTGTGGTCATCCATCCCGGCGTCGACGCCGGAGAGTACTCCCCCGACCCCGCCCTTGACCGGAGCCCCACGCCCTCCTTCTTATTTGTGGGTCGGCTCAAGCGGTACAAGGGGGCGGACCTCGCGATTCGTGCCCTGGCGCGGGCGCGGGAAACCCGGAAGGATCTGACCCTCCACGTGGCCGGTACCGGTGAGGAGCTGGATACGTTGCGCACCCTGGCGGGATCGCTGGGGGTGGGTGACGCGGTGTCCTTTCCGGGGGCCATCACCGAGGCCGAGAAGATCCGGCTCTTCCGCACCGTCTGGGGACACCTTCTCCCCAGTGCCAAGGAGGGATGGGGGATGACAGTGATCGAGGCCGCCGCGTGTGGCACCCCGTCGATCGCGTCCGACAGCCCCGGCCTGCGGGATTCGGTCCGGACCGGGATCACCGGAGTTCTCGTTCCTCACGGGGACGTGACCGCACTGGCCCGGGAGATGATGGCTCTGGCCGCTGACCGATCCCGGGTGGATCACTGGGGAAAGGCCGCCCGGGCCCATGCGGAAACGTTGTCCTGGGACGCGGCCGCGGACCAGACCGAGGCACACCTCGCGGGGCTCGTGTCCCGGCGAGGATTCCCTTCTCACCTGCGGGAGTCGTGATGGCAACCCCTGTTCACACCGGCCTCCTCCTCCCGCCCGGTCTCCCCCGGTGAGCCTCCGGCCGCGGGATCTCCTGGAGCGGTGGCAGGAAGTGCTCCAACTTGAGTCACTCACAGGGGAGATCGCCCTGGACCGCCCCCTGCCCAACGCGGAGCTCGCCAGTCCGGGGCTGGCCCTGGCGGGCTATACCGGTCGTTTCATGCCGGAGCGGATGCATGTGCTCGGCGAGACCGAGATGAGCTATCTCGGATCCCTGGACCCCGAGGCCGCGGGCAGGGTCCTGGAAGAGTTCTTCGGCTATGACCTCTCGCTGGTGTTCGTGACCAAGGGCCAGGACGTGCCGGCCTCCATGCTCACCCTCGCGGTCGCACGGGAAATCCCGGTGTTCCGCACCCAGCTCAAGACGGCGGAGTTCTACCGCCGGATCAAGCCGGTCGCCGAGGAGGCCTTCGCGCCGCGAACCACCCTCCATGGGTCGATGGCGGACGTCTACGGCGTCGGTTTGCTCTTCGTCGGCCGGTCCGGCATCGGCAAGAGCGAGTGCGTTCTCGACCTGATCGAACGGGGCCACCGCCTCGTGGCCGACGACGTGGTCCAGGTGGCGCGCCGGGGCAACGACGTGCTCATCGCTCAGGGACACGACCTGGCGGCCCACCACATGGAGATCCGCGGCGTCGGACTCATCGACATCCCGGCCCTTTTCGGGATCCGCGCGGTGCGGCAGCAGAAGCGTGTGGAGGTGGTGGTGCAGCTTGGGGACTGGGATTCGGCAACGGACGCCGACCGGACCGGTCTGGCGCGGGACCAGGTGGACATCCTGGGAGTGCAGGTGCCCAAGGTGTTCGTACCGCTGAACCCGGGGAAGAACCTCACCGTCATCTCCGAGGTGGTGGCCATGAACCACCTGCTCCGGATGATGGGCATCGATGTGGCCAGTGCCTTCAACGAGCGTCTGATCCGGAAGATGAAGGAAAAGCGCGGACTCCGGCAGTATCTTCAGGAAGATTATGAATAGTTCCCCTCTGGTGGGGGTCGTGGTGGGACACGGAACGGTGGCGGGGGCCCTGGTGGCCGCCGCGGAGGAAATCACCGGGATCCGCGGCCTCCTGGTCTCCGTCTCCAATACCAACTGTGACCGCGTCACACTCGAGGAGCGCGTGGTCGAGGCGATCGGCGACCGGGAAGCCCTGGTGTTCGTGGACCTGCCGAGTGGATCGTGCTTCCACGCGTCGCTGCGGCGCATGCATGGACATGCCGGGATCCAGGTGGTGACCGGGGTCAATCTCGCCATGCTGCTCGAGTTTCTCTTTCACCGGGACGAGCCCCCCACCGGTGCGGCGTCGCGGGCCGTGGCCACGGGCGTCCGGGCGATCCAGGCATGCCCATCATCCTGAACCGGGTCGACGACCGGCTCATCCATGGGCAGGTGGTGCTCGGATGGGCCGCTCCCCTCCGGGCTACCCGCATCGTGGTGGTGGACCGGGAGGTCCGGAACAGCGGGTGGGAACAGGAACTCTACCGGATGGCCCTCCCCGAGGGCCTCGAAGTCTCCTTTGTCGATGACGCCGAAGCGGCGGTGGCCCTTCCCGGCTGGCAGGCCGATGCGGTCCGCACGATCGTGGTGACCGGTTCTCTCGCCACCATGGTCGCCCTGCATGAGGCCCATCCCGGGACCCTGGCCGAGGTGAACCTGGGGGGCATCCACGCGGGGCCGGGGCGCCGCCAGGTTCTTCCCTGGCTCTACCTGTCCCCGGACGAGGAGGAGATGATCCGCGGCCTGGGGCGCTCCGGTGCCCATGTCACCGCCCAGGATGTTCCCGCCACCCGGGCCATCGAGGCGGAGGAACTCCCCTCATGACCGACTTCCCGGTGTGGGTGGGAGTGCTCCTCTGGGGAGGAGTCGTCGGAGTGGATCTGGTGTCGGGTCCCCAGGCGCTCCTCTCCCGGCCCCTGGTGGCGGGAACCGTCACCGGTCTGCTGCTCGGGGAACCGGGCTTGGGCCTGCAGCTCGGGGTGTTGATGGAGCTTTTTGCCCTGGACACCCTGGCGGTCGGTGCCGCGTGGTACCCCGACCTGGGAACCGCCACGGTGGTAGCCGTGGCCGCGGCGGCGTCGTGGGGGGGGGGGCCGGGTGCGGTGGGACTGGCCGGTGCGGCCGGGCTGGCGCTCGGGCACCTCGGGGGCTGGACCATGCAGTGGTTGCGGCAGGCCAACGCCAGGAGCATTCGCCGTCATCAGGGCCGGTTGCTGCGCGGCGACCCGGTCGTCCTGGGGCGAATCCAGGGGGCCGGCCTGCTGCGCGACCTGGTCCGGAGCCTTCTGCTGGTGGGGGGAGGACTGGCTCTGGTCTCCGTGGCGCCGATGCCACCGGCCTCTCTCCGGGAGGATGCGGTGCTCCGGGGTGTGGTGCTCGGGGGAGGGCTGCTCACCGCGGCTCGGGGCCTCTGGCGGACCTCGGGACGAGCTCCCCGCTGGTGGTGGTTCGCGGTCGGGCTCGGGGCCGGGATCGCGGGACTGGCGGTTCTCGCATGAGTCTGTTCGCCGTGTTTCCCCGCCTGCTTGTGCTTCAGGCCTCCTGGAACCACGACGTCATGCAGGGGGTCGGAGTGGGGTTCGCCTCCTTGCCCCTGCTTCGAACCCTCGCCGACCGGGACCAGGAGCGTTACCATCGAGCGGTGGCCCGGGCGGGCGGGTTCTTCAACGCCAATCCGAACCTGGCCGGCGTGGCGGTCGCGGCCCTGGCCCGGGCCGAGTGCGCCGAGGCCCCGGAGTCGCAGATCCAGCGGCTTCGGGTGGCTCTGGCCGGTCCCTTGGGCGCGATCGGGGATCAGCTCTTCTGGGCCGGTCTCGTGCCCGCCGCGATGGCGGTGGGGATGGTGGGGGTCGGGCTCGGGTGGGGAGGGGGGGCGGTTCTGGGGGCCGTTCTGGTGTACAATGCGATCAGAGTGGTGAGTGGCATCTGGGGGCTCCGGTTCGGGTGGAGGCACGGCCTCGGGGTCGGAAGCGCGCTTGCTGCCTCTTCGCTGGGGCAGTGGACCGCCCGCGTGGGTGCCGCGGCCGCCCTGCTGGGTGGTGCGGCGCTTTCTTTCGCGGCTCGCGGGGTGCTGGGCCCGGGGTCCGGCGTCTGGCCGCTGGCCCTCGTCCTCGTGATGGTGGGGTTGGCCATCGTGGTCCGGTCGGCATGGTGGCGGATTTCCCCGTCCATGCTCACGGTGGTGGTGGTCCTGGTGGTGACCCTCTGGCGCTGGGGGACCGTGTGATCGAACGACAGGTCGAAATCGTCAATTCGTTCGGGCTGCACGCCCGTCCCGCGGCCCAGTTCGTGAAGCTCGCCGGAGGCTTTGCGTCGGAGATCTCGGTGACCAAGGGTGACATGACCATCAATGGGAAGAGCATCATGGGGGTGATGCTGCTCGAGGCGGAGTGCGGCAGCACGATCACCATCCGGGCCAGCGGGACAGACGCCGAGGCGGCGGCCGACGCCCTGGCCACTCTGGTCCGGAACGGGTTCAACGAGACGTGACCGCCTCCCGCACTCTGACCGGGATCGGGGTGAGCCCCGGAGTCGCCATTGCTCCGGCTCGTATCGTTGATGCGCGCTTTCCCGACGTCCCCGATCGCAGCATCGGTGCCTCGGAGGTCGAGGGAGAACTGGCTCGGCTGCGTGCCGCCATCGACGCCGTCGTGCTGCACCTGGAGCAGTTGAGAGAGAGGGTGAGGGAGCGTGCGGGTCCGGTCGAATCAGGGATCTTCGATGCCCAGATCCTCATGGCGAAGGATCCCGATTTCCTCGCCTCGGTCGAGTATCTGATCACCCACAACAACCTCAGCGCCGAAACCGCCTTCGAGTTCAAGGCGCTGGAAATGCGCGTGGCCTGGTCCGGTGCCGGCAATCTCCGCCTCCGGGAGCGCCTCGCCGATCTGGCCGCGGTGCAAACCCGGGTGCTGCGGCACCTCATGGGGTGGTCGGAAGATGACCTGGTGATGGGGACGATCGCGGGGCCGGTCATCGTGGTGGCCCAGGAGATTTCGCCCGGGCTCACCGTGCAGCTCGACCGGGAGCACCTGGTGGGCATGATCAGCGTCGAGGGGACCCGCACCTCCCACGCGGCGATCCTGGCCCATTCGCTGGGGATCCCCGCGGTCATGGGTGTGGAGGGAGCCCTCGACCGCATCACCCAGGGCGCCACCGTCATGCTCGACGGACGGGCCGGGACGGTGGTGATCGACCCGAGCCAGGATGAAGTACTCCGGACCCGGCACCTCGTGACCCGGCGGCAGAAGCTGGAACTCACCTTCGAGGGGGTGCTCGACCAACCCTCCGTCACCCCGGACGGATGCACCATCACGCTGCAGGGAAACGTCGACTTGCCGGAGGAGATCGACCTTGCCGTGCGCCATGGCGCGGAGGGCGTGGGTCTCCTGAGGACGGAGTTTCTGGTGACGGGCAAGGCGCAACTCCCGACGGAAGAGGAGCAGGTCGCCTATTTCCGGCGGATTGCCTCGGCCTTCGCTCCCCATGCTGTGACCATCCGAACCTTCGATCTCGGGGGGGACAAGTTTCCCGCTGCCTTCGAGGCGCCCGCCGAGGCGAATCCCGCCCTCGGGTGGCGCTCGGTGCGGGTCTGTCTCGATCAGGAAGAGGTGTTCCGGCCCCAGCTCCGGGCCATCCTCCGGGCCGCCCGGGGGCGCAATCTCCGGTTCATGATTCCCCTGGTCACCAGCGTGGATGAAGTCGTCCAGACCCGGAGACTTCTCCAGGAGGAAGCCCGGTCCCTCGCCGAGGCGGGAGTGCCGGCGGCGGAGTCGGTGCCGCTCGGGGTGATGATCGAAACCCCGGCCGCCGTGCTCCTGGCCGACCACCTGGCCCGGGTCAGTGACTTCTTCAGCGTCGGCACCAACGACCTGACCCAGTATACCCTGGCCGTGGACCGGGGAAACGCCCGCCTGGCTCCCCGGTTCACCCCGCACGACCCCGCCGTGGTGCGCCAACTGGCCACCATCGAATCCGCGGCCCGGGCCGGAAACATCCCGCTCAGCGTCTGCGGCGAGATGGCGTCCGACCCTCTCACCGCGATCCTGCTCCTCGGGCTGGGCTACCGGGTCCTGAGCGTGGCACCGCCGACCATTCTCATGCTCAAGTGGATCATCCGGGCGGTCCCGATTGCGGTGTGCCGGTCGGCCGCCCTCGCCGCCCTCGAGGTTCCGGGGGCCGCGGCGGTGGAGCAGGTCCTTGCCGAAGCGGTCTCCCCGCACCTCGATCTCGCCCAACTGCGCCTCTGACCGGCGTTGCCCCTTGTGCGGAGGGGCGCTAGCTTGCGTCCCGGTTCCGGCACCGGTGTGCCGTCCTGACAACCTCCACTCGAAGGATCCATGGCTGCCTCCGCGAATCGCCACATCTTCACCTCCGAGTCCGTGACCGAGGGCCATCCCGACAAGGTGGCGGACCAGATCTCCGATGCCGTCCTCGATGCGATCCTGACCGACGATCCGCTCGCCCGGGTGGCCTGTGAAACCCTCGTCACCACCGGCATGGCCGTGGTGGCGGGGGAAATCACCACGACGACCTATGTCCACATCCCGGACATCGTGCGCCGGACCGTTGACGAGATCGGGTATCATGACGCCAGCTTCGGGTTCGATGCCAAAACCTGCGCCGTGCTCACCTCGATCGACCGCCAGTCCCCCGACATCGCCCAGGGGGTGAATCGCCGGAAGGGCCCCCAGGGCGCGGGGGACCAGGGGATGATGTTCGGGTATGCCACCCGGGAAACCCGGGAGCGGATGCCCCTCCCGATCATGCTGGCCCATCGGTTGGCGGAGCGGTTGGCGGCGGTCCGGAAAAGGAAGGGGGACCTCCCCCACCACGACTGGCTGCGCCCCGACGGCAAGACCCAGGTGTCGGTCGAGTACGAGGGAGATCGCCCGGTGCGGGTCCGTACCGTCGTGCTCTCCACCCAGCACGCCGAGAAGGTGAATGGGCGGGAGCTGACCCAGAAGCGGATCGCCGGGGCGATGACGGAGGACGTCATCCGGCCGGTGCTGGAGGCCTTCGGGTTCGAGGGCGCCCGGCCGAAGATCCATGTCAACCCGACCGGCCGGTTCGTGGTGGGCGGGCCCCATGGAGACGCGGGATTGACCGGTCGCAAGATCATCGTGGATACCTACGGTGGCATGGCACGCCATGGAGGGGGAGCCTTCAGCGGGAAGGATCCCTCGAAGGTCGACCGGTCCGCCACGTACGCGGCGCGCTGGGTGGCGAAGAACATCGTGGAGGCCAAACTGGCCACCCGGTGTGAAGTGCAGTTGGCCTATGCCATCGGAGTGGCCGACCCGGTCTCGGTGCTGGTGGAGACCTTCGGAACCGGCGTCGTGTCGGACCGGCGCCTGGAGCAGGCGGTGCGGGCGGTGTTCGACCTGACACCTGCGGGGATTGTCGAGGCCCTGGAGCTGACCCAGCCGATCTACCGGTCCACGGCCGCCTACGGTCACTTCGGCCGGAAGCCGGTCTCGGTCCGGCGTGGGGGCCGGATGGTCACCATGTTTTCCTGGGAACGCACCGACCGGGTCCAGGATCTGTTGACCGCCGTCGGCTGAGGCGGCGGGAGGAGCATCAGAGCATGCTGGAGATGCGGATCGCCCACCTCGGGCTGGATCGGGCCAGTCACTCGCCCGTGGTTATTCTCCGGGAGGTGGACGGCGAGCGGGTGCTGCCCATCCTGATCGGCACTCCGGAGGCCACGGCCATCGCGATGGAACTTCAGGGGCATCGCCCGCCGCGTCCCCTCACCCACGATCTCCTCAAGCAGGTGTTGCGAGGCCTCGGGGGCGAGTTGTCCCGGGTGCTCATCACCGAGCTGCGGGATAGCACTTATCATGCAGCCCTCATGATCCGGCGCGGCGAGCAGGTCTTCCGGGTCGATGCCCGCCCCTCCGACAGTCTCGCCCTCGCCTTGCGCACCGGAGCACCGGTGTTCATCAATGAGTCGCTCCTGCGCGAGGGAACCGACCTGCCGGACCCCGACATTGCCGATGCCGCCGACACCCTCCGCAAGTATCTGGAAGGGCTCGATCCCCAGGATTTTGGGCGCTTCCAACCGTAGTCTCCTGCTCCTCGGGTGGGCCCTCCTGGCGTCGGGGTGGTCCCCTGTCCATGCCCAGGACCCCACCCGGACCGCGGGGCAGGTGGTCCGGGTGACGGGCTCCGACACCCTCCCCGTCGCCGGAGTCCGGGTTGTCCTCCACCGCATCGGCCCGGAGCGCCAGGGACCGATCGACTCCCTCGTCACCCCGGCCTCCGGACGATTCCACTTCACCTTTCCCGCCGATACCGCCGCCCTCCACATCCTGAGCGCGCGACACAGCGGCATCGAGTATTTCTCCACGCCGATCTCCGCGCGATCGGGTGCCCCGGACACCGCGCTCCAGATCCTGGTGGCCGACACCGCCTCCGCCGCTCCCCTCGTGGTCGCGCAACGGCACCTCGTCATTCCCGTTCCCGACCGGGCGGGACGGCGGCAGGTGGTGGACCTGGTGATGCTGGCCAACCGGGGTACCCGCACCCGCGTGGCCGGCTCTCCGGAGGGATCGGTCTGGGAGATTCCCACCCCGGGGGGCGCCCTCGACGTGCACGCCACCCCCGAGAGTGACGTGTCGCAGGACGCCCTCGACGTGCGGGAGGGAACGATCCGTGTCCTCGCCCCGATCGCCCCGGGAGAGAAACAGCTCCTGATCGAGTACGACCTCGCTCCCCGGCCGGGAGAGGTCTCCCTCCGGCTGCCCGGGCCCGTCGACACGCTCACCCTGTTGCTGGAGGAACGCGGCGTTGAGGTGTCGGGCGTGGCTCTCACCCCCGGGGACGAGGAGGCGATCGACGGGCGCACCTTCCAGCGGTGGGCCGGCTCGGTGGGACCGGACGGGGCGACCCTCACTCTCCGTTTCCGCGACGGCCTCTCCCCCCGGGCCTGGATGTTCCTCCTGGTCGGGGGGACGGTGCTGTCCTTCGCGACGCTGGCCCTGGCCCTGGTGCGGCGCCGTCGACCCGCCCCCGCTCGGGGGCCACCGCTCCGAACCGGAGAGCTGCTCGATCGCATCGCCGATCTCGACGCCCAATACGCCGGCCGGGAGGCCGCCGTGGGGCCCGAACGGTGGGCGGGGTACCAGGCCGAACGCGCCCTGCTGAAGCGGGAGATCGAGGACCGGCTTGCCGCCTCCTCCCGGCGAGCGTAACTTGCCCGCCGATGTCCGCCCGCCCCACCACGCCCGCCCTGCTGCTCCTCTCCCTGGTCGGTCTCCTTGCCTGCGAGCCCGGTCCTCGCGCCGAGCCCGGTCCCCTCACTCTCCAGGATGATTCCGGGAGACGCGTGGCGCTCCCCCGGCCGGCCCGGCGCATCGTCTCCCTCATTCCCGCCACCACCGAGTGGCTCTTCGCCATCGGGGCAGGGCCGCTCGTCGTGGGCCGAAGCAGCTGGGGCGACCATCCGGCGGAGGCACGCCGCGTTCCCGACCTGGGGAATGGCATCGACCCCTCCCTCGAGGCGATCGTGGCCACCGGCCCCGATCTCGTCGTCCTCTACCGTTCCGAGGCCAACCTGCGAGCCGCCCGGCGTCTGGACGAGCTCGGCATCCCCGTCCTCCTCCTCCAGACCGATCGTCTGGACGACATGGTCCGGCAGATCGCGCTCCTCGGCCGCGCCACGGGACGGGAGCCGGCGGCCGATTCGGTCCTCGCCGACTATACCCGCCGGTTTGAAGCGGCACGACACACGGGGGATGTGTCGGTGGACGCTCCGTCGGTCCTCCTGTTGGCCTGGGATCAGCCTCCAATCGTTCTGGGCCGGGGGAGCTTTCTGTCGGAACTCCTGGAGGCCGCGGGGGCCCGCAACACCTTTGCCGACATCGCGGCCTCCTCCGCCCCCGTGAATGTCGAGACCATCGTGGTTCGCGATCCCGACCTGGTGCTCGTCACCTCGGAGGGTCCTCCGGCGGTCCAGGAACGAGAGGAATGGCAGGTGGTCCGAGCCATTCGCGAGGGGCGCTTTCTGCGCGTCACCGGCTCGGAGTTTGCGCGCCCCAGCCCTCGTGCCCCCGAGGCGGTCCGCCAGTTGCGGGACCGGCTCGCTGCCACCGTGCCCCGATGACCCGGAGTCGCGGAATGGTGCTGATCGCCGGGCTTGCCCTCCTGGCCCTCATCCTGGGCCTGGGAATGGGTTCCACCGCGATCTCGCCCGCCGAGGCCTGGTTCGGCCTGGTGCAGGGAAGTGGGGACAGTGCCCTCATCATCCGGGGTATTCGGGCTCCCCGCGTTCTCCTGGCCTTCCTGGTGGGAGGGGGGCTCGGCCTCTCCGGGGCGGGGTTGCAGGCCGTGGTTCGCAACCCCCTGGCCGATCCCTACCTCCTCGGCCTCTCGGGGGGCGCGGGTCTCGGGGCGGTGATGGTGATGGCCTGGAGTCCCCTCTCCCCCTGGGCCGTTCCGCTCGCGGCCTTTGTCGGGGCGCTTCTCGCCATCGGCCTGGTCTATCGCCTGGCACTGGTGACTGGGCGGCGCCTCGATTCCCGGATCCTGCTCCTGGCGGGCGTGGCCGTGGGTGCCTTTGCCGCCGCCATCATGACCGCGATCCTCACCCTGAGCTCCGCCGCCGAGCTGCGGAATGCCTTCCTCTGGCTTCTGGGGGGATTCAGCGCCGCGTCGTGGCGGGCCACCGGGATCTTCGCCGCCTATGCCATCCTCCCGATCGGGATGCTCCTGGTGCGCGCCCGCACGCTCGATCTGCTGGCGCTGGGGGAGGAACCGGCGGAGTATCTTGGCGCCGACGTGGAGCGGGCCAAGCGGGAGGTCCTGGCGGCCGCCTCCCTTCTCACGGCGGCAAGCGTCGCCGTGTGCGGCATGATCGGATTCGTGGGACTGGTCGTGCCCCATCTCACCCGCCGACTGGTGGGGTCGGTCCATCGACTGCTCCTCCCCGCGGTGTTTCTCACGGGAGGAACACTGCTGGTCGTTGCGGATGTGCTGGCGCGCACGGTCGCGCGGCCGGTCGAACTGCCGGTGGGGGTGGTGACGGCTCTCGTCGGGGTGCCGGTGTTCGCGGCCCTGCTGCGCCGAAGCGGACACGGTGGGGAGGGGGGGGGGGGGGGGGGGGGGGGGGGTCGAACCCCCGGGGGGTCGGGTGGCCTGGCCCGGGATCCGGGGTCCCACCCCCCACCGGGTCGATTCCGGTCTGGCCGCCGGGGCGCCTCGTGCCCCTCGTGGGCCCC